>CANOWW010000001.1 GCA_947571115.1 uncultured Clostridium sp.
ATATAACATCCCACATGCATATATGGGTAATATCCCTGTTATCATACTAAGTAACAATAAATCTCCTAATCTATAAATTATAAATCTAGTTGCTTTTTGTAGCTTTGTTAATTTCATATTTTTTGTTCCTTTCCTAAATATTTAAAAAACTTACTTTCAATAATAATATAATTCCATTTTCCACCAGCTTTTTTTGGCGGAACAGCACTTCCAAAGTCAAATCTTTCTTCTCTTAAGCCTGCCCTTATCCACTCAGCATTTTTTGGTATAAATTTTGCGGCTTCTACTGGTGTGAGCGTTTTGACTTTTTCAATATCTTCCATAGTTTCCTCCTTGTTTTTATCTTCTCACTTATGCTATAATGCTTTTGAAAGTGAGGTGAAATTATATGTTTAATTATTCTTTTACTGCAAAAGATGGTCAAATTACTATCAACACTCCAAAAGTAGAGAATTTTAGCGATATAAAAAGAGAAGTCAAAGAAGAACTTACTTGCGCAATTAATCATTCTATATATCCAGACGGACTTGATATCACTATGACCCAATTTGCTGATAAAATAATTCTTACTTCTAACAGAGAACTTATTAAACACTCAAATGGTACATATTCATTTAAAGACTAATATCATTTGCTTGAAGAATAGCTCTATCATTAGTTATTGTAATTTTTGAACTGGTAGACTCGCCTTCTGCTAGTTCTTTTTTTACAACAGTTATAATTTTGTCTTTTTCTTCAATAATCTGTTTTATAATTTTCTTTCCCATTCTCTTCTCCTTTCTTTTTACGCGTTACGTAATCAATCATTAAAAAAAATGTCTGATGCTTCTTTTTTACTTAATTTTAATATCTTACATAATTCTAAAATATCAACTAATCCTAACTCAACTTTTCCACTTAATCTTCTGTAAACATATATTTCTGTCTTGCCCCATTCCTTTGCTAATTCTGACTTAGACAAATTCCTAAACTTCATATATCCTTCTATCTTTCTCAGTATTTCTTCCCTTTTTTCTTTCATTGTTCACCTCCCTGTTTTACGTATTACGTAATTACGTTATACGTAATATATAATATTTTATTTTCTTTGTCAATACTTTTTACGAAATTTTTTTATTTTTTTTGAAAAAAATATTGCGTAATGCGAAAAAATGTTGTATAATACTTATATCGGAGGTGACACTATGGATGAAATTTTTTCGGAACGATTGTCTGACTTGATAAAGAACAGCAATTATTCATTAAATGATATGGAGGAATATGTTGGAAAAACATCTGCCACGATTTCAAGATACGCTTCAGGTGAAATAAAAGGTGTTAAAAGAAGCACTATTGTAAAATTAGCAAATTTTTTCAATGTTAACCCTGCGTGGCTAGCAGGATTAAATGATGAAAAATATGTCATTAATCAACAAACAAAGCAAGCATTCCCTCTTTTAGGGACCGTAAAAGCAGGATATAATTACTTAGCAAGCGAAAATATTGTCGGCTATATTAGTATAGATAAAAAACTGTCTGACCCTGAAAACTACTTTGCTTTGACCGTGACTGGCGATAGCATGCAGCCTATTTTATATGAAGATGATATTATAATAGTACACAAACAAAATGATGTTGAAAATGGGCAAATTGGAATTATACTTATAGATGATGAAGAAGCTACAGTCAAAAAAATAATAAAACATGAAGATTATATTGAACTAATAGCTTTTAATTCTTATTATCCGCCACGAAAACTTGATAAAAGCACTAATTTTCAAATTGTCGGAAAAGTTACAGAAGCTAGAATAAGTAAAATATTTGAGTAAAGGAGACAATCTTTATGTTAGATTATGATAATTTAGTCAATATAGAAAAAGTAGATAAACACAATATTTATTTTAAAGATGGTAGAAAAATTCATTCTGACAACTTTACTTTTGAACCATTTATCACTAATCAACAGACATTAGAAAACTTCGACAAAACCGTTAAATCTATGTTCTTTACCGAGCCAATTCAAAGACAAGATAACATTATTTATGTAGATTTTAATAATATAAGAAAATAATTTAAGAGAAAAATTTGATATAAATGTAATATTATATAAAAAATAGATAACCCACTCCCCGACCAAAGTTTGTGGATTATCTAAAACCATATTTGCTTAAAAGCAGTCTTATGTTATATTAATTATAGCATATAGTCTCTTTTTAAGCAAGTACCGAAAATTTGTTTAGAAGGAGATTTTTTATGAAGAAATATAAAAAACGAGCAAATGGAGCTGGAAGTCCTGTATTTTTAGGAAATGGAAGACACTACCCTTATGTAGCACGCCTCATGATTGGAAAAGATTGCGACGGAAAACCTATTTATTTCGATATAGATAAATTTGAAACAGAATTAGATGCCATCGTTTGTCTTGAAAACTGGCTAAAAAATCCTACACCTTTAAAAGTAAAGACAAACAAATATAATCGAATTGTAACTTTTTCGCACTTTCCTAAAACAAGCAACCCCTATCCCTTAGTTCCTGTCGATACTGTAGAAGCCACTATTTATAGAAAGAACAAAAAGTATTACACTTTCAAGCAAGTCTATGCCGAAATGGAAAAAGCACTATTTCCAACAAAAGAAGAAAAATTACTTGAGAGACAATTTCACATTAGAACAGACGGCAAGCTATCTTTCAGTCATGCCAATCAACTAACCGTTGCTTTTAATCATTGCCAATCTCTTTACAATAAAATATATCGAGAACTACGCACATCTGACTTTAAAGAATGCATTAATAATCCAGAAATAAAACCATCCATAAAAACATGCCTAACAAAACTATTCAAAAACATGGATAAGTACGCCTATTCCGAAGATATTATCGATAAAAAATATACAACAGATTTAAAATCTTCAAACACAACTAAACAACACAGAACACCTTTTTCATACGAAGAAATTAACTATTTGTGGGAAATTCAAGAAAACAATCAAAAACTACAATTTGTAAGGGATTTTCTGTTACTTGCAATTTACACGGGTTGTCGCGCAGAAGAACTACTATTTACTTACACAAATAATGTTTTTTTAATCGAGAATTATTTTGTAACAGGGCTAAAAACAGAAGCAGGACAAAATAGAGTGATTCCGATACATAAAAAAATAAAACCAATTATACAAAAATATTATAACCCAAAAAACACCTTTCTTTTTACGTCTCAAAAAGCTAGAATGAGTTACGCCAAATACCTATTTTTATACAATAAATTTATTTCTAAATACTCAAATTTAAAAGGAAAAACCGCCCACTGCGGTAGGCACTCTCTTGAAACCGAACTGCAAAAATTAAACATAAAAACGACTATCATTAACGCTATTATCGGTCATAAAAATGGAAACGTGGCTGACGACGTATATAACCATATTTCACTTCAAGAAAAAATAGATGCTATCAACATGGTTGACTATCAAGAAAGAAAAATTTACGTTCTAAATTCCAACTCAGTAAATACTGAAAAGGCTCTCTAAAAATTACACGGTTAATAACAAATTAATAACAAAGCCGAATTGCAAACCCTTGAAACACTTGATAATTCGGCTTTCTTTATTTAATATATGTTACACAATTGTAACATAAATCAAAGTTCCATACACAAATTCAAAATTTCCTGCAAACGCTCATCTTGTTTCGTCAAATACAAATACCCAATCAACGCCTCAAAAGCAGTTGACATCGCATAATCTGCCACATTTGCATTTTTTGCCACATGATGATTTTGCACATTTCTGCCTCGTTTGACAATTTCTATTTCTGCCTCTGTCAAATGTTCTTGCAACTTTTTTAAGGTATCAGCCTGCGCTCTTGCTTTCACATAATGAATTGACTCCATATGTAACTTATGTGGTTTCGCATTGGAATCATTTACTAAATTCACACGAATAAACATTTCATATACGCAATCCCCAATATACGCCCACACAAGAGGAGACAGCATTTTTACCTCTTCTACTGCTTTTTTTCTCTCAATCAACTCCAATTTATTTTTCCTTTCTAGCCTAATATAGACCGCCCGTTTTCTTAACATCCCCTTTTTAGGTCCGCCCGTAAAGTTAACATCTCATTTTTTTGCAATCCTTAGCTTGCATTTTGTTGGGCTAAACCTTACATTTAAAATCAATAGTATGCTATTAATCTGGTTTTTCTAAACTAATTTTTCCAAATTTGCAATTTCTAAAATCTTCCAAAATAATTCGTGCCACTTTTTCATCGTCCACAATTCCGCCTTGTTTGATAGCGCCATATTTTTTGCCAATGACTTGCATTAATTCATAAATACTATTTTCTTGGTTCTCTATTTCGGCCCCTTCTTCCTCTGTCAATTTATATCTTTGCAAAATTTCACTTTTATAATTGGGGTACAATTTTTTCAGCAATTCATACGCAACCTCAACACGATCCAAAATGTCGTCTTTAATGGTTCCTGTAAAAGCTAAATTTAGCGCCACTTCATCACTTTCAAATTTAGGCCACAACACCCCCGGCGTATCCAACAATTCTTGATTTTTCCCAATTCTAACCCATTGCTTTTTCTTGGTAACTCCTGGTTTATTTCCCACTTCCATTGAAGTCTTCTTCGCAATTCGATTAATGAGCGACGATTTCCCAACATTTGGAATTCCCAAAATCATCACTCGAATCGTTTTATTCACTCTTCCTTTTTGCTTTTGACGTCCCAACTCTTCTTGCATCATTTCGTCAATCGTCCTTAAAACCTGTTCAATACCTTTGCCAGAATTAGCATCAACAGCAAGCGTTTTTGCCTCTTTTCCCAAGGCTTTTATCCATGCTTGGCTTATCTTTTCATTAGCCAAATCGCATTTATTCAGCAAAATAATTTTCTTCTTTCCCTTTGTCATTTCAAAAATATCAGGATTCCTACTCGATATTGGAATTCGACTATCGAGCAATTCTATCACAACATCAATTAATTTTAAATCCTCTAAAATTTGCCTTTTGGTTTTCGCCATGTGCCCGAGGATACCAGTTGATATTTAACTTATTTTCATTCATGATTTTCACCTACTCTTAAGTTCAATATTATTTTTTATTAAAACCTCTCTAATGTTTCATTTTCATTAATGATATAGAAATTATCATAATTTCTCTGCAAAGCATCTTCATAATATGGAACAAATACTTCTTTTAGCTTTTTTATAAATTTTTTGTTATTCCCTCTATCCATACATTTCTGTTTAACACTATCCCAAGTATCAATATTAGGATAAGCAATACTATATTGGATATTATTTTTATCAAAATAATCAAAATGCTCTGGTTTCAACTGCTATATTTTTTACCTAAAACACTTTTCCCACAAGTTGCAAACCCTGCAATAATCATTCCTTTTGCCATTCATTAGCACCTATTTCTTTTAATTTATCCATACATCAATTTCATTTTTATTTGGTATTTCAAACATTGATATAACTTTCTCTAAGAGACCTTCATCTACATAAAAATTAAATTCGCCTTTACCTGCTAGCACTTTCCTATTACGCTCCTCTCTAAAATAACATTACAACCTATATTGACAAGTTCTACTGATTTTTTCATTAAATAAGCATTTACTCTATTTGCTATTTGATTATATTTTTCACCTTATTCATTGCCGAACAAATCATAAGTTACTTCATCTATAGATAAAATAATCGCATTTTGTTTCTGTTTTATTTGATTTGCATAATACGTTTTTCCACTACATATTTTCCCACATATAGCAATTACTTTCCCCATATTAACTTTTTCTCCTAACATTATGTATCCTTACAAAAACATATTCGGATTCTATATCACCATTATTATAAATTTCGTGGAATACATCAGCAGGGTACATAAATGTATCTCCTTCTTGATATTCATACTCCCCATCTTTATCTTTTACAATTCCAGTTCCCTTAATGACATACATTATCTCATCAATATTCTCATGATTATGCCATGCATATTTATTTCCAACAGGAAGCCAACCATATGTCATTCCTTGAATTGTTCCAAATTCCTTATCTGCAATATATAATTTTCTGCTACCACTTCCCCCATGAGCTTCTTCCTTTTTTATACTCTCATTTGATTTTTTAATAATTTCCATACCTTTTCTCCTCTTTTAATTTATTTTTCATTTATAAAAATATTATTTTTAGTTTTTCCCAAAAATTTCTGGTTCTCCACCAATAAATCCTATTTTTCCATCTACAAAGCTAACTGCTTGCTCATCTGTAATGGCGTAAACTGGAAAAGGATTGTCTACTAAAACATCTTCCAAAAACTCCTTCGTCCACTTTGCATGGTCTGCTCTTAAAAAATGCGGAATAATATTAAATGGCACTATGCCAAGTTCTTGGCATTCGATATCTTTCAAAGAAATTTGGTATCTCTGCTTCCAAAAATCCTCACTTTGAATTTGTTCGCCAAGCACAATGGAACCTGCAGAAGTTCCCATTAAAACTCTCTTTTCTGCAACTTCCCTGATTAATTCTATGGTATCAGTTTCACGAAATAATTTTGCATAAATATGCTGCTTTCCCCCAACAATATAGGTCAAATCCGCATTCATAAGACGTTTTCTAATTTCATTTTTGGAATGCACTCTAAAATTCACAAAATCAATTTTGCCACCGATATATTTTTCAATATTAGATAATTCACGAATGCACCATCTTTTACTTTTTTCACTTTCTAATTCATACATCACTTCGTTAATAATGGCAATGTTAATTTCACGGGCTGGCTTGTCAACAATTTTTGCCACTTCTTTTTCCATCTCATTTGTCGTAAATCCTTGCGACGCAAGAATAATTTTCATAATATTCTCTCCTTTTTGAACTATTAAAGATTCTTTAATAGTTCATTTTTTATCTTATTTTATACTGATTTCGGTCTGCTCTTTCGTCAAATTCACGGTCATATTTTTCATTTTCATAATACCAGTCTGTTCCTTTATTTTGTGGAACAATCCCACTTTTTTGGATCATAACATCACAAAATACCCAAAATGGTATGATAATTCCCAAACTATTCAAAAGTAATTCCGTAGAACCACTCAAATCCAAACTTTGTGTAACTGTAAAATTTTGATACACAATTGTTCCAAAATAAGCTGCATACATACCAAAATACAAAGTTGCAGCAATCACATTTCTTCGGATGATAAAAACAATACAAGGAATGGTTAAAAATAAAATTAATATTTCAATATTAGCATTGACTGGCTGGCAAATAAAATCAAGTTGCATGGCTCCCATTAGCGAAACCACTACTCTAAATCCCCAATAAATCACAGCAAACATGGTAATCAAATAACTAAACATACTATTCATAAAATTTTCCTCCCATTTCAAAAAAATGCGACCTGATGAGTTTTCGTAAAATACACAAAACTTCAAGTCGCTTAAAACTTTATCTTTTTATTGAATTACATATTATAGTCGCTTACTTTTTTATAAGCATATACTGCAGAAATTGCAAACACAACAATCATCAAAATTGCTTTTGAATTATTGCTACCTGTACGAGGTAAATTCGTAGCATTTTTTACGGTATTTGTATTATTGTAAGTACTTACATTGTTGTTTGTGTTATTTGTATTAGTATTGGTGTTTGTGTTCGTATTTCTATTTGTGTTAGTATTCGTTATTGGTGCAGCAACATTAGCTGTATTGCCTGCAGCATTAACATTTGCAGTATTTGTGTTATTGGTATTTGTGGCTGATGCATTTGTATTATCAGCAGTTGATGCTGTAATTGTCATTGTATTTGAAGTATTTGTATCTGTTGCTAATGAATATACATTTCCAAACAACACCATCATTAAAATACCAATCGTCAAACTTAATAAAATTCTACTTTTTCTTACATTTTTTAACATAATTCATCTCTCCCTTATTTTTTACATAGGTATATTATACCATATAGAAAATTTAATGCAAGTGTTTTTTTAATAATTTTTAAATTTTTTACACATTAAATTTAAACAGTACAATATCTCCATCTTTCATCTCATATTCTTTTCCTTCAGAACGCACTCGTCCTGCCTCTTTTGCCTCATTCATCGAGCCATTAAAATGCATCAAATCTTCAAAAGATACCACTTCTGCTTTGATAAATCCTCTTTCTATATCAGAATGAATTTTTCCTGCAGCCTGTGGCGCTTTTGTGCCATTGACAATGGTCCATGCTCGAACCTCTGGCTCGCCAGCTGTCAAGAATGAAATATATCCTAATAATTGATAACTCGCTTTTATCAATCGATCTAGACCTGATTCTTGGAGTCCCAATGCTTCTAACATCTCTTGTTTTTCTTCCGCTTCCAAAGCACTCAATTCTTCCTCTATTTTGACACAAAGCGGAAGCACTTCAGCCGCCTCGTTTTGCGCATATTCTTTTACTTTTTTAAAATGCTCATTGGCTTCTGGATGTTCCATTTCGTTCTCATCCATATTGGCCACATATAAAACTTTTTTCATGGTCAGCAAAAACGCGTCTTTTAAAACTTCAGATTCGTCCTCGCTGAAATCAAGACTTCTTGCTACTTTTCCTTGTTCTAAAGCTTTTTTTACTTTTTCCAATGTGTCAATTTCAAATTGATATTTTTTGTCAGCTTTTAACATTTTTTTAGCTTTATCTAGTCTTTTTTCTATTGTCTCCAAATCAGCAAAAATTAATTCAAAATTTATGGTTTCAATATCCCTGATTGGGTCGACATTTCCGTCTACATGCACAATATTGGAATTTTCAAAACATCTGACAACTTGTACAATGGCATCGGTTTCACGAATATGGGAAAGGAATTTATTTCCCAATCCTTCGCCTTGACTGGCACCTTTGACAAGCCCCGCAATGTCCACAAATTCAACAATGGCATGCGTTACTTTCTGAGGTTTGTAAATTTCTGCCAATTTTTCAATTCTCTCATCTGGAACGCTGACCACACCAACATTTGGCTCAATGGTGCAAAATGGATAATTTGCGCATTCTGCACCTGCCTTTGTAATGCTATTGAATAATGTACTTTTTCCAACATTTGGAAGACCTACAATTCCTATTTTCATGATTTTCTCCTATTTATTTTTCTCAAAATTTTACTTTTTATTTTCCAATTTTTTCCTGCTCCCTGATTTTATTGATTGGCGCTCCTACTGCTGTACAATTTGGCTGTATCGCTTTTAAAACAAGACTACCTGCTCCAATCTTAACATTGTCTCCAATTCGTATGGGGCCTAAAATTTTCGTTCCGCATCCAACCATCACATGATTTCCAAGCGTTGGGTGCCTTTTTATGGTGTCTTTTCCAGTTCCACCCAAAGTTACGCCATGATAAATCGTGCAATCATTTCCAATCACAGCTGTTTGCCCAATCACAATCCCCATGCCATGATCTATAAATAATCTTCTGCCGATTTTAGCCCCTGGATGAATTTCAATTCCAGTGAAAAATCTTCCGATTTGCGACAACAATCTTGCCAAAAACAACCAATTTTTTCGATACAAAAAATGAGCTATTTTATGAAAAACTAAAATATGAAATCCCGGATACAACAAAATCACTTCCAAAATGCATCTTGCCGCAGGGTCCTTTTCTTTTATATTTTGCGCATCTTCATATAATTCTTTTAAACTTTTTAACATCAAACATCACCTATTTATTATATGAAATTCCATTGCTTGATGTGTTAAAAGATTAATTTTTCTTGTACGTATTGGGCCACTTCTTCGATTTTAATTCTGACTTGTTCCATGGTATCGCGGTCACGCACGGTTACACAGCCATCTGCTTCTGTGTCAAAATCAACTGTCACGCAGTATGGGGTTCCAATTTCGTCTTGTCTTCGATAACGTTTTCCAATCGAACCTGCTTCGTCATAATCACACATAAATCGTTTTGCCAGATTGCCATAAATTTCCATTGCCTTTTCGCTCAATTTCTTTGACAATGGCAAAACGGCTACTTTGTAAGGCGCAAGCGCTGGATGCAAATGCAAAACCGTTCTAGTGTCATTTTCGTCGTTTTTTTCCTCTTCATAACTATTGCACAAAAACGCAAGCACTACTCTGTCCGCCCCCAAAGACGGCTCAATCACGTATGGCACATACTTTTTGTTTGTTTCTGGGTCTTGGTAAGACAAATCTTGTTTTGAATGGTTGATATGTTGCGACAAATCATAATCTGTTCTGTCTGCAATACCCCAAAGTTCGCCCCAACCAAATGGAAAAGCAAATTCAATATCCGTAGTTGCTTTGCTATAAAATACCAATTCATCTGCCGAATGGTCGCGCAAACGAATATTTTCTTTTTGGATGCCCAAATTTAATAGCCAATTTTCGCAATAATCTTTCCAATATTTGTGCCACTCCAAATCTGTCCCCGGCTCGCAGAAAAATTCTAATTCCATTTGCTCAAATTCACGTGTTCGAAATGTAAAATTTCCCGGCGTTATTTCATTACGAAATGCTTTTCCAATTTGCGCAATTCCCATTGGCATTTTTTTGCGCGAAGTACGCAAAACATTTTTAAAATCCACAAAAATTCCTTGCGCTGTTTCTGGTCTTAAATAAATTTCCGCTTTGGAATCTTCTGTCACACCTTGAAAGGTTTTAAACATCAAATTAAATTTTCGGATGTCTGTAAAATTTGTTTTCTCGCAATTGGGGCAAGGAATTTTATTGTCTGTTATAAACTGTATCATTGCTTCATCACTCATGCCATCTGCAATCATATCTTTGCCTTGTGTGTGTGCCCATTCTTCAATTAATTTATCAGCTCTGTGTCTTGTTTTACATTCTTTGCAATCAATTAATGGATCTGAAAAACCTCCCACATGACCTGATGCTACCCACGTTTCTGGATTCATTAAAATGGCGCTATCTAAGCCAACAATGTTGGGTTGCTCTTGAATAAATTTTTGGCGCCAAGCCGCTTTGACATTATTTTTCAGTTCCACCCCCAAAGGTCCATAATCCCAAGTATTGGCTAAACCGCCATAAATTTCTGAACCTGGATAGATAAATCCTCTTGCTTTACACAAGTTCACAATTTTTTCCATTGACTCGACCATATCATACCTCTTTTCCTCTTCTTTATCTTGTAATTTTATATTTTTTTTCTTCAAAAGTCAAGATATATTAAAATTTTATGAAAATTTATCTTTTTTAAATTTCCAATCCTTCTTCTATATTTGATACAGAATGCCCTTCTTTTTTAGTTAAAATTTCTGTCATAAGATAAGAAAACAGTTCTGGAGTATAATTAGAAGCATCAATTATATTTTTTAACGTCATTCCGTTAATGGCAGATATCGAACGTGTTTTTTGCATTCTAAACATTTTTCCCAAGTCATGATATAACCAATCCTCACTTTTTTGTTCTTGTGGAATTCCTTTAAATCCATCTCTTATAAAAACTGCCCTTGTTAAATCTATTGATTGATAGTTTCCATTTATCTTAGCCAAAATCCAAGCATGTTCCAACTCACTTGTACCATCCATTAAATATGCTTCAATTCCAACTTCTCTTAACAAAGGCACTAAATATTCAGAATATGCTTCACACACACCTTTTTTTAAAATTCCACCTTCAATTATTGTTGGAAACCTCTTTTTTGCATTTAATAAATAATCTATTAATATTGCAGAAATGTCGAACCCTAAATCAATGGTTGAACTCCCCTATTTCATTGGCACTTTCTTAGCTAAATCTTGTTCTATTTTTTCAATCAGTTCCTGTACTGTATCTATTATAATTTCATTATTATCAATATGTTCTCTCATAAAATTTGTAATATAATTTTTTAATTGTGAAATAAAACCAACATAATCTCCTTCATTTTTATCTCTTAATTTTATTATATCTTCAAATATTTCTGATTTTCCCTTAAGTACTTGTCTTGTTAACACAAATTTTTCTTCTTGCCCTGATTGCATTTTGTCAAACCCTAACTTATAATTAGTTTCTACTTCAGAAATATTTCCTTGCACATATCCTTTAGCAAATAAATATGCATAATCATATTTTACATTTCTCAAAAAATATTGCATTATGAATTTAAGTCTTTCTTCCTTTCTTTCAAACTGACTTGCTCTTTCCAATAATTCCTCTCTTGTTTCTATTTCTTTTTCCATTTCTCCCCCCTAATATAATTTTTCTTTAATGCAACTATACCCTTTTTTCTTTCTTATGTCAATAAAATTATAAAAGCTTTTTGTATATTTTTATAATTTTGACAAATACTAGCAAAAAGGAGATTACAAATGAGCATAAAAAACTTTTTTAAACAACTATTTGAATTTCATGAAGAAAACGATTATGAATTTATTTTGCCCAAAAACCCAAATAATTTACCAGAAGACTTTGAAGTAACCAATGAAAAAATTTATCCTTCGCTTTCTGTTAATTTAGAATACTTAAAAACGAAATATAATTTGTTAATCAATAGTGATGTAAAATTTAGAAAGTTTGTCATTCCCATTCAAAATAAAAAAGTTCCAGCTATGCTTTTATATATTGATGGAATGGTTAATGAAACGACCATTACCAATTCTGTTTTGCAACCATTATTACTGAAAAACTCCATTACCATGCAAGAACAAGAAACAGCTAAAGGCAGCCGCGTTTCCATTACCCATGCCAAACCACCCAAACTGAATTTGGAAAACTTTATTTTTGAAGGCTTAATTCCTCATAATAGTATCATCAAACAAACTGAATTTGAAGAGGTCATTAAAAATGTAAACGCTGGATTTTGCGCCCTTTTTGTAGATACTTTAGCAACTGCTTTTTGTGTGGAAACCAAAGGATTTGAAGGTAGAAGTGTTTCCAATCCTTTGACCGAAAATGTAGTTCGTGGTTCTCAAGAAGCCTTTGTGGAAAATCTTCGAACCAATACTTCCATGCTACGAAAAATCGTCAATAATGAAAACTTGGTTATTGAAGAGGTTGAAGTAGGAACTTTAAGCAAAACGAAAGTGGCTATTTGCTATATCAAAAACGTTGCAAACGATGATTTAGTTGCAGAAGCAAAATATCGCGTGAACAATCTAAATGTAGATTATTTGCTCTCTTCTGGTCAATTAGAACAATTCATCAAAGACAACCCAAGCAGTCCTTTTCCACAAACCATTTCAACAGAAAGACCTGACCGTGTCAGCAGTTATTTGTTAGACGGACGCATTGCTATTGTTATCAACGGAACGCCTTTTGTATTGGTCGTTCCAGCTATCTTTCTGGATTTCCTAACCTCTGGAGAAGACAGAAACTTGAATTATCAATTTGCTAATTTTCTAAAGTTTATCCGAATGATTGCTGTATTTTTTGCTACTTTTTTACCAGGTTTCTATGTAGCCATCACGAATTATCATCAAGAGCTCATACCATCAGAACTTCTGTTTGCAATTGCCAATTCAAGAGAAGCCATTCCATTTCCTGTTATTTTTGAAATTTTGGTTATGGAAATTTCGTTTGAATTAATCCGCGAAGCAGGGTTACGTGTTTCCTCTTCTTTCAGCACAACCATTGGTATTATTGGTGCTTTGATTTTAGGAGATGCTGCTGTTTCTGCCAATATTGTTAGCCCGATTTTAATCATCGTAGTCGCTTTTACTGGAATTTGTGGATTTTCTGTACCTGATTTTTCGCTCACAACTTCCATTCGCATTTATCGTTTTGCTTACATCATTTTCGGTTTTTTAGCGGGATTTTTAGGAATTGCTTTTACCTTTTTTATACACTTTTTAGTACTGTCAAACTTAACATCTTTTGGCGTACCATTTTTTACACCTTATATTCCATTTAGCAATCTAAAGCGCAACAAAGGATTTTTCATAAAACCAGTATGGAAACGTGATAGACGTAACGAATTTTTAAATACCAAACGTCCAAAAATAGAAAATAAAATTAGCATGGATTGGAGGAATTTGAATGCAAAACAATAATTACAAAATGCAAAAATATGAAGCAATTTGCTTGATTCTAATGGTTATGGTTAGCAAATTAATTTTGAATATTCCCTACTACATTATTGATATGGTTGGGACTGGAGCTGTTATTAATATGATTTATATTGGTATCATAGGGCTCATTTTTATCTTAATACTAAATTACCTTTTCCAAAAATTTCCCAATTCGGACATCATTGATGTTTCCGAATATTTGGGTGGAAAAGTTTTAAAAATAATCGTTAGTATCATTTTTATTTGTGTTTTCTTTTTTGTCGCTTATGTTACGTTAAGTGATTTTGCAAACATGTTGAAAATTATTTATTTTGAAAAAAGCCCGCTGATTTTTATTTTATTATTTTTTATGATAGGTATTGTAGTATCCAATTTAATTGGATTTAAAGCAATTGTTCGTACCATTTGTTTTGTGATTCCCTTTACCATTATTAGCATATTAGTAACTTTATTTGCTGTATACGACGATTTTTCATTAAATAAATTTACACCATTTTTTGGCTACAATTTTCAAACAACTTTTGTTAATGGACTGTTGAATACCTTTTCACTTTACATTATTACTTACTATTATTTTTTAATGCCACTTTTAAAAGACAGTTTCCAATTCCAAAAAATAACAACTGCTTCTTATGCTATTTCTTGGGTTTTGTTATTTTTAACCATTGTCTCTATCCTGACTATTTTTCCAATAGAAAATAATACAGAGCCAGTCAATGCATTGTATTTATTATCTCGAAAAATAACATTAGGTGATTTCGTGCAAAGATTAGATGCTATCTTTATTTTACTATGGCTAATTTCCATTTTTTGTTATTTAAGTTTATGCATTTTTATGATTAACCGAATCTTCTCAAAACTAGCGAACCTTGCTCAGTCAAAAATGATTACACTTTCTAGTATTTGCATTTTGTTTGGACTCTGTCTTCTTCCTTTTCACATTGCCGTTAGCCGTTTTTTAGAAGACGTTGTTTATAAATATTTAATCATTGGCTTAGTCTTTGGGGTCAGCTTTATCATTATGATTTTAGCCAATTTAAAATTCAAATTTAAGAAAGGAAATTCAATTATTCATTATGGTTAAGAAATACATTGCTTTTTCATTGATTTTAACAATACTTCTCTTCACTCTAACTGGATGTTATGATTCAACTGGTATCGAGGATTTTTATTACATTGTTGCCATTGGAATTGACAAATCAAAAAAAGATGAAGGTTTGATTACCCTTCATGTACAAAATGCAAAACCAACCAGTTCTTCTTCTGGGTCTAGCTCTCAATCCAATGAATCAAAAATTTATTCCGTGGATTGCAAAACAATTGAATCTGGAATTAATATTTTAAATAATTATTTGAATAAAAAAATCAATCTATCCCATTGTTCTGCTATTGTTTTTTCAGAAGAAATAGCGAAAAGTGGTATCAAAAGTTATATGAATACTCTTGCCAATGATACAGAAGTCCGAGCAACCTGTAATGTTATCATCAGTTCCAAATCTGCTTATGATTTATTAAATAACGTAACCAATTCAAGTGACAGTTTCTCTTCTCGTTTATATGACTACATTTTAAATTCAGTCGATTACACCGGTTACACCATTAATGCTGACTTTAATAGTTTTTCTTCTCGCGTCAATAATAAAATAACACAAGCAGCTGCTATTTATGCTGTTGTTAATGATGATACAGTGCAAAATTCAGGAGCTGCTGTGTTCAAAAATGGCTCTATGGTGGGAACTATTTGCCCACTCCGAACCATAGCCCATTTAATGGTAACCAATCGTTTAGAAGCCTGTATGTTACCTTTAAGCAGTCCTTTTGATGAAAATGGCGTGATTGATGTCAACATTAAAAAATTACAATCACCAGATATTGATGTCAGCATCAAAGACAATAACCCATTCATCAAAATTGATTTACGTCTGCAGGGAAGTATTAACAGTTCTGGGGAAGAATTTGACTATACCAATCGAGATAATATTAAAAAACTAGAAGAGGCTTGTAATCGTTATATCGAAATTTTAGTCAATGAATATTTAGATACCATCACAAAAGAATATGATTCTGATATTGCAGGTTTTGGTGGAATGTTATCTTCCAAATTTTTGACAGTTGATGATTATGAAAAAGTTCACTGGAACGATATTTTTAAAAACTCTACTTATGAAGTTCATGTCAATACAACTATTACATCTAGTCAATTATTAAATCGAGAATAATTTACAAGGAGGATTTTATGACAGTTTTAGCTATTATTTTAATTTTCGTGTGTTTTTTGAAAAGTTTTTACTATGGCATTTACGAAATCAAACAAAAACAAAATAAGCCGGGAGGAATTGCAGTTTTTTTATTTGCAATTCTCCGGACTTATCTTTCCTATTGTTATTATTTTTTGGCAATATATTTTATGAAAAATATGATATTTATGAATATCATTTTACAATCTACTCTACAATTCTAAGCTCTGCATATTTTTTCGCATCAAAGTCATCGTTATATGGAACTTCGTCAAATAATGCCGGCATTTGTTGCTTAAAATACAAAAGTAATGGTATCATAAATTGTTGAATGGAAGGATGTGCATGCTTGTCTGCCCTTAAACTAAAAATATGTCTCCACTCTCGAATATTCGCTGTCATGGTCAATTCTGCTGCTGTGCTATGTGGTAATAACAAGCGCAATTGGTCAGGAAGTGCACCTTTTTTAGCCATTGTATTATAAGTCGTTTCAATATTTTGCATGCACTTTTTCCAATCTTCTAATAACTCACCATCCTCAATATTGCAAGGTTCAATAAAAGAAATTTCATTTCCAAATTTATCTTTTGTATAATTACAATAACGTGTACTTTCAATTGAAAAAGAGGCAATTCTATGACGCGTAATATCTTTATATGCTCCCACATCACAACAAATTCGCACTGTTACTTTTTCGTGCTCAAGAACCGATTCGTGTCCACGATTAATACAATTTCTCAAAAAATGGTCATAACTATTTTCCTTAATATTTCCTTCTGTACGATAACAATGTTTAGCTGCTCTTTCCAAATTTTTCATCACCTTTATTCCATCAATTGCTTCTAATTCTACCCAAGGTTTTATAATTTTCATTCATTTTTCCTCCATTTATTTCTTTTTTATTTATATCATATCCTCATTATTTTTTCAATAAAAAATAACAAATTTTTTAGCGCCCGTTTTCTTAACATGACATTTTATGTGACGCACGTAAACTTAACATCTCTATTTTAATGCAAGCTTTAGCTTACATTTTGTCAACTAAAGCTTACATTAAAAAACACCAGTTATAAACTGATGTTTTTTCTCTATTCTCCTCTGCCTTCTGGCAATGCAGGATAATCTAATACCACTTTAATTTGCATAATATATTTTATCGTTCTGACAAATCTACTATTTTTAATTCTTTGCCATAAACTTGGTTTTGTTTCAAATCGAGTATCCAAAATAAAATTATCTAAATCCTCATTTGAATCATCATTATTTGTATTATTATTTGGAACATTTTCTGTAATAATATCTTGCAATAATTCAGAAGTTGGCTTACTTGCAGCAACAGTTGTTTCTTCTTTGACAATTTCTTCAAACTGATTTTTGGCAACTGACTCTAACGCTTGTGCAGGAGCTGGAATATATTTTAGTGCTTCTGCTACTTCAATTCCAATATAACTTAATGCCTTTGAAAGGTCTTCAATTCTCTCCATATCAATTTCAATGAAACTATTGGATTCTAGATTTTTAATTTTCGCTTTAATCAACTTTTCAGATGCTTGATATTCTTCTGAATTCGCTTCTGTTGTTCCAATCAAATTTAACGCTTCTACAATATCTTCTGGATATTTTCTTTTGACTTTTTTCAAGATTTCTTTCCAATTTTTTGCTTTGATTTGAACTGCTTTTAACACATCTGACAAAACATTTGCAAGCTTGATATTTTTTTCTCTTTCGCGAATTAAATCCTCCACCTTTTTTGTGTTTTCCTCAAATTGATTGGTCGCAAATTCTACCAAATCATAAGCTGCTTTGTAAACATCTGCTGGAAACGTATTTTTTTGTGGATATTCCATCAAATACGTTTTAATCGATTCCACCAAATCTCTAAAATATGTATCTTCCTCTAGCTTAACAATTTGTTTTTTGCTGGTTGGATTAATTAATTTTTGTGTTTTGTCTATTTGTGATAAAATTTTCTCTTCCGTGATTACCATTTTCACGTTTACTATGCCTGATTTTTTAAAAAATGACATTGTAAACTTACCTCCTTAGTTTCATTCTATGCGCTTTACCAAAAAACACATTTCTTTCACTATTCCTATTATACATTCTTTATTTGAAAAATTCAAGTGATTTTTCGACTTTTTGTATTACATTTTCGTAACAACTTTTATTTGTTTGTAATATTTTTGTAACATTTTGTCGACTTTTGTTATAAACTAATTCCTAATTTTTCCAATTCCTCAAAACGTTTAATCTTCTGCGTTGTCGTTTTTATCAATTCCTCCTCCGTAATCGTCAATTCCTTTACATATTTATAAGTCGGCATCTTTTTATTGATTTCTTTGATTTGCTTCCAAATCGCATTTTTGATGTCTTCTTCTTTTTCCAAACCAAATTCTGTTTGGAAAATTTCTTTCTCATACACCACTTTGGCTGCCAGTTTCAAATCAATTTTATCCCCGTCTTCTGGCTTGCCATACACCATCGACTCTTTCACACCCTTAATGTCATTTATCAGCCCCTCAATTTCTTCTGGATAAATATTTTTTCCATTTTTCAAAACAATCACATTCTTTTTGCGTCCTGTAATATACAAAAACTCATCTTTATCAAAATATCCCAAATCACCTGTATGGAACCAACCATCTACAATTGCTTCTTGTGTTGCTTTTTCATGATTGACATAACCAGCCATAACCGTATCGCCTTTTACGATAATTTCGCCAATTCCTTCTTCGTTTGGCTCAAAAATGCTAACTTCCAAACTTGGAAATACTTTTCCAACCGAACCATATCTAACAACTGTTTTATGTTCTGCCGCGATAACTGGCGACGTTTCCGTTAAGCCATAACCTTGATATGTATCAATTCCCAAATCGTTTAGTCCTTTTTCCATTTTGGGGTCAAACGCCGCAGCACCCGCCACAAACAGCCTTAACTTTCCGCCAAGCGAACTATGAATATCTTTGAAAATACTTCTTCTTTTATCGATTCCAATTTTGCGCAAAAAATTGCTAATCTTCAAGCCCATTTGCAACTTTTTCATTTTGCCTTGTTTTTCAACAGTTTTCATAACCGTTTTATACAGACTTTCAAACAGCACTGGCACAGAAATCATAACACTTACTTGATATTCACGAATGTTATCTGCAATATGCCTAATTCCTTCGCAATAAGTAATCGTAGCTCCCACAAAAATCGGGTACAAAAAGCCAACCGTGCATTCGTACGTGTGATGAAGCGGCAAAAAGGACAACAAAGTATCGTTTTCACTTACATCAAAAACAGACGCAATATCGTACACGTTTGTCACAATATTTTTATGTGACAACGAAACAGCTTTGCTTTTCGATGTTGTTCCTGATGTGAATAACATAATCGCCATTTTCTCGTTATCAATTGGCGCTTCGATAAAAGTTCTAGCACCATTGCGGATTAAATCACGCCCAATGCTAATTAGCTCTTTTTGCGAATAAACCTCGTCTGTGCTTTTTTCAGCATCCATCGAAATGAAAAACTGAATTTTACCGATTTTCTCTTTTCTTACTTTTTCCATAACGGCATCATATTTGCTCGAATAAAAAATCACTTCCGCCCCAGAGCCTTCTATCAAATTCATGATTTCAACTTCTGGAAGCGAGCGGTCTAATGGCACAATCACACCTGTTCCATTGACTGTGGCAAAATACGTCAGCGTCCATTCATAGCGATTTTCTGAAATCACGGCAATGCGTTTATCTTTTAACCCTAAACTTAGTAGCGCCGTACCTAAACAGTTAATTTCCTCGATATATTCGCCATAAGTTTTTGTGCGAAATTCTCCCGGCGTTTCTGTTTTAAATTTGAATGCTACATTATTCTGATATTTTTCTTCAGTTTGTTGTAATAACTCTTTTAAATTCTGAACTTTGTCAACTTGATATAATCTTTCACAACCTTTATATATTTTCGTTCCCATTTTTCTCTCCCTTTATCTTAATTTATCAAGCAAATTTTTCTCATATTCTTGATACAGCGTATCCACCTCAAAATCGCCAACTTTTCTTTTATAAATTAAAGTCGAACACGTCAATGAAAAAATTTCGCAAGCCAATAGCTCGGCATTTCCTTTTTTGATGTCCCCATTTTGCATGCCGCTCTTCTAAAATATTTTCAATCACTTTTATGTATTCCATCACTTTTTCTTTGCAAAGCACATTTCGTTTCTCATTTCCCCAAACTTGACTCATTACAATGGTCAAAACATTTTCGTATTTTTTAATTCCCTTTAACTGAATAAGCACAATCGCCTTTAGCTTTTCAATTGTGGTAGTGCACTTAGAAGTTTTGATCTCAATACTCATTTTCAAAAGTTTCATGCCCTCTTCTACCAAAAAATTAAAAATTTCTTCTTTGCTTGAAAAATGATAATATAAGGTTCCTTTCGCCACACCAACTGTTGCCGTAATTTCTTCGATGCTGGTTGCTTCGTAACCTTTTTCAGAAAACAATTTCATAGAAGTTTCAAATATTTTTCGCTTTGTTTTTTTCACGCTTCCTCTCCTTTTATAAAACAAATCCTACAGCTTCTAATAGAATTCCACATAAAACTCCAATCAAATATAATATGGAAACTATTTTTAAATTTTCTTTTGCATTCTGATTTTCTTTGACAAGAACAATTAAACCAACACCCGCTCCGACAAGAAGTCCTGCTATCATCGTCCCTGCTGAAATCACTTCATCAATGTACAATTTAGCAGTCATAACAGAAGCTGCACAATTGGGAATAAGCCCAATTAATCCCGCTAAAATCGGTCCCAAAATCGT
Source organism: uncultured Clostridium sp. (assembly GCA_947571115.1). GTDB lineage: Bacteria > Bacillota > Clostridia > TANB77 > CAG-508 > Scatovivens. Next base: position 21,022 of record CANOWW010000001.1, read on the forward strand.
TCTATTTTTTAGCAAGCCTAGAATGACTTCTTCTCCCACAAAATGAATGATGCTATTTAAAATCAAATTCATCACAAAAATAAAAAGCGTAATATGAGCAGTATGCTTTAAGGTAGATTTTAACATTCCCTCTTCACAATGACAATGTGCCTGCTCACACAAATGTGAAATTTCTTTTTCTGTTTGCGTCCCTTTTCGCCAAATCAAATCAATCCCAATTCCTGCTATCATCCCAATCATGACTTTGATGAAAAGCACTTTCAAAATCACTGGCACAGAAACTGCTTCTGACAAAAAAACAGGTATCATTTCGTCTGAAGTTGATAAATAAACTGCCATTAAAGTGCCAAGCGTAATGACACGTCCACAATACAAATTAGTCGCTGAAACGGAGAATCCGCATTGCGGAAAGGCTCCCAAAACACTTCCAATAACTGGCCCCCATTTTCCTGACTGTTTCATATGCTCTTTATGTCTATCTGACATTTTATGTTCTAAATATTCCATAATCCAATAAGTCACGAACAAAAATGGTATTAATTTGATACTATCTAGCACAGCCTCTTCTAAAATTTCTAACATACCAACCTCTACTTTTCAACTTTACATTTTGCGATACATAAAAAGCGCAATGGCAATTCCGATAATACTTGCAATATTGATTTTTACCATAAACCCAAATGTAATTTTCAAAATGCTCAAATCCAAAACAAGCGGACTTTCTAGCCCGAAATTCTGCCCAAATCCAAGCCACCAAAGCCAATCTACCTTAGAGGCTAAGTCGCCCAATAGCCCACCAATTACCAATCCTGACAAAATAAAAATGAGCAAAATCCAAAAACTTTTATCTCTTGTAGCCATTTTCTCCTCCTACTATTTCTTCGTTTGTTTTATTTTTTTCTATTATATACGTTATCAATTAAATTTTCAAGTGTTTTTGAAAGAAACTTTTAGAAGTTGTTATTCTTTATTATAATATTTTATCTTTTTTTGCATAAACTATTGATTATTAACTTAATTTATGGTATAATTAAATTAATAATATATTATTAGAAGGTCGATTGAGAGCCTCAAGGTTCGCAGTTGACCTTCACTCATTTTCTCTTATATACTTTTATGATGCTATTATTCTGTATTAGCAATATCTTATTCAACCATTTATAATGCTTTGAATTATAAATATTTTTTATTTGTCTATACACTTCTTCAACACTAAATTTTGCATTTGTTATATCTACTACAAAATTATTTGACTGCTTTTCCTTACCTTTCAAATTACCTTGTATTGTATATTTACCACCACCAGTTATTTCTTTTAAGTCAAATTTTTCCCCATTAATAATATAATCTGGGGTCTTTATTCCAAACGGCTTATTTATTCTCGGTATAATACTAATCTTGCCTCCAATTGCTTGTCCCAATAATTTTGCCACTTCTATTTCTCTTTCTGTTGGTTGTAATATTACATGTTTACCATCAACATTATATTTCATTCCGTCTTCAGCTTTAAAATATTTTTGTTTCTTTAATTGATATTTCTTTTTATTAATATATTGATCTGTTACATCTTCATATTCCAAATTTATTCCTTCCTTCGCACCGATTATACCACTTTTCATAATACTTGTCGATACTTTTGTAGGTTTTAGCATAAAACAGCGAAACTTCGTTCCGCTGTTTTCATTCTTCTAATATTGATTTTACAATTCCCTTATCAATCGTGTTTTCAAAAATATTTTTTAGAATAATCAGCACAATCGGTCCGACTAACATTCCCATAACTCCCATGATTTTGAAACCTGTATACATCGCAATTAAGGTAAAGAGTGGGTGAATTCCGATTTTGCTGCTGACAATTTTGGGCTCCAAAAGTTGCCTTACAACAGACGTAAAAATATATAATCCCAAAATCGAAAAACCAACTGTATATTCCTGATTTAAGAACAAAATAATACACCATGGTATCATGACAGTTCCAGAACCCAAAATTGGAAGAGCATCCACAAACCCAATAAAAAGCGCCATCAGCAGCGGGTACCCAACATTCATCCCCATCAAATAAAAAATATTGAGCCCCATCAAAACAATCACAAACGAAATACCAATGAGTATGATTTCCGCTTTCAAATAGCCTCCTAGCGACTTGGTAATTTTTTCAACCGTTGTCGAAACTTTCCCCAAAATTTTCTTTGGCACATGATGCTCCATTCTGTCCCAAATGTAGATTTTGTCAGAAGTAATAAAATACGTACCCAAAATCGTAATAACCGTATAAATCAAAATCGTGGGAATGGACTTTAGATTTTCTAAAAAATTGGTTAACATATTTTTCAAAAATTCGCCCATTTTGCTGAGCACATCTTCCGAAGATTTTTGGATAATTTGCCTAACATCGTCTGATAAAGTAATTTTGTCCATATTCAGACTTTTCATCATCGAATTTACCCACTCAATTGCCTTTTCCAAATATGTATTCAAGGCACTAAGCAAATTGGTACTCTCGGAAATCAGGGCAAAAGTTCCCCAAGCAATTAATCCGAAAAGTATCAAAAAAACTGTAACAAGCACAATCACGCTACTGGTTTTTCTACTAAAATCCGTCCTTTTATGAACCCATTTTATGACTGGTTCTACCAAAAGTGAAATCACATAGGCAATTAAAAAAGGAATGTAAAACATAAAAAGTTTACTTGCTAAAATTAAAACTAAAATGATTACCACTAACAAACCAACTTTTTTCACAATTGTCATACCTTCCAATTTTAACAGCCCCTTTCTAACTTTACTGATTTTGCTGACTACAAATACATTCCATCGTGTCTCCCACTTCCTGTGGTTGTACTTTGTGGTTTTGCGCCAAATCGCCAATTGTCAGCATACCAACAATCTGGTTATTTTCAATCACTGGCAATCGTCTAATTTGATTCTGAGACATCGTTTGTGTCGCATCTTCTAATTCTGTATCTGGTGTTGTTTTAATCACTGTTGTTGTCATAATATCAGATGCTTTTGTTTGGTCACAATTTTTGTTATTGGCGATACATCTTGTAATAATGTCCCTGTCTGTCACAAATCCAATCACATGATTTTCTTGATTGCAAATCGGAACACAACCAACATTATTTTGCTCCATCAATTTTGCAATTTCTTGCAAATTCGTATCAGAAGTAGCTCTTACTACCTTTTTGCACATACATTCTTTTACTCTCATTTTCATTCCTCACTTCCTATTCTATAAACAATATTTAATATGTGCAAATTTTCGCGAATTATACTTTTTATCAAAATTAAAATAGAGAGCATATCTATTACTTTTTACTCAAAAATAATAAATATACCCTCTATTTTTTATGAATTTTACTACTTTAGAATTCTAACTTCTTTCTAAGACCCAAATTCTTTTCTCATGATTAAAAACCTTAATTTCACTTCTTTCCATTCTCGCATCCAACTTATGTATCTTCTCAGATTTTTCCTTATTTTTGTCTAATTCTAAAAGAACTGCATCATACATCATATCAATCTTTTTGCCATACTCTGTTTCAAACAAAAATTGCTTGTCTAATATGATTCTTTCAAGTTGCTTCATATCTCCTTTCAACTCTTCTTTTACTTGAGCCATCTCCGCTTTTAACTCTCTTTCAACTCGGTCAATCTTTTCTGCATTATTTTCTAATTCTATCACAACTTGCTCGAATTTCTCATCAATTTCTCGAAATTTTTCATTCAGTCTTTGTTCAAAATCAATCATCCTTTGCCCAAATCCAATTAACAATTCTTTTAATTCTTCCATACTTTCACCACCTTCCTTATTTAATTGAATTTATTTTAACACAACTACATTTTAATTGCAAGCTTTATTTTTGTTTTTCGCTTCCAAAAATCGACATTTCTCGACAATCACTTTTATCCTAAATCCCTGACTTGCAATTTCTTCCAAAATATGCTATAATATACATAGAAAAGTATAGGAGGTAAATCTTATGGAAATATTGCCAATTTTAGTAACAATTGTTATTGTAATTCCGCTCGCTTATTTTTTGAAAGCCAAAAAATAACGACACAAAAGCCCCTGCTATGGGGCTTTTGCTTATTTCAATTTTTCATTCAATTTTTGGTAAACTGGCTTCATATTTTTTTCACTTGTCACTTCTAAAACTTCACTCATATTGACCCATTTTACGCCACTGTTTTCATCTTTTTTTATGGTTAATGCCTCCTTTTCATCTGCCTCTAACAAAAAGCAACAATCCAAATGCAAATGCGCAGGCACAAATTTTCCATTCTTCACATGACTATCCACTGTCAGAATTTGAAGTGCATAAATGCTATTTTGCAAAACCTTGAATTTTTTCAAGCCCGTTTCCTCTTTCGCCTCTTTTAACGCCACTTGCAACAAATCACAATTGCCATCTGCATGTCCACCCGTCCAAGCCCAAGATTGATAAAGGTTATGATATGCCATCAGCACCTTCGTTTTCTCAGGATTCACAATCCAGTTTGAAGCCGTAAAATGACACATTTTATTTTCTCTTGTCAGCACATCTGCAAACGTTTCTATGTATGTTAGCATCATTTCTTGGTCATTTTTTTCTTGCTCATTATAGGGCTTATAGTTTTGTATTTGCTTTTTTAAATCCATTTTTAATCCAATCTCCACAACTGAAATTTACCAGTAATTTCATCTACTTCTTTTGTATTTCCATAAATAATTGCACCCAAATATTCCAACTTGTCATTCTCTTTCGTATTGATTGCAGTAACTAATTCGTCATCTGTTCTTGTTTCCAACATCTCTTTTGGGTAATCTGCCACCAATAAATCAGGATTATTTTTAGCACGATCAATAGCTGCCTTTAACTTCCCTTGTTTTACTTTCGTAATAATAAAAGGGAATTGGCTGATTCCCAAATGATTTACACCAGATTTATCAGTTATCGTTGGTTTCCCCATAATCTCGCTATCTGAATATTTTCCAATTGCTATAGCAAGATGTCCCATTACATTTAGCGCAACAGACGCCTCCACATTCGTGGCTAAAATTCCTACTATTTTTTTATCTTCATAATTCATATTTTTAATCTCCTTTATTTAATTTTTAATTTTCAAACAAAGGAGAAACAACATTTTCAAGCACTTCTATTTTTGCCCATAATTCTCCGCCATGCATTTTCCTAGCATATCTTGGCATTTGGAACCTCCTAACCATAAAACTAATTCTTACTTTATTATATTCTATTTTTCTTCAAAAGTCAAACCATTCTTAACAATGACAATTCCTAAAATCCATTTTAAGCTCTTTTTTCTAAAAAATCGAATTTTAGGCATTTTCCAGTGATTTTTCCACTGCCATTATTCCCATACAAAACCGTAATTGGCTGAAAAATAAAAAATATCTGTCCCTTTTTTGACAAAAAAACTACTCATAATTTCTTACAAGTAGTTTTTCCCTTTCACTTATTCTTAATTATAGATATGTTTGATGCCCAAATCCATAATCACAACATCATCATCTTGGTCCACCATAAACTTAACAGCTTTTGCTGCTGTGCTTACTTTAAGGGCATTTGTCAGATCCTTATCTGGCAAGCCATTCTTAGCAAATAAACCAGTTTGAATGGTTCCTGGATAAAATCCCTGCACACGGATTCCTTGGGGCAAAAGCTCACTTTGCATTGCTTTTGTAAAACCAGTAATCGCCCACTTAGAAGCTGTATAAACTGAATAATCTGCTTTCCAATTGACACCTGCCGTAGAATCTACATTAATAATCAAACCACTTTTCTGTTTTTTCATATAAGGCACAACTGCTTTCGTCATATAGATAACACCTTTTACATTAATGTCAATCACTTGACTAATTTTAGCAAAGTCGTTATCTTCCAACTTACCGACAATCCATGTCCCTGCATTGTTAATCAAACAATCAATTTTGCCATATTTTTCATAAATCTGAGCAATCGTGTTTTCCACTTGCTGCGGATTTGTAACATCACAAACATGGTAATCAAAACCGCTATCCCTTAGTGTTTCTTCTGTCCTTCCTAGAACAATAACCGTATTTTCTTTTGACAATAGTTTGGCAGTCTCTAAGCCTAGTCCTTCACTGCCACCAGTAATTACAATAATTTTATTCATAATTTTTCTCCTTCTATTTATTTTTATATGATATATCACAAATTCAAGTAAAAGTCAAGCAAAATTTTCCGAACATTTTTTCTAAAAACTCTTGACATTTTTTTCAAAATCTTATAAAATAACACAAACAAAAGTTTTTATTTTGGAGGTAGTAAAAATGAGCACTTTAAGCGCTACAAATGATGTTATCACATATACGGTTGACCAAACTTCAAATTCTAGTCTCTACATCTCCATTCACAATGGCGAAGTCATTGTAAAAGCTCCCACTTACTACACGCAAAAACAAATCCAATCTGTGGTTGAACAAAAGAAAAATTGGATTTTAAAACATCTCAAAGAATATATTGAAGCCGAAAATATTCGTACCCAAAAAGTCAATCAAAAACCAATTTCCATTTTAGGCAAACCCTATGACATCCTTTTAAAATACGAAGCCACCAAAAATCCAACTTTAAATCTTCTTAATAAATATGTAGAAATTATTTTGCCAGCCAAATATATTGATTTAGATAAAACCAAAATCATCCATGCCACCATCGCCAAAATGTACACTTCCCTTGCCAAAGATCACATTGAAAATATGATGGAAGACATTCGACACCAACTAGGCTTTGCCCCCGAGGATTTCAAGATACAAGATTTGGGAGATTTGCTTGCTAAATGTTCCAATGGCATCATTACTATCCATCCTTGTATTATGCAATATTCTAGAGAAATCATACGTTTTGTCATCACACACGAATTCTGTCATTTAAAATACAAAAATCATACCAAAAGTTTTTATGAACTCATGGAAAAACACATCTTTAATTATGAAGAAATCGCAAAACAAACAAAAAATTTAAAATTTTAGATTTTTTTATACAATTTTCACGAAATAGACACAATTCTAGTTTATAATTTTATATTATATAATAAAATATTTGATTTTAAGGAGGATATTATGTGTGGAATTGTTGGCTACATAGGCAACCAAAAAGCGGAGCCAATTTTAATTGAAGGACTTTCAAAACTAGAATACAGAGGGTATGACTCTGCTGGTCTTACCATTTTAGAAAAAGAAAATTTTAAAACCATTAAAAATAAAGGAAGGGTAAAAGAATTATCTGAAATTACCAATCGAGAAAATTTAGCGGGAACCATTGGAATTGCCCATACTCGTTGGGCAACACATGGAAAACCATCTTCTACAAATTCTCACCCACATAACGATAATTCTAACACTTTTTCTGTTGTTCATAATGGCATTATCGAAAATTACCAAGAGCTTAGAAAATTTTTAAGTGAAAATGGTTATCATTTTTTGTCAGAAACTGATACAGAAGTCATTCCAAACCTAATCCACTATTATTTTTCTAACGAAAACGATAACTCTCAAAATGGCTTTTTAAAAGCTGTCAATCGCGCCACAAAGGATTTAAAAGGAAGTTTTGCTATTGGTGTGCTTTGTACGCATTTTCCAGATATTATGATTACTGTCAAAAAAGACAGTCCTCTTGTTATTGGCAAAGGTAACGGAGAAAACTTCATCAGTTCAGACATTCCTGCTTATCTTGCTTTTACACATCAATTTTACTTTTTGAAAGACAACGAATTTGCTATCATTTCCAAAAACGCCATTGATTTTTATGACAAAGAATTAACAAAAATTGAAAAAGAAATTTCTCAAATTGACTGGGACGCTACTTCTGCTGAAAAAAATGGTTACGAAGATTTCATGTTAAAAGAAATCCACGAACAACCAAACGCTATCCGTGAAACCATTGGAAATCACTTGAGTTTAAGTGCTCCTTGCAAATTTAGTGAACTAAATTTTAGCAAAGAATTTTTGAACCAAATTCATAAAATTTATATTGTTGCTTGCGGAACTGCAATGTATGCTGGACTTACTGCCAAAACGTTACTTGAAAACATTTGTGAAATCAACACAGAAGTAGATGTTGCCTCTGAATTTCGATACCGAAACCCATTGATTGACAAAAATACATTATGTATCTTTATCACGCAGTCTGGCGAAACCGCTGATACCATCGCCGCCCTAAAACTTGCTAAAGCAAAAGGTGCTACAACTTTGGCTGTATCAAACGTTGAAGGAAGCTCTATTACACGAGAAGCCGACTTTGTAACCTACACTCATGCTGGTCCTGAAATTGCAGTTGCTTCCACAAAAGCCTATACTTCCCAAATTACTTTGCTTAGCATTTTAGTGATTTATTTTGCAGAAATTTTAGGAAAAGATAAAAAACTTCTAGAAGAACTAAAAAAATCAATTTTAGAATTACCTGCAAAAGCAGAACAATTATTGTCTGACATTACAGAAATCAAAGAATTCGCCCATGAAGTATATCAAGTAAAAGATGTTTTCTTCCTTGGCAGAGGTTTAGATTATAATAGCAGCGTGGAAGGCTCTCTAAAGCTAAAAGAAATTTCCTACATTCACTCAGAAGCATTTTACAGTGGAGAATTAAAACATGGACCAATTGCTTTGATTGAAAAAGATACTTTGGTTGTTTCTGTTTTGACGGTTGCAGACTTAATAGATAAATCCATTAGTAATATTCAGGAAGTCATTACACGTGGCGCAAAAACTTTGATTATTACAGACAAAAATCTAGAAAACTTTAATTTTACAAAAATCATCAAAGTGCCTGAAACCAACAAGTTCTTAACCCCAATTTTATCGATTCTTCCACTTCAATTATTTGCTTACTTCATTTCAAAAGAAAAAGGATTAGACGTCGATAAACCACGAAATTTAGCAAAATCCGTTACCGTTGAGTAAAAAATAATGTGCTAAATAGAAAAAAGTAAACGCCTACAGTTCTCAAACTTGTAGACGTTACTTTTTTTATTTTTAAATTTGACATCCTCTTACTTTTATGTTATAATAATTACGTAAACAATTTTATCATATTCCATGCTATTAAAGGAGGCATTTGCATATGAACATAAAAAAATTAGCACAACTGGGAATTTTCAAACCTTCCCTTACCGAACAACATGCCATTGACTTTTTAGAAAAACTTTCTTTTGGCACAATAAAATCCATCGGTATCAGCACTGCTGGGTACTTTGAAGGATTTTGGGCGGAACGTGGAAAAAAAGTAACTGCGACAACATTAGATAAAAAAGGTATGGAATATACAAAAAATCTTCTAAATGGAATAGGAAATTTAACATTCCATATCGAAGATATTACACAAAACATGCCTGAGGAAAACTGCACATACGATGTGTTATATTCTCGTTTATGCTTACATTATATTTCAGATATAGAACTAAAAAGGGCACTATCGGAATGCTATCGCGTCTTGAAAACAGACGGACACATTATTATTGTAGTCAAATCCTTACATGACTGGACAGCTAAAACAGATGGTGCCTATTACGAACCAGAAACGGGATTCACTTACACTCCAGCCATTAAAAGGTATTCTAAAATCTCAAGAAGGCTACACAGTCTTCAATCTATCACAGAAGCATTAACTGCTGCTGGTTTTAAGGTTCAATATTCCAATGAACTTACTGAAACTATTTATGAGGATTATGAAAGAACAGTAATTGAAACACCCGATGCAACCGTTATAGAAGTATATGGTACAAAATAAGACATGTTTTGGAACGTGGATTTTGCAATGCAAAACCACGTTTCTATATAAAAAAGCCCAAAAAAATTACCCCACGTCTAGCCGTAAGATGCTAAATTTTTATGGACCTGTACTCACACAGGTGGGTGTTCTCCTAAATACTCCTGGGTTTCTTGAAGGATTTCTCGTTCAAGCATACACGCCATATTCAGAGCCGAACTCCCTTATCCAAAACTTGTAGGTTCTAAAAATTCAGTCTACACGTACTTCGTAGGGTATCTTATTTAATTTTCTTTGTTGTTAATTATATTATAGCACATTTTTTGAAAATTTGCAACTTTATCTAAAGAAATTAGAAGCATCTAGCAATATTTAAAGGCGTTTTTTTTTAGTTTTTCTCACTTTATCTCATTTTTTAATATTTCTTTTCTACTTGACAAATTTGAAAAAATTTTCTAGACTAATAAAGGATTATTAGGAAAAAATATTGTTAGGAGGAAAAATAAATGGATTTTAAAGAATGGAACAATTTTGAACCAGGCGACTGGACAAAAGAAATTAATGTTAGAAATTTTATTCAATTGAACTATACTCCCTATGAAGGCGATGCTTCTTTCTTAGCAGACGCAACCGATAGAACGCGTAAATTGTGGGATATAGTTCTTGATTTATATAAGAAGGAAAAAGAAAACGGTGGTGTTTTGGAAATTTCAAATGACATCGCCTCTACGATAACTAGCCATGAGGCTGGCTATATTGATAAAGATTTAGAGCAAATTGTTGGACTGCAAACCGAAAAACCTTTGAAACGCGCCATTATGCCAAATGGCGGCATTCGTATTGTGGAAAAATCTTGCGAAGCCTACAACGAAAAAGTTTCTGAAAAAATCGAAGACATTTATCACAATTATCGTCGTAGCCACAATGATGGTGTTTTCACAAGCTACACACCTGACATCCGCGCTGCTCGTAGCTCTCATTTGATTACTGGCTTGCCAGACGGTTATGGCCGTGGGCGTATCATTGGGGATTACAGACGTGTTGCGCTTTATGGCGTAGATGCCCTAATCAATGAAAAAAAAGAAGAATTTACCAACTGTGTTTCTTCTGATTTCACAGAAGAAATCATTCGTGAACGCGAAGAAATTCATGACCAAATTGGTGCCCTAGAAGAATTGAAAAAAATGGCTGAAAAATATGGTTTTGATATTTCTCGCCCAGCTGCCAACGCTAAAGAAGCTGTTCAATGGCTATATTTTGCGTATCTTGGAACTACCAAACAACAAAACGGTGCTGCTATGAGTTTAGGTCGCACCTCTACTTTCTTGGATATTTACTTTGAAAGGGATTTGAAAAATGGTACTTTAACCGAAACAGAAGCACAAGAAATTATGGACCATTTTGTCATGAAATTGCGTATTATCCGCTTCCTACGTACACCTGAGTATGACCAATTATTCAGTGGCGACCCAGTTTGGGTCACAGAAAGTATTGCTGGTCAAGGAATTGATGGTCGTACTTTAGTGACCAAAAATTCTTTCCGAGTTTTGCATACGCTTGAAACCATCGGACCTGCTCCGGAACCAAATTTGACTGTCCTTTGGTCTGTTCATTTGCCACAAGGTTTCAAAGATTACACTGCCAATATGTCCATCAAAACCAGCTCCATCCAATATGAAAACGACGATTTAATGCGTGAATATTGGGGCGACGACTACGGAATTGCTTGTTGCGTAAGTGCTATGAGAATTGGTAAACAAATGCAGTTTTTCGGGGCTCGTGCAAACCTTGCCAAAACACTATTATACGCCATCAACGGTGGGCGTGACGAAATTTCTGGCAAACAAATTACCGAAAAATTTGAGCCTGTCTCTTCTGAGTATTTGAACTATGATGAAGTATGGCAAAAATTTGACCAAATGATGGATTGGGTTGCTAAAACGTATATCAAGGCACTTAATATCATCCATTATATGCATGATAAATACTGTTACGAAAGTTTGGCAATGGCGCTTCACGACCGTGAAATTCTTCGTACCATGGCATGCGGAATTGCTGGACTTTCCATTGTTGCAGATGCATTCTCTGCGATGAAATATGCTAAAGTCAAAGTACTTCGTGACGAAACAGGTCTTGCAGTGGATTATCAAATTGAAGGCGATTTTCCAAAATACGGAAATGACGATGACCGCGTGGATAGTATTGCAGTTGAAATTTCAAAAAGGTTTATGGATAAATTACGCGGGCAAAAAACGTATCGTCATTCAAAACCTACGATGTCAATTTTGACAATTACTTCTAATGTTGTTTATGGAAAAGCAACCGGAAGCACACCTGACGGAAGACGCAGCGGCGAGCCATTTGGTCCCGGTGCCAACCCAATTCATGGTCGTGATACCAATGGTGCGATTGCAGTGCTAAATACCATCGCAAAATTGCCTTACAAACACGCTGAAGATGGCATTTCTTACACTTTTGCCATTACCCCAAATACACTTGGAAAAGACGAACAAACACGTATTAACAACCTTGTTTCTTTGTTAGATGGGTATTTCGTGCAGCACAGTCATCACGTGAATATTAATGTTTTTGATCGAAATTTATTAGAAGATGCGATGGAACACCCTGAAAAATATCCTCAACTTACGATTCGTGTTTCTGGCTATGCAGTTAATTTCACAAAATTAACGCGTGAGCAACAATTAGATGTTATCCATCGTACCATTCATGAAAGAATATAATTTTACAAACTAAGGGCACGGTACTCCGTGCCCCTACTACAATTCTATAGAAAGGAAGCAAAATGGAAAATTTAATAGGAAGAATTCATTCATTTGAAACATTTGGCACCGTTGATGGTCCTGGTATACGATTTGTGATTTTTATGCAGGGCTGTCATTTAAAATGTAAATATTGCCATAATCGTGATACTTGGGAACTCAATCATGGAACCGAATATTCGCTAGAAGAAGTTTTTCAAAAAGCAGTTCGCTTAAAACCGTATATGAATACCTCACATGGTGGCGTAACCGTTTCTGGTGGCGAACCCCTTTTGCAAGCTGAATTTGTAACAGCACTTTTTCAAAAACTGCAAGAGCAAAACATTCACACTGCCCTAGATACTTCTGGAAATTTGCCGATTTCTGAAAAAATCATCGAGGTTCTAAAATTTACGGATTTGGTTCTGCTTGACATTAAGCATATTGATAATCAAAAAGCAATTGATTTAACTGGTGTGCCGAATACACATACTTTAAAGTTTGCTGAATTTTTAAGTGAAAACGGAATTCCTATGTGGATTCGACAGGTCTTGGTTCCCGGTTTTACAGATGATGAAGAAGATTTGAAAAAGTTAAAACATTTTATTGACTCTTTAAAAACAGTCAAAAAAGTAGAACTTTTGCCTTATCATAATTTAGGGCAATTTAAGTGGGAACAACTGGGAGAAAAATATGAACTCGAAAATGTTCTTCCCCCAACTGCGGAGCAAATTGAAAAAGCCAAAAGCATTTTACAGCTTTAGGCTTCTTCCTCCATTTAATTTATTTTCTGATATGGTTTTGTAAATCGTTTTTTGACTATTAAATATAGCATACAAAAATGTTGTGACAAAAAAAGATACTATCATACCAATACTTCCTGCCATTGCTACTACTATCATTTCTTTTGTCATTGTATGCGTTCCTAAAAATAGCATTCCTATGCCACTGCATCCTAAAAAAACAATATTCAGCATACCTAATACATTGTGGCTTGCTATTTTGATGCCACTTTGAAACATTTTTTTCCAATACATATCTTCTGTTTTCTTTTTTATTTCTTCCAAATTTCGGATACTATCAAAACATATATAAAAACTGATTCCCAAAACAGCTATTAATATTGCTTGATAGGAAAATTCCAGCTCTAGAATATGCCATTGTTTTGCTAAAATCAATAGCAGAACACTTACGCTCATACCAGAAACTGTGCCAATTCCTAAAAATAATATTTTTCGGTCAAAACCAATTTTTCGCAATACATAAATCATATTCGCTCCAAACACAATCCAAAGCCATATTGAATATTGATTTTGCTCTTCTTGCACCGCTGCTTGTTCTTCTACAATATCCTCAAATTCCAAATCGTCAGGATGAATTTCATCAAAAATTTCGTCTTCCCCCTCTAACATCATTTCGCCCTCTGTCGCATACAAATTCAAACAAACACTTATCATTAGTACAAATGCCATGAAACCAATTTGCATTTTCCTCATCACTTTGCCCTCCTAAAAAATCACTATATCCATTTCATTTGTATAACCATCATTTCCGTAAGGATACACAATATAAACATATCCCTCATTTGTCAAAAAATATTCACTTGCATTTTCTACTCGGTACATATCACTGTTCAAATCTCTCTCATACAAAACACCATATTCATTTGCAATGATTTGAGCATTCTCATAAGCCACCTTTATCTCGTTTATGATGCTATTTTGAACCGCTTGCAAAGTCGTTTTTTTAGAATGAATTAAATCCTCTAAAGTAACCAATTCCTCTCTTGAAATGCTATAGGTATACGTCTTGAGAGAAACCTTTTCCGATTTCCCCTGCTCTTTCAATGACGCCCTTATCACAACAGACAAAATATCGCTATTTAAGTAAGCTGCATATGATACCTTATAAATCGTATTTTCATTCGTCTGTCTCATAATGGAATTCGCCTTGTTGTAATACTCTGTTTTAATTGCTGAATTGACTTTTTTAATGACACTTGAGTCAATATTAATCTCTGGGATGCTCACATCAACACTATAATACGTTTCATCTTCATTCATCAGTTGATAGGCTGTATAGACAACATCTCTTTCCCCATTCAATTTTTCAATTGAGCCATTGTCGCCACTTTTCTTGAGCGTATTATCAAACAATTCATTAAAATTACTTTTTAACATCGCATACTCTTCTGTCGTTTTCTTAGCTCCAATATTAATTCCCAGCATCAAGGGATCAGTGTCTGCATACTTATAAAAAAACTGTGCATAAATACCAACACTAATCGCCACAATGCAAATCAAAATCAGCACAACAAAAAATATATTCTGGCTTCGCTTATCCAAACTATTTACTAATCTTAGAATCCATTTTTTCATTTTTTACCTCAAACTATCTCTCAAAATTTTCAATTTCTTGTTTTGCTTTCTCAATAAATTCCTCCAACTTCATGGCGCCAATATCGCCCTCTTTTCTACTACGTACCCCAACAGATTTGGCTTCTACTTCTTTTTCGCCCAAAATCAACATATAAGGAATTTTTTGAAGTTGTGCCTCACGAATTTTATAGCCAATCTTCTCTTGTCTATCATCTAATTCCGTACGAATTCCCGCTTCTTGCAAGTTTTCAAAAACCTGTTTCGCATATTCTGCTTGGTTGTCCGAAATTGGCATCACTTTCACCTGAATTGGTGCGAGCCAAATTGGAAAAGCGCCTGCAAAATGTTCTGTAATAATTCCAATAAATCTTTCAAAAGAACCAAACAATGCTCTATGAATTAAAATTGGAGTTTTCTTTTCGCCATTGCTATCAATATAAGACAAATGAAAGCGAAGTGGTAATTGAAAATCAACTTGCACAGTTCCCATTTGCCATTCTCTTCCTAAACAGTCTTTCATTTTGATATCAATTTTAGGACCATAAAACGCTCCGTCTCCTTCATTAATTCGATATTGTCCTTCTCCACATAATTCACCTAAAACCTGTTTCAAATTTGCTTCTGCTTTATCCCAAAGTTCAATTTCTCCCATATAATCATCTGGTCTTGTAGAAAGTGTCAGTTCAAATTCTAATCCAAAAATACCATACAAATCTTTTGCAATTTCAATAATATCCTTAATCTCTGAACCAATTTGGTCCTCTGTAATAAAATTGTGGCTATCATCTTGGCGAAACATTCTCACACGAAACAATCCATTTAGCTGTCCTGATTTTTCATTTCTATGAATCACATCAATATCATTAAAACGCATTGGCAAATCTTTATAACTTCTAAGTTTAGAAGCAAATATTTTAATTGCATTCGGGCAATTCATTGGCTTTAACGCTTGCTCTTTCCCATCCGTATCTGTCAAAACAAACATATCCTCTTTATAATGGTCCCAATGTCCTGATATTTTCCATAGCTCGCTGCTATTTAATTGTGGTCCAGAAAATTCTTGGTATCCCCTTTTCTCATGCTCTTTTCGCCAAAAATCAATCAACACATTCATCATTTTAAAACCTTTTGGCATCCAATAAGCCATCCCAGGTGCTGTTTCGTCAAAGAAAAACAAATCCAATTCTTTTCCCAATTTTCTATGGTCTCTTTGTTTTGCCTCCTCCAATTTCTGCAAATAATCCTCCAACTCGCTCGCCTTTGGAAACGAAATTCCATAAATTCTTTGCAGCATCTTATTATGCTCATCGCCTCTCCAATAAGCACCCGAAGACGTCAACAATTTTACTGCTTTGACTGCCCCAGTTGACGGCAAATGTGGACCTCTACAAAGGTCCGTAAAATCGCCCTGCTTGTAAAAAGAAATCACTTCTCCGTTTGGTAAATCTTCTATTAATTCTACTTTATAATCTTCATTTTTTTCTTTCATAAACTGAATTGCTTTTTCTCTTGGCAATTCAAATCTTTCCAACTCGAAATTTTCTTTTATAATTTTCTTCATTTCTTCTTCAATCTTCTTTAAATCGTCTTCTGAAAATGGCTTCTCTACATCAAAATCATAATAAAATCCATTTTCAATGGCTGGACCAATCGCCAATTTTGCCTCTGGAAACAGCCTTTTGACTGCTTGCGCCATAATATGCGAAGTCGTATGCCAATACATACTTTCCTCAACTTCCGCCGTTTTTCCTCCCCCTAATTTAATTTTAAACATATCCATTCCTCCTTTTTTCAAAACAAAAGCACTCCATAGACTAAACAGCCTAGGAGTGCATGCACGGTTCCATCCTAATTTTTAACTCACTTCAAGCCCTTAACGTAGCTAACACGCTATTTTTTCAAATAGAAACTCCAAGGTAGTTTTTCAAATACGTTTTCTAAGATTAGCTCTCAGCCCACGACTAATCCTCTCTGGTAGTAACCTTTATCTTACTTTTCCTCTTCAACGTTTATACTTAAATTTATATCATAAATCGGCTCAAATGTCAAGAGTCTGTGGCAGTTTTTTCACTTTGTTTTCATTATTTATCTACTTTTTTTACTAGCACTAGGGAGGCTTAATCTAAGCCCCCCACCCAAACATTGCTATTCGTGCATCACCAATTTCTCATAAGCATAACTTCAATAACATTTTTATCAATCTGCAAATCTTTGATATAATAACAATATGTATCATCATCTATATCTGCAGAAATTTCTCCCCAAAGTATAGCAGCTCTAGCAATCAGCAAATCTCTTAAATCCTCTGGTATACTTTCAATTGAAAAACTGACTGGTGCATACTGCCCTACTTTAACGTCCGCAGGTATACTTATTTTACTCTTTTTCAATGCTTTTACAAGGGCGGTATTTAACCGCTGAACATTTCTTTCCTCATACCGCAATTCTTCTAATGTTTTGTCCATTCAAAAATCCTCCTTAAATGTTTGTCAATTAGCAAGTTATTTTTATTTTAACATAAATCCTTCTTATTGGCAAGCGTTTTTTTGAATTTTGCTGGACATATTCACAAAAGTGTGCTATAATGGTAAAGTCTTAATGTAACATAATATATTTTATTTTAGGAGGTGCCTACTATGTCACTACAAGTAAGCAATATGGAGGATTTATTTCTCCGGTATTTAGCAGAACTGACAGAAAAATATCCGTATATCCTACTGGAAACGGATAATTCAACAACAACCATCAGTCTTGGATATGAATTTTGTTGCGGTTTAGAAAAAGGTCTCAGCCAGCAAATTTTCTCTCCAGTTGAAAAGTATTCTGTGCCATTAGATTTTCAAAGACTACACGATGTAGTACAAAACAATAGCACAGTTACTATGCATGAGAAAAAAATGCTCCTGCAAACAAAAGAAAAAGTAGTTGTGTCCACAGCCGAAGATTATAATAGACTCGATGTCAGTTTAGTTGACTTGTCCAAAGGAACATTTTGGCCAGAACTTTTTGAGGGAACTTTTGAAAGCTCTGAGCGTTTGTGGAACTATTTATCTTCCCACAAGCGAGTGGTATTAGTTATTTCAAAAGTTAGAGAACTTCAAGATGAATTTTCCAATTTTCTAAATGACTCAATCTACATTGGAAAATTCAATTGCACTACAGCTTATGTTTTATTGGGTTGTAACCCTGACTATACTGAACCTAGAAATCGTTTTCCTTTCTATGGATTTAGAATGGGAGGTGCTGATGCTTATTATGGCGAAAAATTTTTAACATCCTTTTTTCAAATTGAACATCTAAATCCTAATGAATTTGATGTTTTTTTGCTGAAAGATTGTATATATAGCGCCACTTACGAAATTATCAATAAGCAGTTATAACTGTAGGCTATTATATTTTTAAGGCAAGAAAAAGCTCTCTTTTACGAGAGCTTTTTTCGATATTTATTTTTAATAATACCTCTTAAAGCACCAGTTCAAATCCACGTTTCCGTCATTGCCACTAATGCCCGGAATTTTGCCAGAGCTTGTATATTGCCAAATGTCATATTTTCCTGTGTAATCTGTGCTAGCCACATAATGCGCAAGCCAAATATTGTACCTTTCCAAACGTGGCATATCTAAATACGAATAAAAGAAGTTTCGATATGAATACACGCCCGCTTGGTAACCACTTGCATTCATTCTATCACAAAATGTAATCGCTGCATTGGTTAAATTTTCTTTATTGGTGCGCCCTGCATTAACTGCATCTGTTACAATATGGTCCTCGATGTCAAAAAAGATTGGCATATCAAAATGCTTTCCTGAAATGACTCTTAAACAAGCCTCTGCCTCATGAAGAGCCTCTGTCGGATTGAACGCATAGGAATAAATATAGCCACCCACTGCAATGCCACGTGCTCGACAAGCCGCATAATTTTCCTCAAATTTTGAATCAATAATCGTCCTACCACTGGATTCTCGGTATTCGGCAATTTTCAAAATTGCAAAATTCACACCACTATTTTTGACCGCATCCCAATTAATGGTCGCATTATGGTGCGAAACATCAATTCCCCAAGTTTGCGTATTACTAATAATAAAGTTAATCGCTTTTGTCTCTAGCACTTTTCCATATTTAGAAAAATGCACAACTTCCAAAGAATGTTGCCCTTCTGCTAAATACGAAGTATCAATTTGCGCGTAAAATCCCGGAGTTGGATTAGCAAAAGTTCCATTAAATTGATTGCCAAAAACTTGCATTACGTCTGGTCGCGCTTGTCTTGGAGGGGCGATTTTATGGACTCCATCCAAAAAAATACCCAAATAGTCGCCTGGCGCTTCGCACAAAGCCCAACCTTTTACTTCCAAAATACCAGAATGATATCTTTTGTTATGAATTGGGTCTTCCAAATTCATCATCACTCGATAATTTGGGGTCTCAATTTTCAAGTCAATTTGACCCAATCCAACCAACTTACCATATCTTGAAATTTCTTGTACCACCATGATATGTTTTCCTTCTGCCAAATTTTCAAGGTTGACGTCAATCGAAAAACCTGCATTTGGCGTTTTGGCAGTTCCTCCATATGCTGGTGAAATCGCTCTATCAATATCTCCTCTGCTCGTTCGTCTTACTTGATAGGTACAATCTTTCCCGTCCACTTTGACAACTAGTTTTGCCTTTTCATCATCTGATACCGCCCAACCAGCAATATTCATTGTCGTTGTTTGTGGGACTTGATACGAAAGCGTGGTTGGTGTATCAATATAAAGTCTTCCGCTATATTCTTTTGGTTTGACATCAAAATTTCTCACATCTCGAGAAATAATTGTTTCATTTCTTGCTATCTGGAAAATCATAATTTGATGTGTTCCTTCTGCCAAATAGCTAATATCTAAATTCATTTCAAAACCTGCATTTGGTGTATTAGCAGTTCCTCCATACGCTGGCGAAATCGCGCTATCGACGTCGCCTCTTGGCGTTCTTGCTTTAACATCTCCCATACATTGACCATCTACATAAACTCTTACCAAAGCCTTTGCATCATTGGAAACTGCCCAACCTTGCAATTTTATGTACTCTGTGTCTGGCAAACGATAGGTTTGATTGACTACAGGCGCATCCATAAACATTCTGCCTTCATACTGAACTGGCTGAATTTGAATTGTTTTCGTATCACACGAAAGAACAGTTTCATTCTTTGCCAGTTGGAAAATCATGATTTGACATGTTCCGCCCATATAACGGCTCATATCCAAATCCATTTCAAAACCTGCATTTGGTGTATTAGCAGTTCCTCCATACGCTGGCGAAATCAAAGTATCGACATCGCCTCTTGGCGTTCTTGTTTTGACATCTCCCATACATTGATTATTCACATAAACTCTTACCAAAGCTCCTGCATCATTAGAAACTGCCCAACCTTGTATTTTTAAAATATTGCCCATTGTTGCAATGGAATGCGTTTGTCCATTGGTTGGCGTTTCGATATACATTCTTCCTGCATAATTCGGTGCTTCCACCATTGGCTCTTCTCTGTTTTCTTCTATCTCAGACTCTAAAATAATTTCTTCTGGTTCTACTTCCTGAAAAATTTCTGTTTCTTGCTCCTCCGTTTTTTCTGTTTCCATTTCTTCTTGCTCAAGCTCTTTGTTTTCTGTCTCTTCTAGAATTTCTTCCTCTTCTTTCTCTTCCAAAATCGGTTCTTCTAATTCTACTTTTTCTATTTCTTCTTGCTCTACTTCTTCCTCCTCGTCTTTTGGCGTTTCTTCTAATTCACCTTCCTCCTGTACTTGTTCTTCCGTTTCTTCTGCATTTTGCTCCATAGCATACACAACTGGATAAAATGCATGAAACGCAAAAACGATCAACATCACGGTGATTGCAATTTTTTTCATAATTTTCCTCCTCTAATTTAATTTTCATATTCATACCATAAACCATCTTTTTTCAGCTGGTTAATTAGGTTAATATGCTCCTCATAAGTTTTTGTAAAATAGACTTTTTTGGTCTTGTCTGCTACGAAATATAAATTCTCTGTCTTCTCCTCATTCAAAGCCGCTAAAATTGCTTCTTTACTAGGATTACAAATTGGGCCAATTGGCAATTTGCCTTCCATATGAGGACCACGGGTATTATATGGATTTTCTGTTTTGATTTCTTTTGCTGTCAAATCTCGATCCCCCATATTGACTTTAAACGCATAATATGTCGTAACATCACTGCCCAAACTCATTCCTTTTTCCATGCGATGTTTCAAAACAGCCACAATTTCTTTTCTGTCTTCTTCTTGAACGCCCTCTAATTCGGCAATCGAAGCAAGTGTCATGACCGCATGAATATTTTCTGGCATCTCATTTTTATGTTCACTCAAAAACTTGTCCATGTAATTCAACATCACATTAAAAATCGTTTTAACAGAAACTTCCTTATTTTCAAAAATATAAGTATCTGGCAATAAATAGCCTTCAAGCGGATAATAAATTCCCTCTTGCTGAATGTCTTCTGTCAAAAACCAATATTTCTCAAGCAGCGAATTGATATATGCTTCGTCCTCTAGCAACGCAAAAACATCTTCCTCTGTATTGACCGTTTTTTCCGCAATCGTTTTAGCAAAATGTCTCATATTTTTGCCTTCCACAAAAGTCAGTTTGACCTCTTCATTCACAATTTCGCCATTTTGAATATGCGCCAAAATCGTCCCCAAATCTTCTGCATTATTCAAGTCATATTTTCCTTGTTTCAAGCTTTGCACATGGTTTAATTTGGCATAAATTTTCATAACATTCGCGTCTCGAATTACATTTTTTTCCTTCAAAAGCTGTGCAATTGCAGACGTTCCAGTCCCTTCCGTAATTTCTACACGAATGACCTCGCCATCTCCTTTGCTAACTGCCCCAGTTCCATGCTGATACCATGCTACCACACCAATTCCCGTTCCAACCATTAAAACAAAAATAATACTTAAAACTATCATTACTATTTTTTTCTTCTTCATTTTTCAAACTCCATATCTTTCGTCATTTTTTGATAAAATCGACAACATTTTTTATTTTATTCTCCTCTATTGGCGCCTTTAGTTTGACGCCCACTTTCATTCCTGCTTCTCTAAACTTAGGGGTCAGCTCAATCACAAAACGATAAAAACAATTGATATCATCGATTTCTTCAAACTCAACACAAACGATGTATTTTCCACTTTGCATCACATCTGCATAAATTTTGTTAATCACTTCATTTCTTTGCGAATACGTTGCAAGCCCCGTAGAGCAATTTGCAATTCCTGCATTTTCCTGACCAATGCTATACAAATTAGCCTCGTTTGCAACATCACTTTCAGAAACTTTTTCCTCAATCCAATCTTCTCTTAAATTTTCTAAATTCGACACTTTTTTGGTTGAAATATAACCTATATTTCCTTCTTTTGTTCGTATCTTCAAATCACGACCACTATTTTCAAATACATCCACAAAATCACCCATTTGCACTTTCTGAATGGTTCTTGCAAAAGGACTTTTTCCCGTTTTTATCTTCGTGTTTTTCAAAACCATGGCACGACTTTTTGCCTTGAGCGTCGAATCCATCATCACACGGTTGGTGCTCTCTGCATACTCAATTTCCACATCATAAACAATCCCTAAATCATTCATTGGCAAATAAATTTTTCCCTCTATTTCCTTTAAGGTGCCTTGCATTGCCAAATTGGAATCATTTACCATCATTTGGGGTTGGTTTAAATGCAAAACTGCAACATGCTTATTACAGGTTGTAATCAGCTCTTTATCTCCCACATTATAATAAATCGTGTCATCAAAAATTTTTTTCACATCTTCTTCTGATAGATAGACCATTGCATTTTCAATTTTCACATCATTTGTCAGTTGGACCCATTCATTATTATACAACAAACGCGTCTGCTTTTGCTGATTTTTATCCCAAAAATGATAAATCAGATTGCGCCCTATTAGTAACAAAATAAGTAGTACAAAAATTGCTATTATTCTTCTCACCAGAAATTTCTTCGACTTTTTTCTTCTCATGGCTTCCTCACTTTACATGTTATTTATCATATCACAAATAAATTTTGTTGTAAAGGCACCAGAAAACTTTTTCAAAAAAGTTTTCCTCTTACTTTCTTTCGTACAAAAAATAAGAGCATTTGAACATGCTCTTACAATTGGCTTTTTAATCACTTAACCAAATATTATAAACATCTAACGTAATTTTTTCTCCACCTGCTGAATGCGAATAATTCGTCAAGACGACTTTCCCTAATTCATCTGTTGAAGTTATGTCAAATACTTTTGTTGTCCTTGAAACAACATCTCCATTCATAAGTGCACCTTCAAAAAATGTATTACTGTATCGTATATCTCCATTGCTATTTCTAAAATATCCTTTACACATATGGATAGACGCATTTGGTATATAGAATTGAACACCAACACATTCTGATACAGCATATTCAATATGAAGTTTTTTATAAGGCATAACATTTATATTATTTTTAGTAAATAATACAGGATTTCCATAACTACTAGAACGATCCCCCAAACTTAAATACCCTGATTTCCACTCAACAAACCCATTTTGGTAACTTTCGTTAGTCCACACCGTTTCCCAACCTCCTGTAACTAAAGTTTGATCTACACCATTTTTCAATAAATACACATTATTTTCCACCCATACTGCATATAAATCTACAATTCCATTATTTTGATTCGTCAAATTTATCACACTTGATTGGTCTTTATATTCTATATTCGTAGCATCACTACTGGTTGACCAGCCTCCTACAAAATATCCCTCTTTCGTATATTGGCTAGCTGACAAAATTTTCTCCACTCCATACTCATGTACAGTATTTATCATACTTCCATTTCCACCATTGGCATGATATCGTACTTGATAAGTCAGTACAGGTTTTACTGTTTCAAATACCTTTATATTCGTTCCGTCTGTTACTTGAAAATACACAGTTGTGCCGCTTGAAACTTGTGGTTTATTACTTTCTGAATAATTTCCCCAAGCACCTTCTTGGCTTGTCTTAAATTGGACACCCGTTTTGGGTGCGTTTACCGTAATCGTCGCTGTCGCATTTTCCCAACTTACCTCATAACGAAATTCCTCAAAATCCTTTGTGTTAATTTCTCGGGCCGCACTCACATTTCCATTCGCGTCTTTCGCCCAGATGTAATAGGTCGTGTTATTTGCCAAATTTCCAATCGTATGCGTAAAACTTTTTTGCGTTGGATTTACTTCGTTCCACGTTGTTGGATCGCTATTGATTGTCGAATAATTCCAGCCTGCCACACCTGTCAAAATGTCTTTTGCCACAAACGTGATTGAGTTTGTAGTTGATGTTGCGGAAATACTTGGCGCCTTGTCATCTTTTATGCTTCCGTCTGCTGAAACGCCACCTTCAATACTCACTTCTCCATTGTCTGCAATCGAAATGACTGACGTGTTGCCTTGCGAGTCAGTAAAATACAGGTTTCCGTCGTCGTCGCACGCAAACATAACATTACCAATTTGCCAAATTCCGTCTTCATTTTCCTCGCACTTTTTCTTAACATAGCTTGATAGCGTTGTCCCGTTTTCCTTCCACATAATAATCCATCATAATTTCTGCTAATTTCAATTGTAATTCTTCCTCTGTCTGTGCCTCTTTTGTAATGCTAACTGCTTTAGTCGCCCTTCCTAAAATGCCATTGCTGCCGTATCACAAGATTAATTGACACGCCTGCTAGAATTAGTAAAATAATAATTGTTACAACCAAGGCAACCAGCGTAATTCCTGCGGGACCGCCCAAGATGACCCCCTACGTTTTCGTTGAATTTTTTCATTTTTATTTCCTCCTTCAAAATTATTTTACACGTAATACGAGTAAAAGTCAATACGCATTTTACGAATATTATATAATTTTCTTGGTGATATTTATGAAATTAAGAATTCGAGATTTAAGAGAAGATCATGACTTAAACCAGACCCAAGTTGCTAAATTACTTGGTTGTACCCAACAAACTTACTCACGCTATGAAACGGGCGAAATTACAATTGACATATATAATTTAATAAAATTAGCAGATTTCTATCAAACTTCTTGTGATTATCTTTTAGGAATAACCAATGAACCAAAGCCTTATCAAAGAATATAAACGTACTTTTCGCCAAAATTTTACATTATTTTTGCAAAAAGTCTTTATTTATCGAAAAACTTATGGTATAATAGAGTTGTATTTTTACATAACAATAATTGATAAAAATTAAGTGAGGTGATTTTTATGTGGAAACTTTGGCTGATTATTTCTGGAATTTTCTTCATTATGGAAATATTTACTACTGGTTTTCTTGTATTTTGGTTTGGCATTGGAGCGCTTGTTGCCATGTGTGCCAGCTTTTTTATCGAAAATGTCGTTGTACAGACAACTGTATTTGTCATCGCTTCTACCATTTTACTCTTTGCCACAAGGTCTTTTGTGAATCGATTTGCCAAAACCGAAAACAAGACAAAAACTAATGCCTATTCTATTGAAGGAAAAACAGCAAAAGTAATCAAAACAATTGATCCAATCGAAGGAACTGGTCAAATCAAACTCGGTGGCGAAGTTTGGTCAGCAAAATCCTTTGACAACACTTCTATTTCACAAGATACAGACGTTATTGTAGAAAAAATTGATGGCGTAAAAGCTATCGTAAAACCCATTTAGAATTAAAAGGAGGAAAAAATCATGGGATTTTTATTAGTCGTATTTATTATCATCGTTATACTAGCACTAAAGACAATTAAAGTAGTTCGACAATCTGAAGTTTATATTATCGAAAGATTAGGTAAATTTCACAAAGTAGCAGAAGCTGGTCTTACCATTATTGTGCCATTTATTGACACCGTTCGCTCTGTTGTCAGCTTAAAGCAACAAACAATGGACATTCCGCCACAAGGCGTGATTACATCAGACAATGTTACCATTACGATTGACACTGTTGTGTTCTACAAAATTACGGATCCAGCAAGAGCTGTTTACGAAATCCAAAGTTTGAAAAAAGGTATCGAATATTTGTCTATTACGACCATTCGTGACATTGTTGGTAAAATGGAATTAGACGAAACATTCAGTTCAAGAGACGTGATTAACGAAAAATTGAGAGTCATTCTAGACGAAGCAACTGACGCTTGGGGCTGCAAAATTGATCGTGTAGAAATTAAAGACATCACACCACCTGCTGACATTCGTGACGCCATGGAAAAACAAATGAACGCAGAACGTAATAAAAGAGCTTTAATTTTGGAAGCTGAAGCAGAAAGACAATCTGCTATCACTTTGGCTGAAGGTCGTAAGCAAGCCGCTATTTTGGATGCAGAAGCAGACAGAGAATCTAGAATTAGAAGAGCAACTGGTGAAGCAGAAGCAATCAAACAAGTAGCAGATGCAAAGGCGCAAGAAATTCAATTAGTTTATGAGGCAATCAAAAAATCAGATCCAAGTGAAAAATTGGTTCAATTAAAATCTTTGGAAGCCTTGAAAGAAGTAGCAAAAGGCGACGCCAACAAAATTTTTATTCCATTTGAGGCAACTGCAAGTTTGGCAAGTCTAGGCGCTGTTAAAGATGTTATGACAGAACATCAAACCAAAAAAAGCAAACAAAATCAAATTATTAATTAAATCAAAAGCATAAAAATAAGGGTTCAAGCGAACCCTTATTTTTTGGAGCCTGTTAATCCCTCTAGTTTTGTCTCATAAGTAAAATCAAAAACTTTTTTCTTGAGTAAAACCACTACTATCTCTTCTTGCTCTTCAAAAAAATCATAGATTGTCTTTCCCTCAAATGTTTTTTCAAGTTTGCCACAATTAACAGTCGTAAAATATTCGTTGCCCTTCTGCTCCTTTTCGGTTACAGTACCAGCTCCTAGGCAAAACTCACTGTTTTTGCCGCAGTAAATAATACCACTCATTATCACAAGCACAATTATTACAGCAGCAACTATCATTATTTTTTTGTTTCTCCGTGTTTTCATAAAAAGCCCTCTCTTTCTTGTTGTTTAGTATGCAATTGGCTCAAAAGTTTTTAAATTCCCATCATGCCAATCCCGAATAACAGCCTCGCCCCTGCCAGCAATGTCCAAGACAAAGTTTCCATAGTACTTGTTTGGAAATATGTCATGGAAACATTTCCACATTGTTCTTTCATCTTCTTTATCCGTTTCTGAAAAATGCGGAAAGTTAAACGGATGTGTATGGTATTCGATATAAACTGAATACTTTTTCTTATCCACTACTCGCATCATCTGCTCGATAACAGATTTTTTAGGCTTGCAACGCGCTGTATGCAATTCTTCGTAATCATTATCTTCAAAAACCTGCATTTCCCTGATAACAATAGCTTGGCGATTGTGAACAGTCTCCACGTTTCCCATTAAGCAAACAAACCGCTCATGGTCATATTGGTGAACTAAATCCACCAAATACTGAAAATGTTCTAAATTAATGTAAACTTTAAATTTCGACATAATTATGTCTCCTTTCGTTTTTTCTAATTTACAATATAGTTATCCTTATTATTATATCATATTTTACATAACTTGTCAAGTTTTATGTAAAATCACACAAATTCCTCAAATACCAGATTTGCAAAATTCAAGCCTTTCTTAGTTAAACAAATCTTGTCCAAATCCACTTCAATCAATCCTTCTTTCTCTAATTTACTAATCTCAAAACGAAAATAAAAAAGCGGATGCACATGAAATTTTTGCTCAAATTTTGAAATCGAAATCCCCTCCAACTTTCTAAATCCCAGCATCATATATTCTTTGGCTTGTGCCTCAAAATTCTGCTCTTCCTGCAAAATTCGATTTTTATCAAATTCGCTGCATTCAATATTTTTCCTATATTCCGCCAAATTTTCCGTATTGGAAAATCTCTTTTTATCAACATAACTATGCGCCCCCACACCAAATCCAATATATTCCTCTTGCTCCCAGCACGCCAAATTATGTTTGGCTGCAAAACCATTTTTCGCAAAATTCGATATTTCATAATGCACATAACCATTTTGCTCCAAAATTTCCTTCGTCCTCCCATACATTTTTCTCTCCAAATCCTCGGAAGGCATTTTTAATGTTCCCGCCAAAATCGACTTCTCCAAGGGCGTTCCTTCCTCTAAAATGAGCGAATAAATCGAAATATGCTCTGGATTTAAAGCAATCACTTTTTGCAAACTCTCTTCCAAATCTTCCAGACTTTGCTTTGGCAGCCCCAACATCAAATCCACATTCATATTCGCAAAACCCACCTGTCTTGCCTCTCGATATGCTTTCTCAAACTCCTCATAATGGTGAATTCTGCCCAGCATCTCAAGCAAGTGATTTTGCGTCGCCTGCAAACCAATACTCAAACGGTTAATTCCACTTTTTTGATACGCTTCCAATTTTTCCAAATCCACAGTTCCCGGATTAATTTCAATCGTTATTTCTGCCTTTTTCGCCACATCAAATTGCTCCCAAATGGCTTGCAAAATTCGCTGAATTTCCTGCGCTTCTAAAATCGAAGGCGTCCCACCACCAAGATAAATCGTGTCTATTTTTTTCGCAAAATTCGTATGTTTGATTTCTTCAAGCAAGCATTCCACATATTTTTTCTGGACTTCCTTTGTGCAATCGTCAAACGAAATAAAATCACAATACCTACATTTTTTCTGGCAAAACGGGATATGTACATAAACTCCGCTCATCTTAGTTCCTCCGCCCACTCATGAATTTTTTTCAACTTTCGATTTACCATCGATTTCCCAATTTGAGGCTCCATTAATTTTCCCAAATCCTGCAAACTCAAATCTGGATTTTCAAGCCTCATTTTCGCAACTTCTTGCAAATCTTTGGGCAAATTTTGAAATTTTTGTCTCTTTTGCAAAAGCTGAATATCATCAATTTGCTTTAGCGCAGCATCAATGGTTTTATTCAAATTTGCTGTCTCACAATTGACGCGCCTGTTCACATTATTTTTCATTTCCTTCATCACGCGAATATCCTCAAATGCAAGAACTGCCTTATTCGCCCCAATCAGCGCCAAAAATTTTGAAATTTCTTCTCCTTCTTTCAAATACAATTGAAACTTTTCATTGACCTTAATTTTCTTAAAATTTACATCATATGCTTGGCACAATTCTTGCAAAAAATCACAATATTTTTCTTCTTGAAAGAGGATTTCCAAATGATAACTTTTTTCTGGATTATTCACAGAACCAGCCCCCAAAAAAGCCCCTTTTGCCACATTTTTTCGCAAATCGCCTGTTATTTTTTCATAGTCCTGCCAAACTTCTTCTGCCTCCTTAGTGCGCATTTGCGCCACATACGACTTTCCTCTCATATCTGGTTCATAATCCAGTCCCAAATGGAACAAAATTTTATAAAAATGCTCAATATTAAATTCATTTTCTGTCACAAATTCAATAACATCTTGCTTTTTTAGCATGTTTCCACTCAAAAAATAGCCCACCAACTCGGCGCGCAAATTTTCTGCATTAAATTGTGTAATTTTGCTCAAATTCTCTTTGACTTCAAACGAAAACGACATTTTATTTCCTCCATTTTCCGACAACAATTCGGTCATTTCCTCCCAAATCCTTTTTACTATAAACCTCACAAAACCCGCTATCTTTCAAGAGTTCCTCTACTTTTTCTCTTTGGTTAAACCCAATTTCTAGTGCTAAAATTCCTTCCTTTTCCAAATACTTTGGCGCCTCTTGTCCTAAAATTCTGTAAAACGCAAGTCCATCTTTACCGCCATCTAAAGCAAGTCTCGGCTCATTTTTGACTTCCTCTGGCAAATTTTCTAATGTTTTCGTCTCAATATAAGGCGGATTAGAAACAATTAGGTCAAACTTCTCATTCACATTTTCAAACATATCTGACTGAAAAAATGTCACATCAGCCGCATTTCGTCTAGCGTTTTTGCGCGCTATTTCTAGCGCAGCTTCGCTAATATCAGCTGCCTTGATTTCAGCCTTTGTGTGCTTAGCAAGCGCAATTGCAATCGCCCCGCTTCCTGTACACAAATCCAATATTTTCAATTTTTCCTGACTTTCTTGAGCGAGCCCAATCACTTCTTCTACCAAAATTTCCGTATCCGGCTGCGGAATTAAAACATGCTCATCCACATAAAAATCAAGTTCATAAAACCATTGCTGATTGGTAAGATACTGAATTGGCATGCCTCGCACTAACTGCTCAATGCCCTGCCAAAATCGCCTTTCACACTCCTGTGAAACTTCCTTCTCCAAATGCAAACTCAAATCCTGACTTGTCATTTGCGCTGCATGCCCCAAAAGCCTTCTAGCCTTCTCAATCGCCTCTTCTAACCCAAATTGTTTGAGCTGCTCTGTCCCCTTTTTCAATAACACTTTTATCTTCATTTCCCATACTTTCGACTTACAATACGATACAGTTCCCTTGCGCCACTGCTCAGTTCCTTCTCATCTACTTCTCCGATTTGATATCTTTCATAACCCAAATTTTTATCTGGTTCCGCAATTCGCAAATTACCACTTTTGAGCTCACCCTTGTAAAGCAAATAAACCCAATTTTGCTCTGCTTGGCTTCTCTCATCAAATGTTGTTGCATAGGTTACTGCTGCCAGCTCCCCAATTTTTATGTCTGCCTCATTTCCTACTTCTTCTACAATTTCCCTCTCTAAAGCAGCTCTAAAATCGCTATCCGTTTCCTTCACTCTGCCACCAATGGTTTCTAATTTAAATCTTTCATCTCTACAAGCTGGTCCTCTTCTTTGAAAAATAATACGATTTTCTGCATCAAAAGCACACACAATAACCGCCACTTCATATGTATCCGCCACATCTGGATATTCCTTCAAAGCCTCTTTTAATTCTGTTTTATTTTTTATTTCTTTACTAAAAAATAACTCCATTGATTTCCTCCTTTTTACAACTCGAATACAAGCAGCGGAACTTCCATTTCATTTCTCGTAAGCCCGCAATGTGTTGACATCTTCTCGTCCACCTTTTTCTTCTCTCTTGACAAATATGTTCCCAAAACTATTCGCGCATCAGCAACCGAAATCGCCACATAATTTCCCAAAAAATCCTCCACTTTTTTATGTTGGTTTCCGTAACCAAACAAATGACTTGCTAGCAATTCTTCTTTGGAATATAACTTAAATTTTCCTGCTAATCGTGCTTCAAAAACTTTTTCAAATTCTTGCTTTTTATTTGGTTTTACAAAAAATCCTACCATTCTTGGCTCTAACGTTGGTGGCATCAACAAACAATCTTGCAATTCTTCGATTTCCAGCCAATCAATCGCCTCCTCAATATCCTGATGACCATGGTCCGCACAAATCATGAGCAGCGTATTTGTGCCTTGCAATTCTTGCACCATTTTTTCAAAACGCTCCTGCGTCTCCACCATAAAAGTTTTTACTTCTTCGGCATGGCAACCATATTGGTGTAGCAATCCATCTGGATTATCGCTATACGCCATCACAAACTTGTTTTCTGGATTTTTACACAATGCCACAATACCCTCACACATTTCCTCAATTGTGTTAGCAGCCATTGTCCTCTTCGCCTTTTTTGCGCAATATTCTGGCATAATCTCAAACGTTTTCACATCTTGATTTCGTGCTTCAATTTTCTCATAAATCGTCTGGTATCCAATAATATCCCAAATTTTCAAGTTTTTTACATCCAACTTTTCCCCAGTATACGAATCCGCCTCTTTTAGCACATCAAAACTTCTGCCATATTCCTTAAAATATTGCGACCAACCAAGCCACCCCGTTTCAATTGGCGGCTTCCCAGAATAATAGGTCGTCATGGCAGCAGTTGTCGTCGAAGGATACACAGAAGTAATCGTATCCATTTTGTGATTGGCAAATAAACCATTTGGTAAATGCTCTTTTAAAATATTTTCTCCCATTCCGTCTAGCACAACTAGAACCACATTTTTATATGGTTTCTTCAAACACTCGTCAACCTTCTTTAAGCCATGATACTTGGTCTCTACTCCATAATTTTTCAAAATCGAAGTGATTAAATTCAAAATGCAACGCTCATAATCCGGCATTAAAATATCAAAATTCATACTATTTCTCCTTTATAAAAAAGCGTGAGAAATTTTGCAAAGCAAAATTTCGCTCGCCTATATATAATAGAATTATCAAAAATAACTTCTATTATATATAGGGAACCATTTCCTCAAACGTATCATAACCACTTTCACGATTGATATGCCCCGCATTTGGCATCAGCACTTGCTGACTTGCAATCGTATCTGCAAACGCTCTTTCCGCTTCCTGCTCTACATAGGGGTCATTGTCAGAATAAAAGCAAATAATTTCATTTGCGTACTTTTTCACTTCTGCCAAATCTTCAAAATACATGCTTTGGTTGACTGCATCATATTCTTCGTTAATGCCAAAGTAGTTGTTAAATCCGCAAACAAAAATCAGTTTTTTCACTTTGATTTGATGCGCCACCAAAAATTTTGCTACAAACACTGGCGCGATGCTATGCGCAACAATCGTCGTACCTTCATTTATCAATCCTAAATCCACATAATATTTCAGCAACTGGCTCCAATTCTCATATGTTTGAAGCCCAACCCCAATTGGAAAATCAGGCACATAAACCTGTTTGCCCTCGTCTTCCAAAAAATCATGTAGCCATCCAAACCAATTTGAATAGGGACTACTAAAAGAGCCATGTATGATAAAATAATTTTCCATTTTTTCCTCCAAAACAGTTTTTCTTATTATATACTATATTTCAAAACTTGTCAAAATTTTACCAAACAAAAACAAATAGAAAGAGTGTCGACCTTTGTCAACACTCTTTCTAAAACATATTTTAGTCTTTTTTGGGGTTCGAGTATCAATTTCAAATACTCTATCAAAATCTTTTTCAAGGCAATTCTCTAAACTCATCAAAAGCCTTTTCAAATTCCTCTTTTTGAGAGGGAAAACACAATATCAAAGACAAGGGAAAAACCACTCGATATTCTTTCATGCAAATTTCTTTCCCTTCACTGTTTTCAGCAACTGCATATAAACGGCTCCCCGGTATAACCCAGTTCCACCATTTTCTTGGCAGAAATTCTGAAAAACAGCCCATCCGCAAAAAACGTGTTATCGCCTCACGAGTTGAATAGTCTGGACTACCTATATGCAGTGTTCTTGCCTCCCGGTCATAAATTGCAAATGTATGAATTTTTCTTAGTGTTACCATAATTTTGACCTCCAATATTTTATTTTATATTATATTTTAATTATACCATATTTTACATAAAATGTCAATATTTTTATAGTTCTAAAATCATATCATCCTGCGCTGCTGTTACATCCATTCCATATTTCTGGCTTAAATCTTCAGCAATTTTATCAGGATTATGATTTAGTAAATCACAACCAAAATGCGTCAAAATTACCTTTTTCGGTTTGATTGCTTGTATCAATTCCTCCGCATTTGCAATATCCAAATGCTTCGGTTTTGGTTTGTCTTGTTTATAATATGGAACATTCATTATTAATATTTCACAATTTTGATAAGAAGCCAAAAGTTCTGGAAAATACGCCGTATCCGTCACAAAACCAATCACATGATTTTTTGTTTTTAAGATAAATCCATAATTTTCTACCCCATGCCTATGTCCCGCAGACGATGTAATTTCAATATTTTTTATTTTGTAATTTGAGTTTGGTTGTATTACTTGCAAATTCTCCGGAAATTCCCTCAAATACGGAAACAACACTTTTTCATCTATGGCTTGTTTTGGCAATAGCAAGGTCCCTCTTTTAGAAGCCCCGCCCTCTGTCATCAGCTCTACCAATATATTCAAATCATTGGAATGGTCAATATGAATATGCGACAAAACTATGCCATCAATCTTATCGTCATAAGAATTGATATATTTATAAAGCGTAGTCGGTCCCGGGTCAATCACGATAGTAGTGCCGTCTATGCAACAATAATACCCGCCAGCAGAACGAATTTTCTTAAAAAATATGCCTTTATCCCCTGTTGTGCCAAAAAAATGAATAAAGTCTTTCGCCATTTTCTACTCCACTTCTATCGTTTCTTCGTTTTCCAAAATTTCATATTCTGCTTCATATTTTTCAAACATCTCTTGGATGTATTCCAAATCTGGCGGAAATGCTGGATTATCCATATGAATAGGAAGGGTCAAAACCGCGCCCACTTCTTTGCTATACAAAGCCGCCTCAAATACAGACATTGTCAAGCCGTGCCCCGTCACAGGAATGCACAAAATATCTGCTTGATAATCATTTCTAAAACAAATCGTGTCACTTGTCGCATACAATCGATTTTTGCCGTCGTCAACAATATAACCCACGTTTTCATGGATTTCTTTATCGCCTTTCAAAAGCGGTTGATAGCCATGTATCGCATGGACCACTTCAATTTTAATATCGCCTAATTCAATTTTGTCACCCTCTTTTACGACACTAATTTTCAAATTTGGATACGATTTTTGCACTTCCTCGCTTGAATAAATTTTAATCTTGTCATTTAATTTTTCTAAAACTTCAGCATAGCAATGGTCTGGGTGTTTGTGGGTCACTAAAATAATATCTGCCTCGCCCCAAGCCTTCAAATATTCCTCCTTGTATTTCAAATTTCCCGGGTCAATCAAAACCTTTTTGCCTTTCGTTTCAATTAATAAACAACTTTGTGGAAATTTCGTAATTTTCATAAAAATTCCTCCTCTATCCTTAAAATTTTTTATTTTTGAACTATTAAAGATTCTTTAATAGTTCGATTTTACATTTATTATTTATTTTTGGCTTCTTTTAAATTGCAAATATACTTCATATCATTTCTATTTCATTCAATTCTAGATTTTTCTTTTCTTCTTCTACTGCATTAATCAACTCTTGTTCTGTCGGTAAATGTAACTTATAACTAGAAGAAAAAATATTTTCATTATTTTCTGGTAATGTGTATTTCACTACTGTTTTATTTTTTAATGTAGAAAGCAATATTCCAATTGTTTGATTTTCATCATCACTTTTTATTTCTCTGTCATAATAATTAACATACATTTGCATTTGTCCAATATCTTGATGTGTAACTTTTCCAATCTTTAAATCAATAATAACAAAACATTTTAAAAGTCTATTATAGAAAACTAAATCAGGATAAAAATGTTCATCTTCTAGCGTTAGTCTTACTTGTGAACCAACAAACATAAAACCCTTCCCTAATTCTAATAAAAACTCCTTTAAATGTTCTAATATATTCTTTTCTAAATCAGTTTCTAAATAATCTGTATTTTCTTTAATATTAAGAAATTCAAGTACAAATGGATCTTTTACTAAATCTTTACTTGTTTTCAATTCGTGACCTTTTTCTGCTAATTCTAATATCTTATCTTTATTCGCCGATAATATCAATCTTTCATATAGCAACGAACCAATTTGCCTTTGAAGTTCACGAACACTCCATCTTGAGTTAATTGTCTCTTTTATATAAAAATTTCTTTTAGGCTCTTCCTGTACTTTTAATAATTCAAGATAATGTGACCAACTTAATTGCGACGACAATGTTGTCGCAATTGGAAAACAAATATAAAGTTTTCTCATTCTTTCTAAATTTCTTTTAGAAAATCCCTTTCCAATATTCCAATATAGATTAATCATCTCTGTATTCACAGTACTATATACTCTATTTCTACTACTAATTACCAGTTCTTTTATATTATCAAATAGGTTATTCATTTCTTTCTCATTACTTATTTCTTCATTATTCAAATAGTAACTCCTCTATCCTTAAAATTTTTTATTTTTGAACTATTAAAGAATCTTTAATAGTTCGATTTTACATTTCATTTCATAAAATTTTTCTCAAATTCTCTACTTCTTTTTTTATAAGCGCTCTATTTTGTATCCTGTCTCCATAAACAATGCCATAATATGGCATTATTTTTATATAAAAATTTATTCTAGCCTCAAAATAATCGTCATTATTTCCTTTATATTTTTCTAAAATCTGATAAAATAATTTTTTATCACATACATAACTCCAAGCAAAATCATAAGCTGGGTCAAAAATTCTAACATCGCCAAAATCGATAATTCCAATTCCATTTTCTGTTACAATCATATGTTTAAAAGACAAGTCTCCATGAATAACAGCTGGAACATAATTCGTCATTCTTTTATCTTGAAAATAACTTTCAAACAAATCAATCATTAGATTTTGTTCATGTTGATTCAAATAGAAAAAACAGTTTTTTTGAAATTCGTTATATCGCATTTGATAATTAGAAATTGGCTCTATCACATCTAATTCAATCTGATTAACATCAATTCCATGTAACAAATTCAAAAATTCAGCCATATCTTCCACAAGATTTTCTCGCTGTTTTACAGTCATTTTTTCATACAATTCTTGTGTCAAGAATTCGCCTTTTATCATTTCATAGCCTACAAATGGTTCACTTTCAAAATTTTGATAAATAAATTTAGGTACCTTAATTGTCTCTGGTAAAATATGATTTAACTCTTTCAAAATCTCATTTTCCATTTTTAATGTTCGATAACTATCTTCATTTCTAGAAAAACGAAAAATATATGTTTCATCTACTTTTACTACAAAATTATCCCAACCATTATTGTCACTTACAAAATTGCTATTTTGAAACTCTGGATATAAACTTATTATTTTATTTTTGGCTTCTTTCAAATTGCAAATATACTTCATATCATTTCCCCCCAATTATGAGATACCAAGTTCAAATTTTCCAAAGAATTCCCTTCAAAAATATAGGGCTCACAATTTTTTATTTTTAATTTAAAAACGCTTTCTTGAGGTTCCAATTTCAAAATTTCTAAAAACATACATCGTATGGTACAATAATGCGAAAAAATTCCTATC
Organism: uncultured Clostridium sp.; assembly: GCA_947571115.1. GTDB lineage: Bacteria > Bacillota > Clostridia > TANB77 > CAG-508 > Scatovivens. The sequence continues at coordinate 57,779 of CANOWW010000001.1, forward strand.
GTATCATTTTTTTCAAAATCTAAGGTTCTCAAAAATTTCATAACGCGTTTAAGAACGTCTGTGTAATTCTCGCCTTCTGGCGCTTTTTGTGTAAAACTATCTTTAAAATGCATGTAAGCCGGATTTGTGTAATATCTTTCATATTCTGGATTTTGCCTAATTTCGTCCTTCGTTTTTCCTTCAAAAATCCCTAAACTTCGCTCTCTTAAATCAGGAACCATTTGATATTCAAAATTGGGCTTTGCTAACTTCGCCGTATCGATTGCCCTTTGCAAATCCGAAACATACACTTTACTGATATTTTGTATCACTTCATGTTCAGCTAATTTTTTAGCTGCCTGTATTCCGTTCTTTCGTCAAATTGGTAAAGTCTGTATTCAGACAACCTGTGCAGAATTGCAAACCATTTTTCATTGCTACATTGGCTTTTGTCTCGCCATGCCTTACTAAAACAAGTTTCAAACTTTTCCTCCTTTTGAACTGCCGAAGAATCCTCGATCGTTCGATTTACTTATCTCGTAAATCGCCATTGTTTAAAAAATTTGCATAAACCATTTTCATCCAATGAAATCTGAAAAATTCCATCAATTTCTTGTTTTTGATTTGTTTTTGTCATCACTCTTATCATTTACCAATTCACAATACAGGTTTCCTCATTAAAAGCCACAATTTCAAACTGGTACTCAATCTCTTTTTGATTATCAGCAACCACATTCCACAAATTCGTTACTTCTTCAAAATTGCTGCATGGCTTGTCAATTGGATTTTCATAATACGCAACATCCTTTGCAAGCAATTCTAAAGTTCTTTTCCAATCTAAATCTTTCCATGAGTTCATAAAATCTTTTGTCCATTTTTCATACTTTTCTTTTAACATAATTTTCGCTCTCCTTTCAATATCGAACGTTTCAAGATTCTTTAATCGTTCAATTTTCCATAAATTTTTTCACAATTTCCAAATCTTCATAAGTTGTAATTTTAATATTGGTGTAATCGCCTTCTATCACTTTGACCAAATATCCATCTTTTTCAAGTAACATGCAATCATCCGTCACAGGAAAATTTTGATATTTCTCATGCAAGTTTAGCAAAATTTTTCTATCAAAACATTGTGGCGTCTGAATTAGCCACGTGTTACTTCTTTTCGTTGTACTAACAATCACATTGTTTTCGTCCGTTATTTTAATGGTATCTTTTGACTTTACGCCAAGAGTTGCTCCTTTAAATTCCTTCATATTTTCTAAACATTGATTGATATATGCTTGTTTTATCATCGGTCTTGCGCCATCATGAATGATAACAATATCCGCATCCGTTTTTTGAATACAATGATAAACCGATTCTTTTCTTTCCTTTCCACCTTCAATCAACTGAACTGGCTTTTTCAATTGCATTTCATCTATTATATTTTGCACCATTGACATTTCACTTTTTTTGACAGCAATTAAAATTTCATCCACAAATTGATTTTGCACAAATGCCTCCACACTATACAAAAAAATCTCTTTTTCCTGCACGACTTCTAAATTTTTATTTCTATTTTGTCCAAACCTTGTGCTATTCCCCGCAACCAAAACAACAGCAGCCACTTTTTTTCCTTCTTTCAAAATGAATCCTCCTTTTCTGAAATCTCGGATATTGTTATGTAAATTTCGTACTTGTTTTTCAATTTTTCATAAGCTTGTTGGGCCATTTTTTTGGTTTTAAAAATCCCATAAATGCACGAACCCGTACCAGTAAGCAAACTGCCAATAGCACCATTTTCAAGCAATTCTTCTTTGATTTTTTGAAGCAAATCTTTTTCTTGGAATGTTTCCTCAAACACATTATATAAATGATTTGCCAACAAATCTATATCCTGTTTTTCGAGTGCTTTTATTACGTGACAAGAAGTGTCTTTTTGTTCCATACCATTTTCCCTATCCAATATTCTAAACATCTCTTTCGTGCTACAAGAAATTTGAGGTTTAATAATCAACAAATAATATTTTAAATTAGCATGAAGCGGAATTATTTCGTCTCCGATGCCTTGTGCCAACACAGCTCCATGGTACAAACAAGGTACCACATCTGCACCCAAACTTTTTCCTAAATCCTCTATTTCCTTTTTCGACAATTTCAAATCAAACAACTCATTCATAGCTAAAATAAAAGTGGCACAATCTGTACTTCCACCTCCGCAGTCCCGCTTGCATTGGAATATTTTTATGCAACATTACTTTCACACCAGAAACCAGATATTGCTCTTTTAATTTCTGATACGCTTTGCAAATGATGTTTTCTGAAGTTTGCAATTCTTCCACATTCGTAAGTAGCTCCAAATCATTTGTATTCGTTTTTTGAATATAAATTTCATCATACAAATTAATTTTCTGAAAAACGGATTTCAAATTATGATAGCCATCTTCCCTTTTGCCACAAATCATCAAACTCAAATTGATTTTCGCTTTTGCTTTTTTATAAATTTCTTCCATAACCTTCTCCTACTCTACTGTAATACAAGCAAAAACGCTAATTCCGTTACCTTTTCCGCATTCCGTTAACCCCTCTCCTGTAGTTGCAGTGATGCCAATACTGGTTGGTTCTAGGTTTAAAATTCTGGCAAGATTTGCTCTCATTTCTTCTATTTTAGGTGTTATTTTTGGCTTTTTACATTCAATCGATAGCGACAAATGCACAATTTTTTCATTCAAATATTGAAGCACTTCCTGCAAATAAACTTCACTATTTTTTATTCCATTTTGGCACATGTCGTCTGCCACTTTTCCAAGAATATTTTGGCACGTAATGCCAGAAACCGCATTTGTAATGGCATGCAAAACAACGTCCGCGTCGCTATTGCCTAAAAGTGAATAGTTTTCTTCAAATTCTACTCCACCTAATAACAATTTTTTATCTGGATTTTCTAAATCAATTTTATGGCTATCTTGCCCAATTGCTACTTTCATTGTTCCTCCTCATACATTGGCTTAAAAATATACAAACCATCTTCTTCATAAATTTTCTCAAAATTCATGTCGTAACCACGTTCGTCTATATCATTTTTTACTACAATATAATCGATTTTCAATTTTTCCAAATCATGATAATTTAGCCAAATCAGCATATTGTCTGCTGCTGGAAGCTCGATATGTGTTTCTTCATCTGTAATATTGATATTCATGTGTTCATAACGATTATAGAATTTCTTCTGTGGCTCCGCATTTTCGCCAAGCAATAACTCAAACAATTCCAAATTTGGATATACATTAGTCGAATCAATGGTGCGAAGTCCATTGGCTACCATATAATTATTGAGGTAAATTCCTGTGTCATCTCCCAGCCATAAAGCATCTGGTTCCTGATTTCTGATTTCAGCAAATTTTGAGCAAATTGGCTTTTTGTAAATGACGTCCGTTGTACGAATAACTGGATTAACAGCAATTCCTGTCACAAGTGCGATGAACATGATTATATATAAAGTGGCATGTTTGATTTTTTCGTTATTCATATTGAAAATTCCAAAAATCGCAATACCAAATAAACAAGTCGAAATTAAAATTTTGACAAATCCAAAATAGCCCGGCAAATTGCAGGTTGCCACCGCTTGATACATCATATAGGCAATCGCAAAAATTGGCAAAATGTAGCTAGCAATGCGCGGAAACCATTTCGTTTCTTTTTGCATGCTGCCTAATAAATAAATCAGCATATAAATTTGAATGGTGCCAAGTGCAATGGTCGCTCTTGGCGCAGTCGTCATAGACATTAAACTGCATTTTGCTAATATTTCTGGAAAGCCCCATTTGCACCAAACCGTCAAAAATAAGCTGACTATAATTGTTGGAAACAAGAATTTCCAATGTTTTTTGGCTTTTCGGTTGAAAATGATAAAGACAATGGAAAGTAAAATTGGCAATGGGTAAAATGACAACATGCTGGACGCTTCGCATGGATTTGGACAATATTTGTAAGCGAAAAACAAATTATAAAAATACGCATACAAAATCGTCGCTCCGCCGCCAACTTCGCGTCTTTCTCCCGGATAATCGGTGTTCATAATAGCTGCTATTGTGTCCCCTGACAAGCTAAACCAGCGCATTAGCAAACCGCCAACGCAAAGTAATGTCACGCCAATTGTCACGCAGTCAAACCAATTGATTTTGTAACCATTTTTGAAATTTTTTATCATTATCCAAATGAAAATGGCTAAAAACACATATGCAAATGAAACTTGCCATGCTGGATATAAGATGAAAATATACGAAGTGATTGCGACAATTTCGCCAAGTCCGCATAAGATTTTGGTGCTTTTTTTGTCAGTTTCCATAAATTTGTTGAGTAGAAGTAAAATAATTTGTCCCCAAATAAGCGTGTCCATGCAATACCACCATTGCGTAGCACTTGAGAACGTTATCATGAGCATGCCACAAAGCGAAATGCGTTTTTTGCCATTGGTCAAAAGCATGCCTATTTCAAAGGAACCAAGTAGCATTGCTACAAGGCGAATGTACCAGTAAAAACTTAATCCTCTGTCATTTCCAAGCAATAAAAACATAATTTGAAATGGTTTGCCAATCATTAAAATATCTTTGACTGGGCTATTTACAAGTGTGAACATGTCTGTTTTTGTACCACGTAATTCATCGTCAAAATATTGAAATTGGTCGGCTCCCACTCCTTGTGACAAAATATATAATGTCGAAGTTGCCCATTCATCAGTTCTGACCATTCTAGCAAAACCTAGCAATGGATGAAAACGATTATCATCTGAATTGGTTTGAAATTGGTCGTTGAAATTTACAATGGACGAACCTGATAACTTAAAAATCATCACAAAAACAAGAAATCCTGCCGCCAATTTATAACGCTGCCTATAAATCCATTCATACATTTCATTTAATTTCAATACAAAATGCAAGCCTGCAAATACAAAAATTATGGCTACCAACAACATTCTTGTTTTGGAATCATAGCTGTTATCAATATATTTGGTGTAAAATCCATATTCAAAAATCACACTTGCCAATATTGCCAAAATGACAACAATTGCTAGTTTCACTTTTGTATAATTTTCTTTATTAAAAAAATTTTTTATTGTTTCCAATTTAGTCCTCCTACCACTTGATATCAATTTTTAATTTGTCTACCATAAAACGATATGCCCAAACATAAATATCTGGCATTTTCATGCGATATAATAAATGCACTCCCCAAATGGCAATAAATTTTATGCCTTTTGGGAAACAATGCGAGATTTTGAAAAATTTTGATTTTCGCCAAGTTGAAAAATGCTCATCTAAATAGGCGGTTACCTCTTTTAACATGTGATGCATATTGACCGTTTTATCATAGGAAACCATATACATCCACGAAATTCCCAAATGCAAAAATGCCATTTCGTCCAAACAATATTTGAACTCTTCATAAATGCCTTTTTCGATGGCATGCTCTTTGGTTACTAACAAATATTTTTTCAAATTGTCAATATCTTGTCTGTTCATATTATGAATTTGCGAACTCGAACGCAAATAATAATGATACAAAACATCTGGTATAAATGTCAATTTCTGAACGCCATTCATGTAGGCATGAATGAGAAATAACGTATCATTGCAACCGCGAAATGGCAAAAATTCTGCGTCTTTTACTTTTTCCAAACGATAAATTTTATTCCACAAAGACGGATTGGCATATACAATAAAATCGTCTTTAAAATCGACTTCTTTATTCATGGTGCCATACTGCGTCATCTCCGTTGCTACTGTTTTCCCTGTATCCAAATCTACTCTATCATAGCCACAAAAAGCAATATCGGCATCATTTTTCTTAGCAGCTTCATACAATTTTTCTGCCCACGTCACTTCTGGAACATCGTCATTGTCCATAAAACCAACATATTCTCCAGTTGCTTTTTTTAAACCATAGGTGCGTGCAGACCATTCGCCACCATTTTCCTTATGAAAGGCTTTGACTTTTTCTGGATATTTGCTCGCATACTCGTCCACAATTTGAGACGAAGCATCTGTTGAGCCATCGTCTACACAAATAATCTCGATTTCTTTTAACGTTTGACCAACCAATGGTTCCAAACATCTACGCAGCAACTTTTCTGCATTATACACTGGAACAACAATCGATACTTTAATATCACTCATTTTTATTGATCCCTTTCTAATTTTAATCGATGCTCACAATCGATTAATCTCATTTCAAAAGTTTGTTTTGAAGTTTTGATAATGTTGTCTAATATTAAGCCAGAAAAAAGCGACTGAAGGGTGCACACAAAAAGTAGCATACTCACAATAATGGATGGCACTTTGATTTCTCCTGTTTGGAAGAGCGCCATAACGGCTGGCACAAAGAAAACCAAGCCTAAAATTGCCATCACTCCCGCAATAATAGAGAAAAAACTTAGTGGCTTATAATTTTTGTAAAGCGAGAAAATTGTTTGTATCACTTTGACTCCGTCAGAAATTGTGTTTAATTTTGACTCGCTTCCGCTCGGGGCGGTCACGATATTCAATAATCACATTTTTGATTTTCAAATTTTTGTCTAAACTATGAATGGTCATTTCATTTTCTAGCTCAAACCCTTTTGACATTACCGGAAACGTTTTGACAAAACGGTAACTAAAGGCTCTATAACCAGTCATTACATCACGAATATCACTGTTGTAAATCGTGTTGATTAGCACACGTGTTAGCACATTTCCAAATCCATGAAAACGGCGTTTATTCTCTGTAAAATAAGTCGAAGAAAGCCTGTCCCCGATGACCATATCTACATTTTCGTTTAACACGCAATCAATCATTTCACGTGCATTTTCGGCTGGATAAGTGTCGTCCCCGTCTACCATAATATAGCTTTCTGCGTCAATTTCACAAAACATGGTTCGGATGACATTTCCCTTTCCTTGCTTGGTTTCGCTTTTCACAATCGCTCCTGCTTCTTTTGCAATTTGGGCTGTTTTATCTTTTGAATTATTGTCATACACATAAATTTTCGCTTCTGGAAGCTCTTTTTTAAAATCTTCAATGACTTTTTGAATCGTTTTTTCTTCATTGTAACATGGTATTAGAACTGCTATTTTATCCATCTTTTTCTCCTTTTCTTCCTTTTATATTATTTAGCGTCATACCAATTAAAATTGGCAAACACGTAAATTCAAAAAATATATATCGATATTCTGCGTTAAGTGGTCCCAAAAATACGGTCAACAAATAAAACAAAATCGGCAAAAATGCTAAACTAAATTCATATTGCTTTTGGTACAAGTTAAATGCTAGCAAAATTAAAATAACCCATAAAGCAATTCCAGTACTAAACAACAGCCCAATAATTGGTATGTTTTGTGCCCCAATTAATTTTTCTGCAAAACCAACAAAATGGCTTTCATAAAGTGGTGTTGTTTCTAAACCTAAGATATTGGAATAGATGCCTGTCATCAAACTAACTCTGTTTTCTCCCGGGTCAAAATAACTCGAAATCATGCACAAAAAGCTGTCAACAAACAATCCAAAATGGCGAGGCAGCAAGTGAAACCATAATGCTATAAATTCGCCTTTATGCTCAGCCAAATATTTTGCATTCACTAAGTCTTTAATCGGATCTGCTATAAATGGTTGATAACTTTCATAAAAATTCTCATCTTTAAAAAACTGGCAAATTTGGCTCTTTTCTTCTTGTGAGATAGAATCTGGGCTATCTACCATAACACGCGTGATTTGTTGTAATGGCACCGAAAACATCTCAACATCGCTGGGCTCTCCCAGCGCATTTGTTTGCGGTATATGGAATATATGCGTCATCAAAAAATTGATACTACAAACAACCAACACACTTCCTAATAGCAAACCACCAATTTTTATGCGATAACCTTTTTTATAAAGTACCATCCCTAGCGTCACTGCAATTAACATGTAAATCGCGTTATTTCTAAATAAGGCTGTAATTATAATGACGATAGCTGACAAAATAATTTTCACTTTGCTTTGAAAAACATTTTGGGTATTGGTTATTAATTCGATTAATGTGATTAACAATAGCACCATCATGCCCGAAAAAAGCGTGTCTTTTCCCATCGTAATACTCATCATTGGAAAGGTTGGACAAAATGCAAAATATAGCAAAGTCACTAATCGAATCCCCAAAGGTACTTCCTTTTTCGCCATATACCATAGACTCATCGAAAACATGCTTGCCATTAAACTCATTTGCACAATTGTATAAATAGCAAATCCTGCATTGAGAGAATGAAACAAGCCATTTCCTAGGCTCATGCACAATTGAATGAGCCCTGTATGCAAAACGGGATGCCAAGATGTTAGTTCCAAAACATCTACTGCCTGATAGATTTGGTATATGGAATCATAAGTCGCAATTCCCGGGAATTCCTTTAATAAATATGGCAACCAACAAGCAAATAATAGCACTGTCATAAGCAAAATACTTTTTCGGTTGCTTGTAAAAAATTTTATTTCTTTTACGGTTTCTGTTTTGTGCCATTCAGAAAGCTTCGAAAATCCAACAGCAATCACACTATAATAAGCAAGACTTAAACCAATCGTTTTTAGTATCGCAATCCAAAAAACCGAGAACAAAACTTTCAGCCCTAAATAAAAAGTGATACTTTCTCCCACCACTTGAAACACTGCCATTAAAATGGCAAGCACAGCAGAAGTAATAACCAGTCTTCTTTCTCTCAGTGTAAAAGCTTTATTCATGAGCACAAACAAACTCCCCAATAAAATTACCCATGCCAAATGATTACCCGAAAAATTTCCTAGTAATACAGAAGAACTGGCAAACAGTTTCACCTCTTCATGGTAATCCTGCGTCTGTAACATATGCACAAAATCCTGCCCCTGCTCCAAATGCAAATTAAAACTCAAAACTGCCCATAAAGCAAAAATTGCAATACTCATCACCTTAAGCATTTTTTTCATGCTAAATCTCCTTTTTTTTAAATATCCACAACTTGCTAAAAATAAAATTCAAAATAATAACAATGACATTTGAAATAATTTTCATAAAAGTAGAATTCAATCCAAATTTATCTATCATGACAATCAAAAATATCGTTTCTATCACTAAAGTAGCTACTCTTGCTCCTAAAAAAGATGCTATCTCTTGTATTAAATCTTTTATTTCCTTGGTTTTTGAGTAAAACACCCATAATTTATTGGTAATATAAGCAAATATCACAGCCACAATCCAAGCAATTACATTGCTCATCGTTATAGATAATTTTGCTCCACTATGAAAAATCTCAAAAACAACAATGTTAACAATTGTTGACAAGGCACCAAACACCAAATAACGCATACCTTCCCTGTGTTCTTCATACATATCAGCTAATTTTCCTAATTTTATTTTTCTTAAAATCTGTAAACAAAATGCTTCTAATTGGTCTATCATTTTTTCTCCTTTTATTTTGTTACTTATCTATCAGTTATATTGGTTCGATGTAGGCATCGAACCCTACTGTAAAATTACAATCCTCACGCGAAAAATTTTCATTATAATATGGGTCACCTTTTTCCAAAAATTTTTTCCATTTTTCTTGAAAATTCTTTTTTTCTTGTTCAAATCTTGCCTTTTTCTCTGGCGTATCCTCTAATCCACGCGTTTTTGATTCACTATGAATTAATTCCACATAAGGATTATATACTACTCTGTAACCTTTTTCAAGTATTTTTAGACAAAAATCCACATCATTAAACGCAACTTTAAATAATTCTTCCTCCATAAAACCAACTTCTTCGTAAATTTCACGTCTTGCCAATAAACAGGCGCCAGTTACTGCAGCCACATTTCGCGTAGCAGCTTCTCTGGCATAATAGCCATGTTTGCCAAATGGCAAATTAACCAGCAAATTGGCAGCTGTTCCTTGAATTCCAACAGCAATTCCCGCATGTTGAATAGACTTATCCGGATAATACAATCGTCCTCCAACCGCCCCAATTTCCTTATTTTGCGCATATCCAATTAGCAACTCTAACCAATTTTTCGCCAAAACTTGTGTATCATTATTCAGTTGTAAAATAAAATCTCCAGTCGCATTTTTCACACCAAAATTGATCAATTTTGAATAATTGAATTCTTTTTCTTGACTCTCAAATACTTTTATTTTCGGATTTTCTTGTAGTTTTTCGTAATATTCAAATGTTTTTGAATTCTCACTATTATTTTCTATAATCAAAATTTCATAATTCTCATAAGTTGAATTGGTTAAAATGGCTTCGATACATTTTTTCAAAGTTTGGATATTATCTTTATTCGGAATTAGAATCGAAACTTTCGGAGTACCTTTTATTTCAAACTTTATTTGATAAATTCCTGGCACTTCTCCCGGATTCTCCACTTTTGCCGCTTTCTGCGTTCTTTTCAAATGCTCTTCTACCACTCTCAAACCAGCATCATATGCATATAATTTGCTGTCTGCCACATTGGCAGTCGAATTTTTTGTTGTTCTCCAATGATATAAAATTTTTGAAATATGAGCAATTTTCTTTGTGTTTTCAACGGCTCTCAAAAGATAATCAAAATCTTGTGCTCCATCAAAACGACAATCTAACTCTCCGATTTTTTCTACTAATTCTTTTTTTAGCACCACAAAATGTGTAATATAATTATTACATTCTAATGTCTCTGGCGAAAAGTCAGGTTTAAAATACGGCTCAAAACGATTTCCCTTCTGATCCATTTTATCTTCATCTGAATAAATAAATTCTACCTCTGGATTTTCATTGATTTGCTTGACTACTTCATACAACGCAAATCGAGCTAAACAATCATCATGGTCCAAAAAAGCAATAAAATCCCCTTTTGCCATTTTGAGAGCCTCATTTGTATTTCCTGAAATCCCTTTGTTTTCTCCCAAAAATCGATACTTAATTTTACTATTACTACTACATAATGCAAAAATCGTATCATTTCTCTGTTCACTTCCGTCTGCTAAACAAAGCTCCCAATTGCTATATGTTTGTAGCAACAAAGAATTGAGCAATTCCAAAAACAAATTTTCATCTGGATTATACATCGGAACCACAACACTTATTTTAGGCTCCTTTTCAAATTTCTCTTTTTTCTGTAATTCTAGTTCTACTTCGTTTGGTTCCTTTCGCAAAATCCAATTTTGATACAATTCTTGTTCTGATACTTTATTTCTATTTTCTAATTTTAATATTTTTACTATTATTTTTTTGATGGTTTTTAAAATACCATATCGTTTGATATAATACCCCATTCTTTGCAACTTATATTTCATAAAATCTCCTTATTTTTCATGATTAATTCTTACTCTTTTCATATGATAAACCTCTGTATCCAAACTCAAGTTAATGTTATAATAGGGATCACCCTCATCTAAAAAATTCTGCCATTTTTCCTTAAAAGTATTAATTTCACCTTGAAATCTTTTGATTTTTTCAGGCGTGTTTTCTTCGCCTCTACTTTTAGATTCATAATGAACAAATTCAACATAAGGATTATACACAATTAAATAGCCTTTTTCGCGAATTTTTAAACAAAAATCCACATCATTAAACGCAACCGCCAATTTCTCATCCATATAGCCCACTTCTTCATACATACTTTTTGGCGTCATAATGCAAGCAGCTGTCACAGCACTCAAATTTTGTATCATACTTTCCTGCGCAAAATACCCATGTCCCTCTTTTGGAATGCTCTTAAAACGATTTCCTGCAACACCGCCAAGACCAACAATAATCCCTGCATGCTGAATCGTCTCATCTGGGTAATACAACTTCACACCAACTGCCCCCACATCTTCTCTTTGCACAAATCCAAGCATTATTTCCAACCAATTCGGTGTCAGCAATTCTGTATCATTATTGAGCTGTACGACATATTCCCCAGAACAATTTTGCACCCCAAAATTAATAATTCCTGAATAATTAAATCCTGTTTTTGGATATTTTACAACTCTGATTTTTTCATTTTTTTCCAGTTCCTCATAATACGCAAAAATTTCTTCTGTTTCACTATTATTTTCTACAATCACAATTTCATAATTTACGTATGTAGTTTTACTAAGGATAGAATGAAGGCAAACTTCCAAAATTCCTTTTCCATCCTTATTTGGAATGATAATCGAAACTTTTGGGTTGCCTTTTACTTCATAATCAATTCGATAAATCCCCGGAATTGCTCCATTTGACACTTTTCCTACCAAACCAATTCTTTTTAAATGTGCCTCCAAAGCCTTCTTTCCATTGTCAAACGCATAATTTTTCGCCCCACTATTTTCCATGGCAGTCGAACCCTTATGCACACGCCAATGGTACAAAATACGCGGGATATGCTTGATATTTTCCGTTTTTACCATTTCTGACATTCTCAAAAAAATATCATAATCTTGGGCGCCATCAAAAGCGGATTGAAAGCCACCAAGTTTTTCCATTAATTCTTTTTTAAAAACGCTAAAGTGACAGATGTAGTTTTGGCATCTCAACGTATCTGGCGAAAATTCCGGCTTAAAATAAGCATCAAAACGATTTCCGTTTTGGTCAATTTTATCTTCATCCGAATAAATAAATTCCGCTTCTGGTACCTGATTAATCATTTTTACCACTTCATACAACGCATATTTGGCTAAAACATCGTCATGGTCTAGAAGCGCAATATAATCGCCTGTCGCCATTTTGATGGCTTGATTGGTATTCTCCGAAATCCCCTTATTTTCATTTAAAAATTTGTATTGAATCCTCTCATCTTTTTCTAAAATTTTATATAATTTCTCATTTTGCATTTCGCTTCCATCTGCCAAACAAAGTTCCCAATTACTATACGTTTGCTGTTTGACAGAATTGACTAATTCCTTCAAAAACTTTTCCTTAGTATGATACATCGGAACCACAATGCTGATTTTGGGCATATTTTTAAATTTCTTTTTCGTCTGTGCTTTGATTTCCCAATCACGCACCTCGTTGCTATGAATCCAATCGCCATAGTCGCCATAATTCACATCTCGCTCGCCCTTCAAAATACGAATTAGCTTTCTCGTCCCAACACGCAAACACTTCAGAATTGTCTTAAACAAACCGTATTTCTTGACATAAAATTTGATTTGATTTTTGATATGATGTGTATCAATCATACTTTCCCCCTTATTTATTTTTTAAAAATTTTTTTACTTTTTTGGCAAATTGCCAAATTTTAGTATTCTGTTTTTTTTGAAATCTCTCAACCAAAAAATTGTATCGATTTTTGTAGTCCTGCAATTCTTTTAATTCTGCCCCCATATTGATTTGCAAAACACGCAAATCATACACATCTGTTTTACGTTGCAAATCGTCTACTTTTCTTGTACAAACAGGCTCATTTTTAGCTTGCCCGCTTACATAAATTTTCTCATATTCTTCTTGCATTTGTTCTACGGTTTTAAAGCAATAATTCTCAAAATTATTTTTGAAAATTTCATATTCTTTTGAGTTATTTTTTATCTCTTCTATTTTACTTAAAATTTGCTTAGCATTGCTCCCGAACTTCCATAATCCAACCGCAATTGATCGTTTTTTACACGCTCCGCAATGGCTCCAATATTATAAACAAGCACTGGAATTTTTGCCATATAACTTTCCGTCAGTGTGTATGAATACGTCTCTGGCCAAATTGGAAACAGACACACCAAATCAATTTGATAATCTGCCAATAATTGTGGCAATTCGCCTCTTTGATAGGTTCCATGATAGGTATAATTTTTTGTATTTTTTTCTAATGCTTCATCAAACGTTTTTCCAAACAAATGAATTTTGATTTTTTCATTTGCATTTTGAGCAATTAATTCTTTCAAAATTTCGCTTCCCTTATGCTTTTCCATAGCCCCCACAAAGGCAATATCAAACGTTTCTTTCGACTCTTTTTTCTCTTCGATTTTCTGCACCTTTACCCCATGCTCTACGACATCAATTTTCAAATCAGGATAGGCTTCCAAAAACAATTTTTTTGTATTTTCTGATGGTGCCATTATCTTATCACATTTCTGTAACATTTGATAGCATTTTTCTCTCCATTTATCCAAAACATTTTCATTAATTTTGTGTTTCTCAGCAAAACATTTTTCGCATTCTTTTGGATTAATTTTACTACAAAATTTGCCCTGATTGACCATATTAATTGATGGGCATAACAAATATAAATCATGCAAAGTAACGATAAAATATGCGCCATATTTTTTGGCAATTTCCGCCACATCAAATGTCTGAAATAAAAAGTGGTGGCTATGCACAACATCAAAATGAAAACTCTCACACAATTTATCCAAAATATTTTTATAAGTTTGCTCATGAAAATTCAGTTGCCCATACATGCCAAGTTCTGTTTTAATATTGTAAATCAATCTACCTATTTTTTTTGTGTACAAATAAACTGATAATCGCGACAAATCATTTTTATCAGGAGCCACCACAAAACAAGCTTCATTCTCGCGCATTTTTTCAATAATATCTTTCATATGTAGCGAAGCCCCGCCAGTCATTTCCATATTTTCTTCCCACTCATTCACAAGAAATAAAATACGTTTTTTCCCATATAATTCACTATTAATTCTGACATTATCTTGAATGTCTTTTAGCGGATTTACATGAATAAAATGATCTGTTTTAAAGGTCCCAATAGGATGTTTTTCTTGCAATTTTTTCATATGATTTTCTGCTTTTGCAAAAGACTGTGTCCCCTTGTGATACACAAACGTATTGTCACACAAAACATGAATATAACCACGATTTAGCGCACGATAGCAAAAGTCATTTTCTTCGCCATAACCTTTACCAAAATTTTCGCTATCAAAAAGTCCAACTTCGTTTAATACATTTCTTTTAATCAGCATACAAAATCCGTTCGCGGTCGTCAATTCTGGAAAACGTTTGAAAGAACAATTTTCAATCATTTTAGCGTATTTTTCTAATGTTATGTTTTCGGGCAACTCGTTATCCATGCCAAAATTAGGCACAGAGGCAATAGTTCCATTATTGGTCAGTGGCGTAACCGTAGCAATATATTCATTTTGATAAGCGCAAGAAATCATTTTTTCCAACCAATTCTCTGTTACTTCTGTGTCACTATTGAGTAACACGACATCGTTTTCGCTATAACTCATACCACGATTAACGGTTTGCACAAAGCCAAGATTTTCTTCATTGTCTAACACAACAATATTTTTATCAGGATTTTCCTGCACACTTTTTCTTAAATCTGGCAAAATTCGCTCATCGGAACTTTTGTCATTGATTAAAAGCAACTGATGCTCTGCTAAATTCGTATATTTTAAGACAGATTGAATACACGCTTTTGTGTATTCATACGCATTATAAATGGGAATAATGATGTCTGTTTTTGGCATCCTATTTTCTCCTTTTTTTCAATTTTTTAATCAGTTTAATCACACGCATATTTTCATAATAAACAATTGTATCTTGCTTTTGCTTTATTTGTTGTTTTGCTCGCTCGATTTGCTCATCTTTTTGCGCATTGATACATTCTAAAGCATGGATATATTCTTCTTTTCTTTTTTCTTCTAATAATAATTCTTTAATGTAACTTTCGTTTGAATCTGTGATACAATGATTGATTTTTTCTAGCTTCACAACCCCACCAGATTTTTGAGGAATTGCTTGATAAATTTTTTCATAATCTTCTTGCATTTGAGCAACTGTTTTTAATTGAAAATTTTTAAAATTCGCTTTTACTTTTTCATATTCTTTTGGTTCATTTTTAATTTTGTTAATTTTATCCCAAATTTCATCTGAAGTGGCATTTTTATCTACTACCCAACCGCAAATTATCTTGTTGAATTCTGTCTGCAATTGCTCCTAAATTATATGCCAAAACTGGAACTTTCGCCATGTAGGTTTCACTTAATGTATAGGAATATGTTTCTGGGCAAACAGAAAACATACACACCAAATCGATTTGATTATCCACCAACATTTGTGGCAATTCTTTTCTTTGATATTCTCCATGATGAATGCACTGCTGCGTAGCTTCCAATTCCTCTTCAAACCCCTTGCCAAAAAAGTGAATTTTTATGTTAGAATTATCATTTTTTTGCAATAATTTTTGCAAAATTTTGCTGCCTTTATGTTTCGCCATAACGCCCACAAAAGCAATGTCAAAAGTCTCTTTTTTTTCTGCTTTTTTTTGTTTGATTTGATACACATCAATTCCATGCTCAATGACATCAATTTTTAGGTCAGGATAGGCACTTAAAAATAATTTTTTTGTATTCTCAGATGGGACAATTATTTGATTAAATTTTTGCAGAATTTGATGCGCATTTTTTCTCCAATTATCTAAAATATTTTCTGTAATTCTATGCTTTTCTACAAAACATTTTTCACAATTTTCGGGCTTAATTTCTTCACAATATTTTCCATCATAAATCATATTAATCGAAGGGCAAAGCATATATAAATCATGCAGAGAAATGATAGAATAGGCACCATATTTTTGTACCATTTCTACTATATCAAATCCTTGAAATAACAAATGATGTACATGCACTATATCAAACTCAAATATTTCAAATAATTTCTCTAAAAATTCACTATAGGTGCTATTATGATAAACCACCTGCCCATACAAATTAATTTCGGTTTTAAAACGACGCAAAATTCCCGCATAATTTTTCGTATACAGATACAAATTAAAAATGGATAAATCTTTTTTATCGGGAGCGAGCACAAAGCACGCCATCTCATTTTTCATTCTGCTAATAATATCTTTCAAATGAAGCGAAGTTCCACCTGTCATTTCTAGATTTTCTTCCCATTCATTCACCAAAAATAAAATTCTTTTTTTACCATAAATTTCAATGTTAATTCGCACATTTTCTTGCACATCTTTAGCCGGATTGACACGCAAATATTGGTCCGTTTTATCGACATAAACCTGATGTTTTTTGCGCAATTTTTCCATATGTTCTTCCACCAAAGCAATGCGATCTGCGGTCATATTTTCTTTTTTAAAAGACTGAGTTCCTTTATGATACACAAAGGTGTTATCACACAAAACATGAATATAACCACGGTTTAGCGCACGATAGCAAAAATCATTTTCCTCGCCATAACCTTTGCCAAATGTTTTGCTATCAAACAGCCCAACTTCATTTAAAGCAGCTCGTTTGATAAACATGCAAAAACCATTGGCTGTCGTCAATTCTGGAAAGCGATTGAAAGAACATTTTTCAATCATTTCAGCATACTGCTCTAATGTCATGTTGCTTGGCAATTCATTATCTACTCCAAAATTAGGCACTGAGGCAATCGTTCCATTATTCGTCAGTGGCGTAACAGTGGCAATATGTTCATTTCGATAAGCACAATCGATGATTTTTTCCAGCCAATTTTTCGTCACTTCTGTGTCACTATTGAGCAAAAGTACGTCATTTTCCGAATAACTCATGCCTCGATTGGCAGTTCCCACAAATCCCAAATTTTCTTCATTCTCCAAAACAATGATATGTTTATCTGGATTTTCCTGCGCATATTTTTTAAGCATTGGCAAAACTCGCTCATCTGGACTTTTATCATTAATAAGTAACAAATTATGTGTGCTCAAATCTGTATATTTGAGCAAAGATTTAATACATTCTTCTGTGTACTCATAAGCATTATAAATTGGTATCACAATATCTACTTTTGGCATTTTATTTTTCCTCTCTTTATATATTAATCGACAACCCTGTATTGGTTTTGCTTAAATTGGGGCTGTAATATTTATCCCCCGCATTTAACTCTTGTTTCCACTCACTTCTAAAACAAATTTCTTGCTCCTGATTTTTATACGCTTCTCTCAACGATTTTACTTCCATTTCCACTTGCGGATTGATAACCACTTGTTTTTTATTTTTCAGCATTTTTAATCCCAAATCAAGACTCGTCAAAAGACCCCTATAAATCTCATTCAATTGACCACATGCTTGAAAAACTTTGGTATCAATCATGGCATAACGATAATACACAGCGCTCACATTATGAATGATTTTCAACCTTTGCATATAGGTCCCAGCGTCTTTGGGAGCCCCCTTGTAAAGCAAATCGCCTGCGCCATTCATCCCCAAAATAATGCCACAATGCTCTACTAAATTTTCATGATTATATAATTTCATGCCAACCATTCCGACATCTTCATTTTGAGCAATTCCAACTAAATCCTGCACCCATTCCTCATTTTTGACTTCCACGAACTGGTCATCTAAAATCATAAAATAATCGGAATCCAAATTAGCAATGATTTCATTATATTGCCTGATGATATTTTCCTCTGGCTTAATAGGCTTGGTCCCCAACATTTTGAAATCATCTGCAATTACAATCATTTCTATATTTTTATAGCAAAGACTATCTTTTATTTTTTTCACGAATTGATTTGTTTTTTCAACTTCCCTTGCGTCCACAATTAGCGAAACCTTCGGGCTCCCATTGACCAAATATTTTAAATCATAACTCCCCAAAGTCAAGCCATCTGTTACTTTTACCTCAATTTGAGAACGTTTTAAATGGTCTTTGATAACGTTTTTAGCAACTTCATAGGCATATGGCTTAGAATCCGTATTTCCCGCTGTTGATTCTTGATGCACACGCCAATGATACAAAACTTTTGGAATATGATAAATTTGGTCAGTCAGCTCAGATGCTCGAATGGCTATATCAAAATCTTGACTTCCGTCATACTCCGACCTTTCGCCTCCCAACTTGTCCATTAATTCTTTTTTGAAAACACTAAAATGACAAATATAATTAGCACTTCGGAGCGTATATTTTGAAAAATCTGGCTTAAAAAACACGCCATAACGTTTATGAAATTCGCCTTCCATTCTGTCCTCATCTGAATACAAAAACTGGGCATCTGGGTTTTCGTTAATCGCTTTTACCACTTCATAAAGCGAAAACACTGGCAGCAAATCATCATGGTCAAGAAGCCCTATATAGTCACCAGTCGCCATTTTGATGGCTTCATTCGTGTTTCCCGAAATTCCTTTATTTTCGCCAATCACAGAATATTTAATGCGTACATCTTTCAAATATCGCTGAATAAACTCAAGTGGCTTTGGGCTCCCATCTGCCAAGCAAAGTTCCCAATTAGAATATGTCTGCTTTTTCAAACACTCCACAATTTCCTGCAAAAAATATTCTTTGGTATTGTACAAAGGAACCACAATACTAATTTTCGGTTGATACGCAAATTTATGCTTTTTTTGGTTCCTCAGTTCTTTGGCATTTGGCTCATTTTGTATAATCCATTGATTATAGTCAACCTCTTCATTTGTCGTATATTTCTTCATCATTTTGCGATATGGTTTTACCAAATTTGTTTTTAGTTTTGGATGTTTATCTAAAAAATTATAAATCTTCATTTTTTGGTTCATATCCATTTTACTTATTTCCCCTCAATTTTTTCACCATTTTTACTAATTTCATATTTTCATAAACCTCTATTTGATGGTCCTTGACTTTTATAATCTCATTCAAATGTTCAATTGTCTCGTCTTTTTTTTGGTTCATTTCACTCAAATTTTGGGCTTCTTGCTCTTTATTTTTTTTCGCTCCTTCAAGCGCCTGAATATAGGCTTCTTTGTTTTTTTCTTCTTGCATCAAATCTGCAATCGCTTTATCTTTCTTAGTTTCCTCCTGCATAAAATCCGCAATCGCTTTATCTTTCTTAGTTTCCTCTTGCATCAAATCTGCAATGACTTTTTCTTTCTTGGCTTCTTCCTGCATCAAATCTGCAATCGCTTTATCTTTTCTAGCGCCTTCCTCCGTCAAATCTTGAATGACTTTCGTTTTATTCAAATCTTCTTTTTCAAAATCTGCAATCTGTTTTAGAGCAATTTCTCTTTCGTTCACAACATTGTCAATTCTCTTCGGCTCTTTTTTTATGATTGTCTCATACAATTCTTTGTCCAAAATATCTGTCATAATTTTTTGATTTATCTTTTCAAAAATCGGAACAAATTCCGTCATATTCAATTTCGCAAACAATTCATTAATATTGATTTTCTTTACTAACTCGTAACAATTAATAATAGAACGATAGATAATAAAATCAACTGGTAAAAACTTACGGTTCCATTCTTGGTCAAAAAAGTAAAACTTTTTCTCAATTTCAAAACAATTTTTAGGTACAAAATCAACAAAAGCATTTTCTAAAAATTTTAAATTTTTTAATTGCTCTACATCCATTTCATACTCTTGCAAACTTTCTTGCATATTTTCCTGATACGGTATCGCCTGCTTTTCCAGCAAAGTTTTTATCTGATTTAAAATGCCTACCACAAAATCCAAATCCTGCGCATGCTCTGCTAAAGTCACATCCAATGTATGCGCGTTTTCTACCAACTTGCTATAACATTTTCCATGTTCTACATAATCCAAAATAGGAATTTGGTATTTCTGCAAAATGGCAATATTTTTCTTCATATTTTCCAAATGTTTTTCAGCTTTTCTTGATAGCGCTATTTTTTCTACTACCTTACCACGAATCACTGTCATCAGTCGGTATTCTTCTTTTCTTGTGTTATTAAAAGAAACAAATTTGACGTCTTTTCTCACTTCTTTTTTGGAAAATTCCAGAAAATAGCTATTGGCAAATACTTTCAGCAAACTCTTGTCCTTCTGAATAATCTTTTTCAAAAACTTTGTTTCATCTAATGTCTTAATTTGCGTTTCTTCTGCAATCGGCCTATATTTATCAATTTGCTCTTCACTCATTTCATAAGTTTCCTCAAAAAGCACATCCACAAAATCGATCTTCGGAAAAGCATAATATAAATTGTGATAACCAAGCCCCAAACTCTGCATTTGTTTTTCCAAATCCGCAATTGTAGTACTTTCACTTTTTTCCAAGACCTCTTGGCTCTTAGGATAGGTTGTCAAATTTTTTACAGATAAATCGTTTTCACCAATCATAATTATTTTGGTAGCATCTGTTATTTGAGTCAGATGTTTTTGAATTTTCAAAAGCACAGCATCTTGGTTAATTAGAATTATATAATCTAATTTCTCCTTCGCATCACTTGGCACAATATTTATTTTTTGCCCTAAAATTTGCAAATAATCCTCATCTTGTGAATACACAATTCCGTTTGCATTTTCTTTGAAATCATACCAAGCAAAAATATTTTCCTTGAAAACTGCTAATTTATCCATAAAAATCTCCCCTACCATTTACCATATTTTAACCGTTATATCCTCGTCAGGATTCATATAGGCTTCTTTGACTTTCAGCAAATTTTTTAGTCTTTCTAGATATGTTTGACTAGACGCTTTATCACTATTTTTTGAAACTGGCATAAAAATATACGCAGGAGTCATTTTTTCATAAATTTCATCACTTACCATTTGAGCCTGATTATTGGAAATCTGAACGGCATCACAATCAATTTCGTCTAAATTGTTGTCCTTCATTTTTTCAGCAGCGATATCTGCAATATTTCCCATAAAAATCATTCCTTTATAGGTGTTGCTTACTTTCAGCGCCATAGATTGATTAAACCCTGCATGCTCTTCGTCTAGTTCCGGATTGGCAACATTTAAAATCGTAAGATGCAAATTATCCACTACCATTTGATGACGAAATGGCACATTATACACTCTTTTAATGATGTTTTCGCTATAAATAAAATCTAGAAATTCCGCCACTTCCCCGTATCTTTCTGTCTCATGCTGACCATACCAACTCGCTTCATTAAAACTAATATAAATCTGATTGACTTGAACTTTCCCATTTTCCAAAATACGCTTCATTGCCCCAAAATTCTCTGGATGTGCAATCGTAATAAACCAGCATTCTACTTCTCCGCCTTTTTCCAAAAGCTTCTCTTCTAGATAACTGCTATCTTCAGCACTTCCCCCATCAATCATCAGCAATTTATTTTTGCTTGTTGTCAGCATATAACTTAGCGACTCTGGCTGGCTCGTTTGCATTTGCGTCACCACAATTCCATTTCTCTCTCTGGTGCGAACCCCTGAATAAATACAAGCAAGCGTCACAACAAGAATGATTATTACTTTCATTTTTTTTCTCATATCAAAACCTCTCTATTTGGTATAATCTTTTTTATAAAATTCTTTTTCCTGTTCTGAAATCTTCACAAAATCAGCGTTCTTCAAATCGACTTTTGTATGAATTTTTTTGGCACACGCCTCCACCAAAAACGAATTGGCAAAAATATCAAATACGCCATTTTGAATGGTTTGGCAATACGCTTTTTGCTCGTCAAAATTGATTTTCGTACCTTCTGTATAATACACCGAATATTGATTAATCGTATTTTCGTCTGGCAAATAATCATCTGAAAAAATAATATTGGGCAATTTATAATCTGGAAGCGGGTAATAAAACTTCGTATAACACAATCCCACTTGAGAAAGCAAATTTTGCAACTCTCGTTTTCCAAAAGTCATGGCACTTCTGTGCTTTTCTGGATACCCAATAATTCCGTCATATTGGATACCAGAGTGGTCTTCTGGTGCCCCCGCAAAATATTTCATCCCTAATTTATTTTCAATTGCAATTAACAATTTTCCATCTTTTTTCAAAAAACGTTTCATCGAATTCAAAAAATCAACATACGGATTCTCTGTATAAGTATATAAATTCGCATATTCTAAAACCCCCACAAGCGTGATGTAATCAAACTTCTCATTAAATTGCATATCATTCAAATTGCCAACCATAATTTCCAAATTTTCTCTTGTTTTGTTGCGATTGGCAATTGCAGTCGCCCTTCTTTTCGACAACTCCACACAAACCACACGCCCCGCTTTCTCGCAAAGCGTGCTTGTAATCGCTCCCATTCCAGCCCCAATTTCAAGAACTGTGGCATCTTTTTTCATCGGGTACCAATTGATAATATTTTTTCGGATATTGGTCAAATGATAAAACACCGGCCACCTTAAATCATTTTTGAAAACTTCGTCCATGTTCGCCTCTGTAAAATTCTCTGTGTAATTCAAAATAATATCTTCAATATCGCCATCACTATATTTGTCTTCCCCTTTGTAAAAATCCAAATTAAATTTCATAAAAAATCCTTTCCTATTTTAAGTTTGAATCTTCTGATAGGTAATTTTGCTTTCTAAATCACAAAGCGCCACGCATTCTCGATACGCCAACACTTCCGTAAAAATCACATCATATTTTCTCTGATAAACGTCCAATTCTCCCATGCTATTATATTTTGTGCACCCCAAAGAAATCGTGTATCTGCCCGGCGCAATTGGAATAACTTGCTTAAATTCCACAAGTACATGGTCACCTTTTTTGTAATTTCCTGTTGCCATTTTATAAATCACGGTATTAGTTCCACAATACTCCATTCCTTTGATATCTTTAATGGTCATAGCAAAAATAGGGTCTTCGATATCTTCATTGATTTTTATCTTCATTTTAATGGTAGTTTCTTCTTGATTATTAATCGCAACCGCATATTTTCCGTTCTTGTCAAAAATACCATAATCGTAAATATCCACTGCATTTGTCCCATAAACTAAAGGCTCACTATTGGTTTCAAAATGATTTCTCCATACATCAGAATCCAGCTGAGCCACTGGAACATTGTCTTCCTCCTTGATTTCAGAATCAATATCCAAGCCAACCATAATTTTTTTATATTTATCCACACCAGTTTTGACATCGCCGTCAAAAATCTTTCTGCCATTTTCAAGAATTATCGTCCTTGTACAATTCTTCAAAACATCAGAAATGCCATGGGTAACAAACAAAATGGTCTTTCCTTCTTTTTTAAATTGCTCAAACTTTTTAAAGCATTTCAGCTGAAACGCCATATCTCCAACAGACAAAACCTCGTCCACAATTAAAACCTCTGGTTCAACATGAATGGCGCAAGCAAAAGCAAGCCTTGCAAACATACCTGAAGAATACGTTTTAACAGGCTGATACAAATGATCTCCAATATCGGCAAAATCAATGATTGCTTGCTTTTTGGCTTCAATTTGCTCCAAAGTAAGCCCCATTACTTGCCCATGTTGGTAAATATTCTCCACACCTGTCAAATCTGTATTAAAAGCGGTTCCCAGCTCCAACAAAGAACTAATTTTTCCATTGACTTCAATATTGCCAGAAGTCGGAATGACCACCCCAGTTATCATTTTTAATAAAGTGGATTTTCCAGCACCGTTTTTTCCTAAAATCCCCAAAACTTCGCCTTTTTTTACCTCTAAATCTAGCCCATCCATCGCTCGAAAAGTGCCATGTTTATGCACCCAATTCGGAAACATTGTCTCCAGCAAACGGTCCTTTTTTCGCGCAAACATTTTATATTCTTTTACCAAATTTGTTATTTTTATCACTGTTTCACTCATCTTATTTCTTCTTCCATCCTTTCTTCATGCGGAATAATGGCAAAGCCAAAGCAGGCATATTGAGTATCAAAAAATTTTGAAAAGCATAACTCAAATTTTCATATTGATACAATTTCCAAAATAATTTGTTATTTTGAAAATCCCATTTTCTAACATTTTTCAAACTCTGAAAATATTCATAGGACTTCTTATTCAGCAACTCTATTTCCTCATCTTCAAAAACTTCACTATTTTGCATAAAAATTTTAAAATGGTCTTTCTTCACATCTATAAATAAATTTCTCATCTGGTTAAAATCTTGTATTTCATCTGACTTCTTTTTCGAGCCAATTTGATTTTTACCATGTTGCCTATATTTGACAAGTGGCTCATCCACGAAAGACATTTTGCCAAATTTGCTGACGACAAGAGCTGTCCAGTAATCATGCAAAATATATTTTGATTTATGTGGTAAAGGCAAAATTTTCTCCAAAAATTTTGATTTCACAAGCATCGTGCTTCCAGTCACAAAATTATTCAAATACAAGCTCTCAAAATGATTATATTTCTTGACCTTTTTTTCAAATCCTTTTAACTTCCAATAAGACTTGCAAACAGGCTCTAAATCTTGAGTTACCACTTCCAAATCGCTATACACTAAATCGCAATTTGATTGTTTCATCTGACTGACTGATTTTTGAATTTTGTCTTTTTGCCAAACGTCATCTTGATCCGAAAACATAAAATATTCACTTTCTACTTGTTTCATTAAAAACTCAAAATTCTGCATAACACCTAAGTTTTTCTCTTGCAAAAACACAACCACTCGCTTATCTTTTTCAACATATTCGTTCAAAATTTCTCTTGTGCCATCTTGTGACATATCATCCGAAATTAATAATCGAAAATTGCCATAGGACTGCTCAAGAATACTGTCAATTTGTTCTCTTAAATAATTTTCTCCCTGATACGTTGCCATCAAAATATCAATTTTCATTCTACTTTCCCAAAACCTCCGAAACCTGCAATAGCAGCATTAAAGCACATCTGCAAAATCTTTTTTATTTCTTTTGAAAACAGAATTTCCCCACAAAAACATCAAAATCGTAATCACCCAAAAGATAATGCTATACAACCCAAAATGTTCTGTAATAATGGTCGAATTGGAGATAAAAGCTTGTCTGAAACCTTCTACCAAATAAGTAAACGGAAACGCCTTAAACAAAATACAAACAATTCCTTCTAGCATATCTAAATTCCAAATAATTGGGGTAAACCACATGCAAAGCTGAATGATAATGTTTAATAATTGCGAAAAATCTGGTACAACAGTTGTCAATGCTGAAGTAAAACGCGTTAGGGCAATAATAAAACAAAATGCACAAAATACAATATAGATGATATTCAAAATATTTGGAAAATAACCATATGCCACAGATACCATAGTCGCAATATAAATCAAAAACACACCAATAAAACTAGAAGATGCAATCGATATTACAGGGATAATATCCACTGGAAACACCACTTTTTTTACCAAATAACTGTAATTTCGGATGGAACTACTGCTATTTAAAATGGCATCACTGCAAAACATCCACATCGCCATACCCGGTAAAAACCAAACAACATATGGATATTTGCCAGAACTTCCTGTTTTTAAAATATATTGAAAAACAATCACATAAGTGAGCATAAACACGAATGGTTGTGCAAATCCCCAAATTGTTCCTAAGCTAGTATTGGCGAAACGATTTTTAAAATCGTTTCTACCTAATTGCATCGCTAATTTTCTATTTTGATAAAGTGTCTTAAAAAAATCCATTTCTTATTCCTTTCATTTTTTGTATTATATCATGAATGCATCCATAATTCAACAACCAAACATTCAAATTTTCTATTTCATCAAATATTCTGGATGTGCTAAATACCAATCAATGGTCTTGACAATGCCATCTTCAAATTTTGTTTTTGGAAGCCATCCCAATTTGTTGTGAATTTTCGTAGGGTCAATCGCATAACGATAATCATGCCCTTTTCTATCTTCAACAAAAGAAATCAAACTCTCTGGCTTGTCCAATCTCTTCAAAATCAATTTCACAATTTCAATATTGCGTTTTTCATTATGTCCCCCAATATTATATCTTTCGCCTTTTACGCCTTCATGCAACACCAAATCAATTGCTTCGCAATGGTCCTCCACAAAAAGCCAATCACGAATATTCAAGCCTTCTCCATACACTGGCAATTTTTCGTCTTTCAAAGCAAGACTAATCATATGCGGAATTAACTTTTCATGATGTTGATATGGTCCATAATTGTTAGAACAATTTGTCACACAAACATTCATTTTAAAGGTTTCTGCGTATGCCAAAGCAATCAAATCAGAAGATGCTTTTGACGCAGAATATGGGCTGTTTGGTTGGATTGGAGAAGTTTCCGTAAAAAATCCTTCTTCCCCAAGTGTTCCATACACCTCGTCTGTAGAAACATGTACAAAGCGATTTTCGCTTCCTTCGCCCCAAAATTGCTTTGCAGCCTCCAATAAAGTGTGTGTTCCAATCACGTTAGTTTGGGTAAAAATAAATGGATTTTTAATACTGTTATCTACATGTGATTCAGCTGCAAAATGCACAACTGCGTCAATATCATATTTTTGATAGGTTTCCATCACAGTATCAAAATCGCAAATATCGCCTTGTACAAATGTAATTTTGTCTTTGATATTATTCAAATTCTCAATATTGCCTGCATAAGTCAATTTGTCAAAAACAATAAAATTGTATTTTCCTTCATATTTGTTTACCATAAGTTCTGCAAAATTTGCTCCTATAAAACCGAGCCGCCCCTGTTATCATAATATTTTTCATAATTTTCTCCTCCTTATTAATTAATTAGTTGTTCTAAATCATAACCATAACCATCTTTATCAATAGCAACTGTTGTTAAACTCCCGCCTTCTCTTTCACCATTTTCATTTTCAAAACCGATAGCCACTCTCTCAAAACGTACAATATTTGACAAGTCCTTTATTTTTCCCTCTGATACATACTTTTTGTCTTTTCCTTTTATCATATTTTCGGAATTAATATATTCCACGGTCCCATCTTCCATTAAAAACAAAATTTTAGCTGGTTCAATTCCATTTCCAAAATAGGCAAAATACACACTTGCAATTTTTCCATCAAATCCAGTTAACTCCTCATTTTGTACTTCAGCTTTTGTATCTGAATACAATGATTGATAAATTTCATTATCTGGCATTACAGATACCATCGCCTTCCCATCTTTCTCCAAAATCACTGTAATTCCCTCAATAGAATCATAGCGCACATCTTCATAAATAGTATTTTCTGTTTTTGTTTTCATTTTATTTGCATCAAATCCATAAGTTCCCTCTAATGTATTGTCTATGTTGTCTGTAGCCTTCTTGGCTTGCGTAACTTCTTGTGAATTTACATCATTCTCCTCTCCTGACTGCACTACTTTCCCTGGCAAGCGATTATAAAAATTCATACAAACAACCACTAACCCAATTATGCAAATTGTCTCAATTATAATAATGATATTTTTCATCATTTTTTCTCCTTTCCATTTGCAAAATAAGTGCCGTTTTTGCAATTTTATTTGCGTTTTTTCTACTTAATTTGCGTGATTAGTCCTCATTTTTGACATTTATTTTGCGTTCCATATACTCCACCGCATAATCTGCGATTTTCTCTAATTTTTCCCTTGTATCTGCATCTTTCGCGTCAATTTTTTTAACAAATCTACGAATATAGTCATTTTCTTGAATCAACTTCAAAGTTTCTCTAAAATTAATCGCATAAATATGCGCCATAATCACAACCATAATGTCCATATCGCTTTTCGCCTTGGCATACAGCATGATTTTCTCTTTCTTAAAATCTTCAAAAATCTCGGAGCTTAGAATTTCGCGCGAAACATCTTTGCTCCCCATATGAGTATGTTCCTCAAGCGGATGTGCTAAAAGGCTTCTGAAAATATCCAAATTGTCGCTATCACGAACGATTTTAGCATGCAACATTTCTCGCTCTGACAAGCCTTTTTCAATTTCCAATTTATTATGGTTATTAATTGCCTTATAAATAATGCTATCATACTTTTCATCTGCCACAAAACCACGAATATGTTTGTCTCCAAACAAAACCTCCACACTTTTCTGACCATGGTCAATGCTCATTTTATCAGAATATGTTTCATAAAATTTCCATTGATCAAAACGCCCAATGTCATGAAGCAAACCTATTAGTTCTGCTAAATCCTGTTCTTCTTCTGGCAAATTCAGCGATTTGGCAATCGTTTTTGCGTCTTCTGCCACATGGTACATATGAGCAACTTTCAAAGCAATTCTTGGTTCCTCCATATTATAATTCGCAATATATTCCTTAAAATAATGTCTGGCTTTTTCTAAATCAATCATATTGTTCTCCTTAAAAATATTTATAAATTTTTCCGTTTTCCCCATTCTAAAAATTATAGCAAAATCAAAGATTTTGATAATTTTTGAACGGTCCCCACAAATTCACTTCAAAATTGATAAATATTTTCTATTATAAATTTTGAAATAAATCCGTGTTCTTTAACTCCGCCAAAGTTGGCCATTTTCCATCTTTTTCAGAAGTCAAATATTCTTCAGGCTTCATTCCCGGAACGCTTGGCCACTCAATTCCAACATCTGGGTCATTCCACTGCAAACCGCCTTCCGCCTCATGATTATAAACATCATCGCATTTATACGTAAATTCTGCCTCGTCAGATAGCACCAAAAAACCATGTGCAAAACCTCTTGGAATGAAAAACATTTTTTTATTTTCTTCTGAAATAATCACACCTTCCCATTTGCCATAGGTTTTGCTTCCTGGTCTTAAATCCACTGCCACATCAAAAACCTCCCCACGAATGCAACGCACCAATTTGCCTTGCGTATTTTCTTTTTGAAAATGAAGCCCACGCAAAACGCCTTTTTTCGATTTTGATTGATTATCTTGCACGAATTCATTTGTAATTCCAATTTCTGCAAAATCTGTCTTACTATATGTTTCCATAAAGTAGCCACGATTATCTCCAAACACAGTTGGTTCAATCACGCAAACACCTTCTATCGAAGTATCAATTCTTTTAAATTTTCCCATTTTCTTCATCCTTTCTTAATTTTATTTTGTTTGTTATTTTTTGCATTCCATTTGTTGCCATGACTAAAAATATTGGATACAAGCAAAAAATATATCTTGACTTAATTTCCCATATTAAATAAAAACAAAATATACCAACAATTGTATAGAGCAACAAATCTTTTTTATGCTTATGCATTTCTTTTCCCCATAAATCTATACAAGCTAATAATGCAATACAAAAATACTGTCCTTTCATGACATAATCCAGTCCATTTCTAAAATCAGAATCTTCTACATCGTATAATTGCTGTGTAAGAAACGTGTCGTAGTAAAATTGTTCTTTAGTTCCTACTCCAAAAGAATATCTTTCTGCTTGATAAGTTCCCTCTGTCCAAAGCCAATATTCCTTTTTGGCTAATAATTTTAACAATCTTATTGGGCCTAATTCTACCATTCTATCTATGACATCCTTTGCCGTCCAATTGGTTGCATGAGAGCCATCTTGAAAACCAAATTCTGCTTCATTTAAGCCCATTTGAATATACGACCAAACTGGATATTCCATTTTCTCCTCTGATTTTGGAATCATATAACTTTCTAAAACTTGATAGCCAAAATTAAAAACACAAAAAACAATCAAAATTGTAAGCACCATTTTCAAAGATTTCTTTTTTAAACCATAATACATCATCGCAGCTATTATCAAAATAATTCCAACTGGTCTTATGATAAATTGCAAAAATAACAAAATTGGTATCAAGCATTTTTTCCACTTCTGATTTTCATCTTTCGTCATCAAGTACAAACAAATCACAATCAACATCGTAGAAATAATATCATTATAAACCATATTAACATATAAAAATATTGGTATGAAAGCTATGCCCCAAATCAAAACTAGTCGATTTTTCTGCCCATATATATTTTCATACAAACGATAAGTAAAATAAATTGTTACACAATTGCATATACAATTTAAGACTTTTAAAGCCCAAACTTGATATGTTGTTATCCTAAAAATCAAATTAAAAACTAACGCAATTGGCAAATTATTCGAACACCTTTGCAAATATTCCATATTTTCTGTAAAGTTGCTTAATGCGATTTTCGTCACTTCTGCCATATCAGAAAACATTTGAATCGGGACTAACAGTAAAAATCCAATCTGTCCCATAAAATACAACAATAGTAAAATCAAATTGGTATATTTTTTGTCGCACTTTTTTCGCAAAAAGTCTGTGAAAAAAGCAAAGGTTCCTATCATGAGTAATCCAATAAAAATCCCCAAATAGTTCCAGCCATTATTCAACCTAAAATCTGGCATATCACTATACAAATAAATTGAATTCACAAACAGCATTCCAATCACAATCATACCAAATAGAATTCTCACAAAATAAATCGCTATTTTAGAAATGAGCCTGTCTATTATTTCTAACTTATTCTTCTCCAAATCTGTCTTCCGCCAATTCTTTCAAATATTTGCCATATTCCGTTTTCATAAATTTGCTTGCCAAGTCCAACAATTGCTCTTTATTAATCCATCCTTTGGTATAAGCAATCTCTTCTGGGCAACTAATTTGAAGTCCCTGCCTTTTTTGAATGGTTTGTACAAAACTTGCTGTTTCTAGTAAAGCATCATGTGTGCCAGTATCAAACCAAGTCATGCCCCTGCCCAATTTTTCAACCTTCAATTTGCCACGTTTCATATATTCTTCATTGACTGATGTAATTTCCAATTCGCCTCTTGCAGATGGTTTCACATTTTTCGCGATTTCTACAACATCATTAGTATAAAAATACAATCCTGGAACTGCATAATTAGATTTCGGCATTTCTGGCTTTTCTTCAATCGAAACGGCATTTCCTTTTTCGTCTATCTCAACAACGCCATAGGCTTTTGGGTCTTTTACATAATAGCCAAAAATAGTCGCCTCCTCTTTGCGATTGGCTGCTGCTTGCAACTTTTCTGCAAAATGCTCTCCGTAAAACATATTGTCCCCCAAAATCATTGCTACATTGTCATTTCCGATAAAATCCTCTCCAATAATAAAGGCTTCTGCCAAACCATTTGGTTTTTCCTGCACTTTATACTCAAATTTCATGCCCCATTTTGAGCCATCTCCCAACAATTCTTGAAAAACGACAATATCTCGTGGCGTAGAAATAATCAAAACCTCCCTAATATCAGCTTGCATTAAAACAGACAATGGGTAATAAATCATTGGCTTGTCATACACAGGCATAATTTGCTTTGAAATGGCTAATGTAAGTGGATATAAACGAGTTCCACTTCCTCCCGCTAAAATAATTCCTTTCATATTTAATCCTCCTTTTTAATTTTTCAATTCTTCTTTTAAATAAGCCGCTAAAGCCTCTTCCCATTTGGCAGGATAAATGCCCACTTGATGCAATTTTTCTTTTGACAATTTGCTGTTGGCAGGTCTATCGCTTGACTCTGGATGTTGCTCTTTGTATTCTTGAGAAGTTAATGCAACAACTGGTGTTGCAATTCCAGCCAATTCGTAAATCTTTCTGGTAAACCCACACCATGTTGTAAATCCTTCATTGGTTGAATGATAAACACCATAAGCTGGCTCTTTTTCCATAATTTGCTCAATAATTTCACACAAAGTTGTTGTGCAAGTCGGGCTGCCATGTTGGTCGTCCACAACAGAAACTTTCTCATTATTGGAAATTCTTAGCATGGTTTTGACAAAATTTTTGCCACCTAAGCCATATAACCAAGCTGTTCTCAAAACATAATATTTTTCTGCTTTTGCCGCATTTTGCTCTCCTAAATATTTCGTTTTTCCATAAGCGCTTACAGGACAAGCTGACATGTCTTCTGTGTATGCTTTGTCAGTTTCTAATTTTCCGTCAAAAACATAGTCTGTGCTAATGTGAATGAATGTGCTATTGTTCTCTTTTGCAGCTTCTGCAATATTGGCAACTGCCTCTCCGTTAACACGATTTGCCAAATCAAAATTCACTTCGCAGCCATCCACATTCGTATAAGCTGCACAATTTACGATAAAATCTGGCACCACTTCTTTTGCCTTGCTAAATACTGCCTCTCTATCGCAAATATCAAGTGTCTGCAATGTTGTTCCAACAACTTCATATTTTTTTTCAAGTCTTTCCTTTAATTCTCCGCCAAGCATTCCGTCTGCTCCAATTAATAAAACTTTTTTCATGAGTTCCTCCCTATAAAATTAATTTCGACATAGCTATTATATCACACCAAACCAATTTGTCAAAGTTTTTTACAGATAAAATACAATTTACACACAATTTTCACAAAACAAACCTCTAAACTTCTGCAAAGCGCAAAAACGCAAGATTAGAAAACCTAATCTTGCGCTATTTTGAACTCGTTCAAAACTATTTTAATGTTGCTACATAGTTTGTATAATCAGATGTAGTCATATAAGCATCTAAATCAAAGTTTGCAACAAATTCTTTTACAGCGTCTTCTGTTGTTAAAACATCAGCACTTACTGTATCTGTTTCATGTGTTCTGTCGCATACTGGGCAGTAAATTGTAATACGATATTTTCCTTTATCAGCGCCGTCTTTGATTTCATAAGCACCTACATTCCATTTATGTCCAGCACTTAAATCTTTAGCTGCTGTTGTTTCTCTTATAACTGCACCACAGTCATCACAAGTATATTCTTCATAACCATCAACTGCACATGTTGCATCCTCACTAGCAGTTTTCGTCCAGTTTTTATGATTACTATTTGCTACATCTCCATGAGGTTTTGTGGTATCAACTGCTTTGTTAATTGGTGTCTTTTCAACAGCAGTTGTGTTACAAACTGTACATTTATAGTGATTTTCACCTTCTGCATTACAGGTTGCATCTGTATTCGTTGCATTATCATCTTTTAATAAGATGTGTTTTGTATAATCTTTTGGTGTGCTAACTGGAGCGCCTTCTGGAGCTGCTACACTAGCACCACAATCTTTACAAGAATAACTAATAACACCTTCTGCATTACAGGTTGCTTCTGTTGTTACTTTGCCTTCTACATTTTTGTGGTCTTCAGCTTTAACTGCTCTTTTTACATTTCTTTCAATTTTACCACAATTTTTGCACATTTTATTTACGATTGCATTTGAGTTGTCATGACTTACTACAGCTATTTCTTCTGTATCTGTACAAGTACGTGTTTCTGTTCTAGCATCACATTTTGGATTTGCACATCCAGTAATTGTGTAAGTGTCTCCATCAGCATAAGTTCCTGTTGCAATTGTAGTTCCGTTTCCCCACATATCATGCGTTACAGTAATATTTTCTGTTTTTGTTTCACCACAACCAGGTGTTTTGCATGTGAATTTAACATCTGCTTTTTCTCCACATTTTGTTCCAGCTGGAATATCTGTTGCTGGATTTGCAATTTCCCAATCATGAGCAGTTTTTGGAAGTGTTGTTTTTTCTACTTTGTTGCAAACAGAACATGTTTTTGTTACTTCTCCTTCTGCTTGGCAAGTTGCAGGAGTCGTTGTTTCTGTAAATTTATGTCCTTCTGCTTTTACCGTTACTTCTTTTGTTTCGCCACATCTTTTACATGCAACTTTTGATTTTCCATCTTCTAAACAAGTCACTGTAGTAATGACTGTTGGATTCGCTTCATCCCAAACGTGAGCTGCTGGAATTACTTCATCTTTTTGTTCTTTACCACAAGTTTTACAAGTATAGGTTACAGTTCCATTTTCTGTACATGTTGGAACTTTTGATACAACAACTGGTTTTGTATCATCAAATTCGTGTTTACCTGTTGCTGGTATTTTTTCAGTTTGGATATCTCCACAACGAGTACATCTTGTTGTTGTGTATCCTTCTGTTGAACATGTTGCTTCTTGGTTGATTGCACCTGCTGAAGTATCTTTTACATAATTATGTCCCAATTTTTCAATTGTTTCTACTTTTGTTTTGTCACATCTTGAGCAAGCATATAATTCTTCTCCTTCTTTATCACAAGTTGGAGCTGTTTTTTGTGCTTCATATACCCAATCATGGTCTAAAGCTGGAGTAATATCTCTAACTTTTTCACCACAAACGGCACATTCGTATTCTACGATTTTTTCTTGTTCGCAAGAACCTTCTTGAATTACTACTGGCTCTTCGCCTTCTTTAATTTTATGTCCTGCTTTTTCTGTTTCTGTTACTTCTACATGTCCACAAACTTTACAAGCTTTTGCAATTGAACCATTTTCTGTACAAGTTGCTTCCTTCACTGTTTCTGGACCATACACATGGTCTGTTATCGTAGCTTTTCTTCCTTCTTTCATACCATGTGTAGCATAATGATTATAAGCTGCCCCATAGTTTTTTGCGCCAAATGCTGCTGCAACATCTCCATTATTAGCTAAATAATGGTTGACATCAAATACTCTTGATGAAGCTCTTCCTTCTTCCATTCCATAATAAACAAAATGATTATAAGCTGCATCATAGTTATCTGCACCAAATGCTGCAACAAGATCAGGGTTATTCTCTAAATAAAATTTTACATCAAAAATTGGAGCTCCCACTCTTCCTTCTTTATATCCATAATGGATAAAATGATTATAAGCTGCTGCATAATTTTTTCCTCCAAATGCAGCAATTAAATCTGGGTTACTCTCCAAATAATATTTCACATCAAAATAAATTGATCCTTGTCTACCTTCTCCAATTCCATAATTTACAAAATGGTTTCTTAAAGCAGCATCATTATCTCCAAATGCAGCGTTTAAGTCTCCATACGCATACGTATAAAATCCACTATTGTAAGTGAATTGTTCTACACTAGCATTGCTTGATACCATATGTATCATTACAAAAAATACTAACATTAAAAAAATTCTTACTAATTTTTTTGAATTCATTTTCTTTCTTACCTCCTATTTTTAACCTAACAAAATACATTTTACAGTAATAAAGCTAAATATAGGTACCCTCCTTTCTTCCAAAATTTACCAAAAATATTTTGTTATGTGAACATTGTAACACATATTTACATTTTTGTATATACTTTTTTTAAAAAATTTTGAAAAATTTATTTATCTCATTCAAACGTGCATAAATACTAGAAAAGAGGGTGTAAAAAAATTCTACCCTCTTTTTCTTTTTTTGTTCCTTATTTTTTCATTAAAACAAATTCTTTAATCAATTTTATTGTATTCTCAATGCCCAATCTTGAAGAGTCTACTAATAAATCATAGCTCTCTCTTGCGCCCCAAACTCTATTGGTATAATAATTGTAATAGG
Organism: uncultured Clostridium sp.; assembly: GCA_947571115.1. Taxonomy (GTDB): domain Bacteria; phylum Bacillota; class Clostridia; order TANB77; family CAG-508; genus Scatovivens. The sequence goes on from CANOWW010000001.1 coordinate 93,488, forward strand.
CAGCTCTTTCTTTATCCTTTTTCTTCATCAATTTCAATGCTTTTTTCTCTTCTAAACCTGCAAATTCCACTTTCCTTTGCAATTTAAAATTTTCGTCTTGTGCATATACAAAAACATGAATTGCATTTTTTCTATTCTTCAAAATAACGTTTGAGCACCTGCCAATAATCACGCTATTGTCTTCATCTGCAATTTCCTCAATAACCTTGGATTGTTCAATAAATACTTTGTCATCTTCTGGCAAGTCCGTCAAGGAATTCACAGAATCATACATCGACATAGAAGCCATGGCAAGTGTATACCAAAAACTTTTTTTATGTTTTTCATCATTTTCATTCAAAGTACGCATATCAATATTTCGCTCTCTGGAAACCCTTGCAATTAATTCCGCATCGTAAAATTTCATTCCTAGTTCTTCAGCTAACCTCTCTCCTATGTATTTTCCGCCACTTCCAAATTCTCTACCAATCGTTATAATCATATCAATTTACCTCCACTTCTTTACTCATATTTTTTAACTTTTTCATTTCTCTAACAGCAAAAGTTACCGCTAAAATAAAAGCTAAACAATCTGCTGTTGGTCCAGCATACAAAACACCTTGAACGCCAAAAAAACGTGGCAAAATCAAAAGCGCTGGAACCAAAAATCCTATCTGACGAGACAAAGACAAAATAGCCGCTTTGACTGGATTTCCAATGGCTTGAAAAAAGATGCCAGATGTAATTTGAAATGAATTAAATATCAAAAACATCAAAAATATTCGGAATGACATTTTGGCGAATTCATTATACAATTCATCTTCTTGCCCAAATAAATTGATGATAACTTGTGGAAATAGCTGAAAAATCACCGTTCCCATTATGGTAATGCTCAAAGCAACTTTAATCGCAAATCCATACGTTTTTAATACACGTTCATATTTTTTTGCTCCATAGTTAAAACCAATAATTGGTTGCGCACCAGCTGCCAGTCCAATCACAATGGAATTCACAATTTGGCTGACTTTCATTACAATTCCTAAAGCTGATAACGGAATATCGCTTCCATATTTTGATTCCGCTCCATATTTGGTCAACATTTGATTGATTACTATAATGACAATTGTCACTGCTACTTGTGTAATAAAACTTGAAATTCCTAAACTACAAATTTTCTTAATAGTTTTAAATTCTAATTTCATACTTTCTTTTGTCAATGCAATTGACTTAAATTTCTTAATATACAAAATTGAAATAATCCCTGATACTACTTGCCCAATCACGGTTGCAATCGCAGCCCCTTTGACTCCCATGTGAAGCACAAATATTGCAATTGGATCCAAAATAAGATTTAAAATAGCCCCAACTAGCACTGTTGCCATGGCATATTGTGGCGAGCCATCTGCTCTAATAATGGAATTTAGTGCATTGGTTACAATAAAAAATGGCATTCCAATCACAATATAAGTCATATATTGTTTCGCATATTCATAGGAACTTTCCGTTACCCCAAACAGTTTTAGCAAACCATCGCGAAACACAAAACCAATGATTAAAAATAAAATTCCTAACATCACTGAAATGACAATGGCATTTCCAATTCCTTTGGTAGCACTTTCCTTATCATTTTTTCCCAAGCTTAAACTCAAATAGCTTGACGCTCCATCGCCTATCATTAGAGAGAAAGCAAGTGTTACCACCGTAAACGGAAACACAATATTGGTTGCCGCATTTCCTAAATAACCGACGCCTTGCCCAATAAATATTTGGTCTACAATGTTGTAGAGCGAACTCACCACCAATGAAATAATACATGGAATGGCAAATTGCTTAATCAATTTACTAATTTTTTCTGTTCCTAATGGGTTTTCATTTGTTTTAACATTTTCTTTTTGTTCTAAATCTTCTATTTTTGTTTCTTCCATTTTTTCCACCTTAATTATTTTATTTTTTCACTGCTTTTCAGAAACAGTTTTTTTAGTTATCCATAACACTCGTTCATTCTAACGGCTAACTTAATTACATTCCTCGAACTGGCTATTGTACAATTTGTCATAAAAGCCACCCAATTTCAACAATTCTTCATGAGTTCCTTGTTCTATAATGTCGCCCTCACGAATTACCAAAATTAAATCTGCATCTCTAACAGTCGACAAGCGATGGGCAATCACAAAACTGGTTCTGCCTTTCATCAAATTATCCATTGCCTTTTGAATTTGCATTTCTGTTTTGGTATCAACAGACGAAGTCGCCTCATCCAAAATCAAAATTTTCGGATCCACCAAAAATGCTCTTGCAATTGTTAAAAGCTGCTTTTGTCCTTGCGAAATATTAGTCGAATCTTCATTCAAAATCGTTTGATATCCTTCTGGAAAAGTTCGTACAAAATGGTCCACTTGAGCAGCTTTTGCGGCTTGAATCACTTCTTCATCTGTCGCATCTAATTTTCCATAGCGAATATTCTCCATAACAGTTCCATTAAAACACCATGTGTCCTGAAGCACCATAGCAAAAATACTTCTCAAATCATCCCTCTTGAAATATTTTATGTCAATTCCATCAATTTTAATTTCTCCAGAAGCAATGTCATAATAACGCATCAAAAGTTTAACAAGCGTGGTTTTTCCGGCACCTGTTGGACCCACAATCGCAATTTTTTTGCCTTGTTCCACCTTGGCTGAAAAATCTTTTATAATAATTTTATCAGCATCATAACCAAACTTCACATGCTCAAAATCTACATTTCCCTTAATATCTTGTGTCGATTTTGGGTGATTCGTATCTGGCACTTCTTCTTCCTCTTCCAAAAACTCAAAAACTCTCTCACAAGCTGCAATCATGGATTGTATCATATTACTCACATTGGCAAGTTGCGTAATTGGCTGCGTAAATTGGCGCATATATTGAATAAAACTTTGAATATTTCCCACCGTTATGGTGCCACGGCTAGCATAAACGCCTCCCATAATACAAATAATGACATATCCAATATTGGCAATAAAATTCATAATTGGTTGCATCAAACCTGACAAGAATTGAGCTTTCCAAGCACAATGATACAATGTATTATTATACTCATTAAATTGCTCAATAGATTTTTCTTCCCCATTAAATACCTTTACCAAATCATGATTGGCATACATTTCCTCAATGTGCCCGATTTACATGCCCCAAATATTCTTGTTGTTTGGTAAAATATTTTTGCGATTTTTTAATCACTTGAAAAGTAAAAAATGTTGAAACTGGAAGCACTAAAATCGCAATCAAAGACATCTGCCAAGAAATCGAGAACATCATGATCAAAATCCCAATTAAAGTTGTAATTGACGTAATCACTTGTGTGATACTTTGGTTCAAATTTTGCGCAATGGTATCCACATCATTTGTAATGTAGGAAAGCACCTCACCATGCGTCTTTTTGTCAAAATATTTTATCGGCAATTGATTGATTTTCTGGCTAATGCCTTTGCGCAACGTATACGTAAACTTTTGACCAACACCAACCATCAAATAACTTTGCAAATACTGAAAAATCGCACTTGTCAAATACAATGCAACTAATATTAAAACAATACGTTTTATCGCAGCAAAATCAATTCCGCCCGTTCCTGCAATCATTTGCATCACGCCAGCATAAATTTCGGTTGTGATGTTTCCTAATATTTTAGGTCCCACAATATTAAAAATTGTAGAAATAATCGCACATAAAATAACGATAAACAGCACAATTTTGTATTTTGCCAAATAACTGAACAATTTTCTCAAAGTTGCTTTAAAATCTTTTGCTTTTTCAACAGGAGCAGGCCCTCCTGCTCGCCCCATTGGTCCACGCCTCATTGTTTTATTCTGTTCCATTTTTCAATTCCTCCTCACTTAATTGTGTTGATGCAATTTCATAGTAAGTTGGACAATTTTTCAAAAGTTCCTGATGAGTACCCTTTCCGACAATTTTTCCCTCTTCTAATACAATAATCTGCTCTGCATGCATAATTGTACTTACTCTTTGCGCCACAATCAGCAAAGTTGCATTCGCAATATGTTCTTTCAAAGCGGCTCGCAATTTGCTATCTGTTTTAAAATCTAAGGCAGAAAAACTATCATCAAAAATATAAATTGGTGCATTTTTCACTAAAGCTCTAGCGATTGACAATCTTTGTTTTTGACCACCAGACACATTTTTGGCCCCTTGCGAAATAGGCGCCTGATATTTTTCTTCTTTTGACTCAATAAATTCTGTTGCCTGCGCCACTTCCGCACATTTTTGCAAAAATCCTTCTTCCGCCTCCTCATTGCCATATTTCAAATTTGTCTCAATTGTTCCAGAAAGTAAACTTCCCTTTTGTGGAACATAACCAATTTGGTTATGCAAATTTTCCAAAGTGACATCTTTTACATTCACACCATTTACCAAAACCTCGCCATTGGTGACTTCAAACAAACGCGGAATTAATTGAATTAAAGTTGATTTTCCGTGAGCCTGTTGTCCCAATAAAAGCTGTTGTTTGTCCCGGTTTTGCCACAAAATTAATCTTTTCCAAAATCTTCTCATCAGCTCCCGGATAAGAAAAGTCCACATTTTTGAATTCCACATATCCCATTTTATCTTCTTTAAAATCCTTTGGTTTTTCTGGATTATTGATACTAATTTCTGTTTCCAAAACTTCCATAATACGATTTGCAGAAACAGACGCTCTTGGAAGCATCACAAACATCATAGACACAAATAAAAAGCTCATTACAACATGCATGCCATACTGCATAACAGCCATCAAATCTCCCACTTGGATACTGGCTCCCGCAATCGCTTTGGCTCCAAACCACAAAATCAATAGGTTCAAACCATTCATAGCAAGCATCATACAAGGCATCATCAGTCCCATCGAACGATTGATAAATCGGTTTGTTTTCATCACTTCTGTATTAATTTTGTCAAAACGATTTTCTTCATATTTTTGCGTGCCAAATGCTCTTACCACCATCAAACCTGACAAATTCTCTTTTGCCACCAAATTAATTTTATCCGTTAATTTTTGCACGATTTTTATTTTCGGCAAAACCACCACAAACAAAAAGATAATCAAGCCAATAATAATCATACAAACAAGAGCTATTGTCCAGGTTAACTCATTTGTTTTTTGCGACATCATAATCAGTGAACCGATTCCCATAATCGGTGCATAAAATAACATTCTAATTGCCATTACCACAACATTTTGCACCTGTGTAATATCATTTGTGGTTCTCGTAATCAAAGAAGCCGAAGAAAATTTATTAAATTCTGTTGTACCAAAACTTTGCACCTTCTGAAACACATCTTTTCGCAAATCTCGACCAATTCCGTCCCCAATTTTAGCCCCTAAATATCCTACCAAAATCGCTGCAACAATTCCAATTACACAAACGCCAAGCATTTTAAAACCTGTTTTTACAATAAATTTGATTTGAATGTTGGAAATATCCATTCCGACTTCACGATAGAAACTTTCTGTCACAACCAAACCAATTGATGTTAGCATACTTTCTGGTGTTTGTAACGCTTCCTCTCTTGCTTTTTTAATTGTTTCTTCTGGTAACATGTTTAACATAGCAAGGATTTCATAAACTTTACTAAAATCTAGTTCTTCTGTATTTTGCATGGAAATCACTTCACTTCCTGCCATATTCGTCACTTGTGAAAATACATTCAGCATCGTTCGACTAGCCACTGCAAAAATATGGCTTAATTCCTCCACTTCCTCTTTCTCTAAATTTTCCGATAACACATAAACATTTCGCCCATTTTCCAAATGATATCGAGCCTCAATATAAGCCTTATCTTGTTCTGTCATAAATGTCTTCATCAGTTCATATCCATTTTCTGAAACCATTTCAGGCGCCACTTGCTCAATTCCATTTGACTGAATTCCAACATTGACAATATCTGACATATAATCTGGTAATTTCAAATCACACATTGCCTGCGTAAATAACAATACAATTGCCGTTAAAATCAATACCATAAATGGTTTGTAATATTTACTAATTTTTAGCATAAATCTACCTCCTTATTTTCAATTTTAATTGGATAAATTGAGATAAAAAAAGAAGTAAAACATCATTTTACTATCTTCTTTCAGAATTTTAGTGGTGACCCCTACGGGAATCGAACCCATGATTCCACCTTGAGAGGGTGGCGTCTTAACCGCTTGACCAAGGGGCCGCAAAAATACGAAATCACATGTTAGATTAGAACAAATTGTTCTGATAATAAACATTGACTAATTATTTATATCACAAAATAAATAATTAGTCAATACCCAAATTTTTATTTTTTAATTTCCTCTCTCTTTTTGATAATCACTATCCGCTTTTACTTGTTTTTGCACACTTTTTTGAGTTTCTTGTTTACTTTTCTTGTTTTCTAAGATCTCCTCTTGCTTTTCAAACCTTACTCTATCATTAAAATCTTTTTCAGACGCATCATTATCAAACGTATGAGTCGTATCAAATACTCTACTAATCAACTTTTCCGCTGATTCTTGTTGTAAATCAATTGCTTTTTGTGTCTTTTCATTTTCTTCTTTTTCCATTGGCTTTTTCTTTGTATCATATGCAATCGCTTCTTGTGGTGTCTCTTCCTCCTCAAATCCTGACATACTTGAAAAAGCTGTGAAAGCCTCTCCTAAAATTTGACCTACAACTGTTTGTCTCAACCATTGTCCTATTTGATTTTTACTAACTTCCTTTTGTGCATTTGCACTCATTTGGTTCTCACTTTCCTTCCTTATTGGATTGTATAGTTATACTATACAATTATAGTATAACATAAAATTTTCCAAAAATCAAGCCTTTTTCACAATTTTTTATTGCATACGAATTCGTGGATACAAATTATCTTCCTTCAATTGCGCATCAATTCTTGCCTCTTCAATATAAATTTGTTTTACTCTTTCACGAGAAGCCTTTTTTTCTTCTTTCATTTTCGCTTTCATTTCTTTTTTGGCTTCACGCTCTTTTTTCTTCTCCATTTTCTTTAATAACTTTTGCTTTTTCAAATTCATTTTTTCTTCTTGTTTTTCCAATTCTGCCATTCTAATCATATCATCCATTTCCACTTGGCGTCTGATCATCTCTTCTGTTATAGTTTCTTCTGATTGAAAATCGATATCTTTAAAATTTTTCATTTCCTCTTCTTGTAGCTTTTTCTCTGCTTCTTTTTTCTCTCTTTCAATCCTCTGCTCAGCTTGCAATTCTTCACGAGTTTTTGTTCTGGCTACTTCCTTTTTTTCTTGCTGTTCTCTTATTAAATCAAATTTACTCTTATTTTGTTTTTCAACATAGACAAAAGCAGGTTTTGCTTCTAACTCTTCGCTTGGTTCTTCTGCAATCATTTCCTCTTTTTCAAGCACTTTCGGCGTCTTTTTCTCTGGCTCAACAATGATGCTTCCAGACTCAATCAGTTTAATCTTCTCACGTTTTGCTTTATAATTTTTAATCTGTTCTTTCATATTTTGCGACTTTAATTTGATATTTTGACCTATTTTTACTACGATTTTTTTCAATTGCGCTCCTCCAGCCACAAGCACACTTCCGACAAAAGCAACAACAATCCCTATTTTTCTAAAATTCTTCAGCAATTGTTTTAATTTTTTCCAATACACACTCATTTGACCTAAAAATTTATTCGTCCAACGTTTCCACCTAACTTTTATATTTGCCAATCTCTTTTTCAATTTACGGTCTGGAATTTTATTCAAGCCCATTCCAACCATAACCTCGTCAATATCTTTGATTTTCTCATATGCTTTTGTGAATTCCTCTATTTTCGTGTTTCCGTAAGAAGACATCATCAAAATCAAATCTGACTCGTTCGCCAAAATACTAGCCTCTGGCGCCTCCAATATAGAAACTGTATCAAAAATAATAATATCATAAAACACTTTCAAATCTTTTATCAACTGTTTCAATTTTCCATTCTTCAATAACTCAGCAGCATTTGGCGGGATATTTCCGCGCTGTAATCACATTCAAATTACGAATTTCTGTATCATTAATAAAACGATTAATTCTCTCATTAATGGCATTTCCATTGGCATTTAGGTTTGATAAATAATTAGAAAAACCTAAATCATTTGGCAACTCAAAAATTTTAGCAAGGCGCCCTTTTCGCATATCGCCATCAATCATAATGACCTTTTTACCAGCTTTTGCAAACTCAATCGCCAAATTAGTTGCCACATACGTTTTTCCTTCAAACGACTTCGGACTCGTAATCAAAATCGTTTTACTTTTTAAATCATTTTTCACATCCACAAATTGAATATTGGTCATCAATGTTTTAAAAACAGAACTATGATGTGCTCGAATATTTCTAATATTCAATTTTTTCTTTTTAATATTTTTTATGTAGGGTATGGAAATCAGTGCTTTCAAATTGGTAATTTCTTCAATTTCTTTGCAAGTTTTAATTTTATTATCCAGCAAAATACAAATTGCAAAAAAGGCACTCGACAATCCCAAACCAACCACAAAAGCAAGCATTCCAACAACCACTGTATTTCCTTTGCTATAAAAATCTCCCGAATTGTCAATTTCATAAAAGGTTACTTCCCCATAAACCTCATAAAGTTTTTGACGAAAACTCCTGATTATTTCATCTGAAACAGCTTTTATTTCATCCGCCTTTTCGCCTGCCAGTTTGATTTCAAGCACATTCGTATCATCCACAAGACTGATTTCCAAGCCCTTTTCTAACTCTGTTTTACTCAAATTCACACCTGCATTTTGAATGGCATTTTCTAACAATTCAGAACCTTTCAAAAACTCTTGATAGGTTTGCATATTTTCTGAATTCCCCATCAAAATCTTCTTGGTTGCCACAAATTCCACATTTGTCAAAGTATAAGCAATTCCGGTAATCGCAAATATTACAGCAATTAAAATAATATATAATTTCTTTTTCAAAATCGCTTTGCAAAACTCAATTTTATTTTTTTTCATATTCGTCCCCCTACGGATTCAATTAAAAAAGATGTAAATAAAACTCACTTTTACTCACATCTTTCGTACATTTTATATTATTATATCAGAAAATTTAACAAATTTCAAGAGATAACATAAAAAATTTACAATTATTTTTTCTTATTTTGTTTGACTACCTCATATAACATAACCCCAGCTGCCACAGAAGCATTCAGTGAAGTAATTTTCCCCTTCATTGGAATTTTCACCAAAAAATCACAATTTTCTTTCACTAACTTGCTCATTCCAAAACCTTCGCTACCAATGACAATCGCAATTGGTCCCGTCAAATCTTGGTCATCATAATCTATGTTTGCTTCCCCATCTGTTCCAACAATCCACAAACCACTTTTTTTCAAACTACGAATGGCATCATTCAAGTTATTCACGCGAGCCACTTTCATGTAGGTGGTCGCACCAGCAGAAACTTTGCTCACAGTGCTATTGACACTTGCACTTCTTCTTTTTGGAATGATAATGCCATGCACGCCAGCTGTTTCCGCTGTTCTAATAATCGCCCCTAAATTATGTGGATCCTCAATTCCATCCAACAACAAAACAAAAGGCGACTCCTGTTTCTCTTTTGCAAAATCCAAAATATCCTCTACTTCGCAATAGTCAAACGGAGGCACTGCTGCCACCACGCCTTGATGATTTTCCTTTGTCAACTCATCCAATTTTGCTTTCTCAACTTCTACTATAACCACTTGAGCTTCTTTTGCTTTTGCTATAATTTCCTTAATAGAGCCATGTTTTTCTCCACGTTCTAGCCAAATTTTATTCATATCCTTGCCAGATTTTAGCCATTCTAAAACAGCATTTCTTCCATATATTATGTCATTATATCCATTATCGTCCCTTTTTTCCTGCATTTTTTCTCCTTTAATAAAAACTACTTCTGCAAAATTTCTAAACCTTTATTTAATTGCTCATCGATTTCTTCTGCTCCTTCTTCCTCTGGAACATCTTCTACTTCAACATCCGGCTCAATTCCAATTTTGTTGATTTTCACTTCATTCGGCGTAAAATATTCTGCTGTGGTCAGCTTCAAAACACTACCATCTGTCAAAGAAAATACATTTTGAATGACGCCTTTTCCATACGTTTTCTTTCCAACAATGGTTGCTTTTTGATTATCCTTCAAAGCGCCAACCAAAATTTCAGAAGCACTCGCTGAATAACCATTGACCAAAACCACCATATCCATATTAATGATTGGCTCTTCTTCTGCTTTGGTCACTTCTTTATTTTCTTTTGAATCAACGGTTAGCAACATCGTTTGCCCTTTTGGAATCATCATATCAGCAATTTCTAATGCTTCATCTACCAAACCACCAGTATTATCTCTTAAATCAAGCACCAACTTCTGTGCTCCCTGTGCCTGTAAATTTTCAAAAGCTGTTTTAAATTCTGCACTACATCCTTCATCAAAAGTTGATAATTTAATATAACCAATCTGATTTTCCTTCATTTCACTTTTGACATGATATACTTTAATGCCTTTTCTTTCTACGTCAAACTCTAGATATTCATTATTTCTTAGAATTTTCAAATGCGTTTTGGTACCTTCTTCCCCTTTTACTTTAGATGCCACTTCTTGCGTATTGGAACCAATCACAGATTCACTATCTACCTCTATGATAATATCTCCACTTTTTAGCCCAACTGCTTCTGCTGGCGATTCCTCCATTGGCTCCAAAATCACAATATTACCATTCGTATCTTGGCTCATGTAAATTCCAATTCCAACATAATTTCCTAAAGCATCTGCTTGATAATCTTCCCATTCACTTGCTGTCATATATTCTGAATATTCGTCTTCTAGTCCATTGACATAACCCTTTACCGTTTCATCCATCATTTTTTGTTCATCAATATCACCTATGTAATACTCATCAATTAAAGTTCTGAAACTTTTTAAATTAGTAGAAATTGCGCTGATATTTTCGGTTCCATTTTCATTGGAACTTCCCATGACCAACAAATGATTTCTCCCCAAGCTATTATATGTTACATAAAAAGTAACAACTGCTGTCACACACGCCACTAATATCGTAGATAATACACATTTATAAATCAATTGTTTTCTTTGATATGATTCCATTCTTCCTCCTTAGAAATCCTGTTTTTCAACTATTAAATTTTCTTTAATAGTTGGATTTTCTATTTTTACGGTAAATATTGAGATGGATTGACTCTTCTTCCACTCACAAAAATTTCAAAATGCAAATGGTTTCCTGTTGAATTTCCTGTTGAACCAACATAACCAATCACTTGCCCCTGACTAACTTGCTCATTGGTGCTAACTGCTCTTCTACTCATGTGTGCATATAAAGTCATAGTTCCGTCACCATGTGTAATTGTTACATAATTTCCGTAACTATAATATTTACCATTTCTGATTTTTGCCTCAGACTTAATGACTCTGCCTGATTTAGCAGCCAATATTGGTGTTCCTTCTGGGCACGCAAAATCAACTCCAGTATGACCTTTATACCCATTCATTCCAGTCGTAATATTTCGTTTTGATTTTCCTGACAATGGGCAAATAAAACCAGAAGTATTTGGTGTAAAGCTAATATCCGCATCACTCACTGGTTTTCCTGCTTTTTTAGCTGCTGCTTCTGCTGCTTTTCTTCTTTCTTCTTCCTCTTGTCTTGCAATTTCTGCTAATTGCCTTTGAATTTCCTTTTTATCTTCTTCAAATTCCTCTAACCTTTGTTGCAATTCCTTTTCTTCAGCAGATAAATTTCCTACTAATGTATTTTTTTCATTCACTAAAACAGACAAAGAATTTCTCTTATTTTCTGCTTGTGTTTTTGAACTTTGCACTTCATTTCTTGCATTTTCTAAAGCAGCCTTTTCTGTTTCAATTTGCTTTTTGGTAGTTTCAATTCCGTCTAATAAGTCATTATCGTATTCCGTTAATTGTTCAATCACATAATATTTTGAAATAAAATCAGACAAACTATTGGAACTAAGTAACATATCTAAATAAGAAGTCGTTCCACTCTCATACATAGCCACTAACCTTTTTTCTAGTAAATCTTTCTGCTCTTCATATTTTTTTTGCTGTTCTTGAATATTGGCTTCTTTTTCTGTAATTTGAGTTTGCAAGGTAGAAACCTGTGTTTCTAGGGTATCAATCTCATCTTCATAAGTTCCAATTTGTGCATTATAATTATTAATTTGATTTAAAGCATCTGTCATTTGAGACTTAACACCTGCAATTTCAGAACTTGTTTCTTGAATTTGTTTATCAATATCCTTTTGCTCATTTGTCAAATCTGTTTTTTGGTTGGCATATACTGAAATTGTCCCCAAAAACAACATCATCACAAGTAAGATACTAATAATATATTCAACTTTTTTCAATTTATTAATTTTCATCCCAAATAACCTCCTCTATTCTTCTGTACTTTCTTTTAATTCTACTGTCTGTGTCAAAATTTCTTTTGGATTTTCTTGTTGCAAATAATCCAATGGATTCACATAATTTCCATTGATTCGAATTTCAAAATGGGCATGTGGACCTGTTGAATAGCCTGTTGAACCAACTTTTAAAACTGGTGTTCCGCTGCGTAACCACTTGTCCGTTCTTCGACTAAAATTCCGGAGCCATGCGCATATAAACTAGAAACTCCACCACCATGGTCAATAATAACCATATTTCCATAAGCACGATTGAAACCTGCTTTTGTGACAATTCCATCATTGGATGCAATAAACGTTGTTCCCATAGGAGCACTGATATCTGTGCCTGTGTGAAGTTTGTACACACCAGTAATCGGATGTGTTCTCATGCCAAAGGGTGAGCTAATTCTTGTATAACCCGGAACCGGCCAAGCAAAATTGCCACCAACATATTCTGAATTGTCACTCGCAATTGTCAACAAACGGATTTCTGACTCAATTGCCTGCATTTGAGCTTGATATTCTTCCACTTGCTGTTGCAACTGCAACTCTTCTGCACTCAAATTTTCTAGCCTTTGATTTCGGATAATAACCATATTGGATAAAGCAATGGACGCCTTTTCTGCACCTTCCTTGGCTTCCGACAGTTCTCTTTGATTGTCTTGCAAATGAATCATCAAATTCTCAATTCTATCTTTTTGCTCTTTTACCAAATCCAAAAGCTCACTGTCTGTTGCTGCAATCTCTGAGATGTAATAATAATTAGATAGAAAATCAGAAATTCCTTTTGAATTCAAAATCAAATCTAAATAGGAAGTTTCGCCCATTTCATACATAGCAACCAATCTTTTTTCTAACAAGTCTTTTTCTGTGTTATATTCCTTTGTCGCATTCTCTAATTCCTGTTCAACTTTTTCAATTCGCTCAGACAAAATCTCTGCTTTTCCTTCTAGCTCTTCCATTTCTGTCTGCTTGTCCAATATGTTTTGTGTTAATTCCGCAATTTCTATCACTGTTCCTGATAATTCTTCACTTACAAACTGCAATTGCTCTTGTTTTACTTGGTTTTGTTCTTGCAGTTCCTGTTTTTGTTCTTTTAACTCGATTACTTTATCACTATTTTGTTTATTTTCTGCAAAAGAGCTACCGATTAAATTGAAAAATATTACTAAAATTAGGAAATTAACTTTAATAAATTTTTTTACCAAATTTTAAACCTCCAAATACTTTTTCATGGATATTGAACTACCAATCACACCAACACCAATTCCTAAACTACCATACACAATGGCAATCACTTTCGCAATTTCTCTAAATTGTAATAACGTCACACCCATTTTTTGTAAAACAATAGAATTACCAATATTTTGCACAATCAAATCATAAATTCCACCAACCACTAATAATGTAATAATGGCAGCAACAATTCCAATCATAATTCCTTCAATCACAAATGGCAGACGAATAAAATGATTAGTTGCACCAACATATTTCATAATAGAAATTTCTTTTCTTCTAGCATGGACTGTTAGCCTAATCGTGTTTGAAATAATGGTAACTGAAATCACAATTAATATAATTGAGATAATTCCAATAGCAATTCTAATCCCGTTTGCAATTTTCATAAGTGTATTAATCGTGTCATTATTGGTCGTAATTTTTTTTACATTTTCCATTGCTTCAATTTTTGCCTCAATTTCTGTTGCCAAACTCAAATCTGTTAAAGTAACCACAAAAGAAGCTGAAAAAATATTATTTTCGCCTTCATATCCTTCAAATAACTCTTGATTGTCTTTTAGTCTTTCTTTCATCGTATCTAGCGCCTCTTGCTTGCTTTTAAAAATAACGGTATTAATTCCTTCTAAGTTTTTGATATTTTCTTCCAAATCAGCAATTTGCTCATTGGTTGCTTCTTTTTGAATAAATACTTCCATCCCCTGATTTCTCTGGACTTGCTCCAACACGCTATTGACATTTTCACCAATCGCAAAAAAAGCACCAAACAAAAACATTGTCAAAATCATTGTTACAAGTGATATCATGGTTGATTTCTTATTTTTAAAAACATTTTTAATGCCTTCTTTTAATAAATAATTACTTCCCACTATCATAACCACCTTTTCTATCGTCTCTTACAATTATTCCGGTTGTTAATTTCAATTACTCTTTTTTTCATTTTATCTACTATATCTTTTGCATGTGTCGCCATGACAACAGTCGTACCTCTTGCATTAATTTCATTTAACAAATTCATAATGTCCCAAGCTGTATCTGGATCCAAATTTCCTGTTGGCTCGTCTGCAATAATCATAGAAGGATTATTCACTAAAGCACGTGCAAGAGCAACTCTTTGCTGTTCTCCACCAGACAACTCATTGGGATACATTTTTGCTTTGTTGCTAAGTCCTACCAAAGATAGCACCATCGGAACTTGTCTTCGGATATGCTTTGGTGTTGCTTTTACGATATACATCGCAAAGGCAACATTTTCGTAAACGGTTTTATCAGGCAACAAACGAAAATCCTGAAAAACGACCCCCATACTTCTTCGCAAATATGGAACTCGCTTTGGCTTCAAAAAAGTAATATCTTTTCCATTAATAATGATATTTCCTTGAGATGCTTCCTCTTCTTTCAAAATTAGCTTAATCAGTGTTGACTTTCCGCGAACCAGATGCCCCTACTAAAAAAGCAAATTCACCTTTATCAATCGTAAAAGTCGCATTATGTACCGCTTCCGTACCAGTATCGTATAATTTACTTACATTTTTAAAATCTATCATGTGAATAATTACCTCTTTATCAAATAATATTCCATATTTATTTTATCAGCAAATGAAAATAAATGCAATACTATATTCGACCTTTTTTACTATTTTTTGCAAATTTTCAATTCCTCTTCTGCTAATCTATAATTCGGCATGTATTTTTTCACCATTGCCCAAAACTGTTTGGAGTGGTTCATGTGTTTCAAATGACAAACTTCATGTAAACAAACATATTCAATCGCCTGCCTACTATACAGCACAAGATTTTTACTCAAACTAATTCTGCCTGCAATCGAACAATTTCCCCATGTACTTTTTAAGTTTTTCACTTGATACGATTGTGGCGCAATCCCAACTTTCGCCACAACTTTTCGCATCGCTTTTTCGACTTCTTTTTCTGCCAATTCATCATAAAACTTTTCCATCAATTTTTGCGTGATTTCCTTTGTTTCTTCCTTTTTCTCACTTTGAAGCGTCACTTGCAATTTTCCAAGCCAAAATTTTAATTTGGGTTTAACGTTTTTTTCATAAGAAATTTTCAAAACAACATCTTTTCCTAAAACACTAAAAATTTCTCCGTCTACATAAGTTTTCGGCAAACTTTTTTGCTGCTTTTTTAGATTTTCCAAAATCCAATTCGCCCTTTTCAAAATAATTTCTTCAATTCTCTCTTGCGACGTTTTAGTTGGCACACGTACAATCACTTCGCCTTCTTTAATCGCTATGTAACAATTTTTAATTCTTTTTCGTTCTAGACGATATTGAATTGTTTTTTCTTTTATTTTGATTGCTCCCATTTTTCCCTTTCCAAAAATATTTTCCTACATGATATTTTCGATGGCATTCAAAACACCCAATTTCCCATATTCATATGTCAAAGCGCCTTGCTGAAACGCTACATAAGGCGCACGAATTGGCGCATCACAAGAAAGCTCAATCGATGAGCCCATCGTAAAAGCTCCGGCTGCCATAATCACTTTATCGGTATAGCCCGGCATTTCCCAAGGCATCGGAACCGAATTGGAATCAATCGCAGAACCGCTTTGGATGCCTTGGCAATATTTTATCATTTTTTCTTCGTCTCCAAATTCAATAGTTTGCACAATATCAGCCCTTTTTTCGTTATATTTTGGCTGCACTTTGTAACCTAATTTTTCTAGCATATAACTCGTAAAAATAGCTGTCTTCAAGCTACTTGCTACAACGGATGGCGCTAAATACAAGCCTTGTAAAATATTTTTATTAATTCCCAAAGTTGGTCCAACTTCCTTTCCGTTGTCCCGGAGAAGTCAAACGTTCTGCTGCCAAATTTACCAAATCCTTTTTTCCTGCAATATACGCCCCATTTGGCGCCAAACCGCCACCCAGATTTTTAATCAAAGAACCAACCATAATATCAGCTCCAACCGCAAGCGGTTCTTTTTCGTCCACAAACTCCCCATAGCAATTATCCACCATAATGATGACTTCTTGGTTGACTTTACGAATTGCTTTTATCACTTTTTCAATTTTTTCAATGGTCAAACTTTCCCTTAGTGCATAACCGCGAGAACGCTGAATTTCAATGAGCTTCACATTCTTCTGCGCTACTCTTTCTACAATTTGGGGAATATCAAAATCATTACTTACCAAATCAATTTGTTCATAATGAATCTGGTAAGATTTGAGTGAACTCGGATTATCGTCAAAACCAATAACGGAGTCCAAAGTATCATAGGGCTTCCCGCAAATACTAAGCATCGTGTCGCCCGGGCGCAACATCGCAAACAGCAAAACTGTAATCGCATGCGTTCCTGAAATAAACTGGGTTCTAACCAGCGCATCTTCTGCGCCCAAAACGTCCGCAAATACCTTTTCAATCGTATCTCGTCCAAGATCGTCATACCCATAACCAGTGGTTGACCCAAAATGAACTTCTGAAATTTTATTTTTCTGAAAAGCAGCCAACACTTTTTGGCTATTTCGCATACAAGCCAAATCCACTTTAGCCAATTCTGATTTCAAATTTTCCTCTGCCTCTAGCACCATTTTTTCTAATTGTTGGTTCATTGTTTCTCTCCTTTTTCTAAATCTTCACAATACGTTGTCTCAGATTGATTTAGCAAATACTTCCCAATAAATTGTGGGAAAAAGTAAGTATCTAGTTCATAACTTGGCTCTACTATCACTTCGCCATTTTCATTCACAACGCCCCATTTTTCGCCTTTTTTTATGCCAGCAAAACCATATTCATTGAGTTCTGTTACCAAATCATATTGACACTGGACCACATTTTTTCCTGCTTTATCAACAAATCCCCATTTGTCGTTTTGCTTAAAACTATACAATTTTTTATCTGGATAAATTTCTGTATTTTCCACGATTTCACCATTTTTATTTAGATATTTTCTATCGGTTCCAGAATACACCACAGAATAATCGTTTTCTAAATTTTGTACAATGCAATCCTGCATGGTAAACACTTTCTCTAATTGGTTCGAGTAAACATCTGTATAACCATTCATGCCGTCAACCGCCTGCAAAAAGCAAGTCCCTTCAATTAAAATAATAAAATCGTACTTCGGCTCTATTTCGATTTCATTAATCGCAGCATTGATTACGCCTGATTTACTGTTTTCGTCTGTGAAAATAAAATAATTGTCAAATGCATACGCCACTTGCGTATATTTTTTATCAATGTTGATGTCTTTACTGATGATACTATAATAGCCATTTTCGTCTTCCGCAATAAAATAGGCGGGATTTTCTGTCTCAATCATTTTGGTATAGGAAGTGGTATTGACTAAATTTCCGTTAATATCAAATAATTTCTTCTCGCCCTCTTTCTCTACGGAAATATAGTTTCCCGCAATGGAATATTGCGTGTACTCTGGCTTTAAAATTGACTTTCCATTGGTTTTATAAAAACCATATTTTCCATTTTTCTCCACCACAAAAACTTTAGAAAGTTCGGAATAATGGATATCTTGGTAATTCAAATCAATGATTTTTTTCGTATTTTTAAAAACGCCTTTTTTGCCATTTTGCATCGCTATTAAATAAGGCTCATCTTCGTCATATTTAAGCGCTCTTTCAATCGACTCATATTTCGTATCTAACAAGCATTCTCCTTGCGCATTTATGTAACCAAAATTAATACCATCACTCGATTTTTTAGCAACAATATAGCCCGTTTTCTCATACGAAATATCAGGCAAATAATAGCCATCCGCTGCAATGGAATCATAGGCTAAATCAATCACATCATTTCCTTTGGCATCCAAAATACCATACTTCTCGTCTTTTTTGACTAAGATACTTCCTGGTTTGTCATTTAGGCTACTAATTTCTTGGTAAATTGCTTCTTTTACAACGTTTCCCTCCAAATCCAGCAAACCATACAAACCATTTTTCTTATACTTTAGCGCCTGTTTTTCCATTTCATTATCAACACTCGTAGAAGGCTTTACTGCTTCAATTTCTTCATATTGTGCCAATATTTCCTCGTTTTTTTCATTCAAAACTTTGGTTTCTTGCTCTGTTTTACAAATAAAAACTGGTTTAGAAGGATTCGGAATATCGATTTGGTCATATTTCGCATCAAGGACCAAATTTCCTTTCTTATCAATTACACCAAGTTTTTCGCCTGACGTTAGCAAAAAATATTCATATGAAATATTGCCACCTTCTGCTAAACAAATTGTCTTTTTCACATCTTTTTCTTTTCTAAAAAACAAAAAAATAACAACCACTAATAACACAATAGCAATCACACTTGCTGCTATTTTTAGCACTTTTGTGTTTCCTAAAAAATGACTACTTCTATCTCTGTTTCTTACAATACGATTATTTCTACCACTCAATTTTGCTACTCCTATTTCATCTAATTATTTTTTAGGACAGGGTGTTCCCCTGTCCCTGTTTACCTTCTATGCATTTTCTGTTAAAATTGGAACCACTTGTTTTTTTCGAGAAACAACTCCTTTTAACAAAGCTGTATGATTTTCTAATTTTACTCCATAAGATTTTTCAATTAAATCCGCCCTTTTTCCAAGAGTAATTGTTTGTGAATTACTATTCACAATATCCGTAATCAACAACATAAATAAATCTAGCGATTTTTCGTCAATCACTTTTTGCATCCCTGCTTCTAAATCCGCTTTCATTTGCATCACATCTTCAATCGATGCTGTGTTCACCTGATTAATCACTGCTTTTACGCCATTTAAATCAAATTCTTTAGCATCTAAACTCAAAATTTCTTCGATTGAAAAACCTGCCAAATCTGTTCCCGCTTTTAACATCTCCAAGCCATATGTATCTGGGTTAAGACCAGAAATTTCAGCCAATTCTTTCCCAGCTTCTTTATCTTCACTTGTACAAGTTGGTGATTTGAATAATAATGTATCTGAAATAATAGCTGATAACATTAAAGTCGCCATCACTTTGTCAATTTCTACTTGATTTTCCTTGTACATTTTATACAAAATCGTTCCTGTGCAACCAACTGGCTCTGCTCGGTAATAAAGCGGATAAGCTGTATTTAGCGCCACTTTATGATGATCCACAATTTTCAAAATTTTGACTTTGTCCAAATTCTCAATGGTTTCTTTATCACTGGCATGATCTACTAAAATAACTTCTGAGCCATCTTCTACTTTCTCAATCAAACGTGGGGGCTCAATTCCTAAATAATCTAAAACATACTGTGTTTCTTTATTGACTTTTCCTAGTCTGCAACTTTCCACTTCTCTTCCTAATTTCGTTTCTAAATTCGCTAATACTAAACTTGATGTAATCGAATCTGTGTCTGGATTTTTATGCCCAAATATCAATATTTTTGCCATTTTTTATTTCTCCTTTTTGATTTTATTTCTTATTTTTCTTAACATTAACTAATCGTCATTCTGGCTTGTTTCCTCTTTTGTTTCTTCTGTATCTTTTACTTCCACTACTTCTGCATCTTGCACATCTTGTATTTCTGATTCTTGCTTGATTTCTACTGGCTCTTCCTGTTTTGGTTGTTCTTTTCCACATTTTGAGCAAAAGTCATCCTTTTGATTAATTTCTGCCCCACATTCTGGACATTTCTTCACTTGTCTTAGTTGCAAAATCTCATCTTCCAATTTTGCAATCTCATCAAACTTTTCTGCAATTTGCTGACATTTTGCTTCAATTTGCTCTTTGCCTTCTTCTGAATTGATTTTGTAGCCATTGTAAACATGTTCGCCAATCTCGCCATAAAGCGATGTGATTGTATTTTTGGCATCATTAATTTTTCCCTTTAATTTAATCTCGCCAGAAAACTTCACTGTTTTCTCTTTTGTTACCTGATATGTTTCGCTCGCCTTTTTCCCCAATTTATTCAAAAAATCCATTTTGATTCCTCCTTTAAAAATTATTCTTCCTTTAAATCACGTGTCATTAAAATCTCAACCGCTTTTTTAGGATCTAATCCATTGTATAACACATCATAAACGGTTTCTACAATTGGCATTTCTACTTGATATTGTTTTGCCAAATGATACGCAGAGTCAATATTATCAATACTTTCAATCGTCATGCCAATCTGCTTCTTCGCCTCTTCTATCGAATAGCCTTTAGCTAGCAATTCGCCAGCTCTTCGATTTCTACTATGCTGACTTCCACAAGTTACAATTAAATCCCCCAAACCTGTCAAGCCATAAAAAGTTTTAGAATTGCCTCCCATTGCTACACCAAGTCTCGTGATTTCTACCAAACCTCTTGTTGCCAGCATAGCAAACGTATTATCGCCAAACTCTAATCCAACAGCTGCCCCCGCACAAAAAGCAATAATATTTTTCAAAGCGCCTCCGCAGTTCTACGCCTTTTACATCCTCTGTATGGTACATTCTAACACGATTGCTCTTGAACACTTCCATCACTTTCTCTTTGACTTCTTTGTCTTTTGAAGCAATTACCAAAGCAGTCGGCACACCAATTGCCACTTCCTCGGCATGACTTGGTCCAGACAAAATTCCATATTGGATACCCGGCAATTCTTCCTCTATCACTTGGTCCAATGTCAAATTGGTTTCTGGCTCAAACCCTTTAGAACACATCAAAACAATTTGGTTTGGTTTTACAAAATCCTTGTAACCTTTTATCGTGTTTCTGACAAACTTAGAAGGTGTCACATGTAAAATCATTTCTGTATTTTCCAAAGCCTCGCTGTATGAATTCGTGCACAAAATTCCATCTGGCAACTCAATTTCTGGCAAAAATACGCACTTTTTTTCTTCATTAATTTTGTTCTTTTCTCCCTCATCAAATGACCATACTTTGATAGTATTTCCCTGTTTTGCCAAATATATACTAAGCGCAATTCCCCAGCTTCCACTTCCAATCACTGAAATATTCATATTACACTTCTCCTTTATTTTCCTCTTTTTTCTTAAAGCTAAGTTTATTTTCGGTTCCGTTTAAAATTCGCTTCACATTTGTCCTATGATTAAATATAATAAATGCTGCCATAATTATTCCAAAAATCAAATAATTTCCATCCACTAAATAATGTTCATGAATAAAAATCGTAAGAACTGGAAATAGCACCGCAGCTGAAATAGAGCCCAGAGAAACCATTCTTGTAACTGCCATTAAACAGATTGCAAAAAGAAAACAAATCAAACCAATTTCCCAATTAAGCAGCAACAAAACCCCTAAACTTGTTGCCACACCTTTTCCACCTCGAAATCCAAAAAACACTGGAAATGTATGACCGAGCCACAACTGCCACTGCTGCAATTTGCACAAAAATAGCAGTTTCTGTATGAATTATTTTTTCCATTCCTACTGCGATTAAAACAGCCACAACGCCTTTTAAAATATCTGCCACCAATGTTAAAATCGCAGCTTTTTTTCCAACCGTCCTTAAAATATTAGTGGTTCCACCATTTCCACTTCCTTTATCTCGTACATCAAAACCAGCCATTTTTTTGCTAATTAATACTGAAAAATTCACGCTACCAATTAAATACGCAATGATTGCTGTTATTATATATGGCATAAATTTTCCTCCTTTATTTTTACTTTTTTAAAGCATATCATACTCAAAAAAATTTTTCAAGTCATATTCTGATTTTTATTTTTAAAGTAATTAATATTTCTTACGAAATATTAATTAAGATATCCGTAATTCGCTTTACTCAAACGTCTATCTTATTTTCTCTCGTATTATCAACCTCACTGGCGTGCCTTGCAATCCAAAATTATTGCGAAAACAATTTATCATATATCTCTGATAAGAAAAATGAAACAATTCTCGGTTGTTTACAAAAATCACAAAAGTTGGTGGACGCGTTGAAGCCTGTGTACCATAAAAAATCTTGAGCCTTTTGCCTTTATCACTTGGCGGTTGCACCACAGAAATTGCTTCATTAATCACTTCGTTTACCACTGAAGTAGCTACTCTTAGAGAATTTTGCTGGTTCACTTCATTGATTAAACCAAATAATTTTTGCACTCTTTGCCCTGTTTTTGCAGAAATAAAAATCATGGGCGCATATGTCGCATACGAAATTTTATTATAAATATTTTTCTTATATTCGTTCATGGTTTTATCGTCTTTTTCGATTTCGTCCCATTTGTTTACAACAATAATAATACCTTTTCCACGCTCATGTGCCTCGCCCAAAATCTTCGCGTCTTGGTCAGTTACGCCTTCTTGGGCATCAATCAGCATCAGACAAACATCACTTCTGTCAATCGCCAAAAGAGTTCGCATAATACTAAACTTTTCAATGGACTCATTGACTTTGCTTTTTTTGCGAATGCCAGCTGTATCAATCAGCAAATATTTACCAAACTCATTTTCAAATTCAGAATCAATTGCATCTCTTGTGGTTCCTGCAATATTGCTCACAATGGAACGTTCTTCGCCCAAAATCTGATTCAAAAGCGACGATTTTCCAACATTGGGCTTTCCAATAATCGCTACTTTGATTTTATCGTCATTTTCTTCGTCTTCTGATTTAGGCGGCAATTGCGCATAAATCTCGTCTAGCAAATCGCCAATTCGTATCGCATTTGCTGTCGAAATAGCGTGTGGTTCGCCCATTCCTAAATTGTAAAATTCATAAATTTCAGGAGGTAACTCACCAAATTGGTCAGCTTTATTGCACACCAAAATAATTGGCTTTTTGGAACGTCTTAGCATATTCGCAATTTCTCTATCATCTGCTGTTACGCCTTGTCTCATATCCGTCATAAATAAAATCACGTCTGCAATTTCAATCGCCATATTCGCCTGTTCTCTCATTTGTGCCAAAATAATGTCCTCTTTTTCAGGCTCAATTCCGCCTGTATCAATCAAAGTAAAACTTCTATCTCGCCAAGTCGTATCTGCATAAATTCGGTCACGTGTAACGCCCGGCGTGTCTTCCACAATCGAAATTCTCTCCCCAACAATATAATTAAAAAAACTTGATTTCCCAACATTTGGTCGCCCAATAATCGCTACAATTGGTTTTGACATTTTTCTCCTCCTATTTGCTAATGCTTTTTATCAATATAAATCAAAAATACAATTAGAGTAACAAAAGATATTATTTTTGTGGTACTCATCATTCTAGTTCCTGTGTATTTAACTTCCAAAGTTCCTACTTCGTTTTCGTCAATCGTACTTCCCACAAAACCATTTTCCGTCTCAAAAACGGTCAGTGGCATGCCATCTAGTTTGACAGAATAACCTGGATAATAAAGATACGGCAATTCCAAAATCGCTTTTTTATCTGAAGTCACTATTTGAGCTGACATCCTACTTCCTTTTTTATTTTCCTTTTGCAAATCACATTCGCCTTGTAAAACACTAATTCCTTGTTGCCTTGTAGCTACATAAAATAAATTATCATACGCTTTGCTTGGCAAATATTCCATTCTTCCCATACCAAGAATCCATTGATTTTCTTGCCCCGAAATAGCAACTGGTTCATATTCTGTTACCTCAGGAACCTCTTCTGCAAGCGGAATGCATGAATATCTGGAAAATAGATACATCATGCAAATCAAGCCAATTACCAAAACGTCTCTTCTGCCAAATTTTTTAATGAGTGTACTCATATTCATGCTGGCAACAATGGCAAAGAAAAAGCTCGAAAACAGCAACATTCGCCATGGAAATTGCACCATATAACATGGGCTTGGCAATAATTTCCAAGGAAAATATCTCGTACTCATCCAGACGCTAATCATCCCTGAAATAAGAAAAAATAAATATTCTTTTTTATTTTCCTTAAGTACACGAATTGTTACAAGAGAAAACGCTAACATCAAAATCACTGGTAAGCCAATTTCAAAAACATAATGTGTATCGTTTGGCGTGATAAATAAATCTTTTGCTGAAAGAAGGCTTTCTTCCAAACTTTCCTGTGTCGCCATGGCGTCCTTTTCAAACACTCGATATTCTGCTGAAAATTTGGTTTGCAAAAAGGGAGCCCAATAGAAACTCGTCAGAAGCACAATCCATAAAATATCCAACAGCAAGCCTTTTTGAACACGACTACGTGAAAAATTTTTAGCATTGATCATACAATAAACCAAAGCAAAAATAGCTGTCAGCGCTGTCGCTATATTATGACTCAAAAGCAAACCCACTGCTCCCAAGACCAAATAATAATGATTTTTTTCTGTATTAAACAAATGATACAGCCCCAAAAACACCATTGGCACAAACACAAATGCCATACATTCCCCAAGAGCATGTCTGACATAAATGTCCGTAAAAAAATATGGCGATGTTATGTAGATTATTCCTGCCAACAAAGCAGTATTTCGGTTATCTGTCATACAATAAACTAATTTATAAAGGGAAACTCCTGCTAAGAACACAATCAAAACTAGCAATATTTTAAATCCAAAATGAAAGGAATGAAAAATTGCTCCGCATAGCTATTAGGCAATATTCTGAAAGTGGTCCATAAAACAAATCCCATGAATAGCCAAATCCCTTGGCAAAATGCGAAATAACCTTTGTATTTTCCTTGTTAGTAATCGCTTGATAGGCACCATAGCCTCGCATCAAATGTTGACATCCATCGTCAAAATAAATATCGGTATTGGGTCGAAAATTAGGGAGTGATAATACACATGCCACACAAAAAATAACTGCTATATCTACCATAACTCTATTTTCTTTTAGCCTATGTAGTATTTTTTTCAAAATCATTTTTCTCCTTTTTTTCGTTTAATAAGATAATTTTCCTTCCAAATATTCGTCGTTTTCAATCCAGTCTTGAACATCATACACGACATACTCTTCTTTATATTTTCTTACAACTACTCTCTTAATCCCTGCATTAATAATGAGTTTTCGACACATCAAACAAGGAGCTGCTCCTTCTTCATAATCATGATTTTCTGTTCGGTAACCAACCAAATATAATGTACTCCCAATCATATCTTGCCTCGAAGCGCTAATAATCGCATTTTGCTCACTATGTACCGAACGACAAGCATCGTAGCCAGTATGACGCTTATCTGGAAACATTTTTTTCTTCATACAATAACCCAAATCGCAGCAATTGACTCTGCCACGTGGAGCGCCAACATATCCTGTTGAAATAATTTGGTCATGATTAACAATTACACTACCATATTTTTTTCTCGTACAAGTTCCTCTACTTGCCACTGTTTCTGCAATATCCAAATAATAATTTTCTTTATCAATTCGCTCTTGCATCTTCGCTACCTCCTAATGTAATTGATCGCCACCTTGCAAATCGTACTGCCTATAATAACTTTTTCCTTTGTATTCTACTCCTTTTTTTGAAATAACATTTCTTGTCGCAAAATTTATCACTACCACAACATCTTGATTTTTTAGCCCGATTTTTTCCAAATCTCTCTCGTCAAAATAATAATAGTTGTTGACATCTGTATCAGAACTAGCATTCCAAGAAGTATTGACATCAATGTGATATTTGGCAGGATTTGTAATTTTGTCCCAAAACTCTTGATAAGTCTCCTGATCCGTTGTTTGTAAATCACTTAATTTTTGAAAACCATAGCCACTTACATCACTTGTCTCCCCAGAAATATTATCCACTTTCCCTTGAATGACCTTCATTTTTGCAATATAACTTTGCACATTTGCCATACGATACGTATCCAAAGTGACATTGATTGTTACAGTTGAGAGCAACAACAAAATTGTAATTGTCACCACCAACGATACAATTGTGATACCTTTTTTATTTCTCATAAGTACCTCCCTACTTGCTATTGATTTCCATAATAACTGCTATATAATTCTGTCAAATATGCTTGTACATCAAATGCTTCATGAACTTCTGGCTTTCCATAATCCACACCATATGTTTCAACTGTAGCATTTGTAATCACTGGCATCGTAGCAAATTCCTTAATCGAACCATCCTCTTCTTCAGAAGCAGTTTCTTCACTAGAAGCAATTTGCGCCGTTTGGTACATATTTTCCAGCACTTCCATTCCTTCTACTACCCTACCAAAAGCACAATAAACACCATTTAACGTAGAAGCATTGTCCATCATAATGGAAAATTGTGCCCTTCCTGAATTATAGCTTTCCTCTGTCAGACCATAAGAAGAATAATCATAACGATTCAAAGAAATCACACCTTTTTCATGTCGTAATGTATTTTTCTCAAAGCCGTTAACAATAAATTCGCCATTGATTTCATATTCATAATCCGCATCTGAACCGGCTTCTACTGAGTTATCAATTTGGCTGATTTTGGGCATATCTGTCTGATCTTCTGCACTTCTTCCCATATATAAACAAATGTCATCTTTTCCATACAAAACTTTATTTTGATAATATCCTGACTGGATTAAAGCAATAAAGTTAGCCACTGTATTTGGTGCATATTCTGGATATAATTCCATTTTAATCGTTCCTTGGTCTTGCAACTCAAATGTTGCTACTGGATTTTTCTGTTGGTCAGTTTCCTTCGCAATCCCTTGATAAGTCACAAATCCAATCCCTCCAAGCAACAATAAAATCACTAACACTCCTATGATCAATTTTAACTTTTCTTTCATTTTTCTACTTCCTTCCTTATTTTAAATTCAAATTGCATAACGCATCCACAACATTTTTCACACCTATTATATCCAATTTATAAACATCTTTCAAGCCTTTTTTGTTACTTTCTGGAATTAGTACCTTTTTATAACCTAATTTTTCGGCTTCCTTCAGCCTCTTTTCAATCATATTAACCGCTCGAACCTCTCCTGTCAAGCCCACTTCTCCAATTACTGCTATCGTTTCAGGGATGCTTTTATTTTTAAAAGTCGAAGCTACCGCTAAAATAATGCCCAAGTCCAAAGCTGGCTCACTGACGCGCATACCGCCTACAATATTCAAATAAACATCTTGCGAACTCAGCGCCATACCAGCTCTTTTTTCTAATACAGCAATCAGTAAAACCAAACGATTATAATCAATTCCCCCTGCTGTTCTTCTTGGCAAACCAAAAACGGTTGGCGTTGCTAATGCCTGCAGCTCTAGTAGGATTGGTCGTGTGCCTTCTAGACTTGCCACAATAACCGAACCTGTTGTTCCTTCCTCTCGTTCCGAAATCAAAACAGACGATGGGTCCACAATTTCTACTAAGCCTTCATTTTGCATTTCAAACATACCAATTTCATTTGTCGAACCAAATCGATTTTTCACGCCTCGCAAAATGCGATACGAAAAATAACGTTCTCCTTCTAAATACAAAACCGTATCTACCATATGCTCCAACACTCTTGGTCCTGCAATATTTCCGTCCTTCGTAACATGCCCGATAATAATAGTTGTAATCTGTTTTTGTTTGCACATTTTCATAATGCGAGCCGTAATTTCTCTGACTTGGCTAACACTTCCCGGAGCTGATGTAATTTCCTCTGAATACATAGTTTGCACAGAATCAATGATAACAAACTCTGGATTTTCCTTCTCTAAAGCATTTTCTACGTTATCGATATCTGTCTCTGACAAAAACAGTAAATTATCATTATGAATGTTTAAACGGTCAGCACGAAGTTTAATTTGTTCTGCGGATTCCTCGCCAGACACATACAAAATTTTGCCCCCGCACTTTTACACTGTCACAAATTTGCAAAATCAAAGTCGATTTTCCAATCCCCGGTTCGCCACCTAAAAGCGTGAGTGAGCCTTTTACAAAACCACCACCCAATACTCTATCTAATTCTTGCACACCAGTTTGGATTCGGATTGTCGTTTTTTTCTCTACCTCATTTAGTTTGACAATTTCACTTTTTGGTTTACTTTTATCTTTTGAGCCGCTACTTCCTACGACTTTTTCTTCTACAAATGTGTTCCATTTGCCACACGCTGGGCACTTTCCCAACCACTTTGATGATTCATATCCACATTCATTACAAAAAAACACCGTTGTTTGTTTTTTTGCCATTGATACTCCTTTCTAAACTCAATTAAAAAAATAAAGGAGTTTATTTTTTAAATTAAACCTTTTTTCAGTAATTTTTCTAATACCACAATATACATCGCATGGCTCCAAGTTAATCCTATAATCCAAGCAGGTTGCATGGTTTCATTATTGACTTGTTCCCCCAAAAATCCATGTTCTGAGCACGAATTAGTTACAAATTCAAAATTCTCAAGCGCTTTTTTATCTTCCCTTATTTCCAAATTGTAACAAGCCATCCACAAATTCGCAATCGGCCATGGATGATAGCCTCCCATATAGCCATCTTGCTCATAACGCACATAACCACCTGTGTACGTGCGCAATGTCATATTCATTCTCTCAATCGTATTTTCGACATTTTTCTCGCTTGGCTTAAACATTTCAAATGGCGTAATCGCTCCTAAAATGCTAATATCCATTTTTCTATCTTCTGGATTTCTAACAAATGTTTTCTTCTCTTCATCAAAAAAAGTTTTTAGACAATACTCTTTTAGCTCCAACAAGCCTTGCGCCAACTCTTTCGTTTTTTTGTTGATGGCTTCTAATTTTAAACGATTTGTTTCATACATCGGTTTCACATTTTTGTAAATTTTTATCATGGCATCAAAGCCCGCAAAAATGCTTGCCATTGAATATAAAGTCACTCCTTCATACTCCTCCCACAAATCATAGCTTGGCAAAAATTTACCTTTTTCATGCAAAACATCGTCCACATATTTTTGCAAATAGGTAACTGCATTTTCACACATTTTCAAATTATTTTTCAAAAACATTTTATCTTTATATTTTTTGAAATGCTCATAAATACCAAAAACCACGCTCGCGGTTTCATCAATTTGATACCCCCAGCAAGGAGCCAATCTGCCATCTGTGTAAAAACGCTGTTGCCACCTTCCTGTTTTACTTTGCGTTTTTTTACAAAAAATATTGTAAAATTTCTCCACATTTTCCTTCATACCCAGAATATCCATCGCGCGCGTCACAAAAACCGCATCTCTGGTCCAGCAATACGAATATCTGCCACATTTGGTTTTGCCTTCGTCCACTTCCATACCTGCTGAAATCCCGCCAGTTTCCGGATTTGTCAAAAGTGAAAACAACAAAATACTTCGTTTATAAATTTTTTCAATACGACTGTCCACTTGCTTTTTTTCAAAATTGAATTTGTCATAATCTTTTACCACTTTTCTCCAGTATTTTTTGGTATCTTCATATTGTTTCACGATATCAATTTTGCGAATACGCGCAATTTCAGTATCTAATTCATTAAGCAAACATTTTTCTTTGTTGTCATTTACATAAATATACAAATTCAAGTTGACTTCTTCGCCCGGATGAAGTACTTTTAAATCATAAGCAATTGCCGAATCTGGCGACATTCCAATATAATCTTTGCCTCCAATGACGCCATCCATAATATTGGCTCGTATATTATTGATTTGATAAGACATCGGCTTTTCTTTAGCAAAAATACAGAGTGAATAATCGTGGTTGTACTGGATTAAGCAATCATCTTTGAAGAAACCACAAGTGTCATTGTTGACATTCGTAAGCACTTTTGAATAGGCTAATAAATTAACACGCAAATCACGGTTACTTTGATTGATAAAACGATAATTTTTGACTAAAATATTTTCTTCCATTGGCACAAAATCCGTCTGAATGATTTGCAAATTAAAATAGGTATTTACAATTTCTGTTTGCAAAATATTCGTGTCTTTCATATATTTTTGGCTGTACAAATTGTTAATATCATTATGCAAATAAACCATGGCAGAGTCGTTTATTTTGACGCCAACATCAAATTGTTCAATAAATTGTTTGTAATCCACTGCCCCATAAAATAGTCTTAGCAATTCCCCTGTTTTGCTAAAACTGGCTGTCAACTTCCCATTTCCCACCATTCCATCATTAAAATATTTCTGCTTCATTACTTTTCTCCTTTGTTCTTGTGTCGCCCCAAAGCGCACTTTTATTTTATACATTATATAATAGATACAAAAAAATAACAAGGCAATTCTTGTTATTTTTTGATTTTTTATTTCTTCTTTTCCTTTACGACTTGCCTTTCTCTCGCAATGGCTAATTTTTCTTCTGGAACATCTTCCGTAATTGTTGAACCTGCTGCCACCAAAACATCGTTTCCAACCGTTACAGGTGCCACAAAATTCACATTAGAACCAACAAAACAATTATTTCCAATTTTCGTCTTAAACTTTTCCTTGTTTGGCGTATAATTACATGTAATTGTTCCACAACCAATATTACAATCGCTTCCTACTTCACAGTCTCCAAGATACGTCAAATGTGGCACTTTCGTGTTATCTGCAATTTTTGTTTTCTTTAGTTCCACACAATTTCCAACTTTCACACCGTTGCCAATTTCGCAACCTTCGCGGATAAACGCATTTGGTCCAATTTCACAATTTTCGCCAATCGTCACACCACTTTTGATAATCGTGTTCGGATGAATAACTGTATCCATGCCAATTTTGACATCATCATAAATATAAGTCGTTTGGGCATCTTCAATTGTCACTCCTTTTTTCATGTGAAAGCTGTTAATTCTCATACGAAGAACACGTGTCAAAAGTTCCAATTGAGCACGGTCATTTACACCCAAAATCTCGGTATTGTCCTCTACAATCACAGCACCAGTTTTCAAACCTTCGTCATTCATAATGCGGATAACATCTGTCAAATAATACTCGCCTTGCGCATTGTTTGGCTTGATTTTATCAATCGCGCGAAACAATTCCTCAATGTCAAAGCAATAAATACCAGAGTTGATTTCTTTAATATGCTTCTTTTGAAGCGGATCCGCATCTTTTTCCTCCACAATTCCTTTGATATTACCACCTTCATCACGAATAATTCTACCATAACCAGTTGGATTTTCATACATGGCAGTTAGCAAAGTCGCATATTCCTTATTTTTAATGCTTTTTGAAATCAAGTTTTTCAAAGTTTCTGGTCGGATAATCGGAACATCGCCATACAAAATAACAACTTTTCCCTTTTTCCCTTCAAAAAATTTTTTAGCTTGCATGACCGCATGACCTGTACCCAGCAATTCTTCTTGAAACGCATACTGCACTTCATCTCCTAAAACTTCTTGCACTTGCTCTTTCAAATGCCCAACAACTACAACAATTTCGTCAGAGCCAATTTTTTTAGCCAAATCCACTACACGTCTGACCAATTCTTTGTCATAAATCTTATGTACCAATTTGGATTTCTTACTATTCATTCTGGTACCTTTTCCGAGCTGCCATAATCAAAGTCATTACATATTCTTCGCTATCCTCTATTTTCATAACATTTCATTCCTTTTCTATGGATTTTATATTGATAGTATATTCACTCTGTCGACATTTTACTACATTTTTTTCATGAAGTCAATCTTTTTTTACTCGGCTAATCGCCAGTCCATCTCCCACTTCTAAAATCTGTGTTTCCAAAGTTTCATTCTCTTGCGCCTTTTGAATATATTCCCTCAAATGACGCACCGCCGTTCGCTGTTTATGTTTGTTATAATCGCCCATTACATAACCTTTATACAAAATATTATCTGCCAAAATCCAGCCATTATTTTTCGCCAAGCGAATTCCCTCTTGCAAAAAAACTGGATATTTTCCTTTATTTGCATCAATAAAAATCATGTCATATTCGCCTTGCAAACTAGGCAAAATCTCTACCGCATTTCCAACCAAAATATTGACTTTATCCTCAATTCCAATTTTTTTCACATTTTCACTTGCCTCACTGGCTCTTTGCTCGTCAAGTTCAATGGTATCCACAATTGCATTTGGTGCAAAACGAATAAATTGACTTGCCGAATAACCAACGGCCGTTCCAATTTCCAAAATTCTCTGAGGCTTTTCTCGCTCCAAAATCTTCCTAATTTCCTCCAACGTTTCATCCATAACAATGGGGATATGCTCTTCTAGCGCCTTTCGCTTTATTTTTTCTAATTCTTCTAAATTAAACATCTCTTTTTCCTACTTACTTTTAATTTCCACCCCAAGTATATCATATTCAAAACAATAATTCAACCATTTATGACAATTACAAAATAAAATTCAGCACTAAAACCTTGATTTTTTATGTAACTTATGATATAATGCAAATATTATACGGGCTATGAGCCGAAAGGAGAAGCATCATGAAAAACATCCAATTAGAAACAACCCCTGAAGTAATTGGTTTATTAGCCAATGCTCATTCTCACTCTGACTATCAGGGTAAACGGTACTATTTTGAAGGCGATTTGAGCCAAATGTCTACTGCCAAAAATGTTGCAGAAAAATTAGGGGTACAGACCTCCATTGAAGGCGGCATCCCTTTTGCACTATCTGAGGAGGACTTCAAAAAAGTTACACAATTTTTAATTGACCACCTCTTAGAAGGTTGGTGGCATTATGTCACACATGAAGAATATTGCCAAATAAAAGGGGAATATTATTTCGGCGGTGAGTATTTATGTTGCAATGCCAAAATTCATGAGATTGCTGATAAACTTGGTATCTTTGTTGGAGAAACCGATGGAGAAGTAGCTTACACTACTTCAAAAGATGACTTTGATACCATTATCAAAAAATTAGATGAGTGTGCCAAATAACAGTTATTCTCATCTACCGTAATTTCAAAAACGACAGAATTCTATAGAATTCTGTCGTTTTTTATATAAAATTTATTGTGCTACTGGATAAACACTAACGAATTTTTTACTTGCTTTTTTCTCAAATTTAACATTTCCATCTACCAAAGCAAATAAAGTATCGTCGCTTCCTTTACCAACATTCGTTCCCGGATGCACATTGGTTCCTCTTTGTCTTACTAATATATTTCCTGCCAAAACAAATTGACCATCTGCTCTTTTCACGCCAAGTCTCTTTGACTCACTGTCTCTTCCGTTCTTAACACTACCTTGCCCTTTTTTATGTGCCATTCAAATTCACTCCCTTCGTTTCCAAAATCAATATATTTCTCTCTATTTATTTACTATTTTGTTTTGATTGACGTAATCTCAACTTTAGTATAGTCTTGTCTATGTCCTCTTGTTTTTCTTTCATTCTTTTTAGGCTTATATTTAAAAACAAGAATTTTTTTGCCTCTACCATTAGACACAACTTTACCTTCCACTTTTGCTCCTGCAACATAAGGCGCGCCAACTTCTACTTTTCCTTCATTAGAAACAAGAACCACTTTATCAAACGATACTTTTTTTCCTTCTTCTTCTCCTAATTTCTCGAAAAATACTGTCTCTCCTTCTTCTACCTTATATTGTCTTCCACAGCTTTCAATTATTGCGTACATTTACATGCACCTCCCTTTTCGTAATACTCGCTAACTTCCCACTTGGTAGCTACTCGAAATAGCCTTTATAACCATAGCTAAGCAGTTTACAGTTATTTATTTTAACATATTCTGGAAGACTTGTCAAGAACTTTCTTGGCAAACAATCAATTTTTAAATATTTATTGGTAAACTGGATACAAACTATTAAACATTGTCCCACTTGTCATCACTCCATTATCTGGCAAATGATGTTTTACTGTAATTTTCAAATAATACTTTCCTGTAAACCCACTAACATCTAATTCAGCTTTTTTCTCCATATAGCCCCAATCTTTTTTATTTATCTGCTCACTTACTACAAAATTAGAAAAATCCTCATATTTTTCATTACTATTTGACTTGCACAAACCAATAGTTGTATAATTTGTAGCATTTTCAGCATTTGTTGCCAAAATAACATTCATCACTATTTTTTTCATATTCGTTACATCAATTGGTGTTTTATAAACAATAGAGCCAACATTTCCTCCTAATGGTTCCCATGTTTCACTTGCCCAATGTGAAATTGATATAACTGGACGATAAGCAGCACCATACACACTATATCGAAAAGCATCTTCAATACCTCGATAACTTGAAAAATCCCAATTACTCATTTTGGTTTCATTATTGGCTTCCAAATAATTTTCATTCAAATTACAAATCGTACAAATTCCTGTATTAGTACTAAAATCATGCGTTTGCCACACTGCATATAAAGTTACATCGTTTGCCGGCATTTCAAAATCGGTAATCGCACTTGTTGCGTCGCTTGTCAACGCCCATCCTATAAAATGATATCCCGTTTTAGTTAGTGTAACTGCTGTATCTACTACTACATTTTCTGTGTAAAATGCTTTTTGTTCACTCGGTAGGCTTCCCATTCCTCCATTCAAATGATAAACCACATTATATTTTACTGGTTTGACTGTCTCAAAAGTTTTTATATTCGTTCCGTCTGTCACTTGAAAATACACAGTTGTGCCGCTTGAAACTTGTGGTTTGTTGCTTTCTAAATAATTTTCCCAAGCACCTTCTTGGCTTGTCTTAAATTGGACGCCCGTTTTGGGTGCGTTTACCGTAATCGTTGCTGTCGCATTTTCCCAGCTGACCGTATAATCAAATTCCTCAAAATCCTTTGTGTTAATTTCTCGGGCGGCACTCACATTTCCATTCGCGTCTTTCGCCCAAATGTAATAGGTCGTGTTATTTGCCAAATTATCAATCGTGTGCGTAAAACTTTTTTGCGCTGGATTTACTTCGTTCCACGTTGTTGGTTCGCTATTGGTTGTCGAATAATTCCAGCCTGCCACACCTGTCAAAATATCTTTTGCCACAAACGTGATTGAATTTGTTGTCGACGTTGCTGAAACACTTGGCGCCTTGTTGTCATTTACACTTCCATCTGCTGAAACGCCTCCTTCAATACTCACTTCGCCATTGTCTGCAATCGAAATAACTGACGTGTTGCCTTGTGAGTCAGTAAAATACAGATTTCCATCGTCATCGCACGCAAACATAACATTGCCAATTTGCCAAATTCCGTCTTCATTTTCCTCGCACTTTTTCTTAACATAGCTTGATAGCGTTGTCCCGTTTTCCTTCCACATAATAATCCATCATAATTTCTGCTAATTTCAATTGCAATTCTTCCTCTGATTGTGCTTCTTTTGTGATGCTAACTGCCTTGGTTGCTCTCCCTAAAATTCCATTACTTCCGTGCTACTAAATTAATTGACACACCTGCTAAAATTAATAGTATGATAATTGTAACAACTAACGCAACTAAAGTGATTCCTGCGGGTCCGCCCAAGACGAATCCCTCCGTTTTTTTTGATACATCATAAATTCCTCCCTTTTATTTTAATTTAACAACAAACAAATTGTATGTCTTATTTATATATATCGGATTTATTTTATTATGTCAATAAATGTTACTAAATTGTAACTATTGTTACAGAATTGTAATATTTTTATATCTCATAAATAAAACACCTGCCTAACATTGATTACCAAACGTTAGACAGATGTCTCTACGATATACTATAAAATTTTTCTACTTTTTTGAAACTGCTTTCAAGCTGTTTAAAACCAGCTCCTCAAAATAAGTAAATTGTTTTCTCTGCTCTAAAATCACAATCACATTCTGCTGCATACGAAGTTTCTCTTGCTCGGAATAGTTACTTCTTGCTTCCCGACCTACCATTATTTCCAACATCTGCATGCGAGGATTTTCTTTTAATTGTTCATAGAGTGGTTCAAACTGCCCATTCTCCAAAACATGGAAAAGAATATATTCTTTTTTTCCCACATCTACTGCTTCATAAATCGCAAAAATATCTACCATATCGAAAACTGTGGTTAGACTAATTTTGCGTTCCTCTAAATTTTCATATAAATCGGCAATTTCTTCTTTTGCCAGATTATCCAGCAAAAATCCTTTCATATAAACCAACAAACGAAAATCGCTTTTTTCTAAAGCTTCATATCTCTTGTCTACTGAAATTAATTCACATGCTTCTGAAAGCTTTTCACTCTGCACACGTTTGGTCAGATTTTGAATAGCTTTCTCTGATTCCACATTTTCTATGATTTTAGCGATATGCTTAGCTGGCAACTTAGAAGTGTTTTCATATAATTGCTCCAAACCTTCCACAACAAAATCATTTCTTTCCTCGGTTTTATCCAAAAAATTGGAAAATAGTTCATATCGATTTGTTACTTCATTACAATCAAAAAAATCACTCATTCTCTGTTCATCCATTGCTTCCCAGATTTCAGACTGCTGCTGAAATTCCAGTTTTTTCAAGATGGCAGCTAATGTTGCGAGGTTGCAATCGTTGAATGCAGTAATTGGAATATAGGTAAAAATCTTTTGAACTTCTTCTGCAGAAGCAACTTCAGCATCTAAAGTTTCATTAATAATATAAGCAATCAACTCATTGTCTATGCTCCCCCAAAATGCCTTCGGGTTTAAGATGTTATTCTGTAACTGGATGAATTCTTCTCTATCCAGTTTTTCAATCAAATCCCGATAATATCGTGGTGTTACATTACTAAAAAGAATTGAAATTCTGTTTCCAACTCCACCAAATACCTGCTTCCACCGCTCTCTTCTCTGTTTCCTACATA
Organism: uncultured Clostridium sp.; assembly: GCA_947571115.1. Classification (GTDB taxonomy): domain Bacteria; phylum Bacillota; class Clostridia; order TANB77; family CAG-508; genus Scatovivens. Next base: position 130,533 of record CANOWW010000001.1, read on the forward strand.
CAGCTTTTAGTTTGTTCCGCAAGCCTTTTTTCATAGTACAATCTCCTTTCAAATTCCCACTTTATGTGAGTTAATGAAGAGATTTTATCATAATTTACATAAATTGTCAAATCATTACAAAAAAACCTATCACTTTTGCAAGCAATAGGTTTCCTAGTTTCTATACTGTTTTTCTTAAAGATAATTTTTCAGAAATTTCACGGTAACGATTAACGTCTTTTTTCGCCAAATATTTTAGCAAACTTCTTCTTTTACCAACCATTTTCAATAATCCTCTTCTTGAGTGATTATCTTTTTTATGGATTTTCAAATGTTCTGTCAATTCTGTAATTCTTTCTGTTAAAATGGCAATTTGAACCTCTGGTGAACCAGTATCATTCTCTTCCCTTTTATACGTATTAATAATTTCTTGTTTTCTTTCCTTTGTCATATCAAAATTCCTCCTATTTTATATTTGCCACAAACCGAGCTTAAGGTAGGTTTTTTCCTTAGCTAAGTAAGTGGTATCTTGTAGTTATTGTACTACAAAATTTTATAAAAATCAAGTGTTTTACAAAATTTTCTTGCAATTCTTTCCCAAACACGTTATAATATTTTTATGAAAACAATCAAAGTAACCGAAAAATATCATCAAAAAAAGCTTATCTTTTTCCTGACGAGTACTTTTCCAAATCTTAGCCAAAACACTTTATACAAAGCGCTTCGTAAAAAGGATATCCGCATGAATGGAAAACGAATCAACGAAAATGTTCTGGTTCACCAAAATGATGAAATCACGATTTTCATTTCTGACGACTTGCTTTTGGGCACTTCCCATTTACAAGTCATTTATGAAGACCAAAATATCCTCGTTTTGAACAAGCCAGCCGGCATTTGCGTTACAGAAAATGCCCAAGAAACAAACACTTTAACATCACTTGTCAAAAAGCAATTGGGTGAAAATTTGGAGCCATGCCATCGCCTAGACCGCAATACCACTGGGCTTATTTTATATGCCAAAAATGCAGAAGCCTTGCACATCTTGCTAGAGAATTTCAAAAATCACGAAATCGAAAAGCATTATAGAGCAACTGTTGCTGGAATTTTTTCCAAAAAACACGACCTTTTAACTGCCTATTTATTCAAAGACAGCAAAAAAAGTCGTGTTTATATTTCTGATATGCCTCAAAAAAACACAACAAAAATTGTCACAGAATACACAGTCCTTTCAGAAAATTTGCAAAATCAAACCAGCGAACTTGATGTCATTTTGCATACTGGCAAAACACACCAAATTCGCGCTCATTTGGCACATATCGGTCATCCTATCATTGGGGACGGGAAATATGGCAACAATGAAATCAACAAAAAATTCAAACAAACCATGCAACTGCTTTGTAGCACCCAATTAAAATTTTGTTTTACCACAGACAGCGGCATTCTAAACTACTTAAACCAGCAAGAAATTATATTATCGTAAACAAATTCTATTTTGAGCTGAGTTCGACCTACGTAGCATGTTTACGATTTATCTTTTTGATTTAAGCCGTAAACTGCTGGACCTTCAATCAATGCTCCATCTTTTTCGTAGCGACTTCCGTGACATGGACAATCCCACGTTTGTGTCACATCATTCCACGAAACCTCGCACCCCAAATGCGCACAATACTTCTTCCCTTTTTCTCCCTTGATATGTGGCAAAATCACTGATTCTCCCACCTCTTTTAATATATTTTTCATTTCTTCATGATTTTTAATTGGCTTTAATCTCGTCGCCTTAAAAATTTCTTCATACGGATTTTCTTTGCCTACAATCAAATCGGTTATCAAATTAGCCGCCACATTGGAAGTCGTCATGCCCCACTTTTTAAAACCAGTGGCCACATACATATTAGCAATTGTTTCAGAAAATTTTCCAATATAGGGAATTTTATCTAGCCCAATACAGTCTTCTGCATTCCAGCGATACTCAATTGGCTTATCTGGAAAATATTCTTGCGCAAATTGCTCCAAAACACCAAATCCATTATTCTCCTGACTTTCTCCTGTTTTATACCCATTTCCAACCACCAAAATATATTTCCCCTTTTCGGTTTGACAATTACGAAACGAAATCGTTGGCACCTCGCACGAAACGTACATGCCATTTAGCTCACAATCCGCCTTAATTGCAATCCCATACTCCAATTCCTGATACATTTTGAGAAAATGAAATCCCGGCACATTAAAAATCGGATAACGCGTCGCCACCACCAAATATTTCGCTTTTACTTTTCTATTTTCTTCGCCCACTTTGGCAGTTACCATAAACCCGTTATCTACCTTTTCATAATCCACAACTTTTGTATTTTCAAAAATTTCTCCACCATTTCCCAAAACACATCTAGCAAGCCCTTGCACATATTTTACTGGATGAAATTGTGCTTGATTCGGAAACTCAATTGCCCCCTCAACTTTACCCAAAACTTCTATGGTATTTACCAATTTTACGTCAATTCCAAGACTTTTACATGCCTGCACTTCATCTTGTATGCGGTGCAATTCTTTTAAAGTTTTGGTCCAAACAAAACTGCTTTTTCGCTCAAAATCACAATCGATTTTCTCCTCCTGCACGATTTTTTCCATATTGTCAATTGCCTTTTCAGCTGCCTTCCAATATTTTTTCGCAAACTCTTTCCCTTGCGAAGTGATTAAATATTGATAAAATAAATGATGCTGACTGGTAATTTTTCCAGTGGTTCCACCAGATGTTTTAGAGCAAATTCTGTCTTTTTCTAGCACCGCCACTTTCAAGCCCTGTTTACTCAAATAATAAGCACTCGAAATACCTGTTATTCCGCCTCCAATAACGGCTACATCCACTTCTATATTGTGGTCCAAACTTCTAAATTCTCTTTTATTCTCATTTTGAGCAAGCCAAATTGAATTGTTATTTTCCAAATGTTTCATCTCCTTTTTCCATAGTATCTGTAAAACTCTAAAATTTATGTGTTAAAAATTAGAAAAAATTGACTTTTTTATGTAAAATATGATATAATTAAATTAGGATATTATATTCAATTTTAAAAAATAGAAATGTAGCCCCATTCGGGCAGAAAGGAAGTTTTATGGAACGGTGTAGACTAATTTTACCAAAACTTGCTAATTCTCTCTATATTAGCAAAGATGCTCCTGAAGTCTTAACAAATTTTGATGCTGAAAATCAAGAATTAGCAGGAGATTTTTTTTATGCAGATCAAATTTCTCTAAAATTACAGGAAGCGATATCTTTAATTAAAGATTCTGATCTAGAAAATTCCCTTCTTAGGAAAATTAGAGATAAATGGTCTAAGGACATACAAGACGATTTTATAAATGCCAGTATTCTCTATGAATCAAAATTGCGGCGTAAATCTGTCTTTTCAATTCTTCAAAAATTTAATCGTATCATGGCAGGTGGGTACTCAATAAATTCTATGCATGATTTAATGGGAATGGAATTTGTAATTTTTACTCCTACAAAATTTGACACTCCTGAAAGCAGCAAACAGCTTTATGAAGCTGCAAACATTATTTTAAGATACTTTTCAAATTCAAAAAGAGCTGGTGAAAGATTCATGATATGTGACGCATCACCTTTAAAAGATGTATATTCACTGGAAGATTTAAAGGATAAAGCCAAAAGAATTGAAATTACTGCATATCTCCAATCATTAAATCCTTATATTTATATTCCTAAAAAGACTGGTCTTTCTCCAGAATATGTAAAGTTTGTGAAAGATTACTTTTTACAACCAAAACTAAAAGGTTATCAAGGCTTACAGTTTGTAATAAAAACAGCTGATGGATTTTACATTGAAATCCAAATCAAAACTCAGCCTATTTACAGTTACAAAAATAACCCTAAAAGCCCTATCTTTCATAAAAATTACAGAAAAAGTCAAACCCAAAAAAGCTACAAACAGGCAAAAAAATGCACTGTTCCTCAATTTGATTTAAGATACAATCCAGAAAAGGTTAACATATACGGATTTAGAGACAATCCAGACGAGGACACATCTGGTATTATTAGTCCAACATTTTGGACATTAAGGAAAAATACTCATTTCTAAAATTTCTATCCCCACCTAGCAGAATAATTTCTGCCCACGGTGGGGCACTTCTATTTCCCACGCTTTTTTTCTTTCTGCTCTAAAAAATAAAAATTTTTTACTCAAAAATAAAAAGACGAGTGAAATTTGTCTTCGCCAAATTTCCCACGCTTTTTCTTTTATCTCAATTGCCCAACAATTTCAATTAAACTTTGAATTAAATAATCCACGTCTTGTGTCGAGTTTTCACGCCCAAAAGTCACTCTTAAGCTACTTCGTGCAATGCTCGAAGGCACGCCAATTGCCAGCAAAACATGGGACGGATTGAGAAGTCCTGCGCTACAAGCTGAGCCGCTTGACGCACAAATACCTCGTTTATCTAGCTCGTTTAGCATTGCTCCGCCATCTACACCTTTGAAACAAATATTAGCATTGCCTGGCAAGCGATTTTCCAAATCTCCATTGATACGAATAAATGGAATATTTTGCTCCACATTTGCCAAATAATAGTCTCGCAAAATGCGCAACTTTTTCGTGTAATCCCCCATTTCGTTTTGCGCAATTTCTATCGCTTTTCCAATGCCAACAATGCCTGCCACATTTTCCGTTCCGCTGCGTTTATCTTTTTCCTGATGACCTCCGGTCTTGGATTCTGATAAAATTCACATTCTCACGAATATACGCAAAACCAACGCCTTTTGGTCCATAAAACTTGTGACCTGAGGCTGATAATGCTGAAATTCCTAGTCTTTTGACATCAATTGGAAGATTTCCAATTGCCTGAACCGCATCTGTGTGAAAATAGACGCCATAGCGTTTGGCTATTTTGCCGATTTCTTCGATTTCTTGAATGGTACCAATTTCGTTATTGGCAAACATCACACTGATTAAAATTGTGCTTCGATTAATCGCTCTTTCTAGTTCTCTAAGACTAATTCTGCCTTTGCTGTCTACGTTTAAATAAGTCACTCGAAATCCCATATATTTTTCTAAAAAATGACACGTGTTGAGTACAGCTGGATGCTCAATTTGCGTGGTAATAATATGGTTTCCGTATCGTCTATTCGCAATGGCAATTCCTTTTATAATCAAATTATCACTCTCTGTGCCACCACTTGTAAAATATATTTCATTCGGATTGCAACCAATAGCGGTCGCAATTCTATTTCTACTTACATTCATCGCTTCTTTATTCATTCTTCCTATTGAGTACATGGATGACGCATTCCCAAAATTTTCTGTTAAATACGGCATCATCTCTTCTAGCACTCGCATATCAATTGCGGTTGTTGCGCTATGATCAAAATATCTAATTTTCTGCATAATTCATAACTTCCTTATCAAAAATTTATTTGCTCATTTTATTGTATGATTTTGGGGATCAAAGGGTGCTAATTTTTTAAAAAAATTGACATTTTATGTAAAATATGCTATAATAAACTTAAGAATAACTATTGTTATTTTTCCTGTTTTCTTGATGTGCAACATTTTCAAAGAATACAGCGGAAAATTTTCCAAAAAGAAAGGACGGAAAAAATGAAAATCATAACTGAGTTTCGGAACTTTTTTGCTGTCTTTACACTAATCGCTATTGCCATTATTTTGCGTGTTGGTGTTGAGCTTTCACAAGCAGCAAGCGGCTTTCTGCTCTTTTTTGTGGGAGCATACTACGTTTGTGGTGGCTTGTGGTGCGTTTTTCATTTAGGCAAAAAGTTCCTGCAAAAATGGCGCGATGAAGAAGACCTTAGAAGGCTTCTGCACAAAAGCCACCGTTAAGCAACAAAAAAAGTCGCTGGCAAGTAGGCTACTACTTCGCGAGCGGCTTTTATTTAGATTCCCAGCGCAATAATTTTATATCTTTATAACGGTTCAAAATTTCGATATATTTCTGATAATCTTCCTCCCATAAAGCGTCTGGGACCTTGTCAAAGGCACTGAAAACCTTTTCGGCTTCCTTAAGGAAGATAATCTGTTGCTGAGGCGTTAAATTGTCGTATTTGATGCAAAAAACATATAATTTATCCAATATATCATTGGCTTTGATAAAACTCCAAAAATCAGTTACGTTCATGCCAGCCATTTTAATTTGCGAAACTGCCAAAATCGCCAGCATAGCAATAACCATTAACAATATGAATATAATTGCTAAAAACTCCATTTCTTTCCTCAGCTTTCTTTCGTAATTATTCTTCCCAATTATGATACACTTCTATCACATCATCTAAATCTTCCAAATTGTCAATTAAACGTTGCATTTTCTCGGCTTCTTTTTCATCTAATGCAACATACGTGCTTGGCACCATTTGGACACCTGCTTCTAAAAAAGTAATTCCTGCTTCTGTCAATTTTTCAGTCACATTGGTAAAATCGCTTGGCGCTGTTGTAATTTGGTAAATTTCTTCTTCTGTCTCAAAGTCCTCTGCACCGCTGTCAATAGCAAGCATCATGAGGTCATCTTCACTCAAAGCGCAAGTTTCTTTTTCAATAACCAAAATTCCCTTTTTCTCGAACATGTAAGATACGCAACCTGAAGTTCCCAAGTTTCCGCCAGCTTTGCTAAAAACATGGCGAACGTCTGCCGCTGTTCTGTTTTTGTTGTCTGTATTACACTCTACAATAACAGCCACACCATTTGTTCCATAACCTTCATATGTAATTTCTTCGTAATTTGCGCTTGAACCTTCTCCGGAAGCCTTTTTGATAGCATTGTTTATCGTATCATTTGGCATATTGTTGGCTTTACATTTGGCAATAACATCTTTCAATTTTGAATTCCCTGCTGGATCTGGACCTCCTTGCTTGACTGCAATCAATAATTCTCTTCCTAATTTCGTAAATATTTTCCCACGTGCTGCATCTGCTTTTCCTTTTTTGGCTTGAATATTGTGCCATTTTGAATGTCCTGACATTTTTTTATTCCTCCTTTTAATCCAACCTTTTTTATATATTACCACATTTTTCTTTTTTTGTATAGCATATTTCGAGATTTTTTAAAAATTTTCTGTCTCATCAAAATAGGCAAGAAAAAAGCAAGCAGAGTTGGCTTGCTTCTATCTTACATAAACATATTGGGGTTCATATTTCCAGTTGCCATATTTGCATTTTGCATCATCATTGGTTGACATTGTCTTCTTGACAATATTTCGTTTAAAATCATAATTCTAATCAAATCTCTTAATAAAGAATTTGACCTATTCGTAGCAACGTTTGCAGTAGTTGTTGAACTCCCGCCCCGTGCTAGTTGTGTTTGCCCTTGAGCAATTGCTTGAGGAATTTTCCGTCGTTGTGTTTTGGGTTACATTTGCTGCTGTATTTTGACTATTTGACAAATTGATATCTCCTTCCACAATGTTGTAGACTGTGTCAACCATGCTATTTAAGCCATCTTCCGTTAAATAACTTGTGTTATTATTAGAAACCACTTGAGACACAACTGGCGAAATAATTCTGTAAACTGCTGGATACATAGCATTTAGATTTTGTTGGGGCTGTCTCATCGGCGTATTATTCATATTGTTTGTGTTCCCCATGTTATTCATGTTCATGTTGTTTTGTGATACATAAGTATTGTTTGGCACATTTTGCATATACGGATTGTACGTATAATTTGGATTTTGATTATAATAATTCAGGTCTTGCATATAATTTCCATTTTGCCACATTTTGAAACCTCCTTTTTGTTTTTTGTATATTGTATGCAAGAAGGGTTGTTTTATGTCAGATTTATTTTGCCATTTTCTTTAACAATGCTTTGCCGTTTGCCTGCTCAGCCCTGATTCTGCCTAAATTTGTCAAATCCAAATGATTACTTTGATTGACCGTCCCATATTGGGTCAAAACCTGCACTTCAAACCCAGCTTCTTTTAGCGCCTTTTTTGTGGTTTCTGTACATTTTCCAGAAGGATATGCCATGATTTTTTGAACCTTTTCCCCAACTACCTCTTCAATTTTAGCATGTGTTTCGTTGTAATCTGCTACTAACTTGGCTCGGCTTACGGTTGTATAATCAATATGTGATTTTCCATGGCAATGAATTTTGACAAGTCCACTGTCGTACATTTGTTTTGCTTGTTCCCACGAAAAATAGCCTTGGGTTCCCACCAAATTTTGCACGATAAAAATGGTTGCTTTTACTTGATATTTCTGCAAAATCGGAAATGCTTCTGTATAATTTCCAAGCCATCCATCGTCCATCGTAATGGCTACCACTTTCTCTGGTAGCGCAATTTCTCCTTTTTTGTACTGGTACAATTCTTCCAATGTAATAAAAGTATAGCCCTCTTTTAGCAATGTGGTTACATTTTCTTCAAAACGCTCTGCCGTGCTAAATAGTTGATATTTGTCGTCTTGAGGAACTGGTGTTTGAAAAGCATGATAAATCAGAATTGGAATACGAATGTTTTTCTCGCCTATTTTGAATACTGGTAAATTACTTACCGCCAGCGTGTCTTCGGCCGCTGTGTTTTCTGAGGTTTTATTTTCAATTGTTATTGTCTTCACGACATTTTGTCTGTTTGGCAAAACATCATTCGTTGGTGTTGCCGCAACTTTTTTATTTTGCGAAATTTGATAGAGTGTGAATCCACTACTTCCTAAAAGAAGAATGAGAAAAATCGGAATTAAAAGTTTTTTCATGATTTCTCCTTGCAAATTTTTAAGGGCTTTTTACAGCCCCTTTTTTATTCTCTTTTAGTTTATGAGAAATTGTTAAAAAAATACTAATTTTTTGCCTCATAACATGTGACATCTATTTTTTCACCCAAAAACTCTTCCAATTTTTCAGGATTTTTGATTAATGCTTCCTTTTGCATTTTGGTCAAACTTTTTTTAATATGAAATTCTAATTTGGATGCCAAAACTCTATTTTCCGATTGCCAAGCCATTTCTAGTTTTTTAGGTTTATGACGTAGCGTATATTTGGCACATTTTTCGCCAGCCGAAAAATGCTCCTGCATGCGACGGGTTAAATCTGTCGTGATGCCAGTGTAGAGCGAGTTGTCTTGGCATCTTAGGATGTAGGTGTAGTACATAATTGTTCCTCTTTTTATTTAAACAAATCTATTTATAACATTCCTAATTATGTTTTCTATCTTTTCTGCTAATCTATTCACTTTAAATAATTCAAACAACATCATACGAATTTTATCAATAAAAATCCCCATTATAAATATAATGATTGCATTCAAAACTACAACTATTGGAATTAAATATGCCTGTAAATTTCCAATATAAGTATATCTTTCTCTAATTATATATTCAAATACTAATGGCTGTACATGTATCAAATATACTCCAAATGCTGATGAACTAACAATTATAATAAACTTCTTCAAACATGTTTTAATCTTTAAATTAGTAAAAACTAATAATAACAACACTGCTACTCCTAAAATAGTTGGTGAAACATAAGAAACAAATAAATCGGTTAGCCTTTTCTTTCCAAATAAATAAGTCGTTAATTTTGAAATTCCTACCTTCCAAATTAAAGTAAAAATAATCAATATCATCAAAATAATTATTGCCTTCTTCTTTTTAACCTTCTTATATATTTCGTATTTTTTAATGACAGCACCTATCACATATAAAATAGCAAGCCATAAAAAGCTATATCCTTCTTTTAATCTAAATGGATCTCCAAACACTTTTGCAATTGTAACATATAAAGAAAATCCAAATATATAAATCATGAATACTTTTACATATCTTTTTTCAAAATTTTGTACGATTTTATTAAGCCAAGGTATCATAAAAAATACTCCTGTATATGCAGAAAAATACCAATATTGACTACTAGTTACTGGAAAAACTGATTTCATTAATTCTTTTACACTAACTGTTTTAGCTTGAAAGATTAAAAATAATAATGTAATCAAAATACTATAAAATGCTACTTGCAACCATAACAAAATATATTTAGAAATTTTAAGTGACTTATCTTTTTCTGAAAAACAAACAAATCCAGTAATTAGAGCATAACAATTTACTGCACAATAAGCTCCTATTTCTAACAACCAACTTACAGTAAAATTGATTTCATTTGATTCTACTGCTTTAAGAACACCTCCTTGTCCTAAAATATGTAATATTACAACCAAAAACATTGCTACTATACGTAATAAATCGATTCCATAATTTCTGCTATTTACCTGCTTTTGAATTTCTTCATTTTTAGCCAATTGAGTCAACTTATTTTTTCCTCCTTTTTAATTTTATTTCAATTTATCACATATCTAATCATTTAACGCCACATACTGCTTTCAAAATTCTTTTACATTTGCTTAAGGTTCTCCTTAGTAAACTTCTTTTTGGTATATATTTTTTCACTAATTTATCAAAGTCTAACTTATCTAAATCTCTAAAAAACTTATCTCGATTTTTATCTGGTTCTTCTGATTTAATCAAACTTGGATTATAACTAATTGCTTTTTCAAAATCAACTTCTTTTACAATCAAATTATTTTTTACATTATCAAAAAGTTCTTGTCCTTTTTCTGAATTTATAATTACTAATGACGTTCCCTTATCATCATCCATTTCTGGTAAAATATTTTCAATTCCCCAAAAATCCGCTAACGTAATATCAGAAATTCTATTTTTCTTTTTAAATGAGCATTCATAACAAGAATCCCTTAAAGAAATATTTCTTAAAAAAGCCTTCATATAAATATCATTATCATGCTCTTGTTGATAATTTTGTTTATTTTTAAATGTAATATTAACTGTCCATTTTTTCCATCCATTAATTTTAGTCCTGTGCCTTACCTCTTTGATTTCTGTTTTAATTTTTTTTTCTAAATGTTTCAAATATTTTTGATGAACTTTTTCTGAGGGTACCCCATGACATATAATATCCTGCGTATATAAATTATCATACTCTTTTCGTAAATATTTTTTTAAACCTTCAATCTGACATGGAGTTCCAGAAAATAATACTAACCTTCCATTTTTTAGAAACTCCTCTGCCTTTTTATAAGTCTCTCCAATTTTACTTTGCACATATTTAGAACCTCTAAAAACTTCTAAATCTTCTATTTTTTCAACATAGCTATGTATTACATTAAAATTTTTATCAAATTTTGCTCCAAATACAACTCCATTTTGTTCTAATATTTTTTCTGCTAATAATGTAAATACTCCACCAGAAGAACTTTCTTTTCTTATTTTTTCTTCCTTATTATACGCAGCAAATGCTTTGGGAGAATTGATTATTTCAGTTTTATTTGATATTGGACATATTTGATTACATAGTCCACAATTAATACATTTTTCTTTTATCACTTTGGGATAATAAAATCCCTTTTCATCTTGTACCATTTCAATTGCATTTTTGGGACATATGTTATAGCATCCATAACATCCACAACATTTTGATTTCTGTTCTACTTCAATCATTTTAAACCTCTTTTTTCTTATTTTTTAACTTTAATATTTTCATCATCAATTCCTTCGCTTCGTTCATTTCTTGTGTATGACCATAAAAAATATATAATAGTACATTTGAAACAAAAAAACAAATAATCGCCTTTGCAATTAAACTATATATTGAATTACCATTTACAAAATTACTTATATAATATGTAATAATTGCAATTATGCTTGTCAAAATTGCATATTTTAATAACTTAACTATATAATTTTTAGGATTAGTTTTGAATATTTCAGTAAATAAATTATGTAATAACCATGGCATTCCTATAAATATCATACTCAATACTGTAGATAATAAAACTCCATAAATTCCAATAAAATTAACTAATATTAAATTCATAGCTAAATTAGATAAAGCTGTGACTAAAGGTCTAAATCTATCGGCATGCCAAATTCCTGCTGCATCTTTATACAAATTCAATAAACAATTGATTTCATATACATAAAAATAACAACAAAAACAAATTACGGCTGAAAAATTGAGCAATAAATCTTCTCCCACCCAAATTATCATAAAAGTTTGATATAAACATAAAAATGCACATGTACAAACACAAGAAATCCACATGATAATAAAAGTAAATTTATTTAAATCCTTATAGTTTTTTTCTTCACTTTCCACAATTAAACTATTACCAATGCCTGCTGTACATGAATTAAATATAACACCAACAAACCCTATAATTGCACTTAAAATGTAAAAATAATTTTGATAAATTGCTAGAACTGTTAATCCTAAAAAAGCTGAAATTACTATTGAATCTGATGAATTTACTATCACTCCACCAATTTTAGAAGTAAATAAATCTTTAACTCTTTGATTGATTTCTGCTATTTCTACCTTACTAAGTTCTCCTTCTGGTTGATAATTAGGATACATTTTATCTACAATAAAAGCTGTTACCATATTATTAATTATTTGAAATATTAACACCACTATTACATACAGATAATAATTTTTAAATATAAATATAACTAAAAATTGAACTATATATTGCAATGTATTAATTACCAAACTAATTTTAGAATACACATCTATTCTTTGATGTGCTTCTAGTAAGCTGTTTTTATAAGCAAATAACCAATACGAAAGAACCGTTGCTCCTAAATTTAATAAATACAAAGTATACATATTGATATCAGCTGGTAAATCACTTTTTATTAAATACGGTATAAATGGACATAAAATAATTCCTAAAATCAAAATAAACAATCCAATTACTCGATAATAAATTTTATATAATTTCATTAAAGCGCAAATTGTTTTCGTATCATCTTTTGCAATTGGATTATACATACTAAAAACCATTGCACTTCCTACGCCAAGTTCTGCCAAATTTAATACTTGTAAGACTGATGTAAATAAACTATTTAATCCTAAATATTCTACTCCTAAGCAATAAATCAATGCTGTTCTCATTAAAAAAGGAACAATAATTTGATACACTTTTAAAATAATTCCAAATATCATATTTTTAGCTGCATTTTTAGTTCGTTCAATTCTCATTTTTTCACCTTCTTAGTTTAAATTTAAAAAATTTTTTAGAAATTTATCTGCTTTTTCTCTTTCCTTTTTTAAAATTTCATATACTTTTGTATAATCATGCTTTAAATCATCCTCTATAATTTTTCCTTTGAATTTTCTATTTTGTAATTTAAATTTTGTGAGTAATGTTTCTATTCTAGAATTCATATTTACTTCATTACCTTCTCTTTCAAATATAATAAATGGTTTATCATACAAAATTGCAAAAACACATGAGTGAAATGAATCTGTACAAACTAAAAATGCATTTCTTTCTAAATATAAAAATTCACTTGGGCCAGTTATATAAAATGGATCATTTTTATCTAACATATTAATTACTTCACAATCATTTTCTTTCGCAATTCGATTAATTTCATTTTTTCTTTCTTCTGACAAGTTTCCTAAAAAATAATTTAAAATATATTTATTTGTTTTTAACTGCTTTGGCTTTTTAGAAACTTTATCCCATTCCTCTGCTGTAAGCAACATAGTCGGATCTACTAAAACCTCTATATCATCTCGCTCTGTTAATTCTTTAATTATTTCTTTTCCTCTATCTTCTCTTACAGAAATATGATTTAATTGACTTAATCTATTTTTATAATATTCTCTCATATTTTCTGGTATTTCACTAATACCAAAACTTGCAGAAAAAGAATTTCTTTTTTCTTTTGGAGCAAACATTAGAAAATCAATATCTGACATTCTATTAAAATTGGGATTCCAAACTTGATCACTACCTGTCACAAAACAATCATATTCATTCGATAAATTAGTCGGAATATGATTTAAATCTATGGAAAATTTAGAAAATTTTATATACTTATTAAAATTAATAAAATAATTATATCTTTTTGTAGAGTCTTTTACCTGAAAAAATTTTTTTAAAATATTTTTTATTTTCTTATTTAAAACTTTTATTCCAACTATATCTTTTTGATTATTGATTGTCTCTACCTTAAAATTTCGTTTTTTTAGTGTTTCTTGTACTGCATAATTTTGCAAACGATTTCCATAATTATTATTATCATTTATTGTCAATATTCCTATTTTTTTCATACTTAATCCTCCTCCCTAATCTTTTTATTTAATAAATTTTTAATTTTTTTCATATTTTTGTAAATAATCTTAAACAATTTTGGACTAATTGCTAATGAAAACATAAACATTTTATCTTTTAAAGAAAAATATTGGTTATATAGCTTTAGTTCATTACAATACTTTCTTTTTAATTCATTATTTACCGTTAAGTTTTCACTCAAGATGCCATATATATAAGTCCAATAAGCATTCACTGTACTTTTTTTTATATTCCATATAATATCTTTTTCATTACAATTTTGTACTATCATCAGTTCTGTATCTTTTATAGCATCTATTGAATTAATATAATAATTTAATCGTTTTTCTTTTGAAGCATTAATTCTTGTAACACTGTCATTTCGTAATCTATAATCATACAATTTTCCCTTTACAAATATCCCTTTTTGACACCTTAATATATAACTGCAATCAAATTTCAAGTCTTCACCTACATACATATCTTCATCAAATTTTATATTTTCCAGTTTTTCTTTCACAAATAAGCATGACCAAACAACACCAAAATATGGATAAAAATTTTGTAACATTCTTAATTTATCAAAAACTTCAACTGAGTATTCACTTACTAAATCATTTTCTGCTTTATTCTCAAAAGATACCCTTTGGTAATCACATATAACTAAATCAATATTCGACTTTTTAATCTCTTTATACATAATTTCATACATACTTTTTTCTATATAATCATCACTATCTACAAAACCAATATATTTTCCTTTAGCAATCTCCAAACCTACATTTCTTGCACTAGAAACTCCACCATTTTCTTTATGTATCACTTTTATTCTTTTATCTTTTTCCGCCCATTCATCACATTTTTTCCACGAATTATCTGTTGAACCATCATCAATCAAAATAATTTCTAAATTTTGATAGGTTTGATTTACTATGCTATCAATACATTTATCTAAATATTTTTCAATATTATAGACTGGTACAATTATACTTATGAGTTCTCTTTTATCTTGATTAGAAAAATTAATCATTTCGATTTTTTCTCCTTTTTAATAAAATAAACACCTTAAAATTTTAGCTATACATCGATAAGCAAAAATAATCACATCATCTGCCACAAAAATAATTCTATCCCATAATGTGCTTTCTACTTCTTTTTCTTCTTTCTCCTCAATACAATTTATACTGTTTGAAAAAACTTCTAATTCTGTCAATTCTAGTTCTGCACAACATTCAAATATAATATCTAATTTTTCTACTTGAGTTAATTTTAATTTTTTCAAACTATAACAATAATCTTTCATTTTAGTATTATATACTATTTCCTTATTATCAACAACTAGTTTAATCTGTTGTAATTTAGTTTCACATTTTACAAACTGATATATATTAATTTCTTCAATATCAACTTTTTCATCAAAAATTACTTGTATCCTTTTTTCATTGTCTAACTTATTAAATTTTGTATAACCTAAATCAATGACTTCTGACTTTGTTACACCATTCATAATATCTGAACTATCAAATAGCATAAAATCTTTCAAAATTTTAGCATCTCCCGAAGAAACTTTAACTTTTGAATGATACAACAAATTATCTGTCCTTCTTCTAAAAAAAATTTGGTCTCTATTAATAATCCTATAAACTATATTATCTGTATATATTGGCTGACTAATATGTTTCATCATAGCAATAAATAATGGGTTCAGCAGCAAAAACTTATTCTTTACACTTGGCAATACATCAATACTAACCCTATTCTTCCAGTTATAATATGGATTGTAACAATTATATAAAGAAACTTCATTTCTTTTAAACCTTGTTTTTAGCAATTTATGTGTCTTAAAATCAGCAAATCCATCATATGCTGTTGGATAAGCAAATGCCTTTAAAACAATTGGAGCATATTCTTTATACTCATTTAAAATTCTTCCCATTGCATTTTCAAACCCCAATGATAAAGCCCTGTGGTCACAGTGTTCGTCATAATCAATACAAATTAAAATATCTGCCATCTCTTCTTCAATTACTTCAAATATATCCGATAAGAAATTCTCTCTACTTAATCTAGCATGTTCTCTATGTCTTTTATAATGATATTCTTCTTCATTTGGCAAATATGTTTTTTGAATTCCTTTTGGAGAAACCCAATTTTCATTTGCCATATATAAATGTGATTCATTTGTAAATAAACAATCTGGATATCCTAAAAATATTACATTGCTTTCAGGCACTCCTAATTTTTTTAAACATTTTCTTGCTTCTTTTATTCTATGTTCTGCATTTATAAACCAATCTCCATTTGTAGAATATATTACTTTTACTTCACAATCTAATTTTCTTAGTTCCAACAATAATCCCCCAGCAATGTTTATTTCATCATCTTCATGTGGACAGAATATTAAAATTTTTTTATTATGAAACTCTTCTATATTCATATATATTCCTCTCATATTATTTAACATAAAATATTATACACTATTTTGATATTTTATTCAACTAATTTTTCTAATTCCGCCTTTCTTTCACAATATTATATAACTTTGGAAAATACATTGCACCAACAATTTTTATCTTACTTATAATTGGTATTCGTTCCTTCAATAACCCACTTTTCAAATATTTTTTTGCAATATTTAAATATTCATTTATTTTATATTCTTGAATATTGTTTTTATATTGGTAAGCCAAATTTGTTGTTGTCAAAATAAAATGAACTTTTCTTTCATTTGCTAAATTTTTATCAACTTTTTCTAAAACATTCACAATTTCATTTTGAACATTTAATATTGTAACTTGTTTTTCAGGATTTACAGAATGCAATGCACTTTCTCCATTTTGCACATAATTATATAATCTATCATCAATATAAGAATATCTTACTTCTTGATTTTTTGCAATATTAAAATTAAATAACGTATCTTCCCATATATATACTTTCTCGTTAAATTTTACTTCTCGTAGCAAACTTATATCATACAATTTATTTACACCATAACCACAAATACCATATGGCGTCATCAGTTCAATTGCAAATGATTTTATGGGTTTATTTATTATTCCTTCTTTTATAACACCGTTTTCTATCGTATTATAATTGCAAATAGCAACATTCGAATCATTTTCCTTTATACTTTGCATCAATAATTCATACATATTTTCTTCTATATAATCATCACTATCAACAAATCCAACATATGCTCCTTGAACTTTATCTAAACCGGCTATTTCTCGCTGCCGATACACCTGCATTTTTCTTATGTATCACTTCTATTCTCTGATCTTTTTTCACCCATTCATCACACATTTTTCCTGAATTATCCGCTGAACCATCATCCACCAATATGATTTGTAAATTTTGATAAGTTTGACTAACTATACTACTAATACACTTATCCAAATATTTTTCAGCATTATAGATTGGAACAATAATACTAATAATCTCCTTCTGTTCATCCTCTTCAAATTTTTCATTCATATTTCTCTCCCCAATAATTTATTCTCTTCACAAAATTTTCAAAATAATACTTTTTATCAAAATCTTCTATTTCTCGTACTCTTTTATATGCATCTTCAGCGCATTTTTCTCGAAAATCTTTATCAAAATACATTTTCTTCATAGCATCATACAAATTATCTATCATTTTTTCATCTTTTTCAATTATAATAGAAGAGTCCTCATTCAAAACTTCTACCATCCCTCCACTTTTAGTAGCTATAATCGGCTTTTGTGTAGCCATTGCTTCTAATGCAACAACCCCAAACGCTTCTTCTATTTTGGTTGGAATTACAACAACATCAGCCATATTTAAATATTTTGCAACATTTTTAGCCATTACTGAACCAGTAAAAACAACATTATCTGATGCACTTTCATTTTTTAATTTCCTATAAAATTCATCCTTATTTTCTTCTCCATAAATTTTGCTTCCAATAATCACTAATTTTATGTTATCTATTTCTTGCTTCAACAAATTAAATGCTTTAACTAGCTCATAAATTCCCTTTTCTTCTACCATTCTTCCAGTAAAAATATAGACAAATTCATCTTCTTTTATTCCCAGTTTTTCTCTCAATAACAAATCTTTATTTTCTTTATTAAAAACTTCAAAATCAACACAATTATACAAAATTTCACTATTTTTCTCACAATCAATATATTTTAAAGCATCTTTTCTAATAAAATCACTTACAAAAATAACTTTATGAGATGTATCACAAATAAATTGAGAAATTTTTTGTCTTAGCTTATCATTTTCTAGTTGTAATATATAATGAATGTGGCTAATAAATTTTGTATTTTTATGTTTTTTATGATATTTTCTATAAATATTTTCATGCAATACAATATCATTTTCTACTACAATATAATCATATTCATGTTTGCTAATTTCCTTAGCTATTTTCATATTATAGGGTAATTTTCTACTATATATTTTTAAAAGCTTAAAAATATAATTAAAACATCTGTATATAAAAAATTCTAGTTTTCCATATGAAATCTGAAAAATTTTTAATCTTTCATGATACTCTTTTAAATCTTCATCTTTTACTGTATAAATATCCACATAATCTCCATTTTCTAAAAAACCGTCTACTATATATTGTGATAAAACTTCAACTGCCCCCCCTCTAATACTTGGTACTGGCAAAGCATCTCTTGTTACAATAGCAATTTTCATTATTTTTCCTCTCATTCATAGTTTTTTACATTTCACTAATTTTATCAAATGAACATACATTTTAAATATATTTTTATTAAAATATAATAAAAACGCTTCTAATTTATTTTTTCGGCTTGTTCCAATCTTATCTTTATAAATTCTATAATATTTCCTATAAAAACTATACTCTTGTTCAAAAATATCCTTTATTTCCATGTTTTTTTCTTCTAATTGGTAAAAATATTTAAAAAGTAATACTAGACATCCTAGCTTATTTATTATCAAATCTTCCTTTAAACTTTCATATTTATCAATTAAATCCTGATATCTTTGATTGATTGCAAAATTCCAATCAAGGATTAAAGAAGGTTTAATTTTATGTAATATACTTTCATTTCTGTTAATATAATGATAATATGTATTACCCTCAAATACAATTTTTTCTGCTTTTTCAAAAATTTTATAAGTTGTAGCAACATCTTCCATTGTTTTACCAACTGGAAATCTAACTTTAGCAAACAACTCTATTTTATACAACTTATTCCAAGCATACGACTTTATCAAATCTTTTATTAGCAGCTTTAAAGCTTCTTTCTTATTAAAAACTCTAATTTCCTCTAATCCACATTCTTCCAATAATTCAGCATTTTCATTTTCCTTTTTTACATTACAAATAGCTATATCGGCATCGTACTTTGTTAAATCTGTATTTAAAAGTTCAAACATATCTTTATCTATATAATCATCACTATCAACAAATCCAATTAACCTTCCTGTTGCATTTTCTATTCCAACATTTCTAGCATCCGATAATCCTCCGTTTTCTTTATGTATTACTTTTATTCTATCATCTTTTTTTACATATTCATCACAAATCTTTCCAGAATTATCCGTCGAACCATCATCCACTAATATGATTTCTAAATTTTGATATGTTTGATTTACTATACTTTTAATACACCTATCTAAATATTTCTCAACATTATAAATTGGAACTATAACACTTATTAAAGATTTCATAAAAACTATTTCTCCTCATAAATTTCACTTAAAATTTTTACAGTTTCTTCAATCCTAAATTTATTTGGTACTTTATTTATAGCATTTTCATTCCTTTGGACATTTTCTTCATAAATCTTTTTTGCCCAATATTTAGCATCTTTCTGCAATGATATAAATTCTACATTTTTAGAAAAATTTGTTACTCCAGGTACTTCTGTACTAGCATAGCACTTTAGTCCATTTAACTGTGCTTCTACAATAACGATCCCAAAGCCTTCAAACAAAGACGGCATCACAAAAATATCCATTGCCGAATAAATTTTCTCCATATCATCTCGTCTTCCTAAAAATATAACTTTATCTTGTATTCCCAATTCTTGCACTTGAGTTTCTATTTCTTTTTTTAATATTCCTTCGCCTACTAACATTAATTTACAATTTGCATCTAGTTTCTGATATTCATAAAATACTTCAACTAAAAATTTATGATTTTTTTGATTTTCAAATCTTCCAACATGCCCAAAAACTTTTGTACTATCATTAATCTCCAATTCTTTTCTAACATTTGCTCTATTTTTTTGATTAAATCGAAACTTTTCCACTTCCATTCCGTTATCTAAAACAAGAAATTCTTTTTCTCCAAAAAGCCACTTTCCTGCCTCTTCTCCACAAGCAATTTTAACATACCCTATTTTTTTAGTAAAAAATCTTCCTAGTTTATCCAATATTTGTGTTTTTTTATAAATCTTACTAATTGGAGTTGAATGTGAATGAACAATTAATTTCGCTTTTGAATATTTATTTGCCAAAACAATTCTTTCAAAACAATCAAAACTCATAAGATTAAAATGAATCACATCAAAGTCATTTTCTT
Organism: uncultured Clostridium sp.; assembly: GCA_947571115.1. Lineage (GTDB taxonomy): Bacteria > Bacillota > Clostridia > TANB77 > CAG-508 > Scatovivens. The sequence goes on from CANOWW010000001.1 coordinate 151,137, forward strand.
GATACACTTTTTTCAAGTCACGTAAAAATTTAAAATAATTTTCTCTTCTATGTGTTACCTCAAAAAATTTAATTCCCATTTCTTCCAATTCATCTTGAAAACAGACTTTTTTCCCTTTAAAAATTAGAAAACTAATTTCAAATTTACTCTTATCTATATATTTGCATATATTGATTAAAACTCTCTCAATTCCGCCAAAATTAGGCGACATACCAATATACAAAATTTTTATTCTACCCATTTTCTATTTTTACTCCTAACATAACATATAAGCTAACTAACTTCCACAACACATAGTTCTTCTGCTTAAATGCTTTTTCCAAATATTTCTCTTGAAAATTCAAATGACACTCACACTGGTAAGCTTTCACAAAATCACATGCTAAAACAAAAACCTGCCTTCTTAAATTTTCCTCTAATCCTCTTGTTCGTGTCCATAAAACTGTTCCTAATTCATGCAGAATAATTTTATATAAAGCACTATCCTTTGGTAAATCTTTTTTGTCTGAATATTCCAATAACTTTTCCAACAAAAAATACTGTTCCAAACATTTCACATCTTTTTTGCTCCATATTTTTTTAGAAGCATTGTTCAAATGTACATTATAAAAATATAAATCTTTATTAACATATTCAAACTGCCTACACTTTCGCATCATAACACTTCTCATTACCATATCTTCATACCAATAATTCAGTGGAAATCGAAAATCATTCCACAACTCTCTTTTAATAACACCGCCCCAAATATAGCCTCTAAATTCTAAAATTTTCTCTCCCATATAGCCAGATATCGAAGCCTCTTTATGGCAAACTTGGCTTAATATTTCCCCACTTGTCCCCGAAAAATTCACATGATTACACTTGACGATATCTGCCTCACTTTGATAGGCTCTATCCAATAATTCCTCAACATAATTATCAAGCACATAATCATCATTGTCAATTAAGCCAATGTATTTTCCTCTCGCATGATTTAAACCTGTATTTCTCGCCTTACTAATTCCACCATTTTCTTGGCTTATTATTTTTACAAACGGATAATTTTTCTCATATTCCTTCAAAATCTCTAGCGACCCATCTTTAGACCCATCATTGACTACAATCACCTCAAAATGATATTTCGTTTTTTGATTCACAATCGAATCCATACATTTTTTTAAAAATTTTTCCGCATTATAAACTGGAACAATAATACTTAAATCAATCTTCTCATCTATCTCCGAATTTTGAATATCTTCTAGTTCAAACATCTCCTTGGGCTGATACACCTTAGAAATTTCTCTTTCTGCCTCTTTCACGCCAATTTTCACAGCTGGAGTTCTTACGATTGGCAAAATTAACTGAATCAAAAATCGCGCTACCTTATAAATTAATTTTTTCATTCTAAACCTCCCTATAAAACCTCTCCAACTCCTCCACTGTTTGCTCAATAAAATATCCCGCATTCTTCAACTCTTCATATGTATCACGCCTGTTCAAATCACTATTCAAAATAATTTCTGCCCATTCTCTTGGACTTTTCTCCAACTCAATAAATGTCACATTTTGCGCAATTTTTACTTCATCTGTAATTACATCTTTTGACATAAAACAAGGAAGTCCTGTGCATTGCGCCTCCACGCCCACAATCGGCAAACCTTCATACAAACTCGGCAACAAAAACACATCCATACACCAAAATAATTCATTCGTATTGTTGCAAAATCCCATAAACTTCACACAATCTGTTAACCCCAATTTCTCAACTTTATCTCGAATTTCCTGCTCTTTTTCACCAATTCCAACTAGCATCAAAACTGCATTCTCATTTTGTTTATGAATTTCTTGAAAAATATCCACCAAAAAAGTGTGATTTTTCTGATTTGTAAATCGCCCCACATTTCCAATTATCAACTTATTTTCAAGACCAAGCTCTTTTCTAAGTTCATCACGCCTTGTTTGATTAAATCGAAACTTCTGGTAATCCACCGCATTATGAATAATTTTTACGTCACTTTCCCCAAAAAGCCATTTTCCTGCCAACTTAGAACAAGCAAAATAATGCGTCGCATACTTCTTCAAAGGCTTTTTAAACAAATCGCCAATTAAAATTTTCATTTTATTTTTCGACTGAAAACCGATATTATGTGAATGCGCAATTCTCACATTAATACCATATTTTTTTGCCTTCTTCAGCACCATAAAATTCTTACTTGAAGAATGCATATGTACGACCTTGTAATCATGATGCTCTCGAAAAAAGTCATCTAGCGCCTTACGATATTGGATAAAATCCCCATTTTTCTTAATCCAAATTCCCTTTAATTTATATAATGTACAACCTAATTTTTTCACTTCATATTCCAATTCGTAATCATTTCCATCATCTAGCACCAAAAAATCAACTTGAACTTTGGAAAAGTCCATATGTTTCGCATGTTCATAAACAAATTTCTGAATCCCGCCTGTCAATAATCGGTCAACAAAATATAAAACTTTTACTGGTTGCTCCATATACTTCTCTCTTTCTTATTTTCTCAGAATTTTCTTTGCCAATCTTTTAATATTTTTATAAACGCCCGTCTTCGCCAAAAATATTCTAACACTTCTTTCGCACTTTACTTTTACAGTATCTTTAAAATATTTCTCAAAAAAATCTTTTTCTTCCATTGAATTCATGTCTGAAAAAAATTCTTCTCTCTTCGCTGGAAGTTCCACACTATAGCTCATTTCTTTCACATTTCTTACCAAATCTTCCACAGCCACTTCTTTATAATGAAACTGCTCTTTTATCTCCTCAAAAATAGCTTGTCCCTTTTGTGAATTTACTAAAACCCTTGATGTTCCTTTATCGTCATCCAAATCTTTATCAAAATTTTCAGCAATAAAACAATCCCATATTGTGAAATCACTTTCATGACATTGTTTCTTAAATGCACAATCATAACAAGATGGTCTGTCTGACAAATCTCCAAAAAATGCCCTTAAATACGGGTCTGTCTCCACGCCTCTACTATATTTCCTATCCTGGCTTTCCAATGTCATCATTGAATATTTAAATCCATATTGGCACTTATCACGAAACAAAACTTTTTTGACATCTTCATTTTTTAATTTATATTTTTTAATATAATTAAAATATTTCTTCCAAACCAACGGCGAAGGCACCGCATGACACATCACATCCACTGTAACCAATTTTTCATATTCTTTCCTCAAAAAACTTTTCAAACCTTCAATTTGACAAGGTGTTCCACTAAAACACACATATCTATCTTGTTCTAAAAATTCCTTCGTTTTCTCAAAACAATCTCCCAAATCACTTTGCACATACTTAGAACCACGAAAACATTGAAGTTCTTCTTTATTTGCAATAAATTTATGTAGTACCTTAAACTTTTCATCAAAAGCAGCCCCAAACACAACTCCATTTTTTTCTAAAATAAATTCTGCAATTGGGGTAAAAGCACCACCAGAAGTACTATTTTTTCTTACATCATCATTTTTATGATTTAAAACATATCCCTTTTGCTCTTTCTTTTTTTCTTCCGCATTTTTAACTGGACATACTTTTTCACATAATCCACAATGAATACATTTTTCTTTATCAATTTCAGGATACAAAAAACCTTCTTCATCTGACTTCATTTCAATGCATTTTTGTGGACACACACTTTTGCAAGCAGTACAACCAGTACAATCTGATTTATTAATGATTTGTATCATTTTCCATAACCCCTTTTGAAATTCTATACAACAAAACTCCTGTTATCCAAGCTAAACCTACACTAACAATCGAATTCACAAGCATATTCTTTGTCAATCCCATTGTTCTTACTGGTCCTGTCATAAACATGATATGTGTAATATATACATAATAAGAAATCGTATCAAGATGATTAAGCAATGCATTATCTTCTATTTTCATATCTTTAAAGATTTCGTTCAAAAGCCAATAAATATTATATGCTAGCAAAATTTGTGTCAAACATACCACAATCGTATTATATAAAACAGTGCCATCCCAGAACTTTCTTGCTACAATTCTTACTGTAAACAACCCCACTATTGCTAGTGTTAACCATACTTTAGATTTCTTCTTATCAGACTTTTTATTTCTATACACATAAGCGCTCACATACAACAAAAGATACATAAAAGTTCTTCCAACATCTTGTTGCACATAAGATAAACCAATCGCCAAAATGGCTAATATAAATAAAATTATCTTATCATTTTTCAATAATTTTTCTTTATTTTGGTACAATATCGGTGTTATCATATAACAAATCATAATCACTGTCAAGAACCATAAATGTTGTGCCCCCTGGACTCCGCCAAACACAAATTGTAAATCAAACAAGTAAATAAAAACATATTTTATTTCAAAATTATGTAAAATAAAAATTTCTAATCCAAAAATAAATATCATAAAAATATACACAGGTATCATAATTTTGAAAAGTCTATTTTTCAACCATTTTTTTGGATTTTCAATTTCTTTTGTTCCATACAAATATCCTGAAATCAATATAAAAATGAAAACACCAACATTAAAAAACTGACTTGTCATTTGAATATATCGGCTATCAAACTCCTGCACCAAATGACATACAATAATCATAAACATAGCCACTATTCTCGTTATTTGTATCACAAAATCTTTCTTCATTCTATTTCCCAATTGCTCCCCTCAAAAACGCTTTCGACTGCTCCCTAAATTCCTCTAATTTTTGATCCACTGCTTCATAATCAATTTCTTTTTGCACCAAATCCTCCACGCTTTCTTCGCCCTCTAACATTCTATCACTCAAATTCACAATCTTCAAAAGTGAACTCAATCTCGAATTTGTCGACACTTTAGAATGTTTTTTATAACGCCTAAACACAAAAAACTTTTTATGGTTAATCAGCGAAAACACCGTTCCGTGAAACGAATCCGTACACACAAACTCTGCATTGCGAATTAGATTCAAAAACTCACTTGGTCCAACGTCAAAAGGTGCCTCATCCGCAAACTTATCACTATATTTCACATACTCATCCAAATGGTTCAACGAAACGATTTTATAACCCGTTTTTGCTTTCAATCGTTCCGCAAACTTTCGATATTCCACCGTCTTACCTAAAAAATAACAAAATATGTACTTGTCCTGAATGAAACGCTCTTTCGGTTGAATTTCCATCCATTCATCTTTATCAAACAACAACGTTGGGTCACAAACCAATTTCGCATCTCGCCCTGTCAGCTCCTTTACCAACTTCACACCCGCATCTTCTCTTACCGACAAATGTTCAATTCGCTTTAAAAAAGTTTGATATTGTGACTTATATTTTTCTGGAACTTGAGACACGCCAAAACTGGTTGCAAACGAAATTTTATTCACATTTTCTGGCACAAAATTAAGGGTATAATAATTGGCCACAATATTGACTGGAAGCCACAATTGATCACTTCCCACCAACACATCTGTATAATTTCCTTCTCGGCACACATCTGCCATTTTCTCGTACGCCTTTGACAAATGAAAATTTTTCTCAAACTCCTCAAATTTCTGATCTCTTATTTTAATCTTTTTACCCAACTCGCCATTTGCCAATTTACAATACAATTTCAATTTTACCATTCCCATTTTAGCTTTGATAAAAGAAAAATTAAACAACTGCCCCATATAATACTTTTTCTTGCCTTTGGAAATCTCTTGATTTAATTTCTGCAAATTAATCGTCTCATTGGGAATATCCCAATCCTCCAAAATCTTTTGTGTCGCATATGCTTGCAGCATACTTCCATAATTATGTTTAAAATAACAAGATACAATTCCCACTTTTTTATCCATAACTTTTTTCTCCTTGCTCCTCTTTTTCTAAATCATGTCTTTCCAAATCCGTTCTTGACTTTTTAAATTTGTACATATCTGCCAATATAAACAATACTGGCGCAATCGCCGCCTCATGACGAACCCAAGAACCAAAATCTGGTTCAAATGTCGCAGAACCACATAAAAATCCTAAATACACATATAATGCCACATTTTTCGATTTATGATTTTTCTTAATATTTTTCAGTGCCATTACCACATAAAAAGTAATCATTACTTGATATGCCACATATGGCCAATACTTCGGACCAAACGTCATAAGCTCAATTGGCACCATCATACGAACCAACATTATTAAATAATCCAATGTAAATAGCGGCAAATTCGAAGCATCTTTCGTAATCCAGTTTCTAATATCCGTTCTTGCTGTTGATTCTCTAGTTCTAACATGGATTAAGGCAGTATATTCCTCTGGCATTGCCACTTTAGCTACTGAAAGCAGCAAAGCATATCCTACTCCAAGTGCCACAACAACAATTAAAATATCCATAACATTCAATTTATCTTTCATTAAAATGAAAGTCTTACAAATCCAAGAAGCTCCTAACATAAACATAGCAATTAATATATAATAATCTCTAAAGGAAACAGATGCCCAATACAAAATTCCAAAACATAGAACATATTTAAAATCATCTCTCAAAATTTTTGTTGTAATCACAATATATATTAAAACAAAATATAACATTTGAATCGGTTCTTTAGCTAAATTAAAGTCAAATACGTTAAGAACCAATATAGTAAGCACTAAAAAGATCGCTTGCATAATATCTAGTTTTTTTCTTAACATAAATATAATGATTAATAACATAATGTTCCACAATATCGAGATATACACTTCAAATTCAGCCATAGTCGTCAATTCAAAAAAATTAATATCCGTAAATATTTTGATACTTCTTTCTGTAGCATCTAATTCCTCTTGTGTTTCTTCCTCATCTTCACTGCTATATACTCCATTAACAATTTTTCCTATCATTCCATGACCAATACTATTGGCAATTAATTCATCTTTCATAATGGTATATCTTACAATTTTTGCTCCTGCTATTAAGAATATCATTGCCGCTATTATGACTGTTGTTTTTACATAAAAATCTTGTTTTATCTTCATCTGTGTATCCTTTCCCAAAACCTCATCGTCTTACAATAATAGCGGACTACTCTACATTTCAAGTCCGCTAAATTGTCATTTTATTCTACTTCGCTTTTTTATTATAGTAAGTATTGTAATATTTTTTATTAGCGTCAGGTATTTTATTAATAACTGTACCAATTACTTCTCCACCGATTTCTTGAATATTATTTTTGATTTTGTTCAGCTCATTAATCTCTGTATTTCCATGTTTTAACACAATAATATTCGTATCCACAATTCTCGAAATAATAAATCCATCTGCTACCACTGAAACTGGTGGTGTATCTATAATAATCATATCAAACTCTTCTTTTAACTCTTCTAAAGACTCCTGCAATTTATTGGTTGACAACAACTCAGAAGATTCCAATCTTTCACTACCTGATGCAATCATATATAGATTCTCAATTCCTGTTTCATTCACATATTCAAATACATTTGGTTCTTTTTCATTTTCTGTCTGAATCATTTCATCTTTTCTGTCAATGATTTCTGCTTTTTCCACTTTTTCAACTTGCTTAGTCTCTTCTGAAACTGCTTTTTTATTTGCCTTCTTATGGTTAGTAGTTTCCTTCTTTTCTGTTTTCTTCTTGGTGTCTGGTTTTTCAGCTGTTCTCTTGCCTTTGGTTGACTTTTTGTCATCCGCTTTTTTAGCCGTTCTTTTCGCTTTTTTCTCTGATTCAATAACAACTTCTACAACTTCTTCCTCTGTCTCTTTTTTCAATGACTTAAATCTCGCTTTTCCTTCTCCTCTGCCTGTCACATAATCCATACTTTCTAAATCGTCATTTCTTTTGCCTAATTTAAACAACCCAAAACCTTTTTCTTTTTTCCCTTTTAAAGCAATCATATCCATGCTTCCCAATGTCGACCTTAAAAACTCAGACAAGCCCGGAATTTTTCTTACTTTAAACAATTTATGTTGTCTACCTCTTCTCATATCAGCATCAATAATTAGCGTACGTTTTCCCGCATTGGCAAAAGCAACTGCCAAGTTCGCACTTAACCAGCTTTTACCTTCGCCTGGCAAACTGCTCGTTATCGCAACTGTTCGCAAATCACCACCATTATACATATATTGCAAATTCGTTCTCAAAATTTTGATACTTTCTGCATAAGGTGATTTCGAATCTTTCAAAGTAATCAAATCTTCATTTCCACTATATCTAGGAATTGATGCCAAAGTTGGAAGTTTGGTATAACGTTTAATCTGATCTGAATTCGTTACCGTATTATTGAAGATAAACATAATCATAATAACAGCAGCTGCCACTACAAAGCCAATTCCAGCAAATATTTTAATACTTTTTCCTGAATTCATATTCACAGCAGTAGTCGCCACTTGCGCCGCATCCACTGTATAAATATTGTCAATTTCATAAAAATTCTTAACTTCTTCTGAAAAGACTTTCATAAATTCATTCGCAATTTGCGCTGCTTGTTCAGCATTGGTTCCCCTTACACTCACTTTATAAAACACCTTCGTAAGCGGGGTTAACTCAATAGTCCCTTTCAAAGCACTTGAAGTCATATTCAATCCCAAATTTTGAATGACTTTATTGACCACCAAATCACTCTTAATCAATTCTGTATATGTCTCAGCCAAACTTGAAGGCATTGACAATTCAGCGCTCGAAACCGTTGCTCCAGCCTCGATTGACTGCTCATTTCTTGCACAAATCAACGTTCCTGCTGCCTCATAAACTGGTGTTGTAAAATACTCAATTTTTGCCCATCCCATAACGGCAAACACAACCACCATCACAACAATAAATATTTTTCTATCCCAAAATAATTTTAAAAATTGTTTTAATTCTAGCTCTTTAATAACAATCCACTCCTTCACTATAAATTTTAAAATATTCTTGTGCGATCAGCTCTACATTATGTTTCCTCTCAACAGTTTGTCTCGCCTGCACTTTTATTTTATTCAAATCAAATTCATTTTTTTCAATTTTTTGAATAATCTCACAATATTCCTGTTCCGTTTTGCAAATAAAACCATTGTTTCCATGCTGGATGACATCTCGGTTGCCGCATCACATCACTTGCTAAGCAAATTTTTCCTAAATACATTGCTTCCAGTAATGTCATGGGCAAGCCTTCCCACAGAGATGGCAATATAAAAATATCATTTTGATACAGCTCTTTGATTGCCTTTTCTCTATCACACCAGCCCAAAACCTGAATATTGGGTGATATCAACACATCCTTTAAATTCCCATCACCAATCCACATAAACTCAATTTCTCGAAAATTCTCCGCTATTTTGTTAAACAACTTCGGATTTTTCTGTGGACCAATTCGACCAACTGTACATATTTTCAGTTTTTTCGTATCCAATATTTTTTCTGGCTCATTTAAAACAAATTGTTCGAGTTCTTTTATATCAATTCCGTTATTGATATAAATTGCTTTTTTCGTAACTTTTAACGCCTCTTCATATTCCCCTTTTGAACAAGCAATCGTAGTACAATTTCGTTTTCCTAATATTGTTTCAATCAGCTGATAAAATTTAATTTTTAACCCTGATTCATCTTTTTTGCAAAAAGCGTAACTATGTGGTGTATAAAACAGTTTTGCTTTCTTTGGCGATATCGCTAATCTGCCAACTGCTCCTGCTTTTGAGGAGTGCATATGTACAATGTCTGGCTTTTCTATCTGGACAATTCTCCTGACCTCAAAAATCGCCTTTATGTCTTTTAATGGATTAATATTTCGAGTAAAATTTCGCACCTGAATTAATTGTATCGTTGAATCAAAATAATCTTGATAATTCTTTGGCGTTTGTGCTCTGATTGAGTATGCTACTATTACATCCATTTTTTTCGACATTCGGTTTGCTAAATCAACCATGTAGGTAAAAACTCCGCCACCGCATAGCCTCCACTAGATATAAAATTTTCCTTCTACTCATTTATTCCCCCTGTGTTTTTGATCTTTCTTCCATTGTGTGTTTTTTCTCTATCAAACGACATAATTCACGAATTATATCTTATCTTAAATCCATTTTACCACTTTATAGAAAAAAAAGCAATACCTTTTTTAAAATTTTATGTAAATTTTATGTTTTTCCTAATATTTCTCTATAAAAAAATATTTTTCTTTTGCAAATTTTATTAAAATTTGACTTTTTATGTTAAATTTGCTATAATCTATCTATGAAATTTTGGAAAAGACAACACTAAAATAACTTTATTTTAAGGAGAGCAACCTATGAAAGAAACTATACAAATTAGTAAAGAAAACATTTTTCCTAACAAAGAAACCTTTGAAGCATCTGATTTTACTTTTAGGCAGTCAGAGTATCATAGCGATGCCTATATCGCAACTTTACCCCAAGATTGGCACACCATACCGGGTAGTCTGTGGAATCTTTTAAAAGACGAAAAAGACGTCTGCGGGGAATCTATTTTTATTTTCATGAAGACATTCCAGAGCCACCAAATGGCATCACGCGATTGTTAACTCGCTTTTTTATAAGCAGTGAAAATAAACACCTCTCCGCTTCTGTCTTAACTCCTTTCACAACTATAAAAGTAAAAGACAGAATAACAAAAAAGGTTCTTTTTGAGGCAGGTCAATTCGTTGATTTTGGTTTGCCTATACCCGATGACTTGATTGTAGCACAAAACAAAGCTCAGGATTTTCTGAACAAGCATTATCCCGACTGGCAGAATCCTGCTGCATACTGGGATTTAGACAAGAACACAATGGCATATTGGCATGATTAACTAAAATGCAAAAATCACCTTTGGGGGGCACCCCCAAAGGCGATTTTTGCATTTTTTCTATTTTAATACATTCCTCCCATGTCTGGCATAGCAGGCTGACCGCCACCACAGTGACAATCTTTTTCTTTTTTCTCTGTCATAATGCTTTCTGTTGTCAAAATCATAGAGGCAACACTTTCTGCATTTTGCAAAGCAGAACGAGTTACTTTTGTAGGGTCCACCACACCTGCTTTTTTCATATCCACATACTCTTCTTTGGCAGCGTCAAATCCAACACCTGCCGCACTTGATTTTACTTTCTCCAAAATCACTGCACCTTCTAAACCTGCATTTATTGCAATTTGTCTAACAGGTTCTTCTAGTGCTTTCAAAATAATTTTCACACCAAGTTTCTCGTCATCTGATTTTACCTCATTTAGCAATTTCTCTACTTTTGGAATCACATTAACATAAGCTGTTCCACCACCTGGCAAAATGCCTTCTTCCACAGCAGCTTTTGTAGCTGACAAAGCATCTTCAATACGAAGTTTCTTTTCTTTCATTTCAATTTCTGTGGCAGCTCCAACTTCGATTACAGCTACACCACCAGCAATTTTTGCCAAACGCTCTTGCAATTTTTCTTTTTCATATTCGCTCTTTTCCTCTGCCAGCTGTGCTTTGATTAATTTCACTCTCTCTGAAATTGCATTTTTGTCGCCATTTCCGTCAACAATAATCGTATTTTCCTTGCCAATTTTAACTTGTTTTGCTTTTCCAAGTTGTGCCAAAGTCGTATCCTTTAGTTCCAACCCTAAATCAGATGTAATCACTTCTCCACCTGTTAAAATCGCTAAATCTTGCAACATATCTTTTCTCTTATCGCCAAATCCCGGAGCCTTTACGGCTACTACGTTTAGCACGCCTCTTAATTTGTTCAAAATCAAAGTAGACAACGCTTCTGATTCTACATCATCTGCAACAATGACTAATTTTCCACCAGCTTGTGTTAATTCTTCCAATAGTGGCAAAATTTCTTGAATATTAGAAATTTTCTTGTCTGTCAATAAAATGTATGGATTATCCATCACAGCTTCCATTTTTTCGGTATCCGTTACCATATATGGAGAAACATAACCTTTGTCAAATTGCATACCTTCTACCACATTTACTTCTGTTGAAGATGTTTTTGATTCTTCAATTGTGATAACGCCATCTTTGGAAAATTTTTCCATGGCATCTGCAATCAAATTTCCGATTTCATTATCGTTCGCAGAAATGCTAGCAACTCTTGCAATATCTTCTTTTCCGTTAATCGGAGAACTGATTTCTTTTAACGCATTTACCGCTGTTTCCGTAGCCTTATCCATGCCTCTTTTAATGGCTAAAACATCGCCACCGGCAGCCACATTTTTGATGCCTTCTTTTAACATAATTTGTGCTAAAACAGTTGCTGTTGTTGTTCCGTCACCTGCAATGTCGTTTGTTTTTGTAGAAACTTCCTTCACAAGAGAAGCTCCCATATTTTCAAATTTATCTTCTAGCTCAATTTCCTTTGCAATTGTCACACCATCATTTGTAATTAAGGGTGCTCCAAAACTTTTATCCAAAACCACATTTCTTCCTTTTGGACCTAATGTCACTTTCACTGTGTCAGCTAATTTATTGACACCGTCTAATAATTTTTTTCTGGCATCTTCGCCATAAATAATTTCCTTTGCCATTTTTTACCTCCTAAATTTTTATATCGAATTTTCTAAAGTAGTTAATATTTTTGCAAAAATATTAACTAAGTTATCTGTAACGCTCATTCTTCGCTAACAGCTAACTAATCTACAATTGCCAATACATCGCTTTCTTTTGCAATAATATATTCTTGCCCTTCGTATTTGATTTCTGTTCCTGAATATTTGCTCGTAATCACTTTATCTCCCACTTTAATGCTCATTTCAATTTTTTTGCCATCTTCTGTTCTTCCTGGTCCAACCGCAATGACTTCTGCGATTTGTGGTTTTTCTTGTGAACCAGATGATAATATAATTCCACTCTTCGTGGTTTCTTCCGCCTCTACCATTTTCAATAAAACTCTGTCTTCTAATGGTTTTATCATAATTTATCCCTCCTATAAATTAAAATTAGCAGTCTTCTTGTTCGACTGCTAATACTTTATACCCATTTTAAAAAAATGTCAATAGTTTTTTTACATTTTTTTCTTAAAATGAATATTTTTTATATCTGCCCCCATAATTCTTATGCCATATTCATTCAAAACATTCCTGCTAGAAACAATAATTTCTTCATTAATAAAATATTCATTTTCTTGCCTTTTAATTACTTCTGTTGCAATTTTTGAAATTCTTTCTCGCACCTGTTCTAGCAATTCTTCCCTAGAATAAAAACTTCTTACTTCAATCACTTTATTAAAAAGTTTGACTGGATTAACAATTTGAAATTCAAATTCCCCTTCTCCAAAAAAGTTATTTTTATATTTTTTTGGAATGTAAAATTTGTTATTCGTAATCAGATTTTGATTCAAAAATATCACACACAATTTATCCTGATTTTTTTTGACTTGATAATCCAGCAAATCTTCTGGAAAACTCATATTGGGACCTAAATGAATGGAATACATTCCTTCCTCTTTTATAATATCATATATTTGTCCTTTTTCAAACAAAATCGCACATTGATTTTCCTTCAATTTCACAACATAATGTTGATTTTCATCCAAAAACTGCTTTTCCAGCAAGATATTGTTATCCAACTTAGTCGCCTCTAATATAACATATTCTTCCTCCTCTAACTTATTTGAAAAATACATTATTTCCCCTCTCCTTTATTATCTGGTGTTTCTAAACCTTCGCAATATTGATTTTGCCTTAATTTACGATTTCTTATTTTCAAAGCGTCTACTGTTGTAATACCTGTTTGTCTCATCACTTCATCAACATCCACTCCATCATAAATCAATTCAACAGCTCTTTCTTTTTTCATGGCATAAGTAATATCTGATTGCAATTTTCTTAATTGAATTCTTTCTGCTCCTGTAATGCTTTCATTTTCTATTTTTTCGACTTCCACAACTTCAATAAAAGTTTTTACTGTTTTACAAAATCCATGTTTTAATTTGTTCAAATTTTGCCTATTAATTCCTAAAACTTTTTTGGCAAACTCTATACTTGATAAAATATGTTCATACTCATAATACATTTTTTCAAATTCTTCCAAAGTAATTTCTTTTGCCACATAAAGTTGATTTTCAGCAATAACTCTCTTTTTTAACTCCTCTATTTCTTCCTCTTTCATTTGTGTTCTTAATAAAATCTTTGTTTTTTCCTGAACCTTCTTAGGCTTCTTCATTTTCCTTTTACTCGTTGGTCGTAAATCATCCAATGAACCCTTACGAATATCTAGTATTTTTTCCGCAAACATTTCCTCTGACATAACTCCACCATACTGTAAATGCCACTTACGAAACATCTCATACGTGATTTCATCTTTTCTGTGCAATCTATTTTCTCGTATCACTCTTTTTTTAATTTCTTCTATTTCCTGATCTGTTGGCAATTCTTCATATAATAAAATATGTGCAAAATTTTCGCCTTTTTTAGCCTTTATATTCGCATAAGCACGACTAGAAATATCAAAAACTTTTTGTGCAAATACATACTCTGGAACATTTGGAGCATATTTTTTATGCATTTTCTCAAATTCAAAATATTCCATTCTATCATCACAATGCAAATGATTTTCTTTTATAATTCTTTTCCTCAGTTCAGCAAAATCTGTCGTTTCTTGATTTCTTAATATCGTAATTCTTTTATTTCGTGTATCGACTGTATCCAATATCCATTCAATAAACTGTTTTTGAGATAACACATAACCAAATTTTTGATACAACATTTCAATTCGTTCACGTTCCAAAAGCTGTTTCTGCTCAAAATTATTCTCACTAATTACCTTCTTCCTAATTTCTTCGATATACTGCTCTGGAACGAATCAGTTCCTTTTTTCATGTTCTTTACTCCTACAGCTGTCACATCTAAAATCTCTTCTGCAAACATTTCTTCTGACAATATCCCAGCATATTTTTGATACAATCTCTCAAAATCTGCTTTAGAAATTGAATCACCTATGTGTAATCCTTCTTCTAAAATTACCCTTTCCCTCAATTGACAAATCTCATCTGGATGCACAAAATATTTAGAAAATATCGTAGATTTCTTTATTCTCTTCCCTAAAAAGTTATTAATCTGACTTTGCGGCATTTGCAAAACTTTTGTTGCAAATATCTTTATCCCAATATTCTCTCCAAACTTAGCATACAATTCTTCTAATTCTTCCAAGGAAATTTCTTCATCAGTATGCCTTCCCGCCAGTTTCACTACTTTTTCTTGTAACTCTTTCCTACGTCTTCTGTCCACTTCAACTGGTTTTAAAATTTTTGCCTTTTTATTTTGACCATTTTTCTCAGCACTTTTTAATTCTCCAACTGAATGTTCTGTTACATTCAAAATCTCTTCTGCAAATATTATTAAAGATAGCTTGCCACCAAATTGAGCATGCATTTCACAAATCTCTTGATAACTTAAAAACTGATTTGGTTTCAATTGATAAAATTCCGTAACTTTATTTTTAATATCTAAAATTTCTTGGTCTAAAATAAATTCCCTAGCCAAAATTCTTGCTTGTTTTATTTTCTCTATTTGTAATCCATAGTATTTTTCATAACTCATATCTAAAAAGCAACGTGCAAAATCCTTTTCTCCAACACCTTTTCCATATTTTTGATATAAATCATTAAAATATTCCAATGAAATTTCATCATCAATATGTAACTTTTCCTTATATATCATCTTTTCTCTTTGGTTAAAAGCAGTTTTCAAACTTACTTTTCTTTGCAAAGATAATTTCATTTTTTTACCATTTCTATTTACTTTTAATTTATCCTCTTAAGTAATTTTAGCCTCTTTTTACTTCCTTCGCAGCCTTAATCAGTGCTCTAAACAATGGCGCTGGTCGGTCTGGTCTTGATTTGAACTCTGGATGAAATTGCGCCGCAATAAAAAACGGATGATTTTGATATTCCACAATTTCCACCAAACTTCCATCTGGCGAAGTTCCCGAAGCAAGCAAACCTGCCTGCTCTAGTCTTTCCTTAAAATCGTTGTTATATTCAAAACGATGTCTATGACGCTCAGAAATCATTTCTTGTCCATAAATTTCATACGCCAAAGTATCCTTTTGAATAGCGCAAGGATACGCCCCCAAACGCATCGTACCACCTTTGCTTGTCACACCTTTTTGCGTTTCCATAATATGTATCACTGGATTTTTCGTATTAATATCAAATTCCGCCGAATTGCAATCCTCTATTCCCAACACATTTCTCGTAAACTCAACAACCGCCATTTGCATGCCCAAACAAATTCCCAAAAACGGAATCTTGTTTTCTCTGGCAAATTGAATGGCCGTTAGCTTCCCTTGAATTCCTCTGCTACCAAAACCGCCAGGCACCACAATGCCGTCATACTCGCCCAAAATTTCTTTCACATTCTCACCAGTAATCGTTTCCGAATCAATAAAACCAACTTCCACCTTCACACCATTGGCATAGCCACCATGGCGCAAACTCTCTGCCACAGACAAATACGAATCCTGCAACTGCATATATTTGCCAACGAGCGCCACTTTTACTGTACCATTCAAATTTTTAATATTGGCAATCATTCTTTCCCATTCCTCATTCTGTGGCTCTTGCTTGTCCAAATTCAATTTCTTACAAACCGCCTTCGCCAAGCCTTGCTCCTCCAAAAGCAGTGGCACCTCATACAAATTATCTGCTGTCAAATTAGGAATAACATTTTCTGGGCGCACATTGCAAAACAGCGCAATTTTCTTGCGAATATCCTCCGGAATTTCAATCTCGCTTCTGCACACCAAAATGTCTGGCTTAATCCCAAACGATTGCAAATCTTTAACCGAATGTTGCGTCGGCTTCGACTTTAGCTCATTAGAACCTGAAATATAAGGAAGGAGCGTCACATGAATATACACCACATCTTCTGGGTCCACTTCAAGCCCCACCTGGCGAATGGCTTCAATCAGCGCTAATCCTTCAATATCGCCCACCGTGCCACCAAGCTCAGTTATCACAATATCCACATCTTCACTTTCAAAACTGTAAATATTTTCCTTAATTTCATTCGTAATATGCGGAATCACTTGCACTGTTTTCCCCAAATAATCGCCTTTTCTTTCTTTGTTTAAAACATTTTGATAAATTTTGCCTGACGTAATACTACAATTTTTTGTCAAATTTACATCTGTAAATCTTTCATAATGCCCCAAATCCAAATCCGTTTCCGCGCCATCATCTGTGACAAAAACTTCGCCATGTTCATAAGGGCTCATTGTTCCGCGGATCCACATTAATATACGGGTCAAACTTTTGATTAATCACTCTATAACCTCGATTTTTCAAAAGTCTCCCCAAAGAAGATGCCGTAATTCCCTTGCCCAAACCGGACACCACTCCACCTGTAATAAAAATGTACTTTGTTCCCATAAATTCCTCCTTGCAAAAATGAAAAAACAGATTAAAAATGAGTTTTTTTTTAATCTGTTTTCGTCTCCCTTGTTATCAACATTTATATTTTATCATTTTATGATTTAAAAATCAAGTCATTTTACAAAATTTCTAAAAAATCTATCACACCATTTTTCCCAGAAAGTGCTCGCAAATGCATTTCTTCTAGCTCTTCCTGCTTGATATATTTCCTGCCAAAATGTTCCTTCATCATTGCCCACTCGTCAATTGGCACTCTATAAATACGATTATCCATAAACCCTACAAGCACAAACGAAATCGCCCCCAGCCTACCATAATCTAGCAGAGCCTCACGCTGAAAATCGCTTAGCGCCTGATACGTAATCCTGTCCTTTTCTGTAAACTTCGCGTCAAACACAACCGTTCTGCCACCTTTTATGGTTCCTTTAAAATCCGGCTGTGCCGACTTCGTAAAAACCGTCTCAAAATGCCCATTTTCAATATGTTTTAAAATTTTCATGGGCTCTGGTGTTTTTTCAATCATTGCCACCTGATTTAGCTTATAAACTTCACAAATTGTCTCAATTTGTTCCTCAAAGCTCTGCCCCAAACCATGGTTAATTTTACCTTGCAATTGCCTTTGAAAATTTTTCAGTTTGCCCCCCGTTTCCTTTAAAATCAAACTTCTATACTCTTCAATTGATATCCCCATTTTTCCACCTTCGTTTTCCTATAAATTATAACCAATTTTTAATTTTTCGTCAAGAATAAAAATATATTTTGAAATATATAACTTTTTACGTATCCCCATTCTAAAATTTCTAACAAAAATCTTAGATTTTTGAGAAATTTTGAACGGTCCCCACAATTTACTTAAAAGTTATATATTCAAAATCAACATAAAAAACTGCCAAAAATAATTCAGCAGCCTTTTATTTTCACAAATTAGCAAAATTTTTGCTATACATTTACTCATTACTTAAGGGATATTTCTCCATTAATTCACGAGCATAGGAATTTTTCGGCTCCGGAGAATATCCAGCTATTAGTTTTCCAAACCTCTCATGTTCGTGAAATGGCTTACTAACCCCAGAGTTATCCAGCTGATAGGGTTCCCGTATCACAGGTGGCTCCTTATAAAATTCTGCTACCGGTTCAGGATTTTTACTTGTAAAAATCATATAAGACCTCCTTACATAGTGAGTTTCAAATGAATTGTTATCATATTATATTATAACTTTTTTTCCTACTTGTCAATTCACAAATGATAAAAAATTCAAAAAATTAGCACTCTCCTATTGACACTGCTAAAAATAGTGGTATAATATAATTATATCAGGAAAAAATAATTTTATAAAAGAAAGGATGATGTGTTATGATGATGATACCAAGAAGAAACAATTTTGATTTATTTGGAGATTTGTTCAATGATCCATTTTTCAGAGGAGATGACAGCAAAATCATGAGAACCGACATTCAAGAAAAAGACAATGAATATTTAATTGACATTGATTTACCTGGTTATGCCAAAGAAAATATCAAGCTAGAAATTGAAGATGGTTATTTGACTGTTCAAGCAACGATTAATTCAAACAAAGAAGAACACGAAGCCGGCAAATTTGTCAGAAAAGAAAGATATTTAGGTTCTTGCTCTCGTAGCTTTTACGTAGGAGAAGAAGTACAAACAGAAGATATTAAGGCTTCTTTCAAAAATGGAACTTTGCAAATTGCGGTTCCGAAAAAAGACGAAACCAAAAAAATTCCAGAAAAGAAATATATTGAAATTGAAGACTAACACAAAACAATCCGGCAATTTGCCGGGTTATTTTTATGCAAATGTTAATTTGGGTTGACAAAATGTAAAGTCTAGTTGACAAGATGTAAGGTAGACCTTACATCAAACAAGACATGTTAAGAAAACGGGCGCACTATAAAATACCATTTTTCTCAACATGTCTCATACTTTTTATTCCATTATGGTAGCAATCAATTCTTCCCTTGCTTTGTCACTTTCTTCTTTCCCTTGGTATGTAATATTCCCAACTTCGTCCAAATGCGCATATGCCACAAATCCTTCTTTATTTTTATACATCAAATTTCCTGTTTCATCAGCAGAAAGTGCTGCTCCAGTTGATGTCACAATTCCTTTTTTAAGCTCATTTCTGACATATTCCAAAGGAGCTTTAAAATTCCCTCTGTTTTCCTCATAATCCAAAAAATAATCCATTTCCAAACATACAATTTCCATCTCAATTTCCTCTTGTACTTGTGCAAAACTAACCGAATCTGCAGCTCCCATAATTTGTTGCCAAAGTCCTGTGCTCATTGACAATCCCATAGCAAAAATCATCAAAAAAACGCTTAACATCAGTCCTACCAAAGTAACGCCAGTATTATTTTTTAATACCTTTTCCATGTTTCCTCCCTTTTTACAATATTCTTAATTTCATTTCTTTGGTAACTTTTTTGATTTTTTTCTGAAAAAACGTACATTTGAATTTTCTAGATTTGCTAATGCTTAGATTGCATTTTTGTCCTTTGAAAAAATACATTTTTATTATACCATATTATGTAAAATAAGTCAATTATTTTTTCAAATTTTTTCTTGTTAATTTACTTACACTATGATATAATAAACCTTAGAAAGGATTACCAATTATGAAAGAAATAGATTTTTTAAAAAATATCGTAAAACAAGCAATTGAAATTTCAAAAAAAGATTTTATTGTTAACCAAAAAGGAAACGAAACCGATTTAGTAACCAGCTTAGATTTAGAAATTGAGCAATTTCTCATTCAAGAAATCAAACGTAATTATCCTGATTTTGCCATTGTCAGCGAAGAATTTAACCACGAAAATGAAATCACTGAGAATTGTTTTATCATTGACCCCATTGACGGAACCATCAATTTTGCAAATGGCTTGCCACTTTGGGGCATTCAAATTGCCTGTGTCAAAAATGGGAAAACAGTTGCAAGCGTGATTAGCCTGCCGCGCATCAACGAATTTTATTGGGCTGACGAGACAGGCGCCTACTTAAATGACACTAAAATTTCGGTTACCGACATCTCAACTGAAAATGCCTTATACACGATCGAAGGAAATAACAATTTATGTTACATACAAAAAATGCAGCCCTATTCTACTCATATGCGAAAATTTGGAGCAGTTTGCGTATCGCTTGCATTTCTTGCCTCTGGCAGAATTCATGGCAGCGTTTACAGAAATGATAAACCTTGGGATTATGCCCCCGGACTTTTCCTTTGCCAAATGGCAGGAGCACATATTTGTGACAAAAGCGGATTTCATGCAGCAGCAAGCAATCAAGCATTGCTAGATATCTTAGAAACCGTCAATCAATAAATTTTAACAGGAGACCTCTTATGAATTTAGAAACCGAAATTAAATATATCGAATTTAGTCAGCAATATCAAGATGAAATTAATGATTTCATCAATAAAAGTATGTATCAATTTATCCATAGACCTTATAAAATAAGAGAAGACGTTGCCAACATTGAAAAGCATTATATCAAAAATGGAGGAAATTTTTGGCTTGCTATCAGTCAAAAAAACAAATCTATTATAGGTTCTATTGGATTAGAAAAAAGAGAACATAGCGGAATTTTGCGTAGATTTTACATACAAGAAGAATACCAAAATCAAAAAATTGGTTCCACCCTCTATCAAATATTAGAAGAATTTTGTAGAAAAAATAATATCCATACATTATATTTAACTTGCGTAAAAATTTAGAAAAAGCACATCGACTTTACGCCAACAATGGTTGGGTTCAATTGGACCAACCAGAAATCGACATGCATGTAGCAGAAACTGAAGATTTATTTAAGAAAACATTATAATTTTATAAAAAGGAGATCCCTTTATGTTCAAATTACATTCAGATTACAAGCCAACTGGCAACCAACCAAAAGCAATCAAATATTTATCAAATGGCATTCAAGAAGGCAAGAAATTCCATGATAAAATAAGCAAATGCTTATTTTACAGAATATCTTTTCCCAATGTCTTTCCTCCTCATTCTGATTTTTCTTATATCCTTTTCTAGCTTGTACATATATTTTAAAAATTTGTTGCACTATTTACATTTGTAGTTCATTATATGTTATTCATCTATTTTTGAATCCTCATAACTGGTGGATTACTCTTGACTAATTAAAAAGCCAGTCAAAAGCTAAAAAACACAGAGACTAGCTTAAAAAATCTTCAAAACCAAAGGGTGCAGTTTCCTGCACCCTTCCAAAGCTCACACAATTTTCTCACATAAAAGTTCTTGTATTGTGTATAACCTTTATGCTCGTTATAAAATGTTAAAATGACAAAAAAGGGAACTTGTGTAGTGGTTATAAATTTCTTTATTCCCTTCGTTCCATCGAACCCCCCTAATTTTTCTATCTCTAACCCCTTTTGTTCCCTTCTTATCTAATTCACTTAGGATCTTTAGTCTCAGCGGTAGAAACTCCAGTTCGTACCCTCGCAATCTGGGCATCTCTTCATGTAGCTCGGCGTACCAGACACCCAACTCGCATATGGCCATCCGTCATGCGCCCTACCTCGGTATCGTCTACACTGTCCGCAGAAATCCGTGTACGCGTCAAACATGTCACTCCCCATTCCGCCGTGATCATATTTCATATCATGTCTATCATTAAAATTCCAGTGCGCGTTAAGGTCATCCCCTTGCTCACTGTCGGTAAACGTAACCACGTAGAATCCCACTTCCGAAGTTGACGTTAGTGTCTCGCAGTAACCCGTTCTCCTAGCGACCCATGTAGCTGGCACTCACTCTCCACATATATGACATACTATCAGGTACCCAATCCCGCAGCAAGTTGGGCAATCTTTCATACTTCGCGTAGGTACAGCCACATCACCTGACTGATTAATATATCTTCCATTTCCTGCATTATCCCACATATATAACTGTGCTCTATAATTACAGCCCCAA
>CANOWW010000002.1 GCA_947571115.1 uncultured Clostridium sp.
TTTGCTTTTTGCTTCTGTTCTTCCACCATGTTTTTATTTTATCTTTTAATTTTAGTTTTATATATTTTCAATTTTATTTTTTCTAATATTATTTTTTTAAATTGTTCTTCAAAAACAATATCATGTTTCAAATTTTAATTTTACCATATTTTTCACATTTAAATAAGTATATTATAATTTTTACATATTTATTTTATATTTTTTTATTTATCTTCTCTAAAGTTATTTTTCTCATCAATATTTGTTTTGCTTTAAATTTCAATTTTTACGATCTTTTCAATATCCACACCCTATATATTTTTAGATTTTATGTTTGTAATTGTTGAACTCTATTTCTTTTACTTCAGCACTAATTTTCAATAAAAATTTCTCTATTTTCTAATCTTTTTTTGTAATATTTATCTATAATTTTACTAAAATATGGTAACAAAATTTACTAATATATTTTTTATTTTTACTCTTCTATTTCAATTATTATTCAATGCAGCTTTATTATTAGCTGTCTTTTAGACAATATTTGCTTCAATTTTATGTTTACTGTTTTAAGTTTTCTAAATTTTCTTCTTTCTGCGTATTTCCCATAATAATTTTTTCTTATTAATTTAATATTAACCAATTAAAACTCTCTTACTTGTCAGCATTATGTAATCTTGTGTTTTTATCATAAATCTTATGAACTTTCTCTATTTTCAAAATATTTTTTATATTTTTTCGCTTTACTTTATAAGAAGTTTTGTGCTTTGAAACTTCTACTTTCCTGTCTTAATCTCTTTATTATTTTTCATATTAACTTTCTTGCATTTTTATATTACTTGAAAGACATTTTTACCTAATTTTTAACAAGAATTTGCTATCCATATATCGTTTTTTCTCGATATTCTATTTTCTCAAAAACTATAACTTTTTTTTATTTCTTATTATTTTTCTATATTTTTAATTTTTACATTTCATTTCCTTTTTTTATTCCTATATTCTTTTGATTGTTTCTATTGTTATTTTTTATTAATTTATTTTACACTAAAATGTTTTTTTAATTTTTTATTTTTTCTTTATGTTTTACTAAATATTATATTAAAAATTATTTATTTGTATTTTTAGTAATAAATTAATTTTATATTTATTGAGTAAAAAATTAATTTAATTGATTTAATATTAAAATAAATAATATTTTAATTATTTATTATTTAAAAAATATAATTTATTTTTAATAAAAATAAATATAAAAAAATAATGCCTATTTATTATTAAATAATAAATAAGCATTCTGGCGCAAGGTGAGAGATTCGAACTCTCGCGGCCCTTAACGAACCCTAACTGTTTAGCAAACAGTCCCCTTCAGCCTCTTGGGTAACCCTGCATAAACTGAATTTATTTTTATATAAAAAATGGCGGAGAGGGTGGGATTCGAACCCACGGAACGCTACAAACGCTCGCCAATTTTCAAGACTGGTGCCATAAACCAACTCGACCACCTCTCCACGCATATTGCTTCTTCCGAAACAACACTTATATTTTAGCACATCTTCTACCTTTTTGTCAATAGATTTTTCGATTTTTATCAAATTATCTCACTTCCTATTCTTCCTATTATTTTACTATCTATACAAAAAAGCAAAAAGCCGTCTCACAACAAGACAGCCCCTTGCTTCTTTCTTACCAAAAAACATTACCTGTTACTCTTCTTCTTTGGTAAAATCATCATACACTGGTTCAAAATATTTGAAAAAGCACTCATAATCTAAGCATTCTGCGCTCCACTTTTCTTCTCCCTTCTTATTCTCGCGCCAAATACAGAGACCACCATATGGTCCCTTTTTCACATAATAAATCTTTTGTTTCTTTACAAGCTCCTCCTCCAATATGGGCGCCATATCTGGTAACTCAATTTTCGACCGCACTTTAACTTCTCCTGCAGTATCTAAATGCTTCAGGAATTCAAACTTTTCGATGTTTTCTCTTATCTTTTCAGTAAAATGCATTATTATTGCTCCACATACTTTAAACTCTGCAATTGTGCACTCTCTTCTCTACGTCTCCTTTCCGAGTATTCCTACTTATATTATAGCATATTTTACATAAAATGTTAAATTTCCCCCAAAAAAAACTGCTTAAAACTTATCCACAATTCAAGCAGCTCTTTTTTCACTATTTCCTATTTTTCGCCATAAAATTCTTTGTCTGTTCCGCAATCTCCAACGCATATTCTTCCTCCTGCGCCAACTGATACGTCGATTTCTTATTTTTAATCGGTTTTGCATAAATATTGGAACTCTCCGAACCATACAAACCATTCAAAACAACGCCGTTATCATTCCCGTCCAGCAACGCCACCGCAAAACTCAAATCGCTTCCCACATCTTTAAACGCATTATAACGCACCAAACCGACCTTCTGAATGCATGAAGCCAAATCTTGGTCAAGCTTCGTATAATAATGCTTAATCTCCAAATTATCCTTTTTAATGTCCTCAACCCCCGCAATGTATTCGCGTAGCAAGCCATCCAGATTATTCCCATTTCCCAGCCTTTTCATAAAAGAAATGTATTTCCTCTGCATCAGTACCAGCAACACTGTTTCCACAATCACAGCAATCAACAACACAATTAAAATAATCTCATTCACATTTTCCATTATTTATCCACATCCTTTTCCACATATTATGAACAATTTTGTG
The DNA here is from genome assembly GCA_947571115.1 of uncultured Clostridium sp. Classification (GTDB taxonomy): domain Bacteria; phylum Bacillota; class Clostridia; order TANB77; family CAG-508; genus Scatovivens. Next base: position 2,675 of record CANOWW010000002.1, read on the forward strand.
CATTATTTAATCAGCTCCAAAATTCTTTCCAAATCATCATTTGAATTATATTGAATAATGATTTTTCCCTTTTTCGCCCCCGCATCCAACTTTACTTTGGTTCCAAAAAATCCCTGAAAGGTATTCTCAATGTCCTGATAAATCGGTGTATAGCGATTATCCTTCTTTGGCACCTTCTTCACATTTCGCATCTTGCGCTCCGCCTCTCTTACGGAATCCCCAGCCTCAATGATATACAACGCCATCTGGTACTGCTTTTCCGGATCATCCACAGACATCAGCGACTTACAATGCCCTTCCGTTAGTTTACCCTCTAACGCTAAATTTAATACACGTTCGTCCAAATTTAAAATACGAACCGTATTCGCAATACTGCTCCTGCTTTTCCCCAAAATATCCGCCACTTTTTGCTGCGTCAAATCGTACTCCTCCATCAACTGCTTAATTCCTCGCGCCTTCTCAATTGGGTTCAAATCCTCCCTTTGAATATTCTCAATCAATGAAATTTCCTGATTACGCTTATCGTCATCTTCCCTAATAATTACCGGAATCTCGTCCAAGCCCGCCTTCTTTGAAGCACGCCAGCGCCTTTCTCCTGCAATAATTTCGTAATATTTCGGTTTCTTACTCACAATAATCGGCTGAATTACGCCATATTCCTTAATCGAACTTGCCAATTCCTCAATCGACTCCTCATCGAAAATCTTTCTCGCCTGATTGATATTTGGTTCAACTTCATTAATCTTTAGCTTCACAATCCCATTATCCACAGCTTGTGGATAAGTCTGTGTATTTTCTTCCACAGGTACTGAAAACAACGCTTCTAGACCTTTTCCTAATCCCGTTTTCTTAGCCATTTTATATCATCCTTTCTATTCTTCTTCTTTTTCACGCTCTGCTTCTGCTTTCAAAAGCTCTTTCGTCAGCTTATCATAGCATCGCGCCCCTTTTGACTTCTCATCATATAGAATAATCGGCATCCCATAACTTGGCGCCTCGCTCAGCTTAATATTCCTAGGGATTACCGTCTTATACACCTTATCCCCAAAATATTTCTTCACTTCCTTCACCACTTCATTTGAAAGGTTTGTCCTCATATCATACATCGTCAAAACCGCCCCTTCAATCTCCAAACCCTTATTCAAATGCTTTTTCACAAGATTAATCGTATTGAGCAACTGCCCCAAGCCTTCTAGCGCAAAATATTCACACTGCACAGGAATTAAAACAGAATTCGCTGCTGTAAAAGCGTTCAAAGTCACTAATCCCAAGGATGGCGGGCAATCAATCAAAATAAAATCATACTCTTCTTTGACTTCTTCCAATGCAGCCTTCATGCGCTGTTCCCTTGACATTTGATTAACCAATTCCACCTCAGCCCCCGCCAAATTCACATTAGCAGGACATATTTTCAAGGTTTTTACGCAAGTATCTTGTAATGTTTGTTTTATGTCAACATCATTAATCAAAACATCATATAATGAATATTCGCCGTCTTTTTCAATGCCAAGCCCACTTGTCGCATTTCCCTGTGGGTCGCAGTCAATCAGCATGACTTTTTTCCCTTTTTTTGCAAGAATAGAACCCACATTCACTGCGGTTGTAGTCTTTCCGACACCCCCTTTTTGATTTGCAATTGCGATAATTCTGCTCATCCTTCTCACTCCTTTTTACTATCATATAAAATTTTTGAATAGATGTCAATAAAATTACAACATTTTTTCCATTTTTACACAAAAAAACAATTTTTATAAATGTCTATTGTTATATTTTTTCATTTTCCCCATTTAAGAAAATGTAAATCGCTTTTCGCTCAAACATTTTCTAAAATGGTCCCCACAAATCATTACAAAATATAACAACAGACATCTTCCGTATTTGGTAAAAACAAAAAAGAGCAACTCACTATTTGCCCTTTTGCCATTATTGAATTGGCTCTTTTGCAGGTTTCCCTTGCCCTCGCGGATATTTTTCTTCCGTTTTCTTAATCTTCTTAATCACAATCACATTTCTTTCAAACTCATTATTAATACACATTTTTTCCACATTTTCAATTTCTCCGCCCAATTTTAAAATCGCTGTTTTCGCCTCCAAAATCTCTTGCTCCGCATTTGGGCCCTTCATACAAATCGCCCTTCCGCCTATTTCCGTAAAAGGCAACATATATTCCACAATTGTGGATAACTTAGAAACAGCTCTTGTCACAACAACGCCAAATTGCTCTCTATAACTGCAATTTCGTGCCAAATCTTCTGCGCGAATATGTAATGCTTCAATTGTGGATAACCCTAATTTCTCAATAATATCATTTACAACTGTCACTTTCTTATTCACAGAATCAATCAATGTAAATTCTTTCTCTGGATAATATATTTTAAGAGGAATCCCAGGAAAACCTCCCCCAGTTCCAATATCTAATACATTTTTGGCATCTCCCAACAAATCCCCTATTAGCAATGAATCCATAAAATGTTTCACGATAAACTCTTTCTCATCCTTAATTGCTGTCACATTAATTTTCTCATTCCATTCCAAAATCAAATTCATAAAGCAAAATAATAATTCTGCTTTTTCTTTATTAAATTTTATACCATTTTTCTGGCAATTTCCCTCAAAAATTCCTAGAAATTCTCTTAAATCCATCGCTTTTCTCCTATCCATATAATATGAAATTTATGAATTTTAGAACGGGGATAACGGAAAACTTCATAAATTTCATATTTTAATGTTTGTTATATTTTAACTGCTCTAAATAAATTAATAGTACCGAAATATCCGCCGGCGACACCCCCGATATTCTCGACGCCTGCCCAATCGAATAAGGCTTGATTTTGTTCAATTTCTGCCTTGCCTCCAATCTCAATCCCTTAATTTCTTCATAATCAATACCTTCAGGCAACACTTTTGCTTCCATTTTCTTAAAACTTTCCACCTGCTTTTTTTGCATCTCAATATAACCTTCGTATTTTACCATAATCTCAACTTCTTCCCAAACTTGTCGCTCCAAATCTGGTCGATTTACATCAATTTCTTTCAAACTTTCATACGTCAACTCCGTCCTTTTCAACAAATCAGACATTTTTGTTCCAGTCGAAATCGGAGCTGTTCCACGTGTAACAAGAACACGATTATTTTCCTCATTTGGCTTGATACTCGTGCTTTTCAGGCGTTCCACTTCAGCCTCAATTTTTGCTTTCTTCTTCAAAAAATTCGCATATCTCTCCTTAGAAATCAGCCCAACTTCATGACCAATTTCCATCAATCTCAAATCCGCATTATCTTGCCTCAACAGTAACCTATATTCTGCCCTAGAAGTCATCATTCGATACGGTTCCATTGTGCTTTTCGTCACAATATCATCAATCAAAACCCCAATATATGCCTGTGAACGGTCCAAAATAACCGGCGGCTTCCCTTTCAATTTCTGCGCACAATTAATTCCTGCCATAATTCCTTGCGCCGCTGCCTCCTCATAACCAGAAGTTCCGTTAATTTGTCCTGCAAAAAACATGCCACTTATCTTCTTCAATTCCAACGAACTTTTCAACTGTGAAGGTTCAATGCAATCATACTCAATCGCATAGGCTGGCCTCGTAAACTCGGCATTTTCCAAGCCCGGAAGTGTACGATACATCGCAATTTGCACATCTTCTGGAAGCGACGAACTCATTCCTTGAATGTACATTTCATCTGTATCCTTGCCAATTGGTTCCACAAAAATTTGGTGCCTTTCCTTATCCGCAAAACGCACCACTTTATCTTCTATCGAAGGACAATATCGCGGTCCTGTCCCTTCAATCATGCCCGCATACAATGGCGACCTATGCAAATTCTGTCGAATAATGTCATGCGTTCTCTCATTCGTATAAGTTAGCCAACAAGGAATTTGTTCCACGTCTGACAATTCATCCTCAAACGAAAATGGAACAATGTCTGTATCTCCTTCTTGTATTTCCATTTTTGAAAAATCAATACTTTTTTTGTTAATTCTAGCAGGCGTTCCTGTCTTAAATCGCTGTATTTCAATCCCTAATTTTTTCAAACATTCCGACAATTGATTGGCTGGAAATACGCCATCTGGGCCACTTTCAAAGGAATTTTCTCCAATAAATATTTTTCCTTTTAAATACGTCCCTGTCGCAAAAATCACGCAATCCACCTCATATTCAGCTCCCAAATTTGTAACAACTGATTTTACTTTATTATCTTCAACTTTTACTTCCACAATCTCAGCTTGTTTCAAATACAAATTTTCTTGCTGTTCTAACGTATGTTTCATTTCCATTTGATATCTTTTGCGATCCGCCTGCGCCCTCAAAGCATGAACAGCAGGCCCTTTAGAAGTATTTAACATACGCAATTGAATCAATGTTTTATCAATATTTTTTCCCATTTCTCCACCAAGACTATCAATTTCACGCACTAAATGTCCCTTTGAAGAACCGCCTATATGCGGATTACATGGCATATTCGCAACACATTCCAAACTAATTGAAAAAATCAATGTTTTCATTCCCAATCTTGCTGCAGCAAGCGCCGCCTCACAACCAGCATGTCCCGCGCCAATCACGGCCACATCATATTTTCCAGCCTGATACCCCATTTCATACTCCTTTATTCTACATTATTTTACAAATTTCGACACATTTTGACTTATTTAGACCAAAAACGTCATATTTTAAGTTTTATTATTCTAAATAATTTGAAATATATAACTTTTAAGTGAATTGTGGGGACCGTTCAAAATTTCTCAAAACTTGAAGAGTTTTGCCAGAAATTTTAGAATGGGGATACGCAAAAAGTTATATATTTCAAAATTATGCTTAAATTTAAAACATTTTATTATGTAGTTAATATTTTTTACAAAAATATTAACAAAGTTATCTGTAATTCGCTTCGCTCAAACATCTAACTTTATTTTCCTAGGCAAAATTTCGCAAAAATCTCATTAATAACATCTTCTGTAACGCTCTCCCCCGTAATCTTTCCAACTTCCTCAATAATCTCCTTCAAATACGAAGAAATAATGTCAATTGGCAGATTATGAGCCATAATCTCTTGCGCTTTCTTCACACAATCGTGACTATTACGAATCAAACTTTTGTGACGCTGATTACTCACAATTAATTCGCCATCCACCGCAATTTCACTCAGTTTCAAGGTATCCGAAATTGCCTTATATAAGTTATCCACACCCCATTTATTTTTTGCAGAAATTTCGACAATTTTCTTGCCCAACCTCTCTATCTCCGCCATATCAATACGTTTTTCCAAATCCATTTTATTAAGCAAAATAATCGCATTTTTATCTTTGACTAAATCCAAAATTTTGCCATCTTCCTCATCCATCTCTTGAGAAGCATCCAAAATCACAAGCGCAATATCGCTATCTTGCAACATTCTCAACGACTTTTCCACACCAATTTTCTCAACTTCATCCTTCGCATTACGAATACCCGCCGTATCAATTATTTTCAAAGGCACACCGTCAACATTAGCAAATTCCTCAATCGTATCTCTCGTCGTCCCCTCAATATCTGTCACAATCGCGCGTTCTTCATTCAAAATCAAATTTAGCAACGACGATTTCCCAGCGTTCGGCTTCCCTATTATAGCGACTTTCACGCCCTCACGCAAAATTTTGCCATTTAAGAAGCTTTTTTCGAGATTGCCTAGTAATTTATCGATTTTTTTCAAAACGTCGCTTATTTTAGCTCCTGTGACTTCCTCCACGTCATACTCCGGATAATCAATGGTTACCTCGATATCAGCAAGCAGAGAAACCACTTCTTTTCGGATTTCCCTTAATTTTTGTGACAAATTTCCCTCCAATTGGTCCATTGCCACCTTGCTTTCCTTCTCCGTTTTAGAATGAATCACATCAATCACAGCTTCTGCTTGCGACAAATCCATTCTGCCATTCAAAAAAGCTCTTTTCGTAAATTCCCCCGGTTCGGCCAAAACTGCACCATTTTTCAAGCAAAGCTCCAAAATTTGGTTCATAACCACAATGCCACCATGGGAATTAATTTCGCACATATTTTCTGTTGTATAACTTTTGGGTGCCATAAAAAAGGAAACGAGCACCTCGTCCACAATTTTACCAGAGTTATCCACAATTTTGCCATATTTTAGTGTATAACTTTTCGGCTTCGTTTTATTTTTTGGCACAAAAAAACAATTTAAGATGTCAAAACAATCCTCCCCACTCATTCGTATAATGCCAATTCCGCCAATTCCGGGCGAAGTCGCTATCGCGGCAATGGTACTCATAATCCTCTCCTTTTATCTTATTTCACATTTAAATTATATCACAGTAAACTACGCCACGCAAGCCCAAAAATAGCTTTTTTTATATTTTTATCCACAGAAAATGTCCCCTCACTTTTCACAAGCTTGGGGACACAAAAGATAAGTTCTTTAGAAAAAAACAGAAATTAGAATTTTAATCATCCGCCAGTTCTACATCCTTAACACCGCCTCCAACATGTTCAATGTTGACATGTACCTGCTTTCCATCTTTAGAAATAACTTTGCATATTGGCTCAGTGCTAAATGTTCGATCATCAAATGGAGACAATTTTAAAATTTGCTTCGCTTCCTTTTCAGTGATTTCAATACCTTCATCACCTAATATCCGCATTAACTTTTTTTCCATTTCTCTTCTTTCCTTTCTTTCTGCTAAATTTTTCAACATATTTATTATAGCATATTTTACATAAAATGTCAATATACCACCGCCGTTATTTATCCACAGCAAAAAGGCAGGTGGCTCACTTGCTCCGCCTGCCCTTTGCTATTCATTACATGAAAAATCATCACTTAACGCGTCTGAATTGTGAGTTCTCCCTTTTTATTCTTCCAAATATAATATCTTTTTTTCAGCTGAATAAAATAGAGATTTTCGCCCTCTACCTGCCTTACATACTGGATTTTTTGCTCTAATTCTTCTTTAGTAACCTCCTCCTTTTCCTCCTGCATCCGTTTGAAAATAACTTCCAATTGTTCTTCGTTCATTTTGTCCTCCTTCATGATGAAATATTTTCTATAACAATAACTTATATATTATATAATAATTTCCATAATATGTCAATTATTTTTTTATCCACATAGCAAAAGAGCAAGTGTCTCACTTGCTCCCTCCTGCCCTTTTGCCTAATGTCTTTTTATTACTTGCACATGCACCACTTCTTCAGTATCTCTGTCTATCCAAGCATAAAAAGACACTTCATCGATTTTCGCATAAAACTTCCCCTTTTCAGTAACCTCTTTTAATTCCATTTCTTCAATTTTTTCCAATGGAACCCGCGGATGTCTTATGCCCTGCCTGACAAGTTCTTTTTTTAAAAGAAGTCTCACTTCTTTTTTTTGACTTGGCGTCATATCATTCTTCATGTTCAGTCTCTCCTTTCAAAAAAGGCGAAGCAACAACATCTCCTTCCAGAAGTGGGTACCAGCGTCCGTCGCAAGCTTTCACAGCCCGTCTCCAGCCAAATCGTTGCATATTTTTCTGAATGAACCCTAAAAACTTAAAAGAGGAACACTCTGCATCATCTTCTTCATCTTCAAAAATACTTTCTTTCTTTGGCTCTTGCGGCAATAATTCTTGAGCTTTCTTGAAAAGTTCACACACCTCCAAAAAAGAATACTCCTGTCCGAAATATGTCCAGCCAGTATAATTTTGGCCAAACTTCATCTTGTTATCGGTATCAAAAAATCGATACGCGATCATGTTCGCAGGGAAAATTATCGATTTCCGTTCAGCAATCTCAATTTCCACAGTCGAACTCTTCATCGGATATGAAATCATTACTTCAATAAAATGTCTCATAATCTCTCTCCTTCCTTAAGCAGCATCTTATTCATTTCTAAAATTTTTATAGCGTGATTATATCATAATTTACATAAAATGTCAATAATCCACAGCCATTATTTTCAACTTTTTTGCATGCCACGTGTCCTCTCTCTTCAACAAAAGTTTATAACTTGAATATAAATATTATATCACACTTTGCATAAAACGTCAATTATTCTTCCATTTCGCTCAAAAAAATAAAGGCTTCTGCCTTTATTTCAAACTTACTACTACTTTTCGATATGGTTCTCTTCCTATACTATGTGTTGTCACTTGTTCATGATTTTGTAAAACACTATGAACCACTTTTCGATCAAATGCACTCATTGGCTCCAACGTCACAGATTTTCTCGTCTTTACTACAGATTCTGCAATTCGTTTCGACAAATTCGTCAAATCCTTTTCCCTCTTTTCGCGATAATTACTAATATTTAGCAAAACACGCACTTTTTCTTGCTTATCATTACTTGCAACATTCGACAAAATATTTTGTAAACTATTCAGTGTTTCGCCCCTATAACCAATCAAAAAAGCCGCCCTTTCATCATGAATATCAATTTTTATCAAACTTTCCTCTTTTTTAATGGTATATGCCAAATCCTTAATTGGCAATTTCGCCATAAAATCATGGACGAACTTTTCTAACTCCTGTATTACTTGTTCCATCTCTTTGGTCTCTTTAGGTTTTGTTTTCATGCCTTCTTTCCATTTCATTTCAACCTTCACAACTTTCGGTGCCAAAATACTAAAAAATGTTTTTTTATCTTCTTCCTCAAGCACTTTAATTTCTACTTTATTTTTCGTTGTTTTCAACTCTCTTAATCCTTTTTCAATTGCTTCATTTGTGGTTTTTCCTTCAAAAATGTACGTTTTTTCTTCCATTTTTATTCCTCCTCAGACTTAAAAAATTTATTTAGCAGCAACCTTTCCATTAACATAAACAAATTATTTACCAACCAATATAGTGCTAAACCAAGCGGAGCAATAATCGCAATTGAAACTGTCATCAGTGGCATCATAATCATCATGTTTTTATTCATTTCAGCCATCATGTCAATTTCTTCTTCTTCCTTTTTTACCAAATCCTTACTATCCGCATCGGCAGGTGCTTCCTCTTTCTTTTTCTTCGTTGTATTCAAATTTGTTGTTACTTTTGTTGAAATAAATGAAGTAATCACATATAAAACTGGAATAATAAACACTTTCCAGTCTTTATAATTTTGCGAAGGCACCGCGCTCAAATTCAGCCCCAAGAAATCCATATTCAAATGAACTCGCTCATCTTCCCCAGACTTCAAACGAATAATTCCAATCTCCTGATAATTTGTTGCGCCTTCTGTTTGCTGCAATTCTTGGGCATATTGATTAATTAAATCTGGTTCCACATGTTTCATATACGTCAGTGGTCTACTCACTAAATAAAACATCGAAATCACTAAAATAATTTGCAAAATAGAACTAAGGCAACCACTAAATGGGCTCATATTTTCTTTCTTATATAAATCCATCACCTCTTGGTTCATTCTCGTCGGATCATTTTTATATTTGCTCTGGATTTCCCTTACTTGCTCTTGAAGCCTCGTCGATTTTTTCAATGTTTTTTGCTGCTTTATCGAAATCGGCAACATAATCAATTTTAGCAAAATTGTAAATAAAATAATGGACACACCATAATTATTCACAATGCCATAAATAAAATTTAACACATAACCAAATATATTGGCAAAAAATTTAAACAAATTCATTCCTCCTTTATTTTAACGGATCATAGCCTCCTTTTGAAAAAGGATTACATCTTAAAATCCTTTTCAAACTTTTCCATGTTCCACGTAAAACACCATATTTTTCTATCGCTTGTTTTGCATATTCTGAGCAAGTTGGTTCAAATTTACAATGAATGTTCCACATCTGTGATAAATAAGAAGAAATATATTTTTGATAGAATTTAATTATTTTCAATAACAATTTCTTCATATTTTTTCTACCCATAATTCTGATTTTTTAAACAATTTTTCTATGTCTTTCTTCACATCATAAAAATCAATATTTCTGACATCACTTTTTTTATTCACAGAAATTAAAATATAGTATCCACATTTTAAGTTGTCTTCCAAAAGCTTGTAATTTTCACGAATGAGACGTTTCATGTGATTTCTATCCACAGCTCTTCCACTTTTTTTCCCCACAGCAATCCCCAATTTATTGCACGAAAATTTGTTCTTTAAAATATACAAAACAAGATTTGTTCCATAAGAAATCTTACCTTTTGAAAACAACATTTTAAATTCATATCTTCTTTTTATCATGACTGTTTTTTTCATAATTTCTCGCTTCGCTTACACTTAAAAAAGGAGCACAAAACGCCCCTATTTTAGTTATTAAGCACTAAGTTTTTTTCTTCCTTTATTTCTTCTAGCTTTTAATACATTTCTTCCTGCTCTTGTTTGCATTCTTTTTCTGAACCCATGAACTTTATTTCTTTGACGTTTTTTTGGTTGATAAGTTCTTTTCATTTTGCACCTCCTATATCTATTTCTAAAAAACTTTTCTTACAAGTAAATGTATTATACTACAAAAGCAAGTAAAAAGTCAAGTCTATCTACAAAATAAATCAAATTTATAACCAATTAAAATATTCTTCGTCAATCTCTTTGTCAGTCCATCCCTCTTTTTGCTTTTCTCTCACTTCTCTCGGATTTGTTGGTTTCTTTAATTTTCTAAGTGTTCCGTCTTTGTTCACTATTGTTAATACGCCATCCACATCAATATATGAGCCACTTCGGAAAATTTTATTGCCTTTCGCTGCTCTAAGAAGACTTGAGCTCACATGAATTGGCGAATTTAAATCACTCGCTATATAAAAAGCATTTGATCCTACATTTTTTAAAAAAGGCATCTCTCCAATATCTCTTATTGAAGTTCCCTCAAAACAACTCCACTCTATTTCCTCTATATTTTTTCCAAATCGAACTTTTTTCAAATTTCTACAACAAAAAAAAGCAGAGTCTCTTATTTTTTTTAAATTATCCCCAAATTCTACTTCTTCCAAGTTATACATCCATCCAAATGATTCTCTTCCAATCTCTTCTACATCATCTGAAAAAATAACTTTTTTTATTTTTTCTGCAACCTCTGATCTTCCTACTACTTTATTCACATTTCTTCCCAATATTAACTCCTGTAAATTAGGTAACCTTTCAATATATTGCATATTCACTTTTTTTACATCGTTAATTTCTAGCCCAATACAATCCTCCATTTTTCTTTTCGGCGGATAGGCATGATATTCCTCTCGAATAGGCACCCATTCTTGCTTTTCTTCATCAAACTTTCCAATGACATATTTGCTTGTCCCTTTTCCCAATAATATTTTTCTCAAAAATGGTGTTTTTTGTGGCAAACTTTTAGCTGGAACCTGCTTGTCTTGAATTTCAAGCTTTGAGTCAATTTTTTCAAAAAGACTAAACGCTTTCCATATCTTATTGTTTTCTAAATTCTCCTCACTAATTTCCATGCTCATTTTTAAAACATCATAAGCCACACTTTTATCAATTTCCTCCATTTTTTCCGCAAACTGAACAAACTGATTTTGGATTTCCGAAGCAAACGCTTTTGGCGTTGTTACCTCTTCTACTGTTTCAAAATCAATTGGTTTCTCATTTTTAGCCTGCTCCTTAAAAATAAGCAACAAAGCCTTTGCCATATATTCCTCAAACTTTGCTAATAACTCTGGCTCTAATCCTAAACTTCGTACTTCTTGCGTGGTTGTTTTCAAATCCTGTAAAAGCTCTTCAAAATTGTCTCCCACTGCACAAAAATGACTTTTATATTTGGTAACGAACTCAGAAACGACTTTATTAAGGGTTTCCTCTTTTTCATTTTTTCGGGAACCTTCTTCAAAATTTTCTATTTCCAAATCCATCCACAAACTCCTTTTTCCAATTTCTTACTATTATTATATTATATTTTACATAAAATGTCAATTTTCGGTTATTTATCCACAGGCAATTTCTAAAAAATTATTTCAAATTTGTCTTGCTATTTTTTTTTTTTTTTGATATTATTAAATATATATTTTCGCTTACGGAAATTACACTTTCAAAAAATAGAAAAATACACAGAAAGGAAGAATTTAATGTATTCAGGAAAAAACGATTTACTTACTAAAGCTAAAGACCTTTTAAAACAAGAATTAACAAGCATTTCCTACTCAACTTGGATTAACTCATTAGAAATCAAGTCTGTGAATGATAATAAAATTGTTTTAATTGCGCAATCTACCTTTCAAAAAGAGGCAATCGAATCACGCTATGCTGAATTAATTGTGAATACATTTAATTTTATTACCAATAAAAACTGCGAAGTCACTGTGATTGAGCAGGATGAGTTGGCAAATGAAACGCCAGATGAGTCTGATTTTCAAGAAACGCCAAGTTATACAGATTCCGAAGCTTATGAGCAAACTTTTTTGAACCCCAAATACACATTTGATAGATTTGTGGTTGGGGATAATAATAAGTTCGCAAATGCTGCGGCTTTGGCGGTTGCAGAGGCTCCTGCTTCGTCGTATAATCCTTTATATATTTATGGCGGCGTTGGGCTTGGAAAAACGCACTTAATGCACGCTATTGGTAATAAAATATTGCAAAATAATCCAAATACAAAGATTTTATATGTCACATCCGAAGATTTTATCAATGAACTGGTTAATTATATTCAAAATCCAAGCATGAAAACGCAATTATTTCGCGACAAATATAGAAATATTGATGTTTTGCTGATTGATGATATTGAATTTATTGCGGGAAAAGAACGTGGTCAAGAGGAGTTTTTCCACACCTTTAATCACTTGCACCAAAATGGAAAACAGGTCATTATTTCAAGCGATAAACCACCACGTGATATTCCTTTATTAGAAGAAAGATTGAAAACAAGGCTGGAATGGGGCTTGATTGCTGATGTTTCGATGCCAGATTATGAAACGCGTTTGGCGATTTTGCGAAATAAAGTGCAATCCGAACATATTATTATTGATGATTATATTTTGACTGTCATTGCTACAAAAATCAATACTAATATTCGTGAATTGGAAGGCACGCTTAATAAAATTGTTGCTTACGCCGCTCTTACACATAGCCAAATTACGATTGAATTAGCGGAAAAGTCCATTAATGAAATTGTTTTGCAAAAAGAAAAAGTGGTTTCTGCTTCTTACATACAAGATGTGGTTTCAAAATATTTTAATTTGGAAAAAAAGGACTTGCTTTCTAGTAAAAAATCGAATGACATTGTTTATCCAAGACAAATTGCGATGTATTTATGTCGAAGTCAAGCCAACATCTCCTATCCGCAAATCGCTAGGGAATTCGGCAAAAAGGACCACACGACTGTTATGCACGCCTGCGAAAAAATTGAAAAAGAAATCAAACAAAACACAAATACAAAATTAATTGTGGATAGTTTGCGAAATTTAATTAGGGACAATCAATAATAGATTTTTCTAAATCAAATTAAATTTTAGCGAGAACATTATTTTACAAAACAAATTTTTACAAAAGAAACTTGAAAATATTTATAATACTGATTTTTAAGAGTTATTCACAGACCAACTGTTAAAAACCTGTATATAAAATGTTGATAACTGGTAATTCACAAATGATTGTGGTAAGTGTGGAAAAACACAAAAATTATTCACATAGTTATACACGTTAGCAAACCCTAGGGAAATCTATCTTTGAATGACTTTTCCACAATTTACACAAGCTCTAATACTAATACTACTAATAATATCTATTATTATAAAAAGGAGAAAAGAATGAAATTTGTTTGTGAAAAAGAAAAAATATTAAAAGGAATTAATTCGGTCATCAATGGAGTAGCAAATAAAACAACTAAACCTATTTTAGAAGGAATACTAATTCAAACCAATGACCATGAATTGAAACTAACTTCTTATGATTTGGAAATCGGAATTGAATATATTTTAGAAGCAAATGTTACGGAACAAGGAAATACAGTGGTTAATGCAGTCATGTTTAGTGAGATTATTCGTAAATTGCCAAATGCAGAAATTCAAATTAGAATTAATGAAAATAATTTATTGGAAATTGAATGTGAAGGTTCCTTGTATAAATTGGCTACAATGGACCCAGAGGAATTTCCAGAACTACCAAGAATTAATATTGATAATTCTATTAAGTTAGAACAGTCTACTTTGAAAAATATGATTCGAAAAACCATTTTTGCGGTTAGTACAGAAGAAAATAGGCCTATTTTTACAGGAAGTTTATTTGAAGTGATGGACGGAAAGTTGAATGTGGTTGCTGTGGATGGTTACAGACTTGCGATTAAGAATAAGGAAGTCGAAGAAAGTAATCAATTTAGTTGCGTTATTCCGGGAAAAACACTAAATGAAGTGAACAAAATTATTTCGGATTCATTTGATGTTATCACAGTGGGAATTGAGAAAAATCAGGCATTGTTTGAAATGGAAAATTGCAAAATCGTAACTCGATTGCTAGATGGCGAGTTTTTGAAATATTCAAATACCATTCCACAAACGTGGGAAACCAGGATAAAAGTAAATAAAAGCAATATTCAAAATTGTTTTGAAAGAATTTTGCTGATTTCTGCTTCGTCGATTGAAAAGGAAAAGAAATATCCGGTAAAAGTCAATATTGAGGTGGGCAAAGTGACGATTTCTTGTTCCAATCAGACTGGTGATGCAAAAGAGGAAATTTTGGTGGATACTGAAGGCAAGGACCTTGAAATTGGTTTTAATCCAAGATTTTTCTTAGATGCGCTAAAGGCGATTGATGATGAAGAAGTTTATATTGAGTTTGGCACTAACCGTTCTCCTTGTATTATTAGACCGATTGATGAGGGCGACTATGTTTACATGATTTTGCCAATCAAAATGAAGGATTAGTTTTCCACATTTTATGAATAGAATGGGGATAAGTCAATGTACATAACAGAAATTAATTTGAAGAATTTTAGAAATTATCAGCAGCAAAAAGTTCAGCTAGACAGTGGAATTAATATATTTTATGGCGATAATGCACAAGGCAAAACAAATTTGATTGAAGCAGTTTTTTTGTGTAGTATGGGCAAGTCGTTTCGCGCCAAGAAAGAAAAAGAATTAATTCGATTTAATGAGTTATCCACAGCTGTGCAAATCGATTATGAAAGACAAGACAGAAATGGCACTATTAAGGCGCAAATCGGCGAAAAAAAAGAATTTTTTATCAATGGTGTGAAGCAAACGAAAATCAGTAATGTAGTTGGAAAAATCAATATTGTGACTTTTTCGCCAGATGATATAAAAATGATAAAAGGTGGACCAGATGGTAGGCGCAAGTTTATGGATATGATGATTAGTTCTCTAAAACCGAATTATTTGTATTTGCTCAATCACTACAATCGTGTGCTTGACCAGAGAAATAGCTACTTAAAGCAGATTGTAAAAGATAAAAAAAGTGAGCAATTTTTGGAAGTTTTGGATGAGCAATTAGCGGATTTGTCTTACCAGATTTATGAATATCGCAGTCGATATTTTGATAAATTTGCGCAAATCATTCAAGAAACCCACAATATTATTACACAAAATACAAAAACAGAGGAAAGTATCAAAATTAAATATTTATCGAACAGCAAGAAAAAGCAGGAGTTTTTGCAGAATTTAAAGCAAAATCGCGCACTTGATTTGGCTCGAGGCTACACAAGTACAGGTATCCACAGGGATGATTTTCTGATTTATATTAATAAAAAAGCGGTTTCTGTATATGGTTCGCAAGGTCAACAACGAACGACTACTTTGACTTTAAAACTATGTGAATTGCGCGTTGTGACAGAGGAAATTGGAGAAAGTCCCATTTTGTTGCTAGACGATTTTATGTCAGAACTAGATGAAAATAGGCGTAAGAGTTTTTTGGAAAATTTGCAAAATAATCAAGTTATTATAACTTGTACAGATAATATTGAATTAGAGAAAGAGCATATTAAAAGTTTTTATGTGGAAAATGGAACAGTAACAGAAGAAAGAGGGAAATAAATATGTATTTGCATGTGGGAAGTGGCATAAGTGTAAATGAAAATGATATTATTGCAATATTAAATATTGGTTATATCAAAAATACGAAAGATAATCAAAAGTTCTACGATAAACTTTTGAAGGAAAACGAGGTTGTGGATATTTCTAATGGCAATGAAAAATCGTTGATTTTGACTAATAGAAAGGAAAAAATTAAGGCTTATATTAGCAATATTAGTGCAAACACAATCAGTAAGAGAAAACTATAAAGTGGCATTAAGCCAGCATAAATAGAGTATGGAAGGAAAGAGGGAGAAAATGGAAGAGAAATTTGAACATGATTATAATGCAGAACAAATTCAAGTTTTGGAAGGATTAGAAGCTGTTCGCAAAAGACCAGGAATGTACATAGGAAGTGTTTCTGTTAGAGGTTTGCATCATTTGGTGTATGAAATTGTGGATAATGCTGTGGATGAGGCTTTAGCTGGGTATTGTAAAAATATCTATGTCAAGATAGAGCCCGGAAATATCATTTGTGTGGAGGATGACGGAAGGGGAATTCCCGTGGACATCCACCCAAAAACTAAAATTTCTGCTGCTGAAACGGTATACACGGTTTTACATGCTGGTGGAAAATTTGGTGGCGACAGTGGTTACAAGGTTTCTGGTGGACTTCATGGCGTTGGTTCATCTGTCGTAAATGCGTTGTCAGACTGGACAGAAGTGACCATTCAAAGAGACGGCGGAATTTTTGAAATGAAGTTTGAAAAAGGAAAAACAGTTCAAAGTTTAACGAGAATTGGAGATTCTGATAAAACTGGTACAAAAGTTAGATTTTTTGCGGATGGTTCCATTTTTGAAACATTAGAATATGAGTTTGAAGTTTTGGAAAAACGCTTTCGTGAAATGGCTTTTTTGACAAAAGGTTTGCGCATTGTGATTGAGGATTTGAGAGAAGAAACGCCTAAAAAATCAGATTTTTGCTACGAAGGTGGATTAAATTCTTTCGTGGAGTATTTGAATAAAAATAAAGAAAAATTGCATCCAAAGCCAATTTATATCGAAAAATCTGGTGAATTTCCAGTTGAAATTGCCATTCAATACACAACAAGTTACACGGAGAACATTTATACTTTTGTGAATAATATCAACACCATCGAAGGTGGAACGCATTTAGAAGGATTTAAACGTGCGCTTACCAAGACATTTAATGACTATGCGAAATCTAAAAATATTTTAAAAGAAAAAGACGGAAATTTGCAGGGAGATGACATTAGAGAAGGTATTACGGCAGTCATTTCGGTTAAGGTAAAAGACCCGCAGTTTGAGGGGCAAACTAAGACAAAGCTTGGAAATAGTGAGGTTACTGGTATTGTCCAAGCAATGGTAAATGAACATTTATCTGCGTTTTTAGAGGAAAACCCAAATGTGGCAAAAGCAATTTTGGATAAGTGCATAAGTGCTGCAAGGGCAAGAGAAGCGGCTAGAAAAGCGCGTGAATTGGTGCGTCGTAAAAATGCTTTGGAAACGACTACTTTGCCGGGAAAATTGGCAGATTGCACAAACAAAAATCCGGATGAATGTGAGGTGTATATTGTCGAGGGAGATTCTGCAGGTGGAAGCGCAAAACAAGGTAGAGACAGGACTTTCCAAGCAATTTTGCCATTGTGGGGAAAAATGTTAAACGTGGAAAAAGCGAGAAAAGATAAAATTTACGGGAATGAAAAACTAAATCCTGTTATTTTGGCAATTGGAGCTGGCATTGGTAGTGACTTTGATATCACTAAAATTCGTTATGGAAAAGTCATTATTATGGCTGATGCCGATGTGGATGGTTCTCATATTCGTACTTTACTTTTGACTTTCTTTTTCAGATATATGCGCCCTTTGATTGAAAATGGAAATGTGTATTTGGCTCAACCACCGTTGTTCAAATTATCGAAAAGAGGAATGGATGATATTTATTGCTATACGGATGATGATTTGACGAAGGCTTTTAAGGAGCTAGAGGAAAAAGGGATTTCAAGGGACCAAGTTGGAATCCAGAGATATAAGGGTCTTGGAGAAATGAACCCTGAGCAATTGTGGGAAACAACGATGGATCCAGCTAACCGAATTTTGATAAAAGTAACGATGAATGATGCCATAGCAGCAGATGAAACATTTGCGTTATTGATGGGAGACGAAGTGGCTCCACGTAGAAAATTTATTGAAGACAATGCAAAATATGTAAGAAATTTAGACGTGTAAAAAATAATAATATTCAATCCACAATTTGTTCAATAATTGTGGATTGTTTTTATTGAGAAAAATAAAATGCCTAACCTTTTATTATATCATATTTTACATAAGTAGATGTTGTAGTTCCACTATAATTATGTGAATGACTTGCCATTTCTGCTACAGTTAAAGTGTGGTTACTCTCCCCTCCTGTTTGCCTTGCGTTAAATGTTTGGTCCGAAGTTCCCACTCCAACTAATGTCTTACCAGATGCATAACTTTCCCAATTTCCGCCAAGTTTTTGTACTACCTCATTTGCAGTTGCTAAATTTGTTGATATGTAAATGCTCCCGACTGGGTAAATATCATCAAGAATTTTTGTTGTATTTTTTAATGTATTTAAATTTATTTTTAAATTATTGATTTCTGTTGTGGATTGTGATATTTCTGTTTTCAAATTTTGGATTTCCATAGCTAATTTTGCAACTTCTGATTTATCCACAGTCTCTCCAATACCTGCATCAGGACTGCTCTCCTCCCCATTTTCGATTTTTGAATAAATTTCTTTTAAGCTAATATTTCCATTTTCGGTTACGATAGTATCTACGTCATCCTGCAATTTTCCATATTTTTCAATAATTTCTGATAAAATTTGGGCCCAATTTCTAAGTTACCAGTTGTGATAGCATCCATTTGGGCAGATACCAAATCTAGTTGTAATTGCTCCTTTTCGGCTGCTAATGCTGAGAGTTCGACAGCTGTGGATGTCTTTTCTAAAATGCCGTTGCTTCCTGCGATTAAATTAATTGAGCCCCCTGCTAGAATTAACAAGATGACGATGGTAATAACCAAGGCGACCAGCGAAATTCCTTTGTTTTTTATATTTTTTACCCCCTCTCTTTTGTATCTTTATTGTTTCTAATAATGTGTTCATAATAATTACGTTGCCAAATAATTAAATAGCATTTATAGGTTTTATGGAAAATACGTTTAACACCAGATTTATATAAAACGATTATTTATGGAATTGTTATTTTTCCTGTGGGTTGGTTAAGCCCAACCCCTACATTAATTTTAATCCTTTAGAATATTTTTACAAAACGGATAATTGGAACAAGCATATATAATTCCTTTTTTTGTATTTTTTTCTACAAGGTATCCCCCACATTTTTTGCAATGAATTTGTTTATGTAAGATATTAATATCATGGATGGTAAATTCGCAATGCGGATAATTATTACAGCCCAAAAATTCCGCGTCAGTCGCATTGTTTTTTCGTAAAATCAGATATCCTTTTTTGCATTTTGGACATTTTGGTAAATTTTGAGTATCTACCTTTTTTTCATTTTCAGGATTATGTACGTTTTTATTTGCTATGAGTTCTTCTAAAAAACAAGAATAATGTGTTTGCGGCGCCACTAAATAAGTCCTATTTTTTGTACGTGTGATTGACACATAAAATAACCTCCTCTCTTCTGCATATAAATGTTCCTCTTTATTGGCTAAAACGAGTGACAAAATTGGATCACTTGAAATACGATTTGGAAATCCTAACATGCTGTTTTGCATATTTAACAGGATAACATTGTCTGCTTCTAGCCCTTTTGACTTGTGGATTGTTAAAAATGAAATTTTCAAACTGGGGATTTGCTTATATTGAATATTTAAATCATCTTGAATTTCAAATTTATCACTATTTTCAAGCTCATACAAATCATACCTCGTTCTGCCTAATAATAGGACCTCCGCATTTTCTCCGAATTCCGAAATAATATCATTAATAGATTTTTCCACAGCTTCAATAATATTTTCGCAATACGTGAAAACCTTGATTGGGTGTGCGATGTGCTTATCTGACTTTAAATCCTTTTTTAATTGATTAGGATTTTGCGTTACAAAGTTACTAGCAATGTCAATTAATTCCTGAGAATTTCGGTAAGTTTTTTCTATTTTTAGGAATTTAGCTGGTCCAAAATACTTTTCAAAATTACTAAATAAATCAATATCGCTTCCCGAAAAACGATAAATTGATTGCCAGTCATCACCAACACAAATTATTTTTGCTCCTGTTTTATTTTGCAAAGCTCGAATTAATTTAAAGCGACTCATTGAAATGTCTTGAAACTCATCAATAACAATGTATTTGTAAGACTGTGGAAGAAAACCAAGCTGAATAATTTCTGTGGATTTGTTAATCATATCATTGAAATCGATCTGATTCGTTGAAAATAGGGCGTTTTCATAAAATTCAAAAAAAATACGAAAAATACTTAAAAATAATTTATTTCTATTTTTTAAAAAAGAATTTTGCAATTTATTATTATCCACAAGTAAATTTTGAATATCCGCAAATTGAAAATTGTTAGATTTAAAGAGGCTTAGAAAGCTTTTTATCAATTTTATGAACTCTTCAAACTGTTTATCCTTCTTAAAAATATAAATTTTTTTAAAAATTTCATTTAAATTTGCTGTTTTTAAGGGGACATTGTTTTGTATTAAAGAATTGCTTAAATTTTCTAGTAAGCAGTTATTTTTATTGTAGTATGAATAGATTTCAATTAGCTTAGTTTGATGCTCAGCATGTAAGGTTCGTTTTACTTCAATTTCAGCTAAATATTTTTGTTCTTCATATTCTGTTAAAAATTTAGAATGACCATTTTCATCGATTAAAAAATGCTCTAAATGTAAATCATTATCAGGGAGATAAAAATTAGATTTAAATTTTCTTTTGAATGAATTTTTGGCTTCATAAGGGTATGGATAGTCATATTTGTAATTAATTTTATGAAAAAATAGAAAATTGGCAATAATTAAGTCATCTAAACGACGGACTTTTTGCGGTTCTTTGATTTGACCAATGGCTTGTAAATACTTGCTCTCAACAGTTTCGTAATCAATATTTCTAAAATGGTCAATATAATCGCCAAGATTATCAAAACTTGCAATATCTTCAGGAATGTAAAGATAAGCACACATAAATTCAAGAATATTTTTAATTTGTTCTGGGAAATTTAAGATTTCTTTTTTGAAATAATCTGAAATAATTTGATCTAAAAAGTCGCCAGTTGCAATATTAGGACGTGATTTTCTAAAAGCGGTAATTATTTCAAGACCAAGTTTATGAAAAGTTTTGGCTTGTACCTCGATGTCTAGTCTTTTGAGACGTTCAGACATCTCTTTGACAGCTTTATCAGTGAAAGAAATCAGTAGAATTTCGTCAGGTTTAGCTTTTTTAGATTCAATTAAATATTTGACTTTGCCTGAAATTGTTAAGGTTTTGCCACTTCCTGCTCCGGCAATGATTAAATTGTTTTTATCATCCGTTAAAACAGCCATTTTTTGTTGATAATCGAGCTGTTTTCCGTCAATATTGTTTAATAAATCTTCATATTCAAGTAATTGATTTTTTAAATAAATACTGTTATGCGTTTGAAAATAGGCTTCTAAATTAGAATAAATCTTAAGAAATTTGCGAATTTTATCCGAATTTCCAATGTTTTTAAAATATCGATAGATTGGTAAATAATTTCGTAGTAATTTTTTTTGTTCTTTTTTAGATATGTAATTTTCATTAAAGTGCTCTAAAATACTAAAGAAATTCTCCATTTTTGTGTAATATTTTTGATATTTAGAAAAAAATTTCATATGAATCAACTCCTATTTTGAAATAAAT
The DNA here is from genome assembly GCA_947571115.1 of uncultured Clostridium sp. Taxonomy (GTDB): domain Bacteria; phylum Bacillota; class Clostridia; order TANB77; family CAG-508; genus Scatovivens. The sequence goes on from CANOWW010000002.1 coordinate 24,455, forward strand.
TGAAGTTATTTTACAATAGAAAAAGACAAATGTCAAGTGCTTTTTTCATATTTTTTATATTTTTCGTTTAATTCAATAATATCTAATAAATAATCAACGGTAATATCAGAATATTTTATTTTTTTATAAAGTTTTAAAAAGTCTGTATTATAATTTTTCGATTTTGTAGAAAAATTTAAAATTACATTTGGTGTAGTATGATAAAGTTTTGCCAATTTTATAATCATTTCTTCCGTTAGATCAGTCTTGCCTAGTTCGTAGTGATTATAAGTAGCGCGTGGCATATCTAAGTAATTGGCTACATCTAATTGCGTCAAATGATTGTCCTCTCTTAATTTGCGAATTATTTTATAAGATTCTCTCATTAAAATCACCTCTTAATATATATAATCATATTTTGAACAAGTTGTCAACAAAAAGACAATAAAATTGTCAAAAAACACATAAAAACAAAATAAAGTTGATAAAATAAACTTTTTAAAAATAATTGTTTATTTTATCAACTTAGAAATTAATTAATTCTTTGATACATATAAACAGTAATATAGGGCTGCAGATTATTGTGCATTTGATTTCCACCACTTGATTGAATATTAAATGTTCCATATCGAGTTCCAGAAGCAAAACTTGTTGTAGGAGCGAAACCACTTAGCGATGTAATTGTTGAGGTATCTGTATTGGGTAAAGAAAATCCCATTTTTTTTCCAAAATCTCCAGCTATATCCATTAGATAATCATGTGAATGACTTGGCATTTCAGCTTCTGTTAAGGTGTGATTGCTCTCTCCGCCTATTTGTCCGGCGGTAAAAGTTTGGTCTGAATTACCAACTCCAACCAAGGTTCTTCCTGACGCATAATTTTCCCAAGTTCCGCCAAGTTTATTTGCTACATCACTTGCTGTTGCTAAATTTGTTGACAGATAAATGCTTCCCACAGGGTAAATATCGTCAATTGTTTTTGTAACGTTTTTAAGTTTAGTGACTTCTGTTTTCAAAGTTTGCATTTCTGCAAGTAACTTTGAAATATTCTCATTATCAAGAGTTTCATTCGTGTTTTTATCTGGTACAAGTCCTTCATTATTACCTAAATTGGGGTAAATTTCTTTCAAACAAATATTTCCATTTTCTGTTATAATGGTGTCCCCATCTTCCTGTAATTTACCATATTTTTCAATTATTTCTGTTAGAGTTTTTTGGTCAATTTCTAGTTTTCCGCTTGAAATTGCGTCCATTTGGGCAGAAGCCAAATCCAATTGCAATTGTTCTTTTTGAGTTTCTAATTTAGAAACTTTTACAGCTTCTGTTGCCTTTCCCAAAATTCCGTTACTTCCGTGCCACAAGATTAATTGACACGCCTGCTAAAATTAATAGTACAATAATCGTAACAACTAAGGCTACCAGCGTTATTCCATAAGTGTTTTTTCTTATGTTTTTGTTTTGATTTTTCATTTAATTTCCTCCTCATATTTTTAATAATAAATAAATTATAAAACATATTGTTTTAAAAGTCAATATAACATTTTGTTTTAATTTATAATTTTTATAAGAAAGGTGGAAAATATGAAAACTCGTATTAGAAATTTAAGGGAAGACAATGATTTAACGCAAACACAAATGAGTAAGCTTCTTAATATTACTCAAGTTGCGTATTCGTATTATGAAATTGATAAAAGGAGTATTCCGTTGGAATTGCTCACGAAAATTGCCGATTTTTACAATACAAGCGTGGATTATCTTTTGTATAGAACGGATGAAATGGCCCCCTATCCAAAATCTCAAAATAAAAATTAAAAAATGCTTGACAAATATAAAATGTTGTGATATAGATAAGATGTCTTTTATGAAAATAATTATTTCAGGGTAAATTCTACCAAATTTTCACAGAGATTTAAAATTGATGAGAGGAGGAAAAATGAGTACAAAATTAAATAAAATAATGGCGATTACCATGGCTTTTTTGCTTTTAAATAGCTCTGTTTTCGTTTATTCTCAATACCAAATAAATTTTCAAGGATGTGGAAATTTACAAGTGGCGCAAGCAAAAATTCGTCTTATTTCAAATTCTACGTATCTTGAAGTATTAGATAAAAATACATATTTTGAGGAATTTCAGGTTGTCAATTACGATGAAAATGAGCAAATTACGAAGGTTCCTGTTGCTTACAAAATCATTGTAAAAACAAATGATAATGATGCGCCACTTAATTTTGAGTTATATCAGGTACAAGCGGATGGTAGTAAAATAAAAACAGATTTTGCAAAGGAATTTGTTTTGCGAGCAAATGAGAAACAGGAAAATTTGTATCAATTAGCAGTTTCTTATAATTTTTCAGATAAGCCGCTAGACGATGATACAGAAGTTTTTGTGGCACTAGAAGCATGGCAAATTTAAAGGAGGAAAAATGAAAAAAATTTATTTATTATTAATAATATTGGTTTTAATTTTGTGTGGTGCGACCAATTCGTATGCAAAATATACGCTAAATTGCTCTGCGAAGGTTTTGCATATTGAATATTTTGATGAAAATCCGTTAGAAAGCAAACCAGCTACGCTTTCTGGCAAAATTTTAACAGAAAATCTGCAGGGGCATTATTCTTTAGTTACGCTTTATAGAAGTTCTGATACTAATCATGAGCAGCCTGTTTTGCAATTAGAGACCAATCAGGATGGAAGTTTTTGCTTTGAAAATGTGGAAAAAGGAGTGTATGATATTGTTGTTTCTAAGGAAATATATTTGAATTATACAGTGCTTGCCATTAAGCTGCGTCCGGGAAGAAATGTCGTTTTGGATGATTATTTATTGATTGCAGGGGATTTTGAGGCGCCTTTTGGTAGTATTACGATTTATGATTGGAATGCGATTCTCAGAAATAGATACAAACCACTTACGGAAGCTAATAAATTGTTTGATATTAATTGTGATGGACTTATTGATAAGCTAGATAGTGATATTGTATATAAAAATTATTTGAAAAATGAAGAAGTTATTCAATGGCAAAATAATTGATTTTTTATTAAAAATAAAATATAATACTTAAGTTGAATTATACGATACACTTGAATTCGACCAACAAGACTATATATTACAAAGTTTTTGTAATATAATCAAGTGTAGTTTATAATTTTTGTTTTACATAGGAGAAAAAATGATAAGTAGAAAATATAATGGGAAGTCAAATGTGATTGGAGATACGTTAAAGAATTTGAGAAAATCAAAAAAGCTGTCGCGAGCAGGTTTATCAAATAAATTGATGCTTCTTGGAATAGATATTAATTCCGACGGTATTTATAAAATAGAAAAGGGCAGGCGAATTTTAAAAGATTTTGAATTAACTGCTATTGCAATGGTTTTAGAAGTGTCTGAGGCGGAATTATTATCATCATTTCGCAAAGAACTTAAAAATGTAATTTAATTTTCACATAATTCCTATTTTCAAAGTTAAAATTGAAAATAAAACACACAAGAAATCTGCAATTAATCCAATTATAATAACTGGTTTGATATTTTTATTTTTCAATTGTGAAGTGTATAAAGCAATGACATAAATAGTTGTTTCTGTAGAACCCATAATGCAAGAGGTAAGTAAACCTATATCTGTATCAACGCCATAATTTTTCATGATTTCAATTCCCATAGCAGTTGCCGTGCTACCTGAAATTGGTCTTAAAAAAATTAATGGAAATATTTCTTTATATAAAAAAATATTTTTTAAAATAAAATATAATTTTTCGACTAAAAAGTCAATTATTCCAGAAGATTTTAGCATACCAACTGCAACAAATAATCCGAGCCAAGTTGGAAATAAACTAATAACTAATTTTTCACCTTCTATAACACCTTGCATAAAAATTTCAAATACATTCTTCTTTTCTAAAATTCCATATAAAATAATAAATCCGATAATAAATATAATGGCAGAATTACTAAAAAAATTAATAAATTTCATTTAATTCTCCTTAATTTTAAATAAAATTTTGTTAAAAAAATTATAGAAATAAATGTTAAAATACTAGAAAACCAAATTGCTAAAATAATGCCACTTGGATTATTAGAATTTAAACTATTTCGGATAGAAATTACATTTGTTGGAAGAATTTGAAGGGATGCAGTATTGATTGCTAAAAACATAATCATTTCATCAGATAATTGATCTTTATGGGGATTTATTTTCTCTAATTCATTTATTGCCTTTAGTCCTGAAGGTGTTGCAGCATTCCCGATTCCCAACATGTTGGTTACTAGATTGACACTAATATGCTCATAAGCTGGAGTTGTTTTATCTAAATTTTTGAATATTTTTTGATTAAGTGGCGAAATTATTTTTTTTAATTTTTGTTGCAAACTTGTTTGAGAAATTATTTTTATTATGCCACACCAAAAACACATACTTCCAAATAAATTTATAACCATTTGAGTGGTATCATTTATGGAAGAAAATATGCTTTGATTTACAGTTTCTAAATTTCCATTAATGATTGAAAAAATAATTGAGATTATAATAAAAAAACACCAAATTTTATTGATCAATTTTTCCCCCTCATTTTATTATATAAGGCATCAAAAATAATATGACTTTTTATATAAAAAATAATTTTTTTACAAAAATCTATTTACAATTTTTTCTTTTTATTTTATAATAATTGTATGATTTTAATTTTACAAATATAGGAGGTATCGTTATGACGTTGAAAGAAAAATTAGATGCACGTGTATTGAAATTGCAAGAGAAGCAAATGATTGATGGAGCAAAGAATTTTTGGATTGAATTAAAAAATTTATTTTTGAATACATCAACAGATTTGTTGGCAGAAAATGAAGGATATACTATAGAGATTATTATTAAAAAAGATAGTAATGGACAAGTTTTATATCAATTACCAGACACTGAAAATTACTATGAATTTAAGACAAGGTGCTCTGCCCAATCGGTAAAATTTGCTGCTGATAATTTTGCAAAAACAGAAGGAATTACAGCTAAATTTGAAAAGAAAAACTATTATTCTTTTAAATTTACATATAAATTATAGAATATTTTTAAGGCGAAGATATTTTTAAAATATTTTCGCCTTAATTTTTATTTTTTAAAAAATATTGATAAATTTCGTTTTTATTTGTGTTTTTATTTTTTGCAATTTGTTTAATAATTTCTTTTTTTGACATTTTTTTATTTTCATAAAATTCATATTGCTCTTCTAAACTTAATTGGTTTAAGTTTTCTAACTCTAGTAATTTTTTTGATGTTTTACTTCCTTCTAGAATTAATACAAATTCTCCTTTTATTTCTTTTATTTTTTCTAAAATATCAGAAATTTTTCCGCGGATAAATTCTTCATGAATTTTTGTAAGTTCTTTTGCCAAAACAATATTTCTGTCTCCTAAAATTTCTAACATATCTAGAAGTGTTGTTTCTAATTTATGAGGGGCTTCATAAAAAATTAACGTTCGGGTGTCATATTTAATTTCTTCTAATTTATTTTTTCGTTCTTTTTTTTGTGCAGATAAAAATCCAATAAATTCAAATTCTTTGGTATCCATTCCAGAAGCAATTAAACTGTTAATAAAAGCACATGCTCCAGGAATTGGAATTATTTCAATTCCTTCTTTAATTGCAATTTTTACGATTTGTTCGCCAGGATCTGAAATACCAGGAGTTCCTGCATCTGAGACAAGAGCAATATTTTTTCCAACCTTTAATTTATCTACAAGTTGTTGACTTCTTGTGAATTCATTTTGTTTATAATAACTAATCAGCGGTTTTGTAATTTCAAAATGATTTAATAACTTCAAGGTGTGTCTTGTATCTTCAGCTGCGATTAAATCGACAGATTTTAATATTTTTAAAGCACGAAGTGTAATATCTTCTAAATTTCCAATAGGGGTTGCTACTAGGTATAATTTTCCAAACATAATTTTTCCTTCTTAATTATTTAACATTTCTAAAATGTCATTTTTAGGTAAAACACCGACTGCGCGATTGATTTCTTTTCCATTTTTGATTACAACTAATGTTGGGATAGACATAACTTGATATTGAATAGCCAAATCTTGATTAGCATCAATGTTAATTCTACAGACTTTTATGTCGTTATTTTCATTTGCAATTTCATCAATAATTGGGGATAACATTTTGCAGGGACCACACCAATCTGCATAAAAATCTACAAGAGCGATTTTATCGCTTTTCAAAACTTCCTCCTCAAATTGATTACTCATAACTTCTAAAACTTTCATATTTTCCTCCTTTATATTATTAGGATTTGTTTGGCGGTTTAAAAAATATTGAATTCCAAACAAAATTCCTATAAAAACAATACAAAAAATAATAATTAAAATTTTATTTTTCAAAATTCTTCTCCTTTAAAAGAAAATCATATAAATTCCCATGATAATTAAAATAATTCCTGATATTTTTCTGACCATATTAAAATTCTTTTTTATGATATCAAAAAAGAATTTTAATTTTTCAATTAAAATAGCTGATATAATAAATGGTATTCCTAGTCCGATTGAATAAATTAACATTAATAAAATTCCTTTGAAAAAATGTTGTTGTTTTGCCACTAATAATAAAGCTGAACTTAAAAAGGTGCCAATACAAGGTGTCCAAGTGATTGAGAATAATATTCCAAAAAGTATAGATTTAGCAAAGTTCAAATTTTGAACATTAATTTTAAAAGTGTTCATTTTATTAACAAATCTAAGTTTCAAAATTTCCATATAATTTAATCCCAATAAAATCATGATGTTTCCAAAAACCCATTTTATATATTGCATAGTATTGTTGATTAATTTACCAAAACCACTTGCAAATATGGCAAGTAATATGAAAATAATTGTAAATCCAAGGACAAAGCCAATTGCATTTTGCAAAGTTTTTGAAGTTTGTTTTTCGTCTTTTCCTGCAAAATAAGCAAGATAAATTGGTACCATGGGCAGCAAACAGGGCGATATAAAACTAGCAATTCCTTCTAAAAATGTAAATACATATTCCATTTTAAATTCCTCTTCATTATTTTTCCGAAAATATAAATTTACATACCAATCTTATCATATAAATAACAAAATTGCTAGGCTTTTTGTTAAAAAATAAAAAAAGAATTGACATTTTATGTAAATAGTGATAAAATATTATTATCAAAAATTTGGAGGTGAGTTATGCCATATAATGTATTATATCGGAAATTAATAGAAACTTTAAAGAAGTTTAATTTTTCCGAAGATGACATTTTCTATTCTGACTATGTGGCAGAAAAAAATATGTTCTGTCTGAGTATGCAAAACAGGATATATTTGCCAGAATGGCGAATTATGCACGAATTTTGGTGTAATACTGGATTTAATTTAGAATTTGTGCATTAATGAATTAGCTCATTTGCTGAAGAAAAACCCCCGCTATTGCTCATTTGCAAAAGCAGGGGCTTTTTCTTTTTCTATTTTTCAGCTAATTTCAACATATCTTTTTTCAATTTTTTCAATTGATTATCTGCATCTTCCATTGACTTGCCCTTTACGCCCATGTAAAACTTGATTTTTGGCTCTGTTCCAGAAGGTCTCACACAACACCAAACATCATTTTCCATCGCATAATACAAAACATTTGACATTGGAAGCGTAGATTTTGTTTCTTTACCAGTTTTCGTATCTTTTATTACACCTGATTTATAATCTCTCACTTCAAGCACTTTGTAGCCACCAAGCGTTTTTGGCGGATTATGACGAATAGTTTCCATAATTTCCTTGATTTTAACTGCGCCATCAGCGCCTTTTAGCGTAATTGGAACTGTTTCTTCTCTGTAGTACCCATATTTTTTATAAATATTTAACATTTGGTCCCACAAAGTTAAACCTTGTTTTTTGTAAAACGCAGCAGCCTCGCAAAGCATCATAACTGCTGTAATTCCGTCCTTGTCGCGCGCATGCGTTCCCACTAAGCAACCATAACTTTCTTCAAAACCAAACACATAATTATAATTTCCAGTTGTCTCAAAATTGCGAATTTGCTCGCCGATAAACTTAAATCCAGTAAATGTCTCTACAAAATGCATATCGTATTCTTTCGCAATCGCGCCCGCCAAATTAGAAGACACAATTGTTGAAACAAAAGCAGGATTTTCAGGCATCAAGCCCTTCTCTTTTCGCTGTGACAACACATATTCTGCTATCAAAAGTGCGGACATATTTCCTGTAAATGTCACATATTCGCCTGTTTTTGTATCTTTTGAAAACACTCCCAAACGGTCTGCATCAGGGTCAGTTGCAAGCACGACATCGGCATTGACCTTTCTTGCCAATTTTAGTGCTAAATCAAACGCTTTCACATCCTCTGGGTTTGGATATTCCACAGTCGGGAAATTGCCATTTGGCAATTCTTGCTCAGGCACAACGTAAACATTTTCAAATCCTAATTCCGTCAAGACCCTTTGTACAGGCTTGTTTCCCGTTCCATGCAATGGCGTATAAACAATGTTCAGATCTTTTTGCACTTCACGAATAATTTCTGGATTTAGCACTTGCTTTTTGATGGCATCCAAATACAATTTATCAAGCGCGCTTCCCACAATGTTATACAAACCAGTATTTTGAGCATCTGCGTAGCTCATGCGTTTTACCAAAGAATAATCGCTCACATTGTTCACTTCTTCAATAATTTCCCTATCTTTTGGCGCCACGATTTGCGCCCCGTCGTCCCAATAAACCTTGTAACCATTGTATTCAGGCGGATTATGGCTAGCGGTAATCATTACGCCCGCAATGCAACCAAGTTCCCTTACCGCAAAAGACAATTCAGGCACTGGACGAATGTCGTCAAAGATGTAAGTTTTGATGCCATTTGCGTTCATGCAAAGCGCGGTTTCAATTGCGAATTCGCGCGACATTCTGCGTGAGTCATATGAAATCGCAACACCTTTATTTTCGCCGCCTTCACGCAAAATAAAGTTTGCCAAACCTTGCGTTGCTTTTGTAACCGTGTACACGTTCATGCGATTGGTTCCATTTCCAATAACGCCACGCAAACCAGCCGTTCCGAACTCTAAATCTTTATAAAAACGGTCTTTAATTTCCTCTTCGTCGCCAGCCAAAAGCAACAATTCTTGGCGTGTTTCCTCGTCAAACACGGGATTTGTGCACCACTCGCTATATTTTTTCATATAATTTAATTTTGAGAAAAAGTCTGTGTATAATTTTCTAGCTGTTTCAGGGCTATCAACGCCCTCTGCATTCTTGATTGGCGCAAATTCCTCTTCCCTTTTCACGCGCAAAGTTAGCACCTTGTCTAGCATTTCAAAAGCGTCAAAAATGAACATTTCAAATTTGTACGCATTTGGCTTATCAGCCACAATCAATTTGCCATTTTGGTCAATGTAATTTGCTTTTTTGACAGCAGTGTGATAAGGAAGCGCCAAATTCATAACTTTCTCCAAAGCTTTGATGTTAAACAATTGCATAATCACGTTAGAATCGCCATACACAAGAGAGCCATAATCGTCCCTCATATTGGCCATTTCGTCAGAAATTTCGGTATATTCAATGACACCGACTTTGCCATTTTTCTTACAAATAACACCAACTTTTTCCTTTGGGTCAATTTTTTCAACGGATTTTACGGCACTATAAACCTTGTTAGAGATAGACATACCAATCAGCAATGGGTCCACAAGATTTGCCAAAATATTATCCACACCGCTGATGAAAATCCACTCCACGCCATTTTCCTTCATTTCAGAGATGACATTACTGCGTTCCATAGATTGAAGCGTGCCGCCGTGACCGTTTGCCGCTTCTTTTACTTTGCCGTTTTCGTTCAGCAAAATTTTCCCGTTCAAATCAAGCATTGGCAATTGACCTTGTTTAAAGAAATGTACCGCTTCTTTTGGGTAACCAAAATAGTTATGTTCCTCGAAAAAACCGACTGTTTGGTCATTATTTTCTTCACTTGTCATAATATACCAAGGAATAATCGTTTCATATTTGAACATCGCTTTTTTGATGCCTTCACATAATAACTCAAAAATTGATTTATGAGAATCTAAACCTAAATCATAAGTTCCTTTTGGCCCTTTGTGACCAAGCCTTGTTCCCTGTCCGTCCTGCCATGGTAACAACCGCGTATTTGCCTTTTTTGATGGCTTCAATTCCTTTTTGCTCATACATATTTCTTTCTGCAATTGTCAATTTTGCTTTCTCGACATATTCAGCTGGCTCAATTACAGCATTTTCAAGGTCAATCGGATTTTTAGCATGTTTGTATAAATTTTGCATTAAATCAAAATCGATGGCTTCGATTTTGTTCAACAAATCTTGTTTTTCATCCTCCCCCATTTTCTCATAATACATAAGCAAATGCTCTTGCCCATACTTTTTCAAATTTTCTTTTAAGTTTGTAAGTCTATCACTCATTTTCGGGTTCTCCTTTCCAAAATCCCTAATTCATTCTATCAGATATTTTACATTCTATACCATTTTATTTTAGAAGTCAACTCCTCTTTACGGCAAAACAAAAAAAGCAGGCAAAAAGCCTACTTATTATGCGAAAATTAGCCAAACTGTGATTTTTTTGTGTCCTGTTTTTTCTGATAAAATGCATGAAAAAGAAATGAAAGGCTATTACTGCAACATAGCCTTCCACTCTCTACAAAGGTTTTACGGATCCAGCCGCCATACCCATTTGTCTGCCTCATTCCACCAAATAGTGACGCCTTCGGTGTCCTCGACAAGTTCTGCACCCATGCTTTTTAAGATTTCATCTTTGTCTGGATCAAATTTCCAGCGTTTAAAAAACAGTGGCATTTGAGACTCTTTGGAAAGGATTTCCAGAGCCTCTTTCGCAGTTTCTGCATCTTTGCGAAGGAAGCAAAAAGATAACACACAAATGTTATGATATGTTTCTGTATCTACACTGATATCAAAAGAACCGCAAATTGTTTCTTCTCCCTCTTTCGTTACCCAAATAATCCACCGTTTGCCGTCAGTATTGTCTGCCTCAAGTCTCATAAAAGATGTCCTCCTTTGCTTTGCTATTTAACGTATTGTTTTATACAAAATATTATATAATATTTTACATAATTTGTCAACGGTTTTGCACAATATTTGTAATAGGCACAAAAAATATGACATTTTCATGTCATATTTTTTATCAACAATTTTATGCTTTTTTATTCTTGATAATGACCCTATCCCAAGCGGCGATGACTGCTGGCAAAAGTAGCAAAATCAAAATAGTGGAGCAAAGTGTTCCTTGTGAAATCGTTTTGCAAATCTTTGCCGCAATGGCTGATGCAAAATGCCCCACAATTAATGTCACAATTACCAAAATCGAAGCCGAAGTCAAAATGGTGTGAATAGACTGATTATACGATTGAATAATCGATTGCTTGATGTCCATTGTTTTTCGGTGCTCCAAGTAATATGACGTGTACAAAATTGCGTAATCAATGGTCGCACCCATTAAAATACTTTGCACAATCAAAAGCGAAATAAAGTAAACTGTTCCGCCAGACAGCGACAAAATTCCCATAGTCAAGTACACGGCGCATTGAATGGTAAGTACCAAAATAATTGGGATAATAATGGATTTAAACGTAAATGCCACGACTACGAAAATCGCAATCATTGTTAAAACCGTGATAAAATCTAGCTCGCTGCTAAACGTTTGGCTCATTTCATACGCCATTGGGGAATTTCCGATAATGTACACTTCATCCAAATGTTCTGCAAACAAGTCCTTAACCTTTTGAATGAAAGCAAACGTCTCTTCCGACTCTGGCGCAAATTTTGTATTGAGCACAACTCTTGAATAACCGTCGCCGACCAGCAATTTTTTCGCGTCATGAATGGTCGTTTTTGCGTCTGTAATGCTAGTTCGCATTTCTTCATCCAGAAAATCATCAAATCGGCTGTCATTCAAAATGCTTTCGTTCAAGAAATTCACAAAATCTTGCACTGTCAAAGTCCAGTTGTTATCGTATTCTTGGTCGCTTCCATAGTACACGTACAACAAATCCACCATATTTTTATCCAGCGAATCCGTCAAAACCGCCAAAATCGTAAATATTTCGTCTTTGGTATATTTTGTGTTGTTAATGGTGGCATTCATAATTCCCTGAATGGTGTTTAATTTCGTCGTTTTTTCCGCATCAAAACGGTCCCCATAATCGGGACTTGGCATGACTTCTTTCAAAAGAAAATCCACCAACTCTTGCAGCGAAATCGTTTGGTTACTTTTATGTTTCGAAACATGCAAACCATACAGCAAATCCAAGTCCGCCTTGTTAATTCCAAGCAAATTCGACATTTCCAAGCTGCTATATTTTTTGCCGACCTTCACACCGCCCATAACAGACTGAACCGTTTGCAAATCGCTGATTTTATCGGCTGACAAACTACCAGAAAGTGCACTGTCATTTCGGTGGGCCAACACAAAATCCACAAATTCGTTTGGCGTCAATTGTAAGGTCGTGTGGTTGACTTGATACAAAGTATAAATGCTCTTGACTTTCGCCTCATCAATCCCAATAAATGCCGCCAATTCGCTATAATTATAATTGGCTCCACTTAAGGTACTTGTCATAATGCTGTTCAATAATTGCAGTTGTGCCATTGTGCTTTCTTGCAAATTAGCTGCCACACTCGGATTGCTGCTATTCGTCAAAATCAGATTGACCAATTCATTTGGGCTCGCGGTCCAAGTTGTCGTTTCGTTTTGCGAAAAAGCAATCAAGGCGTAAATTTGGCGAGTTTGCACCTCTGGAATTCCTAAAATCTGAGAAATCTGCTGAGCAGAATATCTCGTTTTATTGGTTTGGATTGAGTCGTCAATAATCAGTTTTAGCAATTTTAGTTTATCTAATGTTTCTTTATCAACCGAAAATGCACTTGCATCGACACTAGCTTCATTTGCGGTTCCTAGCGTGGTTAGCACAAAATTGATAAATTCTTGTGGCGTCATGGTGTAGTCGTCTTTCAAGCCAGTTAGCAAATAAATATTTTCCACAAAATTGGTTCGCACACCATTGAAAATATTTGCCAAAGCCGCTTTGTTCATTTTTGTGGTGTTCATATTATTGGGATTTTGCGCCAAAATGGCGATTTGTTCCAAATCACTCAAATCCACGCCATCCAAATAATGCGTCGTATCTTTTAGAGTCATCACGTGATTGATAAATTCCGTCACAGACAGCGTATTTCCAGTGCCAATTGTGCTATATTTTAGAAGTAACAGCTGTTTTATCAGATTTTCGTCCATGCCAAATACGTTTGCTAGCTCGGCAGAATTCATTTGTCTATCAATTATTTCGCGATTGCTAAAAGTATTCAAAATGCGAATGTTCTGAATGGTTGCTTCATCAAAATTGCTGGCGTATTGCGGGTCGTTTAGCATGTCGTTAAGCACAAAATTTGAAAATTCTACAATGCTCATTCGCGTGACAATATCGTTCAAACTCACGTAATATTTGTATAATTGTTCCATCGAACCAGCGTCCATACCAAACAGCACCGCCATTTCGGCACTCGACTTTTTCGTGTTATTGGTTGTTTGGTTGGTAAATTTCAACAAGGTGTTCAGCTGGTCGCGGTTGCTTTGGCTAATTTTGCCCGCATATTCGGGATCTGTCAAAACGTCTTTGTTAATAAAATCAATAAATTCCGCGACCGTCAATTTTAAATGATTGTGCTTTGAATTATAATAAATCAAAACATCTTCAACGTCTTTGGGTTCCATTTCCAAAATCGTAGCAATTTCGCTTGCGCTGCGCAATTGTTGCATTGAATTTTGAGTCGTAAATTGTGCCAAACGGTCAATATTCTTGCGACTTTCGGCGTCCAACTCCTCCCCCATTTTCTGGTTACCATATACTTCGGTTTGAATGAAATTTATGAATTCGTTAAACGTCATTGTGTTATTTTCTTCTTTATTATAATAGTTATAATACAAAATTTTTAGCAAATAATCTTCAATATTGACATCAGAGCCCAAGTCGTTTAGTTTTTGCGCCAAGTTGTCATACGTCAGTGGCTGATTAATCGTGTTTCCATAACCTAAAACGTCATCCACATTGTCCTGACTTTCCAAGTTTTCTAGTAAACTAGCGATTTTTTCCTCGTCTTCATTTTTATAAATAACCGCCATTTGGTTGTTTTCTGGAAACACACTTGAGACTTCGTTGTCTTCTGAATCAGTGTACAAAATGCCCAAGTTTCCTTTCAAAAGAAAACTTAACGCGAAAATTCCAACAAACACAAAAATCGAAATTGGTCGAATAAGATAACTAAATTTACCTAGTTTTTCTAAATTAATGTTTGGACTTTGCTTTTTAGTTTTGTTAATCGCGTCATCAAAAATCAAAATTAGCGCTGGAAGTACAAAGAAAATGCTGATTAAGCTGAATAATACGCCTTTTGCCAACACAAATCCCAAATCTCGCCCAATGGTAAAACTCATGAAAACCAATGCCAAAAGTCCAACAATGGTCGTTACCGAGCTGCTGGCGATTGAGCCAAAAGCATGATACAGTGCCTCTTTCATGGCAGTTACTTTGTCAGGGGCTTTCTCTTTTTCTTGGTTGTAGCGGTTCATCAACATAATCGAATAATCCATCGACAGTGCTAATTGCAAAATCGCCACAATTGAATCCGTAATATTGGAAACGCTTTCAAACATAATATTGGTGCCCTTGTTCAAAAGAACGCCAACCAAAATTGCTCCCAAAAACAAGAATGGTTCCACATAGGAATCGCTCATGACAATCAAAATCAGCAAGGCACAAAAGATTGCTAAAACTACAATCCACGTTGGCAACACAGGAATATTTCTATCCGAAATAGCGCCACTTGTATGTAGTTCACGGTCTTTAAAATGTTCGGTTATTTCGTTGTAAACATTTGTCGCAATTTCGGATTCCTCATCTGCCTCGACATTAACAAGGTACAGAGTGTAATTGTCTTTGTTAAATTCTTCTGTTTCTTCATAGTCTACGCTTGAAACACCTTTCACATTTTCCAAATAAGTTTTGATGTCTTGCTTTTCTGCTTGGCTTAGGTTTTCAAGCATCACATTCAAAGAACTACTCTCTGGCGCATCAATTTTGTCATTCATAATGTCCATCCCAATTCTTGTTTCAGACGTACTCGGCAGATATTCCGCCATGTCGTAATTTACTTTTACCTGTTTTGAAAAATAAATTGACATAATAGATAGCACGCCAAATACAACAAGAATGAAATATCTTTTGTTAATCATAAAATCTGTAATTTTTTTCAAAACTTTAATCACCCTTTCTTTTATAGTCATTTTTCTATTATACGCGCTTTGAAAATGAAAGGAAAGTATAAATTTTGTAAAAGTGTCTAAATTTTGACACTTTTTATAAAAATGTCTATCTTTTTATTCAAAATTATGATATACTTAAGATAGCCGTTAGCGAAGAATGAGCTTTACGGATATCTTAGTTAATATTTTTGAAAAAATATTAACTACAAAAGGATGGATAAAAATGAAAGTTCAGGGGTTAAATTCTTCTTCTAAAAAAACGAGAAAATTAATTAAAAAAACTTTTGCAGAACTAATTCAAGAAAAAAAGGAACTTAGCAAAATTACGGTAACTGAGCTTGTAAAACGTGCCGAGCTTACCAGAAGCACATTTTATACACATTATGATGATATTTATGAAGTTGCCAAAGATTATGAATTAGAAACCATTGAACTGCTAACCTGTGATGACAAAGTTTTATATAGCAATCAAGATATTTTAAATTATTTTGAGGAAATTATTGCGTGTTTAAAAAAGAACGAAGAAACGTATAAGATGTTACTTTCTTCAAACGAAACACTTTATTTTTTGGAAAAATTGCGTAAAATGGCAACCAAAAAAATTTTTTCTGCTCTAAAAAATATTAACACTTTTCCAGATTTAGAGTTAGATGTTGAATTTTTTATTAATGGCGTGGTGGCAGAATTTTTAAAGTATTTTAGAAACATGAGTGCCTATTCTTTAGACGAATTGTTAGAGCATACAAAAAGATGGTATCAGAAAATATTTGAGTAATTTTTTAATATGAAAAAATATTGATAGAAACAAATGATTTTCTATCAATATTTAATCTGTAAATATTAAGAAATAGCTACTTTTTTGGTGTATCCTGTAAAAAGTTCCTCAGGATATTTTTCCCCAGCTGTATTGACGACTTTGTCATGTTTGTCTAGAATTTCCTGCAATTTTGAGCTACCCTGCATCATTTCGTAGCAATTTAAAATTTCGCAATTTTCATTTTTATTACTTATTATTATATTTGCTTCTTTTATAAATTCATCATTTCCATAAACTAAAATAAGTTTATCTTGCACATTTATGTTGTACAACTCATCTACTCCCTTATTTTTCCAATCAATTTTCAATAAACTCTCAGACCTTTTCCCGTGTATTCCATTCATCACTTTTTTCACGCTTTTACTAATATCTGATTCTAATACTGTTATAATTTCAGTGGATTCGTTTATTCTTTCGTTTATATATGGCAAAAGCATTGTAATCAAATGAATATCGTTGACGTAAAAACAGCATAACCTTTTCTTATTCATATTATTACCTCCATATATTTCATAATTAGGATTTTAACACTTAATATAAAACAAGTCAAATATTTTTACAGTTCCTTTTTTGACAAAAAGTGCTATTTTTAGACATTTTTCAACAATTTGAGTTTCAAAAAACGTGCTAAATCCACATTTTCCGACGTTTTTAGTGATGCTTCTACTTATTTCAACACGCGAATTTTGTTACATTTTTGTAACAAAATTGTAATGTTTTTGTAATATTGTTTTGCATAAATTTTAAATTTTGGTTAATACTGAATTTAATAGAAAAATTTATAAAATTTAGAAAGGAAATCAAAAATGAGAAAATTTTCTACAAATTTAAAAAATCTTACAATCATTATCATTTTGTTTATTGCATTTTTTATTATCAATGCGCATTCCTATGCAATTAATGTGTCAAATGGGCTTTCGAGCAATATTTTCAGGCTGCATATTTTGGCGAATAGCGATTCAGAGGAAGACCAAGCACTCAAATTGAAGGTGCGTGATGCTATTTTGCAGTACATGGAAACTTTGAATACAGCAAAGCAGGACAAACAGTCTGTGATAGAGTTATCGAAAGAGCATATTGAAGATTTCAAGATGATTGCGGAAAAAGTAATTCATGAAAACGGGTACGATTACTCGGTTAGTGCCGAAATTGGAAATTTTTATTTTCCAACCAAATATTATGGAAATATTTCGCTTCCAGCAGGAGATTATGATGCTTTGAAAATTGAAATTGGGGACGCGAAAGGTCAAAATTGGTGGTGTTCGTTGTTTCCACCGTTGTGCTTTGTAAGTGTTTCTGCGGGTGTTGTGGAAGAAGAAGGCGAAACTTATTTGAAAGAAAATCTTTCCGAAGAGGAATTTGAAATTGTCTCAGAAACTTCTCCAGAAATTGAATTCAAATTTAAAATTGTTGAATTGATAAATCAAAAGAAATAATATGTATAATCTAAAAATGAAAACAGGGGGCTGAATTTTCATTCGCCCCCTGCAAGGTGTTTTGCTGCGCAGATTAATCTAGTAAGGAAATTGAGCGTAAAACATGAAAACCAATGCTTATCATAAATTCTTCTCGCTGTTTTTCATCAAAATCGTTGTACAATTTTGTAAGTAGGTCACATAGCTCAGCGCGAGTAGCATCGTGCAATCTAATGCGACGTATTACAACTGAAATGTCTCTAATCGATTCAACAAATACATCTTTCTTATACAACTCTCTCATAAGCTCATTTAAGATGTGCAGTTGGAATCTTATCTCTTTTAATGTGCTTGCTCTGCGAATTCTCATGTTGGCTACAGCTATACCCTCAAATATTTCGCTAAGTTCTGCCCAAGAATATGTTACTAAGTGGTTGTTTTTGGTAATTTTATTGTTCATATTCTTTTTCATGATGATTTCCACCTTTCCTATTTTTATGATGTTATTACCATTTATATTATTATACCACATTATGTAAAATATGTCGATAATCATTAAAAAGAAACTTAAAATTTTTGCAAATTTGTATTGTAAATGTGAAACTTTTGTGATATAGTTCGATATGAATGTATTTTTATACTTCATATAATTACTAAATATGGGAGGAATCGGTTTGGAAAAACTAATCATTACAGGTAATACGCCTCTAAAAGGCGATGTCATTATTAGCGGCGCAAAAAACGCTGCCGTAGCGATTATTCCTGCAACTCTTTTAGTCAACGGTGTGTGTACAATTGAAAATTTACCAAATATTAGTGATGTAAAATTATATTGTGATATATTAAAAAGTTTAGGTTCTCAAATTACTTGGAATTCTGAGCATGAAGTAACAATAGATAATACCAATATAACTTCCTACAAGGCACCAATGGAGCTTACAAGCAAATTTAGGGCTTCTTATTATCTCATTGGAGCATTGTTGGGAAGATGCAAAAAAGCGCAAGTTGGACTTCCAGGTGGATGCAATTTAGGGGCAAGACCTGTAGACCAACATATTAAAGGTTTTGAAGCACTTGGTGCAGATGTTGAGGTTTCCAACGGAAATATTACAGCAAAAGCCAAAAAACTCAATGCAAATTCTATTTATATGGATGTTGTATCTGTTGGTGCGACGATTAATGTTATGCTTGCAAGTGTTTTGGCAAATGGAACAACTGTTATTGATAATGCTGCAAAAGAACCACATATTGTAGATGTCGCCAATTTTTTGAACACGATGGGAGCCGATATTCGTGGTGCTGGAACGGACATCATCAAAATCAATGGTGTCAAGGAATTAAAAGGCAATGCTACGTATTCGGTTGTGCCTGACCAAATTGAAGCAGGGACTTTTATGCTTGCAGCAGTGGCTTCAAAAGGAGACATTACCATCAAAAACTGTATTACAAAACATTTGGAATCGATTACAGCTAAAATCGTGGAAATTGGCGGAAATGTTGACGCGAATGGTGACCATTTGCGCGTATGGTGCAATACAAGACCACAAAAAGCGACCATCAAAACATTGCCATATCCGGGATTTCCGACAGATTTACAGCCACAAATGGGGGTTGTTTTGTCACTCTCTAAAGGGACAAGTATTATTAATGAAAGCATTTGGGAATCACGTTTTCAATACACTGCTGAACTCAACAAAATGGGGGCTAAAATTACGGCACAAGGGAAAAGTGCTGTTTTTGAAGGTGTAGAGAAATTGACAGGTGCGCCAGTTTATGCATGTGATTTACGTGCAGGAGCTGCCTTAATTATTGCAGGAATTGCAGCAAAAGGAAAAACGGAAATTTACAACTTAAATTATATTGACCGTGGCTATGAAAATATCGAAGAAAAATTCCGCAAATTAGGTGCAAAAATTGAAAGAGCAGAAGAATAATTATGTAACAAACAATTGATAAAATTTTGATAGAAACAGGATAAAATAATGATAAGATTTTGTAGTATCTATAGTGGCAGTTCTGGAAACTGCCTATTTGTTAATTCAAATCACACAAAAATATTAATTGATGCAGGTGTTAGTTGCAAAAAAGTTTGCGAAGGTTTAGACTCTGTAGGGGCTTCAATTACTGATATTGATGCTATTTTAGTGACACACGAACATTCTGACCACGTTCAGGGAATTGGTACTGTTTCACAAAAATATAATATTCCCGTATATGCCAACATAGAAACTTGGAATGCTATGGAAAAGCAGCGAGACAAAATTGCGGAGGAAAATATTCGTTTTTTTGAAAATGATAAAGATTTCGGGCTAAACGATTTAACTATTCATCCGTTTAGCACACCTCATGATGCTGCCAATTCTTGCGGTTTTAGCATTCATAATGGGACCAAAAGATTAAGTATTGCAACAGACATTGGTCACATGGATAATCGATTAATTTCGGAATTATACGACAGTTCTTTTGTTTTTTTAGAGGCAAATTATGACCCTGAGATTTTAAAAGCGTCTAGGTATCCCTATCCGTTAAAGCAACGAATTAGCGGTCCTCATGGGCATTTATCTAATGATACAGCAGGAAAAACAATTTATAATTTGTTATTAAAAAAGGAATTGAAAGAGGTCATGTTAGGGCATTTGAGTAAAGAAAATAACTTTCCAGAACTTGCTTACCAAACAGTTGCGAATGAATTAATTGCTCAAAATACAGATTTGAATAACATTGGAATTTCTGTAGCAAATCGCTATCAGCCAAGTAAAATCGTTAATCTTTAAGAATACTATAAATTTTAAATACTTGTATTTTTAGGGAAAATAAGTAAAATAAATAAAATTCTACTAAGATATTTAAAATAAACATAGAATCACAACCTTTCTAGAAAAAAGTTATGATTCTATTTTACACTATTTTTGTCGTTTGTCAAGAGGTTTTGTACAACATTTTTCGACAAAATTTTTAATATGCACAATTTTCTTGTTTTAGCCTTGACAAGGCGAATATAATATGATATACATAATATATATTTTTTGTAATTTGTAAAAAGTTGTTTAACATTTTAAGGAGGTCGACAGATGGAACGAGAGCCAATGGAAATGCCAACAAAATTTGGTCTTATTGTATTTCAACGAGAAAATCGGGGAAGAATTGCAGCTGAAAAATTAGCAACTGTTCTTAGAACTGCTGGAATAATGGTAGCTTTTATGGAAGATCGAGAAAATTATACAGAAATTATAGAAGAGGAAAATCTTCTTTATTTAGATTTTATCTTGCTTCCTGAAAATACTTATGCAAGATTACCCAAGCATCTTTCTAAAAGAACAAAAATATGTTATTATTCTGAAAAAGATAGTTTATTAGAAACATTGTTAAAAAAGCTTGATCAGGTGGAGGCAAACGAGCTGAGGAAAATTTTGTCAGTATTACAAACTTATGATTTATTTTCATATTTAGAAAGTGCCAATATAAACATAATGATGAGCTCTGTACCTGAAAACATATTTAATGATAAATTATCTGATTTTGAAAATGCAATTGCAGAATTAGATGCAGATGTTTTCTCAACAATGCATATTGGGTTTGCGGCATTATATTTAAAACATTTTCATAATAAGATTTGCGATATCCTATCTTTCGTGCATGAGTATTCTCTAATTGAAGAAATTTATGAAGCAATAAAAGAGAAGGAACTAGCTAGATATTTATCACTTTATTACCTTCGGGTTAAAGAGTTAGAAATGGGATGTATGACGAAAGTTTATGCACTGGGTGCTTATATGAATATTTTAGAGCTTAAGATAAATCCTTTTATTAAAAATGAATTTATCTTAAATTTTAAACTATATCTTAAATATAATACACAGCCTATTGAATCAGATAAACTTTCGGAAAAGTATTTTCATAAATTGCCGCCTGGTGCAGAAGTAAGGTACTTTTTTTGTTTCTCAATGCTCACACGGTATAGACTTGATAAAGATGGAATAGATGAGGAATTAAGACCACGATTTGAGCGTTATTTAGAAATATACAAAAACGATCTAGAAAATGATTTAGAAAATTTTACACCAGTTGAATTGACATATTTTTTTAAAATAAGTGGTAATATTTCTCAATCTTATTTTCATAGTGCAAAAAAAGCAAACAGAAGTGGCGAAACGATAAATGCAAAAAAGGCGATGGAAGAGGGTAATCCATTTCATAGCGTTTTGATAGAAAAAGCAAAACAATATCATTTAAAAAATCATGACGATGGATTAGGAAGAGGTGTAGCTGTCTGTGGCTTTGGATTATATGACTGGACAAAGTAATGCTCTTATAAAGTTCTAGAAAATCAAGAAAATGTTGTAGTAAAAAATTTTACTGCAACATTTTTCTTTATTTTTCTACAATCGCTTAAAAACAACGTTACTAAAATCTGTGATTTCAAAGTTTGAAGAACCGTTGGTTATCACGTCCTCTGCTGGCAATTGAAGTGAAATGGTACCTTTATAAACCACGTTTTTATTAGTTTCAATCAAAATATCGAAATTGATACCAAACTTTATTTCCTCGATATTCACGCCTATATTTGTAAGCAAAGTCCCATTATACGTGATTTCTGTTGTTTCATTTGAAATATAAGTTCCCAAGTTGTCCAGCGCCATTCGGCAAGCAATAACGCCACCTTGATTGCCAATTTCCAGTGTTTTTAAGTCATCCACAGCCGCGCCTGTATAAACTAAACTTTCGTTTAAATAATTTTGTTCGCTATGGGTGTATAAATTGTTGAGCTCGCCAGTTGGTCGATAAATCGCCAAATTGCCTTTCTGTGGCGTTTGCGTGACCTGAAAATTTTGCAGTGTAATTTGTTTTATGGTTTCCTCTGCGCTACTGTTTTTATCTAAATAAAAATACAAGTCATTGACTTGTTTGATGCCAATATTCCAAATATTTTCGCCATCGTCGACTGGGGTTCCTTCCACAGTGCTAATCACGAAAATTTTTGATAAACGATAT
Source organism: uncultured Clostridium sp. (assembly GCA_947571115.1). GTDB lineage: Bacteria > Bacillota > Clostridia > TANB77 > CAG-508 > Scatovivens. Next base: position 46,948 of record CANOWW010000002.1, read on the forward strand.
GGCAGGGTTTGTTCGCCTTCTACTTCATATTTTAAAATTATTGAAACAACAATCATTAAAATAATGATGATACAAAATAGAAAAAGGCATCGTTTTAAAGTTTGTAATTTTTTCATGATTTTCTCCTTAAATTTTCTTCTTTTTTGCGCGCAATTGCTTGAAAAAATCTTTTAAAATTTTTTCACACTCGTCCTTTAATATATATTTTTCTATTTCGATTTTATGATTAAATTTATATTCTAACAAATTTAAAACAGAGCCACAAGCGCCAGTTTTTTCGTCCTGCGTGCCAATATATAATTTTCGCAAACGGCTATTGATAAGGGCGCCTGCACACATAGAACAAGGTTCCAATGTTACATACATGTCGCAATCGGTAAGGCGCCAAGCGCCTAGTTTTTTGCATGCTTTTTGAATGGCTAAAATCTCGGCATGACTGGTTGCATCGTGTTTGGTTTCCTTGATGTTGTGGGCTCTTGCTATAATTTTGTTGTCTTTTACAATCACAGCGCCAACAGGAACTTCTTCTTTTTCAAAGGCTTTGCGAGCTTCCTTTAGGGCTTCTTTCATAAATTTTTCTTCCATATTTATTTTATATCATATTTTGCAAATTTTGACAAGTCCCTGAAAAATGGGAATTTTAATTGACAATTTTCGACTTATTTTATATAATAAAATAGAGAAAAAAGGAGGGGGAAACAGATGCAATTAATTATATCAATTATTAGTTTTTTGATTGGTGCTTATATTTCCTATTATATTTTCAAAAATCATGGGTTTCAAGTGGCTTGGGCAGTAAATGCTGCGTTTCAGTTAGTAAGTGCTATTTTTCAAAATGGTATGAATTATATTTTTGCAACCATTGTTGGAGTTGCAATAGGCTCATTGATTGGCACAGCAATCGAATATTTTGTCTACCAAAAAACCAATTCATTTTGGGGCTATGTAGGAGGCATGTTGCTACTTGGGGTTGTGATTGCTATCATTTTGATTGTGATAGGAGTTTGGATAGCAGGTAGCATATCAAATGGAATTTTAGGATAAAGGACTATAAAATTTATGGTATCATAAAGGCGGAGGAAAAATGCAGAAAATTTTAATTGTAGAGGATGACGAAAAATTGCGCAGTGAATTAGAGATTTTTTTGAATAACAACGGTTATGATGCGCAATCACTGAAGCGATTTGATAACACCATTCAAGATATTTTAGAAATTAATCCGAATTTGGTTTTATTGGATGTTAATTTGCCGGGAAGCGATGGGGAATTTGTGTGCAAGGAAATTCGTAAGCAGTCGCAGGTGCCAATTATTATTATTACCAGCCGAGATAGTGAATTAGATGAACTGATTTCTATTAATTATGGAGCAGACCATTATATTACCAAGCCGTTTAATATTCAGATTTTGCTTGCCAAAATTGCTGCTATTTTGCGAAGAACTAACGCAGAAAGTTGTCTTCAAGACAAAATAGACTGTAAGGATTTTGTTTTGAATTTATCAAAAAGCACAATTGAGAAGGGAGATGTTGTGATTGAACTGACGCGAAACGAGTTTAAAATCCTGAAATATTTAGCGCAAAATAGAGACAAAATTGTGTCACGCGAGGATATTATGGAATGTTTATGGGACAGCGAAAGTTTTATTGATGATAACACATTAACCGTGAATATCACGCGTTTGCGCGGTAAATTGGGAGAATTAAATTTGAAGGAATTGATAGAGACAAAGCGTGGGCAAGGATATATTTTGAAGGAACGTGATTTTTAGGCAGCTGAAACTCTTGTTTCAGCTGTTTATTATATAACGAGAGGGAGCACAGAATGAATTTTACAGATTTTTTGAAAGAAAAATTAATACAATTTTTTTTGCTATTTTTAGGTATTTTGTCAATTGAGATATTTTTGATGATTTATCCAATTGGGAACTTTATAAAAATTTATATTCCAATCGCCATTTTGGGGCTATATTTTTTTGGGCTGCTTTTTGAATATTTTCCGAAAAGAAATTTTTATAACTATTTGGCACATATGTTGGAGGAATTAGATGAGAAATATTTAGTCACAGAAATTATAAAAATGCCAGATTTTTTGGAAGGAAAGATTTTGAAAACTTCGTTGGAACAAATTGATAAATCTATGTTAGAGCATGTGAATCAGTATAAGTATTGGCAGGAAGATTACAAAGAATATATCGAATTATGGATTCATGAAATAAAATTGCCAATTGCAGTTAGCAAAATGGTTATTGAAAATAATAAAAATTCGGTTACGCGTAACATTGATGAGGAGCTGGACAAAATCGAAAATTATATTGAGCAGGCACTGTTTTATGCACGCAGCAATACAGTCGAGAAGGACTATTATATTAAAAAAAGCACTTTGAAAGAAATCGTCAATGAAAGTATCAAGAAAAACAAAAATTTGTTAATGCAGGAAAAAACAAAGCTAAATTTGCATGATTTAGAAATAGAAGTAAATACAGATGGCAAATGGATTGTCTTTATTTTAAATCAAATTTTGCAAAACAGTTGCAAATATCGAAAAGAAGAGGGGTTGGAGATAGAAATTCAGGCGCAAACCGGCAAGGAAAAAGTTATTTTATTAATCAGCGATAATGGAATTGGAATTCCAAAGGGCGAAATTACCCGTGTTTTTGAAAAGGGGTTTACGGGAACAAATGGCAGAATGTCAAATAAGAAATCTACTGGGATTGGGCTCTATTTATGTAAAAAAATGTGTGACAAATTAGGTATTGCCATTGAGTTAAATTCGGTGCAAAAGGAAGGAACCCAAATTAGATTGGTGTTTCCGCAAGGAAGCTATATGAAATTGTAAAATTGACTTTTCTTACCAATATGTTATAATAAGGTTAAGAAAAAAGAAAGAGAGGGCAAAGTATGGATTGGAAATGTGAAAAATGTGGTAATACAGAATTTGAAAAAGACCAATTTCAAGCCACAGGAGGAAATTTTGCTAAAATATTTGATGTGCAAAATAAAAAATTTATAACAGTAACTTGTACAAAATGTGGATACACGGAATTGTACAAATCTCAAACATCCGCGGGAATGAATGTTTTGGATTTCTTGATGGATTAGAAAAAAATGAATTCATAGAAGTTTGAGGGATACTTCAAAAGTATCTCTCATTTTTTATAAAATTTTTTTGTTTTATATTGACAAAAAAGAAAGAAAGGCATATACTAATTATAGTTGAATAAATATTCAACTATAAAAATGAAAATTTTTATTAAGAAAGGGGGAATTATGGCTAAAAACGAATTTGCATGTGATTGTAATGTCATTCATGAGGAGCTTGTTGAAAAAACACGTGCTAAAATGAAAGACGATGATGTCATTTACAAAGTGGCGGAGTTTTTCAAGATTTTGGGGGACATTACACGAGTAAAAATCTTGTTTGCATTGGACCAAAATGAGCTGTGTGTGTGCGATATTGCCAATATTTTAAATATGACGAAATCTTCGATATCACATCAGCTAGGAACGCTTCGCAGAAGTGGAATTGTCAAATGCAAAAAAGTCGGAAAAGAAGTATTTTACATGTTAGACGACGAACACGTAAAGGAAGTGTTCGAGGTTGGCATGGAACATATTGAACATAAAAAATAAATAGGGAGGTCATTTATTATGAAATATCATTTTGAAATAAAAGGGTTGGACTGCGCAAATTGTGCCGCAGAATTGGAAAGGGCCATTGGAAAAATAGCAGGCATAAAAGAAATAAATATTAATTTTATGACAGAGAAATTAAGCATCGAATGTGAGGAAGATGACAAATCAGAAATTTTAGAAAAAATGAAAAAAGTCATCCGAAAAGAAGAGCCAGATTGCACAATCAAAGAGATTTAAGGAGGTGCTTATGAAAAAAAGAACTATCAAAATTATTGTTGCATTGATTTTATTTGGGCTTTCCTTGGCAATTTCTTTCCCGCAATTGTGGCTGAACAAGGCTTTGTTTTTGCTAAGTTATCTGTTTGTTGGGCTAGATATTTTGAAAAAAGCGTGGCGCAATCTGTTAAGAGGCAAAATGTTGGACGAAAATTTTTTGATGTCGGTTGCAACGCTTGGTGCGTTTGGCGTAGGAGAATTTTCAGAAGCCGTTGCAGTAATGTTGTTTTACCAAATAGGGGAATTGTTTCAAAGTTATGCAGTGGATAAATCCAGAAAATCCATTGCCAATTTGATGGATATTCGCCCAGATTATGCTAATGTATTACGTGAAGGAGCAGAAGAAAAAGTCAATCCAAATGAAGTGAAAATGGGGGAAATGATTGTTGTAAAACCCGGCGAAAAAGTGCCTTTGGATGGCGTAATTGTAGAAGGAAATTCTTGTTTAGATACAAAAGCATTAACTGGAGAAAGTGTGCCCAGAGAAGTTTTTGACGGCGAAGAGGCTTTGAGTGGTTGCATTAACTTAAATGGTTTACTAAAAATTAAAGTTACCAAAGAATTTGGCGAATCGACGGTTAGCAAAATTCTGAATTTAGTGGAAAATGCGAGTAGCAGAAAATCCAAATCAGAGAATTTTATTACGAAATTTGCCAGAGTTTATACGCCAATCGTAGTTGGAATTGCCGTTGTTTTGGCGATTTTTCCACCATTAGTAATAGCAGATGCGACGTTTGCAGATTGGGTTTATCGAGCATTGTCATTTTTGGTGGTTTCCTGTCCATGCGCTTTAGTGATTTCAATTCCTTTAAGCTTTTTTGGAGGAATCGGCGGGGCTTCCAAAATGGGAATTTTGGTCAAAGGGAGCAATTATTTAGAAGCGCTTTCTCAGGCTGAAATCGTTGTTTTTGACAAAACAGGAACTTTAACCAAAGGAATTTTTGAAGTGCAAGAAATAAATCCAACCGAAATTGCCAAAGAAGAATTGCTAAAAATAGTGGCGCATGCGGAAAGCTATTCCAATCATCCGATTGCGCAGTCAATTCAAAGAGCGTATGGCAAAGAAATTGACAAAAACTTGATTGCAAAAGCAGAAGAAATCTCAGGTTTCGGCATTGTTTCTCAAATTGGAAACCAAGAAGTTTTGGTGGGAAATGAGAAAATGATGCGAGAAAAGCAAATTGAGTTTGCTGTTTGTGATAGTGTTGGAACAGTTCTATATGTGGCAATTGACGGAAAATATGCAGGCTATATTTTGATTGCAGACGAAATCAAAGACGATGCACAAAATGCAATTAAGAAACTGAAACAAAATCACATCAAAAAAACAGTGATGTTAACTGGCGATAAAAATCAAGTGGGTGAGAGTGTAGCAGCTAAACTTGGTCTGGATGCGGTTTATACGGAATTATTACCAGACGGAAAAGTGGAAAAAATGGAAGAATTTATGCAGCAAAAAAGCGAAAAAGGAAAATTGATTTTTGCAGGAGACGGCATCAATGATGCGCCAGTTCTAGCTTTGGCAGATATCGGAATGGCAATGGGAGGTTTGGGTGCAGATTCTGCGATTGAGGCGGCAGACGTTGTCATCATGACAGATGAACCTTCTGGCATAGCCAGTGTGATAAAATTGGCGAGAAAAAATATGCGAATTGTGAAGGAAAATATTGTGTTTGCGATTTCAATAAAAGTGCTTGTTTTGGTGCTTAGCGCCTTGGGACTGTCTACCATGTGGGAAGCCGTTTTTGCCGATGTAGGCGTTGCCGTAATTGCCATTTTGAATGCCTTAAGAATGCTGAAAGTGAAAGCAATAAATTAAAAATTAAATATGACATAAAAATGTCATATTTAATTTGGGAGGAAAAATGTTAAAAAATAAAAGAGTTATTATTTTTGATATGGACGGAACTTTGATTGATTCAATTGATGTTTGGAATGAAATTGACAAAAATTTGATACGAAAATTGGGCTATACAGGGGAGTTAAAAAACAGTGAAATTCAAAAGCAGAGAGATAATTTTTTAAGAAATTTTTGTCAAGAAGAAAATTCATATTTAGCGTATTCTGGAGTATTAGGAGAGAAATATCAATCACATTTAAAACCAGAAGAAATTCTTGCCATGAGATATGAAATCGGGCAGAATTTTTTCAAAAATGTGATTGATTATAAGCCACGAGCTGACGAATTTTTGCGAAAATTAAAAGAAAAAAATTTTGTGCTTGCAATTGCAAGCACTACCGGAAAAAATACTGTACAAATTTATCAAACACAAAATCAAAACATGATGAAAAAGGCGGATATTGCTACTTATTTTTCGGTCATTTTCACAAGGGAAGACGTTAAAGAAATGAAGCCAAATCCAGAAGTTTTTTTGAAAGTTGTGGAAACGTTAAATATAAAAAAAGAACAATGTTTAATTTTTGAAGATTCTTTGATTGGCGTAGAAGCTGCAAAAAATGCGGGGATTGAAGTAGTTGCAATGTATGATCAATATTCCGATGGGGAGCGTGAAAAAATTAATCGTTTGGCAGATTATAGTTTGAGAAATTATTCAGAAGCAATCGAAATATTAGAAAAAATGTAGTGATTTGAGGTAATAAAAATGTTGTATGAAATGAATTATGTAGCACCTATAGGAATTTTGAAAGTAGTGAGCGACGAAAGAAATATTATCGGATTATGGATACAAGGGCAAAAATATTTTGAAAGCACGATTTGTGACGAAGAAATTTCTAGGCAAATAGTGCCTATTTTGGAACAAGCCAAGCATTGGCTTAATCGATATTTTGCAGGACAAAAACCGTTGCCCAAAGAGTTGCCCTTGAAGCCAAAAGGAAGCGAATTCAGGCAATTTGTGTGGGAAATTTTGTGCAAAATTCCATATGGAGAAGTAACAACGTATGGGGAAATTGCGAAAGAAGTGGCGCAAAAGCTACACAAGGAGAAAATGTCGGCGCAAGCAGTTGGTGGAGCAGTTGGGCACAATCCGATTTCGATTATCATACCTTGCCATCGAGTAATTGGTGCCAATGGCGATTTAACAGGTTATGCAGGCGGAATTGAGTTAAAAAAGAAACTTTTAGATTTTGAGCAAAGTATAATATGACATTTCAGTGTCATATTATAAAATAAAGTTAGAAATATCAATAGTTTAATAAGGTTTTAAATATGACATTTTTGTATCATATTTAAAATTTATAAAAAATAATGAATAAAAATATTGCAAAAATTGACATAATATGATATAATGCACAAGTAACTAAGAAATAGAAATAAGACAATGCATATGTGCAAGGAGGTATTCAATGTTAAGAAATTACAATGGAGCTATCAATCATTCAGTGTTGCGGGAATTAAAAAAATTGTCCCAAGTGAATGCGGAAAATTTTAAGATTTTATGGGATGAATTCTCCTCCCAAAACAAAGTGTCTGTCTGGACCAATTTATGTCCAATTACGCACTGTCCAGATGAAATGTCTGGGACCGTTACTCTGAAAAGCAAAGCAGAGATTAAGGATTATCTGAAAAAAGACTTTGAGAGCAGATTGGAGAATTATCTTCAGGAAAAGAGACCAAAAACAGATTTCTTGCTGACTGCAGTCATTTCTTTTTTGAAAGAGAACGAAGGGCGATATCCGAACAAAGAAGAAATGAGACAGCTGGAAATAGCAGCAGAAAATGAGAGGATTGCTTCTGCGCTGCCGGAGACTGAAACAGAACCGCCTGCGATACAGATGCTCTTGAGAGAAATTTTAGAGCTGGCAGAGGAAATCATGGAAACAAGGCGGGAGACCAAACCGGAGGAAATTCAAACGCATGTTGAGCCATATCCAGACGAGCTATGCTTGTCAAATGAGAACTGTTCTATCTCTATTGCCTATAGAAGATATTTGGGATATGGAAATAACAGGGATTATAGCTGCGAAATTGGAATAGATGATTATCAAATCCACCTTTTCTATTGTAACGATACAGATCCCGATTTATATGTTAGAAATTGGAGTCTCGACAAATGGTTAGTAGATGTTATGATACAGGTTCACCAGTTCATTGCCCAAGTCGCGCAGCAAGAGGGATTTGAATTTGTAAGTGAAGTCGATTACGAAAAATGCGTAACAGAGTAATTTTTGCAAGAAACAGCAACCTATAATAAGGGGGCTGTTTTTTGTATATAAAAATTTTAAGAAAGTTTTAAGAAATTTTTATTCAAAATAATGCTATAATAAAAATAGACAAGGAGGGAATTATGGAGAATAAAAAAAATAAATTAATAACAATTTTATTTGGAATTTATTTAGTTATTTTAATTTGGATAATTTTATTTAAAATGCAAACTGACTTAAAATTTTTACCTTATATTCGCTCTGTAAATCTTGTCCCATTTGGACAATCGGTCATTATTAATGGAGAAATAAATTTTAATGAAATGATTAATAATTGTTTAATTTTTATTCCTGTGGGAATTTATGCGGAAATGCTAGCAAAAAATCGAAAATTTTATCAAAAAATAATTCTGATATTTTTAATAACGTTATTTTTAGAAATTTCGCAATTTATTTTACATATTGGAGCGACTGACATTACGGATGTTATCATGAACACGTTGGGCGGAATGATTGGCATTTTGAGCATTTCTATGTTGTATAAAATTTTTAAAAATGGCGAAAAAGTCAATCAAATTTTAAGCATTTTAGCCTTAATTTGTACGGTTATAGTGGCGGCATTTTTGGGAGTTTTAATCGTAGTAAATTATTAGTTGAATATTTTTAAATGTATTGACAAAAATAAGATTATATATTATAATATATATAACAATTGATTGACTGTAGCCAGTCATACTGTCATAAGAATATATGGAGTAAGCAACATATATTCTTTTTTTATTAATTTTTGTTAAATAAAACAGGGGCTAAAGTAAGCATACCCCTGAACTAATATACAAGATTAGTTTTTGTTTCTTGTGTTTTTGCATGATTGCAATTCTAGCTTCAATTTTTCAATTTCAGCTTTCAATCTGTCAATTTCTTGAATTAACAACCATACTAAACTGTAGCCTGACATATACTGCCACCTCCTCTCCCTCTAGGATTAGAGTAATCTCATAAGAGACTATGACTATATTATCATAGATTTTCTGCAATAGCAAGATAATTCTGCAAATTGACAGTATTTATAAAATATCATAAAAATTTTTAAAAGAGTAACCAGAAGATTTTAAGTAATCAATTGACTCTTTTAAAACAGAAGACGAGTCGCTGACGTCTTTTGTATCATGCATTAAAACAACTAGCGTGTTCTTGTCTTTAGCAGTTTTTTTCAAATTGTTCAATAATTGAGCACGATTATATTTTTTCATAGAATCGTGGTTCAGGCAATTCCAATCAATATAAGCATAATTCATTTCTTCCAGCAATTTGACAGCCTTTTCTTTTTTGGATTTATAATTTGACGAAATGAAACCATTGGGAAATCGAAAAATATGGGAGCAGTAATTTTCTATGCCAACCGCATTTCCAATGGCTAAATCAGTATTTTTTACTTCGTTGACGAAATTTTTTTCATTTTTATATAAAATATTATTATTGTGGTTGTAGCCATGATTAGCGATAAAATGGCCCTCTTCGTAGGCTCTTTCGACGATTTCAGGATGTGCATCCACGTTTTTTCCGATAACGAAAAAAGTTGCTTTGATATTTTCCTCTTTTAAAATATCCAGAATTTTGGGTGTAACAGAGGGATTTGGACCATCGTCGAAAGTTAAATAAGCAATTTTTTCAGTCTCGTTTGAAAGATTGGCGATTCTGTCTGCTGCGGCCTTGGAAAGCACACTATTTTTAGATAATTCAATTGCCATAGAAGGCAGAACAGGGGTCATAAAAATAATGGCACCAGTTAAAACAATAAATAAAACAAGACAAATTTTCAGGAATTGTTTGCGAATAAAAAATATTTTCAAAAAATCACCACCATTTTATGGTATGCTTAAAATGGTGGAAATAGTCATTTTTAGGTTAAAAATATAATATGACATTTTGATGTCATATTTAAAAATTTTGTAAAAAGTATTGACATTTGGAATAAAACTGTATATACTGTATATATACAAACAAATATGAGGAGAATATATGGATATTATCATTAGTAATTCAAGTAATATTCCAATTTATGAGCAAATTAAAGACCAAATTAAAAATAAAATTATTGCAAATGAATTAAAGGCTGGCGAGTTGTTGCCTTCGATACGAAGTTTGGCGAAAGATTTGCGCATTAGTGTGATTACGACGAAAAATGCGTATGAGGCGCTGGAAAAAGAGGGGTATGTTGAAACGGTTGCTGCCAAAGGAACGTATGTCTCGGACAAAAATGTGGAATTAATTCGAGAGGAACAATTGCAAAAAGTAGAAAATTTAATCGAGACAGCGGTTTCGATTGCGAAGTTAAGCCAAATTTCAAAACTGGAAATTCAAGCCATGTTGGATATTATTTATGGGGAGGAAAATTAATGGAAAATGTGTTAGAAATTAAAAATTTGTCAAAAAAATATGAAGATTTTGCTTTGAAAAATGTCAATCTTGCATTGCCCAAAGGCATGATTATGGGCTTGATTGGCGAAAACGGAGCCGGCAAAACAACAACCATAAAATCGATTTTGAATATTATTCAGGGTGATTCTGGAGAAATTAAAATTTTTGGTTTAGATCATCAAAAAAACGAGAAACAAATCAAGGAAGACATTGGTGTTGTGCTGGATGACAGCTTTTTGTCTGAATATTTGAATGCGAATGATATGCAAAAAATTATGAGGCAAATTTATCAAGATTGGGACGAAAGTTTGTATTTTGGGTATATTGAGAAATTTAAATTGCCGAAAAATAAAATAATAAAAGATTTCTCGAGTGGTATGAAAATGAAATTGAAAATTGCCGTGGCACTTTCACATCATCCGAAATTGTTGGTGTTAGATGAGCCAACTTCTGGTTTGGACCCGGTGGCGCGAAATGAAATTTTGGATATTTTTCAGGATTTTATCCAAGATGAGGAACATTCGATTTTGGTTTCAAGCCATATCACTTCTGACTTAGAGCACATTGCGGATTATATTACATTTATTAGCCAAGGGGAAATTGTGCTAACGAAGACACGTGACGAATTGCTTGAAAATTATGGAATTGTGAAATGTTCGGAGGAAACTTTCCGAAAGATAGAGGCAACAGATTTTGTAAAATACAAGAAAAATCGCTATGAGTACGATGTTTTGGTGGAAAACAAAAGGGAATTTCAGCAAAAATATCGAAACGTAATTGTTGATAGACCTTCGATTGAGGAGATTATGCTAATTTATATAAAGGGGGAAAAATAAAATGAATACGATAAAAGGGTTGATTTTAAAAGATTTAATGAATTTGAAATCCTATAAAACAACGATGCTGTTTATTCTTGTTTTATATGTAATTGTTAGTTTGATGAATGAAGAAATGATGATTTCTGTTCCAATTTATATTGTGATTATTTTTGGAATGATAGCCATTGGGAGCTTTAATTATGACAGTATGTCAAAGTCTGACAAGTATATTCTTTCTTTTCCAGTGACACGCAAAGAAGTGGTAAAAGCCCGTTATCTTTATGTTTTTTTGTTTACGTTAGTGGGAGTTCTTTTTTCAATTGGTTTGAATCTGATTTTTCAAATCATAAAAACAGGAAACTTAAATGGTGTTAGTGATGTAATTTCAGTGGCAGTGGGAGGCTTTTTTGGAATGATACTTTTACAAGTTTTTCAAATTCCAATTATGTATAAGTTTGGGGCAGAGAAAGGCAAAATTATTCAAATGATTATGATATTGGCAGTAATGCTAGGAATATCAGGGATTACAGTGGGTTTGATGAAAATTTCCAATGTTTCACTGGAGCAATTGGAGATATTTTTGAAAAATTATGGCATATTGCTTATCGGAATTGTATCTGTCATACTGTATTTTATATCTTATCAAGTATCATTTGCAATTTATAGTAAAAAAGAGGTATAATTTTATCAAATGCAACCGAAAGTTGACAAAAAACAACCGAAAATTGGTTGTGTGCAACCAGTAGAAACGGTATAATTTTGTCAAGAAGGGAGGAAATTTAGATGAAATTATCTGAAAATTTAAAAAGAATTCGCAAAGAAAATGATTTGTCGCAAGAACAATTAGCGGAGCAGCTTGGTGTTTCGAGGCAATCTGTTTCTAAATGGGAGTCAGGGCAAAGCTATCCGGAAATGGATAAAGTTTTGCTGATTTGCAAATTGTACAATTTTAACATGGACGAATTGATGAACGAAAATGTGAAGGAGGTAAATGAGAGCAAACAATCTAAAATAAATGTTAACAAATATATTGACGATTTTTTTGAATTTATTACTAAAACAGTTGATATGTTTAGTAGCATGACTTTTAAACAAAAGCTCAAATGTGTGCTAGAGCAATGTATGATTATCCTACTTTTAGTTTTGGGATTTTTAATCATTGGAGATGTTGGTTCTCTAGCTATTTTTGGGGTTTTAGGAAGTTTGCCGCCAGGAATTTATCGTTTTGCAAGGAATATTTTGCAATCAGTTTACATTATTTTGGGCATGATTGTTGGAGTTACCGTTTTTTTACACATTTTTAAAATCCGTTATTTAGATTATTACGAGATTGTGAAAGCAGAGGATTTGCCTGAAAATGACGAACCCGATGACCCAAAAGAAGAAAGGGTACAGGGCGGGGAAAAGCGAAAGATTTTTCTTGAAAAAAAGCAAGAAAAAGTGATTATTCGAGACCCAGAACATTCGCAGTCCAGATTTTTAAATGGCATTATTCGCATAGTGTTATGGTTTGTGAAATTTATGGCAGCTTGGATTGGCTTAGGTTTTGCGATTTCGCTAGTTTGCTTTGTGGTTTTGTTGGTACTTAGTTTTCTATTTGTGAAAACAGGATTGGTATTTTGGGGTGCATTATTAGGTTTGCTTGCTGCCATTAGTATTCATTTGGTAATTCTAGAATTAATTTATAATTTTATGATTAGCAAAAAATCGAAAAAAGCACGCATGGGAATTTCGTTTGTGGCTGCGCTGATTGTAGGTGGCATTAGTATTGGCATGATGGTAATTGGTGGCACGAAGTTTAATATTGTGAAAGATGCTAATTTGAATCATGACCGAGAAGAGGTTTTTGAGGTGCCAATGACGGAAAATTTAATCATAGAACACTACAGGGATATAGAATATATAGAAAGTGATTTGGAGAATGTGAAAATTGTTGTGAAACATTCAAAATTGTATGATGTGAAAATAATGCAAGAAAGTGAAGCAGTTGATTTGTGCTTTATGGAAAATGATACGAAAATCATGGAAGTCATTCGAGACGTGATTGATGATATCAACCGTAAAGAAATCCGAAATTATGATCAGCCAGTTATTCAGGTATATGCGTCAAAGGAAAATATTGAGAAAATAAAACAAAATATAAAAACGAGAAAAGAAAACTGGCAACAGGAATTGGTGGACGAATTGAATGCTAGGATTGACGAGTTAGAAGTCGAAAATATAGATTTGGAGAATCAAGTGTATGAAAAAGAAATTTTGATTGAAGCGCAAGATGCTGAGCTTCAGGAAAAGCAAGATGAAATAGAAAGGCTAAATCAAGAAATATAAAACTAGGATAATGTTGACACTTTATGTAAAATATGTTATAATTACGCTAAGATAGGTTTATTGTCTTAGTAAATGTTTTGCATGCAGTGGCAGAGAGGAGATTGGCAATGATACAAGAATTAACAAAATGGTTTTATAGGCGGAATCCAAACTTAGCTTCAGCCATGATTGGATGGAATTTCTTGGAACTTACCAGAATGTATGTAATTGCACTTATTCCGATTACTTTGAAAAATGTTGGAGTAACGGATATATTACTTATTGAAGGTTTAATTGTAGCTTTCTTAATTGACTTTGATAAAAATTTGAAGCAAATGGTGGTTGTTTCTTTAGAACCACAACATTTGAGGATGGTAATTCAGGAAGAATTCAAGAAGAAACAACAACGGGAATTAGAATTTGCTCAGAAAAAAGTCCCTATGTTCAGTAATATTGTGAAATTTTTCTATTGGATTGGTATTTTTTCAAGTCCCAGTTTTGAGATGACAGTAAGTCTCACAATATTGTGTTTGATTACTTTTGAATATTTTTTTCTGATAAACACAGAAGCAGATAAACTTTTAAAAAAATAATTTTTAGTCGCGCATGCAAAACACCCCAGAGAGTTTCTGGGGGTTTTTCATATTATTTCACGTATTCATTAAGTGGTTTAAGTTTTGCTTGTAAGTCGCCCATTTGGTCAGTTGGCACATAACCAGCTTCACTATTGATGACGTCAGGCAAGCGGTTCACAATGGTTGCACAAGTAAGTTCTACTGTTGCTGGCTTTTCAACCACGATTGTGGTTGTTGGTTCGCCTTCCACAGTCCAAATATTTTTGTCAAACTCATTTGGAGCGTACACTTTTCCAATACATTCTGACTCAATAGTAATTCCTTCCTGTGTTTGACTTGTTACAACTGCGCTCATTCCAGTGGCATCGCCAGCTTTGACAGTCATGTCTAGCGTGCTAGAAAAAATGTCTTCTGAATGCGTTTGTGGCACACATTTTTGTGTCTGAGAAGTAATTGTCAAGCCCAGTTTTTCGGCTAGCCAGCCATTGACATTCCACATATAAGAAGGCAAATATTCGCCTGACTCAATTACTTTTTGCCTTTCTTCGTTGCTGATTTTGTCAGCAGAGGCAATTTCTTTGTCAAAATCCGCCATGTTTAAGCCGGCGCCGTGAGCTTTTGCCAGAGCGATGCCGTAATCTTCTACGTTATAACTAGAACTTCCTTTAATTTTCGTTATTTTTTGCGTGGAACCTGTAATCGAAGTAATGAGCTGCCCCCAATAAATGTCTTGGTAGCCGCTTCCAGTAATGGTGCAGCCGTTTTTCTTAGCCAATTCGTCCAACTTTTTCGTTAAATTTGGATTGGAATTCATTGGGAAAAACGCTTCCTCGCAAGTTGTAATAGCGTTAATGCCAAGTTCTGCACATAACATAAGTGGTTCTTCGACATCGTTTAGTAAACTCATAGTTGTCACAATAGCAATGTCTGGTTTGGTTTCTTGTAAAACAGTTTTTGCGTTTTTGGCATCGCTTACAATAATGCCTTTTTTTTCGGTGCCCAGGATTTCACCAATATCTTTGCCGATTACAGCAGGGTTTACATCAACAGCCCCAACGATTTCAGCGCCTTTTTCATAAACATAACGCATGGTATATACTGACATTTTTCCAGTTCCATATTGAAATACTTTCAATTTTCTCTCCATAAAAACCTCCTTCAATATAATAAATAATAGTTTTTACAAAAATTTTAAAATTATGTTGGAAAATAAAAAATTTGTAAAATATTTACATAAAGTATTGATTTTTGGTTTTTTATGTGGTATAATATAATAAAATGGTGTAAAGTATGAATAGGAGGAAAACGTTTTATGGATAAAATAGAAATTGAGAAATACAAAAGACAATTAGCTGAAATTGAGAGCCAATTAACAGACGAAGACGTGAAGCAAATGTCAAAAGAAGAAGTCAAAGAATATGCTGTTTTGGTTGCGAAAATAAAAGCTAGGTTAGATATTTTAGAAAGTTTATAAAAATTTTAAAAACCAATGGGAGCATTGGTTGCTTAGGATGTAGAAATTTTAAGCGAATGAAAGGAGAAAAATATGGCAAATTTACAAGGAAGTAAAGATATTCTAGAAAGTATTTTAAAGGATTTAAGTTCAGAAATATCAAGTCAAGTTAGAGCAAAAAGAGGAAATCAAAAGGCTATTGAAACTTATTTAGAGCAAATTGATGAAACCATTATGTTTGAAATTGGAAACATGGTAAATGCTATTGAGCAAGCAGATAAAGAAGCAATTCAAACTTGGGTTGAAGAAGCAAATAAAAAGAGTAAAGAAATGTTGAACCGATATAAAGGCAGAAATACTAGTGTAGATGCAGCTTTGAAAAGTTCAAACAGAACTTTTGCTAGAAATCAGTCTAATACTGTATTGAAAGAAATGGAAAAAGCTGAAAATGAGGAAGGAGCTTATAAAAGAGAAGATTTTACGACAAGATATCAAAAAAATGAAGATGCAATCAAAAAAGCTAAAGATATGAAGAAGAAAAGCGAAATTTTTGATGCTATTAAAGGAAGAAGAAAAAGTTCTCAAATCATGGATGATTTTATACAAGTTGTTGGGAAAGATACAGCATCAGGTGAGGTTTATGGTACATGGAAAGAGAGAATAGAAAATTTAGAAGAATTAGTGGATTATGAATTTAGAAATGAAATAAGAACTTTACAAAGAAGATTATTGAATACAACTGATGATAAGATTACACCCGAAGTAGCAAAGAGTTTTAAAACACTACAAGATAAATTGAGTAAAATTGATTTTGATGCTTCTTATAATAATAGTTTAGATCCTACTACAAAACAAAGATATACAGGAATTTTATCTATTGATAAAGATCTTAATGGTGTAAGTAAAGATGATTTGAGAGCAGTAATCGGGACAATTACACCAGACGATATTAATAGGCTGGAAAGAGATGTAGGAGAAATTTCAAATCCTGATGGATTGCAAGTGCTTCTTAATGAAGCTTTTATGTTGGAAATTCAAGATAGTGATTTGTTTGAGTTGTTTCAAGATGATGTAGATAAAATTGAAGACATTATAAATAGTAAAAAAAGTGTTAGCGAGAAATCTGCTGCTTTGGAAGCAATCTTTAAGGAAGAAAAAGAAACTTTAAAGGAAGTTTCAAAGACATCAGTAGAAGCTGAAAAAAATAAATTGAAAGAGGCAAAACTTAGAAAAAGAGAATTAGACCAAGAAAGAGCTCAAGCAGAAAAACATGATACAGCTGAGAAAGAACATAATGATTTTAAAGATATAGAAGAAATGGCTAGAGGAGAATTAGATGAATTATCTGATGAAGTAAACGCTTTGGAGACTGAAACCAATCAATTAGAGAGTGAAGCAACGAATTTAAATGCTGAAGTAACTAGATTAGAAAATGAATATATGGGTTTAGCAATGGAATTGGCAGAAGATGAAGATAAAAGAAGACAATTAGCAGAAGCACAAGCTACAAGACAATCAGCCGTTGACCCAACAAAACTTGATTTGGAAGATTTAGGTTTTTCAAAAGAATTCCAGTTAGAAAAAGAAAGCTTAAGTGGATTTAATCCAACTACAGTTTATCATAATTTTGTAACAGAGGATGTATCACAAAGAAGTGGCAGAAATCAAGATGGAGATAATTTAATTGATGCAATTTACAGTCAATTGAAAAAAGAAAGTGGTTTTGCAAATGTGGCAGAAAAGCTAAAATTGAATGGTTATACTGAGATTAAAGAAGTAAAACATCCTAGACTTTCTAAAATGTGGGCAAGTATACGTAGTCACATTCCTAAATTAAAAAATACAGATAGTAGAAGAGAATCAGCTATTAAAGATGCTTTAACAAAAGAAATTGAAAAAAGAATTACAGCTCTTAGAGATGCTCATGCGGCAGCTCAAAGTGCACCAATTCCGGATGTAGATATCATGTCTGATGACGACCGTTTGGCGAAAGAAAGAGCATATGAAGCACACGAAAC
Organism: uncultured Clostridium sp.; assembly: GCA_947571115.1. GTDB lineage: Bacteria > Bacillota > Clostridia > TANB77 > CAG-508 > Scatovivens. The sequence continues at coordinate 64,552 of CANOWW010000002.1, forward strand.
TTTACTTCAAACTGCGGAAGAAAATTTCAATGAAGTATATGAAAGATATACGAATACATATAACGACTATACTGAAAAGAAAGAAGATTTTGAAGGAAAGACTGTAATATACAATGACATTCAAGATAAATATAATGCTAGAAAAGCATCATTTGAAGAAAGTTTGAAATTGCAAGGGGAAGATAAAGCGAAATTTATGGCAAATGAGCAAAAAGCAATTTATAAAACTGTAAAAGATGGCAAAAGAGTAGATGCAAAAAGCGTTAGAGATGAAGCAGAAGGAGAAGAAATAGACATTTAGTCAAAAATACATAAAAAGCAGGAGCAAGTTGATTTGCTCCTGTTTTCATATTTACGCTTTTTTATGAAATCTTAAATCGTCGCCAAAAAAACGCAGAATTCGGTAGTGCCCGGCAATGCGAGAAGCGATGCGGGAAGTGTAAATTTTTTCGATTTCGTCTGGTCGCAAATTGGTTGAAATAATGGTTTTTGTGATTTTGTTGTTTTGGTTCAACAGACGGGTGTTGATAATCGTAAAAAGTTCGGTCAAATATAAATCGTTGGCGCGTTCGGTTCCGAGGTCGTCAATAATCAGTAAATCGGCGGTTAAAATATTAGTTGGCAAATCGAAATTTGAGTTTTCCTTGTGGAATTTGGCATCAATCAATTCGTCAAACATGACGGGCGCAGTTTGGTATAAAACGGTTTTACCTTGCAGCAAAAATTCGTTCGCGATGCAGTTGCTCAAGAACGTTTTGCCAAGCCCAGTATTTCCAGTAAATAGGAGATTTTTTTCTTCTGGCTGGTCAAAATTCTTGATAAAATTTTCGCACTTTTCTTTGATTGTTTCCATGTTTTCTTTTGGCGAAAGCTTGGATTTGTAGGCTTCTACGTTTTTTTCGTTAGAAAAAAGATTGGAATTAAATTTTGAAAAATTCTCTTTTTTCAAGTTTCCGCACATTGGATTTGTTGTAATAGGCGTCAAAAATCTTCTGTTTTAGGCAGGCACAAATTTCGAGATTTCCGTCTTTTTGTGCGTAGCCAGTGTCTTTGCAGGTTTTGCATTCAAATTTGGGTTTCAAGTATTGGCTATCTTTGACCAATTCTTTGATAAATTTGTTTTTTTCTTTGAGCAGAGCATTGGATTTTTTCCTCAAATCTTCAAGCAATTTTTTGTGTTCTGCGGTGTCTTTAGAATGCAAAACTGCTTGTGTGGTTTCAATGGAAAGTTTGGCAATTTTACTGTCAATTTCGGATAATTTAGGATTAACAGAAAATAAGTCGCGTTTTCTGGCTTCTGCATCCAAAATCGCTTGATTTCTTTTGATTTCATAATCTTTTAAAAGTTGCTTCATTAAATAATCCATAACTCATCCTTTCCATTAATTATCATACAAAGCCTCCCAGTTGTCGAAGGTGCTTTGTGTGTATTCCAACTCCAATTTTTTCACTTGTTTTACTTTTTTCTCCTTTGTTTTGGTTGCTGTTAGATATTGGTTGACGTCTTCGACAGTGTTAAGTTCCTTTTCGTGCCAATCTGACAGAAGCGTGTCAATGTATTTAAAATTGATATTGCTTTTGTTGGACGCCTTTTTGAGCGCAATTTCAATAATTTTCATGTCATATTTATAATTTTCGTACCATTTTTGGACGTATTCTTCGTCGTATTGAGTCAAGTTTCGCGATAAATTTAGTTTTTGTGCAATTTCCTTGCTTAAATTTTTGATGGTTTCTCTGCGGTTAAAATGAGCTTCTAAATCGGAGAAAGTTTTGATGTTTTCCTTGCCCCAACCGTCCGCCACAGACCTCACATAAGGGTGTGTGAGCGCCTTTTTATCAAAAGCGTAATGAAACAAGCCCAGCATGACTTGGTCATCAAAACCATATTTTTGAAACCACAAATCAATGTCTGCATACCAACTTGGCGACATAGTTCCTGAGAAAAATTGCGCATTGATGAGGTCAATCACCTTGGCGCGATGTTTACTTTCGGCATTTTTTTCAATGGTTTCAGGCGAAAGACTGACTTTAGGACTGTACAATTTATTGAGTTCGATTTCTTGCAGATTTGCCAAAGAATAACCATTTGGATTTTTGACTAAAACTCCTTGATTTTCCCAATATTTAATGGCCTCTTGGACAGTTGGAAAATCTAAATCAAGCGTTTTTGATAAATCATTAATTTTGATTTCACTATTGTGATTTGCCAAAAAAAGAACATAAAAATAAACCTTAACAAATTCACTTTTTGCCATCGGTAAATAATCCGTAAAGAAAATATCCGGAATTTCTGTACTCGAAAATAAAAATGATTTACTACTTGAATTTAGTTTCATAACAAAGCCCCCAATTTAAATTTTAAAGGATAGAAAAATCCCCCATTTTCTATCACAAACACAAGTAAATTTAATTCTATATTTTCTTTCGTACAACGATAAAACTATTATAACATTAAGACAAAAAAAAAACAATACAGAAAATATATTTGCCAATATAAGCCTTGCGACTGTAAGAAAAAAAGCCATTAGCACTTAGCTAATAGCTTTTGGTTAGAAAAAATTATTTTTTTGATACAAAAATATTTTTTGTTTTCGATAGAATTTAATAACATAGACAATAATAGAAATCATGTTTTCGCCATTTGCCGCAATCATACTAAATAAGAAAAATGGCAAAAAAAGTCCTGCGAAACAATAAATTTTTGTGGATAATGCAGAGAATAAAAAGTTAACGAAAACATATAAGATACCAGCCCAAACGGCGTTTAACAGAGCTGTTGAATAGTCAATCATGCCTAATAATTTTGCCTTAAATTTGTAGTTTTTTGGAATGATAAAATTCATAATAACCTCCTTTTTAGATGATATTTTTTAGTTGGTTATGGCTAAATTCGTGGATGTGTGCCAATAAATTTTTCAAATGAAAGTTAGATTTTGCGATAATAGCAATAATGGCAAAATAAATCAACTTTGATAAAGTATCATCAGCACTAAAATCCAAACAAAATCCTAGAACTAGAATGAGTGCGACAAAAATTTGCATACATAATAACAATAAAAATTGCTTGAACCAACCTTTAAAAAATCCGTCAAATCGGTTGAAAATGAGTGATGCGAAGGCAAATGGTGATAACAAAACTAAAATTTTGAGCAGAATGTAGCGTATGGAATAAGTTACCAAAATGTAGAGAATCCCGATACTAGAACATAGTTTTAACAGCCCATCAAAGGAAAAAATAGTAAATGTTTCGACGTTTGAGTACAAACTGGAATTAATATGATTGATTAGATTAGCAAAGTTAATTTCCGCGCCAGTCACAGACAAACCAAGTTCTCGAATAAAATCCGAAACATAAGCCACCAAATCAATTATCCCTTCACAAATCCATAAGGACGAGTTCATGCAAGCAATAAAAATAATGCTTTTAAAGAAAAATTGATAAGGAGAATCAATTTTAGAATAAATTAAATGAGACATGGTAAAATGCAATAAGTAGAAAATTAAAATTCCAAAAATAAAACTATTGGCTAGCAAGAGAAGTCCATTTCCTAGGTCTGTTCCGAAAAGCTGCTCAAATTTGGCATCATGAATGCTACCAGGCTGGATGAATAAAATATTGTCTAAGTTAGAATAAATTGTGTTGTCAATGGATGAGAAAATTTTGAAAAAAATATGATTGAGCGAGTCACAAATCAAAGTTGTCAAATTGACTGTTTCCGTTTCCAAATAAACCCCTTAAACAGTTGTTAAAACTGTATCAATCAAGGAAAGAACAAGGTCAATACAAATGATTAAAATATAAGATGTGATGCTTCCTTTGATTAGATTGTTTGCTCGATAAATTTTTTTCTCGTCTCCTAGACTAAATTTTCTCATCAGTAAACCAGTTGCAACCGCAACAGCAGCAAAAGATGTCGCGATTTTTACAATGTAGCCCTTGACTTTTGTAAAAGCTCCCGTAATTGTTGAAACTAGTTTAGGATCTGCGGCAAAAGCAATATTGCTAAAGATGCCGATAAATACGATTGTCATAAAAATCGTATAAACTACTAATAAAAGTTTTTTTGATTTCATAAAAAACTCCTTTCTTAAAATAAATTTAAAAATATTAAAATAATAGTCACCTCCTGTCAAAAAATTTGGTTAGTTGAAAAATTTGCATGAATTTGCAATACGAAAAAATTCAAAAACTGATAGAAAAAATCAGTTAGATCAAACATTTCTTTTTCAAACTACAAATATAATACAATATTTTTTTAAATTTGTCTATACTTTTTTGAAAATTTGTGATAAAATTTAATTATAATTTGAAAAAATTGATGAAAAATAGAAATAGGAGGTGTTTTTATGATAGAAAAATCAACGAAAATAGGGGATTTGTTGGAACAATATCCAGACAAAGCCGATATTTTATTAGAAGCAGGAATGCATTGTTTGGGTTGCCCTGCTTCACAAGGAGAGACTTTGGAGGAAGCGTGTGCAGTGCATGGAATTGATGTAGATGAACTTGTGAAAAAGTTAAACGGATAAAAAAACGCCAAGTTTTTACTTGGCAAATATGTATCTATAGCTCAGTAGGATAGAGCGTCCGCCTCCTAAGCGGAAGGTCGCTGGTTCGATTCCAGCTAGGTACACCAAATGCAAAAACACATATAAGTATTGAAAAATTAATATTTTGTATGTGTTTTTCTATGTAAATTTTAGCAGTAGTTAAGCAATAGAGTTTTTATCCAACTTTTTTCCAACTTGGTTTTAGATGAACTAGTTAAATAAGAAAAAAGGAAAGATTATGGCAGGAATAGAATAGAGGGTATTTTCCCTAAGAATTGACAAAAATTTACAAATAAAGTATAATACATTTGTAAATAGGGGGAATTTAATATGGAAAAGAAATGCAAAAAATGTGGCACAACAGAAAATGTCAATTTTGATGGAATGTGTAAAAAATGCTATGAAGATTCAATTGTTGTTCATGAAGTATTTGAAGAACCAAAGGAGAAAAAAATATTTTGGAAAGATAAAAAGAATGTTGCAATTGTCATACTAAGTTTTATTCTAGTTTGTTTTTTACTTTCTTCAAATGACACAGAAGTCAAAGAACTAAAAGGACAATTGGAAAAAGAAAATGCCCAGATAACAGAATTAAACCAGCAATTAGAAGAGAGTAATTCGCAAATAACAATATTGCGAGGGCAGAAGGAAAAACTGCAAGAAGAAAACCAGAAGTTACAAGGAAATGATACAGAAACAGCAGAATTAAAAGCAAATAATCAGACATTACAAGGTGAAAAAGAGGCATTAGAAGATCAAAAAAATCAATTAGAGAAAGAAAAAGCAAGTCTTCAAACACAAAATCAAGAATTAAATGCAAAAGTGCAAGAATTACAAAGTAAAGCTTCAAGTAAAACGGCAGGGCAGAAACCAACAAGTGTAACAACAACTGCTTCAACCACTACAGCAAGTAGTGAGCCTGCTACTGATACTAACTCTGCAACAGTATATATAACGGATACAGGAGATAAATATCATAGAGGTAGTTGTAGTTATTTGAAAAAAAGTAAACATGAAATTAGCAAAAGTAGTGCTCAAGCGCAAGGATATACGCCATGCAGTAGATGCAATCCATAAGAATTGAAATTTAACTCAAAAGAGTTGACAGATTATGTAGAATATGGTAAAATAGATAACGATTACAGCATTTGAAAAATTCTACTTAAAATACTGTCTTCAAAAAATAGATTACAGGAGGGAAAAAATGACAAAAGGAGAGAAAAAGCAGGAGATGCAACGGGAGTTTTTAAATCATTTTCCAGAAACTGTTGGAGTTTGTGTAGATACCAACAAAGCTGGGATTGTGGGAACAATTGATAAACCTTTTCAATTTTCTCATGAGTTATGTGGAGAAAAAATCTTTGAAACAGTGATAAAAGTTCCGAGGCTTAACCAAATTTCAGACTATATTCCAGTTAAGGCCTCAGAAGAAATGTTGTCCTTTAACTTATGCGATGGTCAATCTGTCAAGGTAGTTGGAGAGTTTTGCTCATGGAGTGAACAAGGGCGGTTAAATTCGTATTTACAGGCAGAACATATAACTCAATGTAATTCACTTCCTAAAAAATTCAATAATATGATATATTTAGCTGGGCGTATATGCAAAGAACCTAAGTACAAGAAGAGTTTTAAAAAAAGACGTGACATTACAGAGTTACTGATTGCGGTAAATGGAAAGGATGGCGAAAATTATATTCCATGTATTGCATGGGATACAAATGCAGTGTTTGCAAGTTTCATGGAAGTAGGAGATTATATTCAAATTTGGGGACGAATGCAATCTAGGGAATTTTATAAGAGAGGTGAATTGACAAAAATATTTGAAGTATCGATGATTGATTTTTCATGAGATTCAAAGTTAAGTAGTATTACCGCTTTTCACAGCGATTTATGTGAAGAGCGGTTTTTCCAATTTGGTATGGACGAAACAGAATGGTAAATTAAGAAAATTTGTAGCCTTTTTGGAAAAAATGGGATTATATCAATGAAAGTACTTTCGCAAAAAGGAGATTATGCTTAAATTGAAGGATAAAATAATCGCAGATTTTGAGGAAAATCGTCAATTAAATATAGAAGAAATTATCCAAATTTATCAGGCTTATGTTTATACCATTTTGAGGAATTCCCTGAATAATCCCGAGGACATAGAAGAAGTGATGTCAGATGTGTTTATGATTTTGTGGAAAAATTATGAGCACTTGGACAAAAACATGCAAGTCAGACCGTATTTGGTAGGGATTACGAAAAATTTGGTGCACAAAAAATATCGTGTTAATGCGGCAAATTATGAAAATCTTGAAGATTTTGAAGAAAAAGTAAGCGATTATGTCAACGTGGAAGATTTGATGGTGGAAAATGAAAAAAGCAAAATTGTACAAGAAGTGATGGATAATATGAAACCGCAGGAACGACAAATATTTGTGATGTTTTATTACCAAGCTAAAAAGGTCAAAGAAATTTCGAAAGAGTTGGAAATTTCGGAAGTGAAGGTAAAAGTGACCTTGCATCGCTTGCGAAAATTGGCGAAAAAGAAATTAAAAGAAAGAGGGTATGACTATGGAAAATCATGAATTAAATCGAAAAATATTGAGAAATGTGAGAAATAAGATAGTTGTATCTAATTTAGAAAGAGAGGAAAATATGAAAATTAATCAAAGAAAACAAGTTGTTTCGGTGTTGACAGCAACGCTGATTGTATTGTCAGGAGGGCTTTTGACGGTTAATGCAGCAACAGATGGCAAGTTGGTGGAGGATATTAAGCAAAAATATGAGGAAATGATTGTTGTAAAATTAGAGGATGATAATTATCAGATAACCACAGAAACGGATAATGATGGAAACGAAATGGTGGTTTATACCTTGCAACCAGATGAAGAAGATGGATTTCGCTATGAAATCAACAAAGAGGCTTTGGAGGAATATCAGATACAAACTGTGATAGAAGAGGGCGAAGAAGGTCCAGAAATTACGCTTTATAATTATGGGGAAAAATAAAGAGAAAAATTTTCGCTTTTTATTTACATTCAAAAATGAATATGTTATAATTATTTGTAAATGAAAAACGAGGTGGAAAAATGAACCAAATTTTAGATTATAATCCAAATAGCAAATCGAGTAAAAAAGGCGGAGGCTCTGATAAAGTAGTTAGAGTTTTTGCTATTATGTTAATTTTATTTGCTATTGCACTGATTTCAATTGTGGTATATGGAAGAGTTTCTAATCAGAAGGAAGTCGATAATTTGGTACAGGAAGCCACAAAAGCCAAAATTGAGGTCGCAGTAGAGGGCGAAACGGCGACTATCACGGTAACGCACGACAAAAATATTGAACGTTTGATTTATAGTTGGAACACAAGTGCGGAAAAGAAAATAAAAGGCGAAAGCAAATTAATGGAGCAAGAAATTGATGTTCCAGCTGGTAATAATACGCTTCATATTAAAGTAGTGGACGAGGCTGGAAATGAAACAACCTACGAGGAAGAAATTTCAGCAGAGCAAGGAACGGATATTATGAGCCCTAAGATTGAGTTGTCAGCGGCGGAAGGCAATAAATGGAGAATTACAGCAACCGATGAGACTGGGATGGATTTTATTACGTATCGTTGGAATGAAGAAGAGGAAGAAAAAGTGTATGCAGAAGAGGGCAGTAAGGAAATTAGCGTAGATGTTGAAATTCCGCTTGGCAAAAATGATTTGACGATTGTAGCTGTGGATAGTAGTAACAATGTTTCCAATGAGCAAAAAAGTTTTACAGGCGTTGTGAAACCAACGATTTCTGTTACTTTGTCAGAAGACGGAAAAAGCGTAAAAGTTACGATTGACCACGAGGGTGGAATTGAAAAAGTAGGATTTAATTTTAATGATAAGGATTATAATATTGAGCTTCCAGAAGAAAATCCAAAATATGTAGAGTTTCCAATGAATTTGGAAGTTGGCTATAACCGCATTATTGTAACGGCAACCAGTATTGATAGAACAGAAAATAAATTTGATTGCGAATATAATTATGGAACAACCTCAAATGATTCTGGGGCGGATACCGAGGCAAACAATGATACAAATGAAGATGCAGAACAGCAGGAATAATAATGCTTGAAATCGTAGGAGTGAACAAATGATACAAGATATTTATGTGATAGACGATAAAAATGAGTTAGTGGAAATGCTGCGCCATTTATTTGTAGGAATGGAGCAGTTCCGATTTATTAATGTAAAGGCTGAAGAATTAGAGCTTGCTTTGCGAAATATTCCATCACTCATTATAATTGATGAAGACAACACCAATGTGGATGTGATTGATATTTGCCATACTATACGAGGCAACGACGACAATAGCATCACGCCAGTCATGGTGGTAAGTTCCAATGTTGCCAAAGAACACAGAATTAAAATTTTAGAAACAGCGGTACAATATTTTATCAAAAAACCAATTGATGGACAATATTTATTTTATACCGTAAAAAATATTGTTGATTTGTTATATATGAACCGAAAAGTAAGCCCACTGACGGGGCTTCCGGGTAATGTGCAAATTCAGGCGGAAATGAAAAAAAGGTTGCTGAACCGAGAAATTTTTGCGATTTTGTATATCGATATTGACAATTTCAAAGCTTACAACGACGTATATGGTTTTTCCAATGGAGACGAAATTATTAAATTTACGGCAAAAGTGATTACCAAATATATTCATAATGTGGAAAATAGTGATAATTTTATTGGGCATATTGGCGGAGACGATTTTGTTGCGATTGTTAGCAAAACAGATTATGATAAAATTTGCCAAGAAATTATCATCGAATTTGATAATCAAGTGGAGCGTTTTTACACAGAGAAAGATGTGAATCGAGGCTATTTGGAAGTGGAAAATCGAAGAGGCGTTTTGGAACAATTTCCAATGACGACGATTTCAATTGCGGTAGTTGAAGTGGATTCCAATATTTTTAGGTCGCCATTAGAAATTGGAGAAGTGGGTGCGCAAGTGAAACACAGGGCGAAATCTATTATGGGAAGTGCCTATGTGATTAACAGAAGAAAACAAATTTAAAAAAGTAAGGATATGAAAATTAACAAGAGATTTTAGCAGAAAAATCGAAATAAACTATTTTGAAAGTTGATTTTTGATATTGCGAAAAATAACAATTTTTTATACAATACAAATAATAGAAAAGCCTTAAAAGGAGTGTTTCAAATAAAAGGTATATTGAAAAATACAGTAGTTCACTTGCGAACAGGTTTTAAATTTACTTTGTTGCTGGTTATAGGTGCTGCCATTATTTCGTTTTTGATTTTTGTTGTGTACAAGCCTATGTACAGTGTAACATTAAATGGAGAATTTTTGGGATATACATCAGATAAAAGTGAGTTACAAGGAAAAATAAGTGAATATGTAAAAAGTGGTGATAGTCAGACAGTTGCTTTTGTGGAAATAGAAGAATTGCCAGATTACAAAATGTGTTTGCTAAAAAAGGGGCTGACTGCCAATGACGAAGAAATTTTGGCCAATGTGATTAGCAAAGGAACCCCATATTACAAATATTATGCGGTCATGGAAAACGGGGTAGAGAAATGCTATGTTTCTAATTATACAGAAGCTGACAATATTATTCATGAACTAAAGCAAAAAAACAGTGACAATAAAGATACAATTTCTTACAAAGTAAAATATGACACTGTTTTGTCAGATTTTACAGACACGCAAACAGCGATTGCCTCATTATACAGAGATCCGCCGGTTAATGCAAAAGTTCCTGCTACCACAGCGAGTGGAAAAAATACGGTTGTTTATAAAAATTCAACATTAGGTTTGGCAGCAATTCAACAACCGATTTCAGGAAAAATTACTTCAAGATTTGGAGCGAATAGTAGAATTCGTGTTTCTTCTCATACAGGTTTGGACATTGCGGCTTCTACAGGAACACCAGTTATTCCAATTGCTGCTGGAAAAGTTACTTTTTCAGGTCGTAAGGGTTCTTATGGAAATTTGGTTATTGTCAATCATGGAAAAAATGCTGCTGGGCAAGAAATTGAATCTTGGTATGCGCATAATGTTAGATTAAATGTAAGCGTTGGACAGCAAGTGGACGAAAATACTGTTATTTCAAATGTTGGTTCAACGGGAAATTCAACTGGTCCACATTTGCATTTAGAAATACGTATCAACGGTTCGCCAGTCAATCCACAAAAATATTTGTATAATTAAAAGATGTTTAGAAAGTCTTTGCTCGAAGGGCTTTCTTTTTTTGATTATTTGTGATATAACATATGTAAAATAAGATGTGATAGGAATTTTTTTAATGGAAGTAAAAAAAATATGTGATTATTTGTTGTATGCTTTAAGAAAGAAAAAAATTTTAACAATGGTAACAATGAATCAAAAAAAGATGAAAGTGAAAATAATTGGAATTGAAGATGGAAAAGCGAAATATCAAGTTTTAAATAGTGCATTTGAGGGAAAAATAAAATTTGAAAATATTGTTAGTGTGAATTTGGAAAATAAACAGGAAGAAAAATTATTTTTGTATGAGCAGTTAAATAAAAAATATAATACAAGTAATTTGAAAGAAATCATTGAAAATTTTGAGAAATATTATTTGGAAATGATAGAAGTGCTTCTTGCAAGAGAAGCAAAGAATTCATCAGGATATTATAATTTAACAAATAAGCAAAAAAAGTATCCACAGATTTTTGAAAAATTACTAAAAGATGAAGATAATTTATTGTTTCATTATTTTACTAAAAAACAAGTGGATACAGGTAAAAATGAAGCACGTAGAAAAAAAGAAATGTTGTTGATTGAACAGGCAAATTTGTCACAAAAACAAGCAATTCATCAAGCAATAAGTGAAAGAATTTCCGTCATTGAAGGACCACCAGGCACAGGAAAAACAACAACGATTTTGAATATTTTAGCGAATTTAATTTATCAAAATAAAAGGGTATTGGTGGTCTCTAAAAATAATTCTGCCATTGAAAATATTGTAGAAGAATTAAAGAAAATGGATATTCCAAAAGTGTATATTAGAATGCGGAAATTCAGATATTATGCAAAAAGAAGTGGAGCCGAATTTAGAAAAAGATGTAAAAGAATTTCAAGAGCAATTAGCACAAATTAATGTGAAAGAACGAGAACAAGAAATTTTAAATTTGTTGCAGATAATTGAAGAAATTAATCAAAAAGAAGAGATTTTAAATCAGTTAATTGATATCAGAAATGAGTTACAGGAATTGGAAAATCAATTGAGACATATTTTGAAAAGAAATCGCGGATATGATTTGATAGGATATGAGGTTAAATTAAGTGATAAATATCGCAGATTTCATTCTACAAAATTACAAAAAAAGATTAAAAAATTAGCTGAATTTTTAGTAGCGTTAGATGCAAAAAAGAAAATTAATTTTTGGAAAAAAATTGCGCTTTTCTTGAGTTTTGGAAAGACGATGAAACAACTTGAATATGAAGGTGTAAGTTTGCATTTAATATTGGAAAAATATTATTTAGAAAAGTTGATAGAAGAAAGAAAAAAGAAATTTGAAAATGAAAATTTTGAAGGATTAAAATCTTACATAAAAAATTTATATTTGGAGAAATATATTCCGATTTCAAAGCAAATTTTAAAACAAATATTGAAGAAAAATGTGGATGAAAAATTAATTGAAAAAATATTAAAAGAAATAGAAATTGGAAAAACAGAAGAACCTACAGAGCAAAATCGTACTCCAATTTTGAAAAGAACAAAAAATGATTTATTGCAGTTGTATCCAATTGTGTTGACAACAGTAGATTCTTTTATTTCTAATTATGGAAATTATTTTGAGGAAAATAGAAAGATTGATTATGTGATTATTGATGAAGCATCACAGTGCGATATTTTGTCTGGTTTACCACTACTATATTTGGCAAAAAATATTGTTATTGTTGGTGACCAAAAACAGTTGAGTGCGATTACAAATCTAAAAAAACAAGACTTAAAAAATTCAGTAGAAGAAATATATGATTATACAAAAGAAAACTTTTTGTCGACCGTTTCAAAAACGATTAAGCCAGTCAGCCAAATGTTATTGGAGCATTATCGTTGTGATTATAATATTATTAATTATTGTAATAAATTTTTTTATGATAATCAACTAAAAATTTATAAAGATAGAACAAAAGAGTCGATGATATTAATTGATAATGATAAAGGAAAATATGTAGAATCTGATAAAAACGGATTTTGTAACCAAAGGGAAATCAAAACCATTGATGCGCAAATTGAGCAAAATATAGAAGGAAAATTTGTGATTACTCCGTTTAAAAAACAAGCTCAAATTTTAAAGAAAAATTATGGAGAAAATCAATGTGGAACGATACATACTTTTCAAGGAAGAGGAGAAGACGAAGTCTATTTTTCTTCGGTGCTGAATGATACAGAGGCTTGTAAAAATCATTTGCTAGGACCGAATAATCTTTTTAAACAAGAATTAATTAATGTAGCTGTGTCAAGAGCAAAGGAAAAATTTGTATTAGTAACAGATACAAAATTTTTCAAGAAATATAATGAAGATATGAAAAATTTAATTGAATATTTGGAAATTTATGGCGAAAAAATTCCAGATAAAACCGTTTGTATTTTTGATTATTTGTATGAAAAAATTCCGAGTTATCAAACAATAATACCCAATATTCAAAACCCATACGAAGAGAAAATTTATCATCTGTTACTTCATTATTTACAAAAGAAAAAAGGTCACTATAAATTAAAAGTAAAATTATTATTAGCCATGTTTGTGACAGATGAAAAATATTTAAACAAAAACGAAAAAATCAAACAATTTATTTTGCATGATTCTCATTTGGATTTTGCGCTTTACACAGACAGTATTAACAAACCAGTTTTGGCAATAGAAGTGGATGGAAAACATCACGAGGAAGAAAAGCAAAAACAGAGGGACAAAATGAAAGAAGAAATTTTAGAATATATGAATATTCCGTTGCTCAGAATTTCGTCTAAAACCACATTAGAAGAAGCAGAGTTAGAGCAAGAAATCGAAAAGAAATTAAATTTGTCATAATCAAAAATATTTTTCATATGATATAGAGATACAGCTTGGGAATGAAACTGAAATAAAATTTGAGATGATAGGAAAAATAGATTGACAAAATAATGATTTAATAATATAATAAACCTGTCACTTGAAGGAGGGACAAATTTATGAAAACATATGACAAATTATCCATTAAGATAATTCGTAAAATTGCTTTCGTGAGTATTATATTACTGGGCATGCTTACGATTGGGGTGTTGGCCGCCAAATCGGAAGTGGAAACAATTAAGATTGTTTTTGCGGATGATTGTGAAACAACGGTTATGACATCACAAAAGTGTGTGCTGGATATTTTGGCAGAAAATCACATTATACTAGAGTCAGACGAGGAAGTTTATCCGGATTTAGAAGCCGATATTGATTTTACAAAAACAATTACCATCAGCAAAAAGACCGCTGAAAAGAAAGTGATAGCAGAAGAAATTGCAGATGTCACAACAGAGGAAATTTTGGGACATTATGTAACTGTAACAGAAAAAATTATAACAGAGCAAATTGAAATTCCGTTTGAAACGGTTACCAAAGACGTCTCTAATTCAAAGGGAGAGACGACCAATCGCGTTTTGCAAGAAGGCGAAAATGGTTTGAAAGAAATCAAATGCAAAGTGAAACTTCAAGACGATGTAGAGCTTGAAAGAGTAATTATTTCTGAAACTGTCATAAAAGAGCCTGTGGATAAAATTATTCAAATTGCAACAAAAGTAACCTCGAGGTCAGGTGCTAGAGGCGCCAGCGCTGCAGCAAGCACTGAAGGAAAAACACCAACTGTCGTTACTTTGAATACAACAGCTTATTGTGCGGCATCTTGTGGCGGAAACACACGAACATCAAGTGGTGCAACAGCGTCATCTTGGTACACAGTTGCGGCAGGAAGCGCCTATCCAGCGGGAACTGTAATGTATATACCATATTTTGCGAATAAGCCAAATGGTGGTTGGTTCGTGGTGCAAGATACAGGTGGAGCGATTAATAATAGCAGGCTAGACATTTGGATGGATTCGCTTGGCGAATGCTTGTTATTTGGCAGGAAAAATTTAGAATGTCATATTTATAAATAAGAAGAAAATTGAGATTGTAATATTGCAATCTCGATTTTTTTGCAAAAAAGACTTGACATTTTAGATACCTAGATATACAATGTATAAAAATACATAGAATTACTATGTATAGGAAGGGAGAAAAATATGAAAATTAACAAAGAATTAATGAAAGGGAGTACAACTTTGCTAGTTTTAAGGCTGTTGGAGACAGAAAACATGTATGGCTACGAAATGATTAAGGATTTGAAAGAAAGGTCAGAAAATGTTTTTGAGCTCAAAGAAGGGACCCTGTATCCGATTTTGCATGCCTTAGAAGAAAGCCGGATTGATTGATTCTTAT
The DNA here is from genome assembly GCA_947571115.1 of uncultured Clostridium sp. GTDB lineage: Bacteria > Bacillota > Clostridia > TANB77 > CAG-508 > Scatovivens. The sequence continues at coordinate 79,566 of CANOWW010000002.1, forward strand.
TGGGACGAGTCGACTGCCAAAAAGAGAAAATATTACACCATTACAAAAGAAGGAACAAGGCATTTAAAAGCCAAAAAAGAAGAGTGGAAAATTTTTAGCAAGGGGATTAACCAAGTGATAGGGGGTGCGTGTTGTGCAAATTAAGGAGTTTTTAGAGCATGTTTGCGAACAAATCAAATATCAGCCAATTCGTGCAGAAATTGCACAAGAAATGGAAAGTCATTTGAAAGAAAGCAAGGAACAGCTGATTGCAGAAGGTTTAACGGAAGAAAAAGCGGAGCAAGAGGCCATTAGCCAAATGGGAAATGCAGAGGAAATTGGCAAAAAATTAAACAAAATCCATTCTCCCAAATTGGATTGGAAATTATTGTTACTTACGCTTATTCTAATCATTTTTGGTGCTTTAGTGACTTTTACAAGGTCAAACTGTGTGGATGAAAAAGGAGCACTTCCGTATTATTCTCCGATGCCACAGTATATTTTCACGTTGGCCGTGGGAGCTGTTTTAAGCATTGGTATTTACTTTTTTGATTATCGAAAAATCTTGAAAATGCCCAAAATTTTGTATGGGGTAGCCACATGTTTGATTCTATTTGCGATGCTGTTTGGTTATCAAATCAATGGAAACAAAATATATCTTTACATTTTAGGAAATACATTCTTTATGCCAGCAATTGCAGTACCATTATACATTTTATCGTTTATTGGATGGTTGCAAAAAATGGATACTAGCAAAAATTTAGAGATTGCCTTTTTGCAAAAAAAGCTCAAAATCAATATGGATATTTTGAAAATGATTATTTTAAGTGGAATTTCTTTGCTTGTTTTACAAATGGCACCAGCAACCGTCTTAATGTTTATTTTGGGAGCCATATATTTAATTCTTGCAACTGTGAAATTGTGGGAGTCCAAGAAAAACAGAAAACGTAATCTTGCGATTTTGTGGGGAGTTCCAGTTGTACTTGGCATTTTATTTTTAGTGACGGTGATGCCAATGGCAGCCGACCGATTGATTGGTTCATTTGCTCCAGAACAAGATCCAAAAGGAAGAGGTTGGCTTGGTGTTAACCAAAAAATGATTTTGGAGTCTGCCAATTTATGGGGAGAAGCAGGCGAAATGAGTAGTGCAATCAGTTTATTTGACGAAGGGACAAATTTTGCTTTTATTTCGATTTTGGCGCATTATGGCTGGATTGTGAGCTTTGTCATGGTAATTGCAATTATATTTTTTAGTATAAAATTAATGATAAATGCTGTAAAAATCAAAGACATGGCTGGGAAACTGATGATTATGGGAATTTCAGGACTATTTATTTTGCAGAGCATTTTCAATTTACTCATGAATCTGAATTTAGGACTCAAAACCAATGTAAATATTCCATTTATTTCATATGGAAGACAGGATTTAATCTTAAATATGATGTGCCTAGCACTGATTTTATCCGTTTATCGCAGAAAGGATATTTTAGGAAAACGGCGAAAATCAAAGCCGATGGCATGTTGTAGAGGAATGAAAAAGAGGAGGCAAATGCCTCTTATTTTTTTACAAAAACCACTTGACAAATGTAAAATGGCATGATATAAATAGTGAAATTAAATTTTAAATTCAAAAAGAATGATTTCAAGGTGTTTCGCCAAGGACTTCAAAAAATAAAAAAGCAAATGTCGAACGAAAAAGATTGAAAACAGCGGCAAAATTTGTTATACTCGAAAGGAAGATGTGAATGGAACTAAACTTAAAAAATGACATAATATTTAAAATGTTTTTTGCGAAAAAGGGAAATGAAGAATTTTTGGTTGATTTTTTGGAAGCATTATTAAAAGTGAAAATAAAAACAATCAAAATTGGGCAAGAAGTGGATTTAGGAAAATTGGCGAAAAATGAAAAAACGGGAAGATTAGATTTGCAGGCAGTTTTGAATGATAACACAATGGTAGACATCGAGATGCAAATCAAAAACAGGCATAATATCGTGACGCGTAGCGTGTTTTATGGGGCGAAACAGCTCAGTGGCATGACAGAAAAAGGCACCGATTATGGAAACATCAAAAAAGTAATTCTGATTAATATATTGGATTATGAATTTTTGCCATTTGAAGAATATGTCTCAAACACAGTGATGGTGCTGGATAAGCATAGAGAGTACGAAATAACAGATAAGATAAAATTTTATTACATAGAATTGCCGAAATTCCGAAAAAAGTGTCCAGATATGGGAGAAAAAATCAATCAATGGTTAGCGTTTATCGACGATAAAGATAGGGGGAGAATAGAGATGGCGGAGGCAAGAAATAAAGTTTTGCGAAAAGCAAGACAGGAAATGGAATACTTGACAGGTGACGAGGAAGCAAAAAGGTTAGAATATTTAAAAGAAAAATGGGAAATGGACTATAATAGCGACATTAATTGGGCGAGGAAAGAGGGAATGGCTGAAGGAGAAGAAAAAGGCGAAAAACGTGGCAAAAAAGCAGGGATTAAAGAAGGAGTGCAGAAAGGCATAAGGCAAAATCAGATTGAAATTGCAAAAAAACTCTTAGAAATGGGGAAAGATATGGATGAAATTATGCTAATAACCAATTTAAGCCAAGAGGAAATGGAGAATTTGCAAAAATAACTATAATTTATATGCACAATGTTGTGTATTTTCTGTGATAGAATTGTGAAAATTGTGTGAAATTTTTAAGTCAAGATAAATTTTCCAAATAACCTTGCATTTTCTAAAATATTTATATATAATATCACTATAATATTGTAGAAAAGAGGAAAAATATGGATAGACAAGACGAAACAATCATTGAGAAAAATATCGAAAAAGAGATGAAAGACGCTTATATTGACTATGCTATGAGTGTTATTGTTGCACGTGCTTTGCCAGATGTTCGTGATGGTTTGAAACCAGTCCATAGAAGAATTTTATATTCTATGCATGAAGATGGTATTACGTCAGACAAGCCATACAGAAAATGTGCCAATACCGTTGGGTCTGTGCTAGGAAGGTATCATCCACATGGAGATGCTTCTGTTTATGATGCCATGGTTCGTTTGGCACAAGACTTTTCAATGCGCTATACATTAATTGATGGACATGGAAATTTTGGTTCGATTGATGGCGACAGCCCAGCAGCCATGAGGTATACAGAAGCAAGAATGGCGAAAATTTCAGAGCAAATGCTGGCTGATATTGAAAAAAACACGGTCAATTTTGAGCCAAACTATGATGACAGATTACAAGAACCAAGCGTTTTGCCAACCAAAGTGCCAGCTTTGCTGATTAATGGTTCATCAGGAATTGCAGTTGGTATGGCAACAAATATTCCACCACATAATTTAAAAGAAGTTGTGGATGGATTAATCAAAATTATTGAAAGTGACAATGTTACAGATGAAGAATTGATGAAGATTATCAAAGGTCCGGATTTTCCAACAGGAGCAACGATTTTAGGAAGAGAAGGCATCAAAGAAGCCTACACGACAGGTAGAGGAAAAATTACGTTAAGAGCAGAGGCTGAAATTGAGGAAATGGCAGGCAATAGGCAGAAAATTGTAGTGAGTTCTTTGCCATATCAGGTCAACAAAGCAAGGTTGATTGAGAACATTGCAGCATTGGCAAGAGACAAAAAAATAGATGGCATTTCAGAAATTCGTGATGAGTCTGACCGTGAAGAAAAAGTAAGAGTTGTAATTGAGCTCAAAAGAGACGCTAAACCGCAATTGACGCTTAATCAGCTGTATAAACATACGTCGCTGCAAGAAACTTTCGGAATTATTATATTAGCATTAGTTGATGGACAACCTAAAATTTTGACTTTAAGACAATGCTTGGATGAATTTTTGAAACATCGAAGAGAAGTTGTTTTGCGCAGAACGAAATTTGAATTGGATAAAGCAGAAGCCAGAGCTCACATTTTGGAAGGTTTGCGAATTGCGATTGATAACATTGATGAAGTGATTGAAACGATTCGTTCTTCTTATGATGACGCCAAGGAAAAATTGATGGAGCGTTTTGGACTTACCGATATTCAGGCGCAAGCGATTTTGGATATGCAATTAAAGAGATTGTCAGGTTTGCAACGTGAAAAAATTGAGGAAGAATATAACGAACTAATGAAATTAATTGCTTATTATAAAGATGTTTTGTCAAGTGAGAGCTTAGTATTTGACATCATCAAAACAGAATTGCTTGAAATCAAGGAAAAATTTGGGGATGACAGATTAACCAAAATCGTGGCAGCAGAAGGTGAATTTGAGGTTGAAGATTTAATCAAAGAAGAGCAAACTGTTGTGGCTTTGACGAATTTTGGTTATATCAAAAGAGTTCCAGTGGATACGTACAAGAGCCAAAGAAGAGGTGGAAAAGGAATTCAAGGCATGGCAACAAGGGCAGAGGATTTTGTGAAAGAAATTTTCACGACTTCAACACATGATATTATTCTATTTTTCACGAATACTGGAAAGGCTTATCAACTACGTGGCTATGAAGTGCCAGAAGCGGGAAGAACAGCCAAAGGAACGGCAATTGTAAACATCCTAAATTTGGAGCCAGAGGAGAAAGTTTCTGCGGTTATTCCAATTTCAAATTTCGCAGAAGGCAAATATATTTTGATGGCAACCAAAAATGGTATGATAAAGAAAACAGCTTTGACGGAATATTCTACGATCAGAAAAAATGGTTTAAAAGGAATTACATTAAATGAAAATGACCGTTTGATTGATGTTCGTTTAACAGACGGAGAAGATAATGTTGTTTTGGTAAGCAAAAAAGGTTTAGCGATTACATTTGATGAAAAAGATGCAAGACCGCTTAGTAGAGGTGCCAAGGGTGTTATCGGAATGCGCTTGAATGAAGGGGATGAAGTCATTGGCATGGAACCAATTGTTCAAGGTGGAAAAGCTACATTGCTTGCAATTACAGAAAATGGTTTTGGAAAAAGAACGGATTTAGACGAATATAAAGTTCAATCAAGAGGTGGAAAAGGATTGATTACCTATAAAATAACGCCAAAAACAGGTGATATTGTAGGAATTCGCATTGTAAGTGGCGACGAGGATGTCATGATGATTACAGACACAGGTACAATTATTCGTTTGAGAGTTTCAGATATTAGCATTCTTAGCAGATCAACACAAGGGGTTACTTTGATGAAGACAAATGATGGAAAAGTGGTCAGTATAACAACTTTAGAACATGATGAAGAGTCAGATTCGGACCAAGAAAAACAGCAACAACCAGAAGGAATCAAAGAACAAATGATAGAAAATAGTGAAGTCAAAGAAGCGGAAGAAACTGAGGAAAGCTAGAAAAATTTTACAATCTTGACTTGGTTTATAAATTATGCTATAATAAAGATATTATTGCCAATAAGGCAAAAAAATTTATTTCAAATCGAAAGGAGACTACAATATGAAAGAGAACTTGCGGGAAATTTTAATAATACTGCTAATATCAGTTTCGGTTATAGGAAACATCATTTTTGCAGTAAAAATTCAAAAACTCGAAAATAAGTTGGCAGAAGAAAAAAATCCAACTTTCGAGCAGGCAAAACAGAAGGTTTCGACTCAGATAGCATTTTTTGGTAATTTATCTGAACGCCAGGTTGTGCCAGAAATAGAATATTGGCCGACAGGAGAAGAAGCTCAAAAACATATATACAAGGTTTGTTCTGCTGGGGATTTTTATGCACGTACACGCATAGGTGTAAATAATAACTTTTATATGGTATTACAAAAAGATTCAAAATTAATAGATTCCCGGTTCTCCTATCTTGGAGATGGAGTTTATGACTTCTCAGCTGCTTTATCAGAAGCAGGAACATATTTTCTAGCTGTAGATTACAGGGGAGTAAGTTTATGGTTTGCTTTTGAAGTAGATGAATAGAAAAGAAATAAAATTAATTTTAATTAAGGTGCCATATATAGTATATGGTACCTTAGATAGTCAATAAAGACTAAGAAATTATTGGAACTTTATTGATTGCCTGTCTTAATTTCAAGATGGGCTTTTTTGCAATGCATAAATTTTTTTAAAATATTAAAAAAAATACTTGAATTATTCCTGACTTAAGTATATAATAAAATAGAATATGTACGAAAGGTCAAATATCATGATAAAAAGCATACAAATCAAGATTGTTATGGTTTTTATGATTTTAGGAATTGTTGTTATTACGGGGCTTGGGTTGACGTTTATTGGCCAACTAAATTATGTAAATTCACAAGTTGAAACAACTAATATGACGAGTGTTCAAATACAACAACTACTAACCAGTCAAATGGAGCAAATTAGAAAAATCATCTATGTGTCTTTAGTGATTTTTACTGTATTGATTATAATTCTTGCAATATTTATGGCAAAAGTGATTATAAAACCAATAGCAAGACTGGTAAAAAGCGCAGAAATGATAGCAAGTGGGCAAGATATTGAAATTGAATATCTTGCAGACAATAAGAATAAAACTGAAATTGATGAATTGGTAGAAGCTTTTAGCATTATGAATACCGAATTAAAGGAAAATTTGAATGAAGTAACAAGGCAGAAAAAGCAGATTGAAACTATTCTTTTACATATGACAGATGGCATTGTGGCTTTTGATAAACATGGAAAAATAATTCATATGAATTTGGCTGCGAAAAAATTGCTAGATATTACACAAGAGCAAAATTTTGAAGAAGTTTTTCATAAATTTGATGTGGATATTAATCTTGAAAAAATTATTTATTTAGACGATTGGACATCTTCTGAGAAAAAACTAAATCTAGAAAATCAGTCAATTAATTTGTTTTTTGCACCTTTTAAAAATGAAAATGACAAACCAGCAGGTGTGATTGTGGTGGTGCAAGATATCACAGAACAAGAAAAGTTAGATAGTATGCGAAAAGAATTTATGGCAGATGTGTCACATGAGTTAAAAACGCCAATTACTTCGATTATGGGATATGCCGATACGCTCATTGATTCTGATGTAGATGAAGAAAACCAAAAAAAGTTTTTGTCGCGTATTTCTTCAGAGGCAGAGAGAATGTCGAAATTGGTGGCTGATTTGTTGATATTATCCAAATACGATACTGCAAAAATCAAGGTTGAGAAAACAGAATTTGATTTAGGAGAACTCGTTAAATATGTTTTTGAAGGGCAAATGATAGAAATGCAGAAAAAAGATTTGACAGGAGAATGCTATGTAACAGCAGATGTTCCATTAGTCTATGCTGATAAAAGTGGAATTGAAAGAGTTGTCATCAATATTTTGTCAAATGCAATTAAATATACACAAGCACGGAGGAAACATTACCGTATATGTAGGATTTGTTTATAATGATGCTTATATAAAAATCAAAGATACAGGACGCGGCATTCCAGAAGGTGACTTAGAAAAAATCTTTGAGAGATTTTACAGAGTAGATAAGGCAAGAGCCAGAGAAACTGGTGGGACAGGGTTAGGCTTGTCGATTGCAAAAGAAATTATTGAGCAAAATGATAGTAGAATTGATGTGAAAAGTGAAGTTGGCAAGGGAACTGAAGTAATTATCAGAATACCTACCAAAATTAAATACGAGAGATAAAAGGAGTGGTTGTTATGAAAAAATTTAAAAAAGTAGTTTTAGCATTATTGATGATGTTGATTTTGTTAGGAACGACATCATATGGAGCATCGATAGAGGAAACATTAAAAAGTTTTGGAGGTTTGAAATATGTTTGCATAGGCGCAGGAGTTGTGCTTATATTACTCGTTTTATTGATTAGTTACAAAACGGATAAGTCACAAGAGGAAAAATCAAATCGTATGCTTCAGGATGATGATGACGATGAATATGATGATGAGTATGACGATGAAGATGATTATGAAGAGGAAAAGGCACCAAAAGAGCAAAGTTTGTACGATTCATTTGATGATGAAGACTTTGATGAGGACGAGGAAGAAAACTTTGACGAAGACGATTATGAAGATGAATTCGATGAAGACGAAGATGATTATTCATCAAATACAAGAAAATCGAAATTTCAATTAGACGAAATATTTGATGAAGATATTTCAAATGATGATGAATATGAAGAAGATTTTGACGATGAAGACGAGTTTGAAGATGATGACGAGGAATTTGATGAAGAGGAATTTGATGAAGAGGAAGATTTTAACGAGGACGATGAAGATGACGACGAGGAAGAAAATTATTTTTCTAGTGACGATGATGAAGTCAGTTTAGAAGATGATTTTTTAAGGCAAATGAACCAAAATTTGTCAGCAGAGGATGACGAAGAAGATGAAACAGAGGAATTTTTCTCAGTAGTGGAGGAACCAAAAAAGAAAACAACAAGAAAAACTGCAACCCAAAAAGCAACAACGAAAGTAGAAAAAGAAGAAAAGCCAAAAAAGACAGCTACGAAAAAAGCATCTACAACGAAAACAGCGACAAAGAAAACGGCAGCAAAAGCAACTGCCAAAAAAGAACCATCTAAAAAAACGACGACCAAAAAAACAACAAAAGTAGAAAAAGAGGAAAAACCAAAAAAGACAACCACGAAAAAAACATCTACTACAAAAACAACAACAAAGAAAACCACGACGACAAAGTCAACCGCTAAAAAAGAGCCAGCCAAAAAAACAACGAGAAAGAAAAAAGAAGAATAAGATTTTTAGTCAATTATTTACAAGGAAGTGAAAGCTGAAAAATGAGTGATAGAATGAAAAATATATTGGAGTGGGCGTATTGCATTATGATAGCGTTGGTTCTTGCTTTACTATTTCGCTATTTTATTGCAACCCCAACCATTGTGCAACAAAGGTCAATGTATCCAACCCTTCAAAATAATCAACGTTTAATTTTAAATCGAACGTTAAGAATTACAAAAAAGAAGCCAGAAGTTGGAGATATTATTACATTTGAGGAACCATCTAAAAAAATGTATGCACCGAGAGAAGCAAATCAAAGCAACCCAGTGGCTATTTATGACAACGAGCCAAAAGGAATATTTGCAAAATTTGTTTATTATGGACTAGAATTTACGAAAAAGAGTTATATTAAAAGAGTGATTGCAACAGAAGGGCAACATGTGATGATAGAAAATGGAGAAGTCTATATTAATGGAGTGGAATTAGAGGAAGACTATTTGGGACCAGATGTCGTAACCGAAGCAAAAGTGTTTAATGATTTTATTGTGCCAGAAGGTTATATTTTTGCGATGGGAGATAACCGCGCAAGAAGTACAGATTGCCGAGATATTGGGTGTATTCCATTGGAAAAAGTGGAAGGAATTGTGATTTTGAGATTTTGGCCATTGAGTAATTTTGGAAAAGTAAACTAAAATACACAAGAAGTGCATAAGACATGCACAAGTAACCGACAAGAAAAGTAAGGGAGGTTGCAAATGAGTTTTGAACATATTATTGGAAATCGCAAAATACAAGAATATTTGATAAAAACAAGTACAGCAAACTTAATTTCACAGAGTTATTTGTTTGTTGGAACAGAAGGAATTGGCAAACTTCTTATGGCTAAGGAGTTTGCTAAAAAAGTTTTGTGCCTAAAAAAGGAGGAACCTTGTGAGTGCAAATCTTGCAAATGTTTTGAAGGACAAAATCATCCTGATTTTTATGTCTTAAATGAGAGTGGCGATACGATTAAAATTGACCAGATACGTGAAATTACACGTAAAATCATTGAGCCTCCGATTGTAGCAAATAGAAAAGTTTATATCATAAATGATTGCGAAGAAATGACCGTAGAAGCACAGAATTGTTTGCTAAAAACACTGGAGGAGCCGCCAGAATTTGCGGTCATTATTTTGGTTACTTCAAGGGAAAATCTAATTTTGAATACCATCAAATCAAGGTGCATGATGCTGAAATTTAAAAATATTCCAAATGATGAATTAAAAAAATATGCGATGGAGAAATTAGGTTTTGAGCAAGTGACAGAGGATTTATTAGAGTCGTTTAATGGAAATATTAAAGAGGCGATTTTTCAAAAACAGATTCAGGATGAGCTTTCACAGATTAGACGTGTGGTGGATGATTTGGCAACAGAGGATATTACCACAATAATGAACGAGGCAAAAGTGCTTTATAATAAGGACGACATTGATGATTATTTGCCCTATTTGTCAGCTTTTGCGTTTCGTAAAGGGCTGGACCACAAGGAGTATTTGGGGTGTGTTGAGAAGGTGAAAAATTGCAATGAGAGATTAAAACGAAACTGCAATTTTGATATGTGTATTGATACAATGCTGCTAGAGATGTGGGAATGTGTGAGAAAGGGAATGTAAATGAAACAGGTTGTTGGTATAAAATTCAAAGAAACTGGAAAGGTCTATTATTTTGATCTGGGGGATTTAAAATTGAGAGAAGGACTTCATGTTATTGTGGATACAGCGATGGGAGAGGAATATGCGATTGTAACAGTTCCGAATAAAGAAGTGGAAGATAGCGAAGTTACTGAACCGCTAAAAAAGGTGGTTCGAGTAGCTTCTTATAAAGAAAGAAAAGTGCGTGAGGATTTTAAGAAAAAGGAAAAAGAGGCATTTGATAAGTGCCTAGAGCAAATCAAGCAATATGATTTGCCGATGAAATTAATTGAAGCAGAATATAAATATGATGGAAGTAAGCTGACTTTTTATTTTTCGTCTGAGAAAAGAATTGATTTTAGAGAGCTTGTGAAATCATTGGCAGCTATTTTTAAAACGCGAATTGAGATGCGTCAAATTGGGGTAAGAGACGAGGTAAAAAGATTAGGTGGAAATGGAATTTGTGGCAGAGAATTGTGCTGTTGCTCTTTTTTGAGGAATTTTGAAACGGTTTCGATTAAAATGGCAAAAGAGCAAAATATGTCATTAAACCCAAGCAAGATTTCGGGAAATTGTGGACGTCTTATGTGCTGCTTAAAGTACGAGCATAATGTTTATTGTGACAAATTGAAGGGGCTTCCTAAAATTGGCGCAGAGGTCAAAACCCAAGATGGAATTGGGGAAGTGTCTGCTGTGGAGACTTTGAAAGAAATGGTTCGTGTGAAATTCCGCGAAAATGGGGAAACTTTTTTCAAAAAATACAATGCGAAAGATGTTGTTGTCATAAAAGATTCCAACAAACATGATGATGATAAAATCGAGCCAGAAAATGAAGAAGATTTAAAAGAACTTGAAAAATTAGAGAATCTAGAAAAAGAAGAAAAAGCAAATAGGGAAAACAAATGAAAAATAAAAGGGGTAAAATTTCATGAAAAAACTGATTAAAAATGCTTATATTTTGGATATGGTAGGCGAAGAGTCGAACATTAGAAAATCGGATATTTTAATTCAGGATAACCGAATTGCAAAAATCGAAACTGAGATAGAGGAAGATGCAGATGAACAAATCAATGCCAAAAATATGATTGTAATGCCGGGGTTGGTCAATACGCACACGCACTTGGCAATGAGTATTTTTAGGGGTTATAAAGATGACCAGAAATTGATGGACTGGTTAGAAAACGCGATTTTTCCAGTAGAAGATAAATTGGAGCCAGACGATATTTACTGGAACTCTTATTTGTCATGCATTGAAATGATAAAATCAGGGACGACTACTTGCAATGATATGTATTTTGGCATGAATAAAGTTATTGAATCTATTGAAGATACTGGCTTGAGGGCAGTTGTTGCTTGGTGCATGACAGATGATGCCATTGCTGACAAAGTAGAAAAAACGAGAGAATATGCTCAAAAATACAATGTTCCAGAAAGTAGAATCAAAATCTTTGCTTCGCCACATGCGCCTTATTCTTGCAATCCAGATACGATAAAATTATGTGTGGATTTGGCAAAAGAACTCCACACAGGACTTCATATCCATTTGTCAGAAACGTTGGCTGAGGAAAAAATGATTTATGAGAAATATGATAAACGTGGCACAGAATATTTGAATGATTTAGGCGTTTTTGATGTGCCAGTCGTTTTGGCACACGGTATCTATATTTCAGATAGCGATATTGATATTTTGAAACATATCAAAGGTGGCATTTCACATAATCCGATTAGTAATTGTAAGCTGTCTTCTGGTATATGTGATGTTGTCAAATTAAGAAAAAATGGTATTTCAGTTGGCTTGGGAACAGACGGAATTGGAAGTACAACAACTTTGGATATGTTTGAAGAAATGAAAATGGCGTCTTATTTGCAGAAGGTAAAAACGAAAATTCCAACTTCGATTACTGCGTACGAAGTTTTGAAAATGGCAACAATTGAAGGGGCAAAAGTGTTAGGTTTGGAAGACGAAATTGGAACATTAGAAGTTGGCAAAAAAGCAGATATGATTTTTATTAAAACAGATAAAATTCATTTATGTCCAGAAAATGATGTTTGTGCGAATATTGCTTATTCAGCCAATGGTGCCGATGTTGACACGGTTATCATTGACGGAAAGGTAATTATGCAAAATCGAAAAATGTTACATAGCAATGAAAAAGAAGTGATGAAGCAAGTGAAGAAAATTGCCAAGAAATTGTTGGAGCATAATTGATGTTTATATTATGAAAAAATGATTGACATTTGAGAATAATTTGATATAATAAAGGAAAGATAAATAAAAAAGGAGGGAAAAAAATGGCCTATAAAATAACGGATAAATGTATAAGTTGTGGTGCATGCGCAGGTTCATGCCCAGTAAGCTGTATTTCAAGTGGAGATACAAAATATGTAATTGATCCAGAACAATGTATAGAGTGCGGAACATGTGCAGGGGTTTGTCCAGTAGGTGCGCCAGTAAAAAATGAAGAAAATAACGAAGCATAAACAATAATCAAGAGATTACTAAAATCAGTAATCTCTTTTATTATATTATTTTTTGACTTCTCTCAACAATATTTCACAAATGGTTTTTGTCGAATTGGGTTTAGCAAGGGCGATGGCGTTTTCTTTCATAAGAGGCAGTTTTTGCGTGTCGCGATATAGTGTTTTCAAGGCTCTTGCAACATTATCGTTTTTCTTAATCCAAATAGCTACGCCTTTTTCTACCAAGAATTCTGCGTTTTCTTCTTCTTGCCCGGGAATTGGATTAATAATTATCATCGGCAAATGCGAGGTCAAACTTTCTGTGGAAGTAAGTCCGCCAGGTTTGGTAATGACAAAAGAAGAAATCGACATTAATTCAGGCACTTGATTGGTATATTCCAAAACTTTGATTCTTTCTTCGGAATCAGTAACTTTTACTAACTCGTCAAATTTTGCTTTGATTTTTGGATTTTTACCAGAAATCGCAACCACTTGTGTTTTTGAAAACAAGCGAATTAGCGCCTTTAACACCATAATGGTGGTTTTATTACCAAGCCCAAATTCGCCTCCAGCAAAAAATAAAATGACTTGCTCGTTTGGATTTAGGTCAAATTCTGCGCAAATCCTTTCACGGTCGAAATTTTCTTGAAATTTTTCTGAAACAGGAATTCCAGAAACATAAATTTTGTCTTCAGAAATTCCATATTCAATCATGTCACTTTTCATTTGCTGATTAGAAACAAAAAAATAATCGCAATATTCATTAAAAACGAGCCATTGCCCGTGAATATGAAAATCTGTTAAAATGGTTGCCAAAGGGCAATTAATTTTTCCTTTTTTCTTCAAAATGCCACACATTTGCGTACCAAAGGGATGGGTCGAAATAATCAAATCTGGCTCAAAATCTTGCAATAATTTATTTAATTTAATCGAAAATAGTTTGTTAGAAGTCGTGACAGCTTTGGAAGTCAAACCATGATTGGAAGAATGATACGCGCGCTTCCATGCCCAAGGGGCTTTTTTAGCGGCTTCGTTGTAGCTCTCAGCCAATATTTTATTTAAGTATTTATTAATATATTCAATGCAATCTACTAGTTTTACTTCGATTTTTGAAGTATTGTTTTTTATGTAATTTTCGATAGACCTTGCGGCAGATAAATGTCCGTCCACCGTAGGAACTATAAAAGATTAAGATTTTTTTCATAAATCCCCCAATTTTTACACTTTTTTTAAATCTTATCATATTTTTGAGGCAAGTTCAATAGAGAAATTATTAATTTTGTATGAAGAAATCTCAAATGTAAGCTCTAGTTGACAAATTGCAAGCCAAAGGTGGTAGAAAAAAAGCCTAATTTGTGGTATAATTAGAATATATTTTGAAAAGAAAGTAAGGTGGTACAAATGAAGTTAAGTGAGAAACTAATTAAATTAAGAAAAGAAAAGGGGCTTTCGCAAGAAGAATTTGGGGAAGCAATCAATGTTTCGAGACAGGCTGTTTCAAAATGGGAAACAGAGGAAGCAAGTCCTGATACGGACAAAGTAAAAGAAATTGTGGAAAAATTTGGGGTCAGTTATGAATATTTATTAAATGATGAGTTTGACACGGAAAAGGACGTTGTTAGCAAGTGTGAAGTACATAAAAGTAAAAAGGGGCGCAAAGTGCTGTTGGCTATTTTGCTATTATATTTGCTGGTGTGTGTTTACAAATTTGTGGCGTTTACGCGATTTTATTTAATTGCCAATAGTTTTTCGGAGGAAAAATATTCTATGACGACCAGTTTAAAAATGTCAAATGCGCCTGATTCGAGGGGGGCTTATTATGATACAACAAGAGTTGGCAATAAAATCATAGAGAAGTCGTATAATTTTGTGGACATGGAACCGAAAGATGAAAATGGAAATGTTCTTCCTTATGACATGAATTATACAGATATTGACCAAAAAATTTGCTATCGTTTAACTTATGACGAAGACAGAAAAGCCTATATTTACACAGATAGAAAAGAGGAAATGGTAAGTCAGGAAGAAGTAGAGGATTTATTCCGAGACGAAAATAATATTAAGGAGAATACGCTAAGCATCATTCCGTCTGGATTTAAGGAAATATTTTTAGCGTCCATTGACCCACGTTATTATTATGTGTCAATCCGAAACCGCCAGTTTAGAACCGTTTCGTTTGCGTATGATTTAAAAACGAAAGTAGAGTTAAATCAAGATTGTTTGGTAACAAAAATTGCACAAAAATTTGAGTTTGATGGATTATCAATTTGGAGTTTTAATTATGATTATGTGCCGGGGCATTTTGAAGAATTAGCAGACCCGCGCGAAACAGGACGTTATCCAATTGTAGAGGAAAGGTAAAAAATGATACAACAATAAAAAATAACAATTTTTGGAATATTAAAAAAATAGTTGGCAATACTAATAAAAATATAATGCGGAGGAAATGAAGATGAATTGTGGAACCAAAAATAAATTATTAGTGATTGCCATTATTTTATTGCTTGCGATTATGGCAACAATTGCTTATTATGCGTATCAGACCAATCAAAGTTATGCGACATTTCAAACCAATAAATACAATGAGGCGTTTGGGAATGTGGTAAATTATATGAACAGTGTAGAAAGTTTGCTCGCGAAATCCATTATTTCGCGAAACCCTGAACGTAGCGCGGAGACGCTAACAGAAGTGTGGCGCGACTCTAATTTGGCGCTTGTGTATTTAGCAGGAATTCCAATGAATACAGAGCAACTTTCGGGAGCAGCAAAATTTTTGAATCAGGTAAGTGATTTTTCGTATTCGTTGTCCCGAAAAAATATTGAGGATGAAGAATTAACAGAGGAGGATTTTGACAATTTGAAATCTCTTCATCAATATAGTGTACAGTTAGAAAATACGTTAAATCAGTTGTCTGAGGAATTATATGCAGGAACAATTAATTGGGACGAGTTAACGAAAAATAATTCCCTAGAATATGCACAAGCTGTGGATAATGTTTCTGTGTTTTCCAACATTGATTCTAACCTAAAAGAGTATGAAGGCTTGATTTACGATGGCGCCTATTCTGACCATGTAAATAAGGCAGATAAAGTTGGTTTGACTGGAGATGACATTTCTGAGCAAGAGGCGCATGATAAAGTCAAGGAGTTTTTTGGGGAAGATAAAATCGAAAATATTCATTTGAATCAGTTTTTGGAAAATGCCAATATTCCATGTTACGATTTTTCTGTCAAACTAAAAAATCAGCAAAATGAGTGCAATATTGAAATCGCCAAAAAAGGCGGTTGGGTTATTGAAATGCAGAACAACCGAGCTGTGAATACTGAAACTCTTTCTCAAGAAGAAGCCAACGAAAAAGGCAAAAAGTTTTTGGAGGAAAAAGGCTTTCCTTCAATGAAGGAAACGTATTTTACGAAATTAAATAATATTGTAACTGTGAATTATGCGTATGAATACAATGAAATTGTTGCATATCCGGATTTGATAAAAGTGAAAATTGCGCTGGATAATGGCGAAATTTTAGGAATTGAGACAAATGGATATTTGAATTCTCATACGAGCAGAAATTTTGAGAATGTAAGTTTGACCATGGATGAGGCGAGAAGGAAGCTCAATGAGGATTTGGAGATTCTAGATGAAGGATTGGCGATTATTCCGACAGAATGGAAAACGGAGCTTTTGTGCTACGAGTTTAAGGGAAAAGTGGAAGACAGAGAATTTTTGGTGTATATTAATGTGGAAACAGGAAAAGAAGAGGATATTTTGGTTATATTGGATACGCCGGGCGGAACACTTACCGTTTAAAAAATAATCAGCAGCTTGTGTTGTTAAACTGAATTATATGTTATAATGATATTTATTAATTTTGAAGTGGCATTGTGGGGACCGTCCAGAAATTATCAAAATCTTTGATTTTGCTTAATTTCTAGGATGGGGAGAACGGAAAAATTCATAAATATCATTATTTTATATTAAGAAACAGAATTTTATATTGAAATTGTTGAAAAAATGGTATATAATCACAAAAAACAAATAATTTGAATAAATTATAGTAAAAATTATCCACTAAATGAGAACAAACTGTGGAAAACAGAAAGGAGGAAATTTTGCAAGTTAGAATACAAGATTGGGATATATCGTACGAAGTAATGGGGCAAGGAAACCCAGTAATATTGCTGCATGGATGGTTGTGCGACCGAGAAACAATGCGTCCAATTGCCAATGGTTTGTGCGAAAATTTTAAAGTGTATTTGGTGGATATTGTGGGTTTTGGAAAAAGCGATTTGCCAGAACATCCACTTAGTACAAACGACTTTGGCGACTTTTTAGCCGAATTTGTGAACCAACTAGAAATCAAAAATCCAATTTTGATTGGTCATTCCAATGGTGGTAGAATGATTATCAATTGCGTTGGTAGAGGAATGGTTGATGCCAGAAAAGTGGTTTTGATGGATAGCGCAGGCTTAGTGCCAAAACGTAAACCGAAATATTATGTGAAAGTTGGCATTTTTAAAGCAGGAAAAGCGGTACTAAACAAATTGCCTGATGTGGGCGGAATGAAGGATTTTAAAGAAAAATTGTTCAATCACGTTGGTTCAAGTGATTATAGGTCATCTGCGCCAGTATTGCGTGAAACCATGAAAAACATTCTCAACGAAGATATGTCAGAATTGCTGCCCAATATCAAAGCTCCGACATTGCTGATTTGGGGCACAAACGACACAGATACACCAATTGCGGATGCGAAAAAAATGGAAGCCTTGATTCCGAATGCAGGTTTGGTGGAATATCCAAATTCGGGGCATTTTGCGTATTTGCAAAATTTGCCCAATTGCATTTCAGTGTTAAACGAATTTTTCAAAAATGATAAATAAGAAAGGAAGAAAAATGCAAAATATATTAATTGGTTTGAATTTCATATTATTTCTGATTTTCTTTTACAAAAGAGCACGCGAGGGTTTGCATATTTTGCAACTAGAAAATTATTACAACGACCGTTACGCGGTTTGGATGAAGCGTTACATCAAAAAAGTATTGTCCATAAAGACGATTATTTTGCTTGTCATTCCGATTGTTTTGCTGATTTTAGATTTCACATTGCCTGCGATGATTGTCAATATTTTCGTGTATATCATTTTGATTGCGACTTCCAAAAAGTCAAAAGAGAAAAAAGCATTTGTTGTAACAAGCCGAATCAGAAGAATGTATCTTACATATTTGTTGCTATTTTTGGCACTTGTTGGTACAGCAATATTGGCTAGTGAAAAAGTCGCACTCATCATAGCAAATATTTTTTCAATGGTAGCCTATATGTTTGTGTACTTGGTAAATCTAATCAACAGACCTGTAGAAAAAAGCATTCGCAAAAGTTATTGCATCAAAGCAAGCAAAAAACTAAAAGAAGTCCAAAATTTGAAAGTTATCGGGATTACGGGAAGCTATGGAAAAACGAGCACAAAATATGCGGTCAATACGATTTTGTCGCAAAAATTCAACACGTTAATGACGCCAGAGAGCTACAATACGACAATGGGCGTTGTGCGCACGATTAACGAAAAACTGACTTCCACACATCAACTTTTTATTTGTGAAATGGGTGCCAAATATGTTGGCGATATCAAAGAAATTTGCGATATTGTAAAACCAGAATGTGGCATTGTAACAGCGATTGGGCCGCAGCATTTGGATACATTCAAGTCACTGGATAATGTTAAAAAAACGAAATTGGAATTGGTAGATGCGCTTCCGCAAAATGGTTTGGCGTTTGTGAATTGGGAAGACGAAAATATTAGAAATTCCAAACTTTCACAAAATGCAGTCAAATTTGGTTTGAGTAAAAGTGCAAACTATTATGCAGAAAATATTCGTATTACAGAGCGTGGTTCTAGTTTTGATGTCGTTTTGCCAAACCAAGAAAAAATCCAAATAAAAACGAAATTGCTGGGAAAATTAAATATTTTAAATATTGTAGGAGCGGTTGCGATTGCGGATAAATTGGGCATGACAGCAGAGGAAATCAAAATGGGAGCGAAATATTTGAAACCTGTTTCGCACAGGTTGGAGCTAAAACAAAATCCAAATGGAAGCATTATTATTGATGATGCCTATAATTCTAATATCAAGGGTGCTAAAATGGCGTTCGAAGTATTAAAATCATTTGAGGCAAAACAGCGCGTTTTGATAACCCCGGGAATTGTAGAATTAGGCAACAAGGCAGAAGAAATCAATCGAGAACTCGGAAAAAAAGCGGCAGAAAGTGCCGATTATGTGATTTTAGTAGGAGAAAAGCAAACTTTGCCGATTTTGAAAGGTTTGCAAGACAAACATTATCCGACGCAAAATACGTTTGTTGCGAAGAATTTGGAGGAGGCTTTGCAAGAAATGAGACGAATTACGAGCAATCATACGGTTGTTTTGTTGGAAAATGATTTGCCGGATAATTATTTATAAGAAGGAGAACGATAAAATGAAAATTAAGTTAGGGATTTTTTTTGGGGGAAAGTCTGTGGAACATGAAATTGCAGTGATTACGATGTCGCAAGCGATTTCGGCTTTGGACCCAGAAAAATATGAATTGGTTCCCATTTACATTTCAAAAGAGGGTGTGATGTACACTGGGGACGATTTGCTAGATTTGTATCAATATAAAGACATGGAAGTTTTGCTAAAGAGAAGTTATAAAGTTTGTGTGGTCAATGATGGAAATGGCGTAAAAGTGATGCGTTGTCCAGCCCCGCTCATTGGAAAAAAAGTGCTCAATACCATTGATGTTGCCATTCCGATTATGCATGGAACCAATGGCGAAGACGGCACGATTGCAGGTTTTTTGAACATGCTTGGTATTCCGTATGTGGGACCAGATATTTTGGCTTCCAGCATTGGAATGGATAAAATTTTGATGAAAAAAGTCTTGAAAGAATCGGGGCTTCCGGTGGTTGATTATGTATCTTTTTATAGCATGGAATACATAAAAGACGAGGAAAAATATTTGAGCCAAATCACAGAAAAACTTGAATTTCCTGTGATTGTAAAGCCGGGAAATCTCGGTTCTAGCGTAGGGATTCGAAAGGCGAAAAATAGGCAAGAATTAGAAGAAGCGGTCGAGTTTGCGATGGAATTTTCGGACCGCATCATTGTGGAAAAAGCAGTCGAAAATTTGAAGGAAATTAATTGTTCTGTGATTGGAAATATTGCGCAAACAGAGGCTTCTGTGTGCGAAGAACCATTTTTTTCTGACGAAATTTTGAGTTATGCAGATAAATATATGGGCGGAAATGCAGCTAAAAATAAGGCTGGCATGAAAGGAATTGCAGGTGCGAAAGCTGGAAATGGCAAGTTGGGAGGCGGCAAGGGAATGGCGGCTTCTAGCAAAAAGTTGCCAGCCGATATTCCAGATGAAAAAAGAGATGAAATTCAAAGTTTGGCAAAGGAGACGTTCAAAGTTTTGGGTTGTAGTGGCGTTGCGAGAATTGACTTTTTAATGGATACGCAAACGCAAAAAGTATATGTGAATGAGATTAACACCATTCCGGGGGCACTGTCTTATTATTTGTGGGAAGCGAGCGGAAAAACGTTTGAGCAAGAAATGGATCAAGTGATTGAGATTGCGCTAAAGAGACATCGCGAGCGTGAAAACTTGACATTTTCGTATGACCAAAATATTTTAGCAATGCAAGGAAGTCCGAAAATGGGTGCAAAAGGGAAAATGAAATAAAATTAAATATGACATTTTAGTGTCATATTTAAAAAAGAAAGTCAATAAAAGACAGGAATACTCTTGATTTCAGGAGTATTTTTGTTTAGGTTATAATATGACATTTTAATGTCATATTATAAAATAGTAAAGTTTTTGTAACAAATTGGAAAAAATGGTCTCTCATAAAATAGAAGGAGGAAATGGGATGCAGAGCATGGACGAAATTTATCAGCAATATTCGAGCACGGTTTATAAATATTTGCTTTGCTTGAGTGGTGATGCGCATTTGGCTGAGGATTTGACGCAGGAGACTTTTGCCATTGCGGTTAGCAAAATCCACCAATTTCGTGCGGAATGTAAAGTGTCAACTTGGCTCTGTCAAATTGCGAAACATTTGTGGTACAAGGAATTAAAAAAGGAAAAAAAGTTGCCCACAGAGGAATTGACGGAAAATTTGGTAGCTGGAAATATGGTGGAAGATTTGTTTTTGCAAAAAGAGGAAAAATTACAGCTTTTTAGAAATGTGCAGAAGTTGGACGAGCTGCCTAGGGAGGTTGTTTATTTGAGAATAATGGGAAATTTGAGTTTTACAGAAATTGCCGAAGTTTTGGGGAAAACGACCAATTGGGCGCGTGTGACGTTTTTTCGCGCGAAACAAAAAATAAAGGAGGAACCGAAAAATGGATAAAAAGATAGAATGCGAAATTGTGCAGGATTTGCTGATTGGTTATGTGGATGATGTCTTGAAGACAGAGTCAAAAAAGTTGGTAGAGAAACATTTGATGGAATGCGAGAAATGCAGGGAAAAGTTGCAGGAAATTCAAAGTAATTTACAGAAGGGAGAGGAAAATCAAAGAGCACAAATTGATTATTTGAAAAAGATTAGAAGGCGAACTAAAATAAAAGCAGTTTTGCTGACAGCATTTGTGTTTTTTGTGATTTTTGCTGGTTGGTATTTGTATAAGTTTTGCATCATAAATGGAGTTTGTGCGAAAATAGAGAAGCAATTTGAAGGCGAAAATTTTTATATAGAAGAGAATATCAGTTGTGATGAAAATAGTGTTATATTTAATAAGATTTGGTATAAAGACGGAAAGTATAAAGTGGTTTCACATTTGGAAGAAGCAGGAGAAGTGGTTCAGAAGTTTGAAACAAGGTATGGAAATCTTGCCGAAAATGCGAAAGAAGAATATTTTGTGAATGAGGATGAGAGGAAGGCGCGTAAAGAAAAAATGCTGACTGAGAGAAAGAAGGGAGATTTTATTGTTTCGCAGAGTCCGTTTGTTTTGGATTCTGGAGTGGGTAGAAAGTTTGAATTTGTAATATTAAAATTAGGGGAGCCGTTTTATGTGAAAATTTCCACGGATTATAAGCAAATTGGACGAAAATATTATGTGTTTGATTTTGGAGAAAGTAAAAAATGGGTGGATGTGGAAACTGGTTTGCCGATTATGAGTTTTGGCGATGTGGTTGGGACGGATTTTTATCCGAATACGAATATTCCAAAACAAGAATTTAGCAGTGTTTCAGAATATCATTATGATTTCGGAAATGTGGCAGACGAAGATGTGCAAATGACGGATTTGGAAGGTTATGAAGTGGAAGAATTTGATTGGGAAAAAGAGATGGAGAAACTGAAATCTTAATCTTTTCTTAAAGTTCAGATAATCCCCTTAACAAAACTCCAATTTTGTGATATAACCAAAGTAATGACAAACGAAAAAATTTACCTTACAAAATTGTAAGATTGTTGTAAGCTAATTCAATATCAAAAAATGGAAATAATAGATATAATGAATAAAAAATATGGAGAATAAAATATGGAAAAAAGAAGGTTTTTAGAAGAATTAATTGTCCTGTTTTGGTTGTTTGTTTTGGGAAGCGTGATTGGTTATCTTTATGAAATGATTGTGGTTTTGTTTCAAAAGGGATTTTTTGAGTCAAGGCAAGGCTTGGTATATGGACCTTTTACACCGGTTTACGGAATTGGAATGATGGTGTATTATGTGGTTTTGAATGAAATGGATACGAAAAATAAGCCAAAAGTATTTTTGCTTACGATGCTACTTGGTGGTGTGACAGAGTATTTATGTTCTTGGATTCAGGAATGTGTTTTTGGTACGATTTCATGGGATTATTCCTATTTGCGTTTCAATCTAAATGGCAGAACGAGTTTGTTACATTGTACGTATTGGGGAATTGCAGGAATTTTATATGTGACGTTTATGGGGCCAATTTTGCAAAATATCAAAAAAATTGTGCACCAAAAAAAGCTAAAAATCGTTACCATGTTTGTTGTGATTTTTATGGTTTTGGATATTCATATTTCGTGCATGGCAGCATATAGGCAGTTTGAGAGGAAGAGAAATATTGAGCCTGAAAATGAAATGGACGAGTTTCTGGACGAGCATTATCCAGACGAATATATGGATAGGATTTTTGCGAATAAAAGAGAAAAATTCTAAATGAGGAGGTCAAATGTTTAAAATTAGTATTGTGGAGGATGACCAGCAGATTCGTGAGGAATTGAAGATTTTATTGAAAA
Organism: uncultured Clostridium sp.; assembly: GCA_947571115.1. Taxonomy (GTDB): domain Bacteria; phylum Bacillota; class Clostridia; order TANB77; family CAG-508; genus Scatovivens. The sequence continues at coordinate 102,545 of CANOWW010000002.1, forward strand.
ATAGTGGTTACGAAGTTGAGTCGATTTGTGATTTTGAAAATGTGACACAAATGGTTTTGGAGCAAAAGCCGCATTTGGTTTTACTTGATGTGAATTTGCCGGGACAAACGGGATTTGAAATTTGTAGTAAAATACGTGCGAAATCAAATGTACCAATTATTTTTGTAACCAGCCAAAATACGGCAATGGACGAATTGAATGGCATGATGCTAGGGGGAGACGATTATATTGAAAAACCGTACAATGTTCCGATTTTGCTGGCGCGCATTCAAAATTTGCTCAAGCGCGCGTATCCCAAAGAGGAGAAAAGTAAAATTGAGTACAGAGAAGTAACGCTGGATATTTTAAAATCGGTTGTTTCACATAAAGAAAAAACAGTTGAACTGACGAAAACGGAATTTAAGACATTGTATTATTTGTTGTGCCATACGGAAAAAATTGTGACAAGAGAGGAAATTATTGATTATTTGTGGGATAACAATGTGTATGCTGACGACAATAGTTTGAGTGTGATTGTGACGAGGTTGCGAGAGAAATTGAAGGAAATTGGGGTAGAAAATTTCATTGAAACGAAAAGAGGGCAAGGATATCAAATATGAGGTTTAGCAAATATGTAAAAGACAAAATGAATTACATTTTAGTGTTTATCGTGTATTGCTTAGGTTTGGTGGCTTATTTGAAGGCGATGACAGTCGCGCAAAACGTGGTTTGGGTTGTGATTTTTATTTCAAATTTGTTTTTCTGGATTGGGTTTGTGGTGAATTTCTGGAAGAAAAGTGCGTATTTCAAAAATGTTAACAAAATCATGGATGGTTTGGAGGAAAAATATCTCATTTCAGAAATTTTGGAAAAGCCTAGAAGAGAGGAGAATTTGGCACATTTTCAGATTTTGAAGAGGGCAAGTAAGTCGATGTTAGAGAATGTGAACCAAGTTAAAACGGTGCAAAAAGAGTATAAGGAATATATTGAAAGTTGGGTGCATGAGGTAAAAATTCCGATTACGTCTGGCAAACTACTTTGCGAAAATCATAAATCAGAAGTGACGCAAAAGCTAGAAGAGGAACTAGAGCAAATTAATAATTACGTGGAACAGGCACTTTTTTATGCAAGGTTAGACCAAGTTTCCAATGATTTTATGATACGAAAAGTGGATTTGGGAGAAGTCGTAAAAAATGTGCTGGCAAGAAATAAAAAAGTGATGATACAAAATCAAATGAAGGTGGATGTGGAAAATGACAAAGTGTTTGCATACACAGACGAAAAATGGCTGGAATTTATTTTGAACCAGATTATGATAAATAGTGTCCAGTATAAAAGTGAGAAAAATCCAGAAATACGAATTGGCATGAAGGAAAATAAAGAAAATGTGGAGTTGTGGTTAAAAGATAATGGAATTGGAATTAAGGCGAGCGAAATTGACCGCATTTTTGAGAAGGGCTTTACAGGAACAAATGGCAGAAGGCAGAAAAAATCGACAGGAATTGGGCTGTATTTGTGCAAAAGATTGTGTGAAGAGTTGGGCATGGAAATGGAGGCGGAAAGTAAGGAAAATGAATACACAAAATTAACGATTTTTATACCAAGAAATAAAAAGCTAGGGGAATAAAACGGCAACCGCCTGCCCCGATATTGCTTGGGGCAGGCGGTAGGAGAGGGTGGTTATTCAAACTCGCACAAAAATGTGTCAATAAAGTGGTAGCGGATACCAGCTTTGGTAAGGAGTTTCGTGATTTCAGCCATTTCCCTTGAATCCTGCGTAAAAGGGATTGGAATGCGTTTTTCATCCTTTTGAACAGTGAGATAAAGTTGCATCAAAAAGGACAAAAAGATATCCGGGTTCCGCTCATCTACAGGATGCTTTTCAACGTAGTTCTTAAAGTAAATTCCAATAACTTGCTCTTTTTTTGTCATGATGTCTCTCCTTTTCTATTATGTTTTTAGTTACTTATATTATACCATAATTTACATAAAATGTCAAGAGATTTTTGCAAAATTTTGGAAGTCTTACAAATTTGTAAGATTAAAGCAAACTACTTCTATATGAAACAGTCTAGATTTAAGGTATACTTGATTTAGAAAGTATAAAGGAGTGATGATTTTGAAAAAAATATTGAAAGTAGAGCAAATACAAAAGTATTACGGCAACAAAGATAATCTTACAAAAGCAATTGATGACATCAGTTTTGATGTGGAAGAAGGCGAATTTATTGGCATTATGGGGGCGAGCGGAAGCGGAAAAACCACGCTTTTGAATTGTATTTCCACCATTGACACCGTAAGCGCTGGACATATTTATTTGGAAAATCAAGATATTACAGAAATTAGGGAGCAGGAAATTGCGAAATTTCGCAGGGAAAATTTAGGTTTTATTTTCCAAGATTTTAATTTGCTAGACACGCTTACCATTGAGGAAAATATTGCTCTGATTTTGACGATTAATAAAGTTCCTGAAAACGAGATTGATGCCAAAATTTTGGAGATTGCGAAAAAGCTAGGAATTGAAGAAATTTTGCCCAAATACCCGTATCAGGTATCTGGCGGGCAAAAACAAAGATGTGCTGCTTGCCGCGCGGTTGTCAATCAGCCGAAAATTATTTTGGCAGACGAACCAACAGGAAGCCTAGACAGCAAGGCGGCAAGGCAGTTATTGGAAATGATGGAAGATATGAACCAAAAGATGAAAGCAACAATTTTAATGGTAACACATGATCCATTTTCAGCCAGTTATTGCAAAAAAATTCTGTTTTTGAAAGACGGCAAAATTTTTAATAAAATTGAAAAAGGCGACCAGCCAAGGAAAGATTTTTACAATGAAATATTGGATGTGCTAGCCCTTCTTGGAGGTGACGCAAGAGATGTTAGGTAAATTATCTTTGAGAAACGCCAAAAGGCAAGCAAAGGATTATGTGATTTATTTTATGACAATTGTCATGGCAGTCGCGCTCTTGTTTAGCTTCAATTCGATTGCCGCCTCAAGCGACATTGCGGAACTTTCTTCTAGCATGAAAAGTTTTTCAAAAGCCATTATGGGAATTAATCTTGTGGTCGTTTTTGTCATGGTTTGGCTGATTCATTATACGATGAAATTTATGCTTGAAAAAAGAAGCAGGGAATTTGGAACCTATCAAATTTTGGGAATTGAGAGAAAGAACATTGCGAATATGTTCATGGCTGAAAATTTGCTGATAGGGCTGATTGCTTTTGTAGTGGGAACAGTCGTTGGGACATTTATGTATCAAATTTTTACAAGCATTATTATGAATTTATTTGCGCAGCCCTACCAAATTTCCATTGCTTTTAGCTGGGAAGCTGTGAAAACAACGGCACTTTGCTTTTTTGGAATATTTGCTTTGGTGCTGTTAAAAGTGAGACGAAAAATCAAGAAAACGAAAGTGCATGATTTATTGTACGCGGAAAAGCAAAACGAAAATAATCATATCCAAAATGCAAAAGGAAATGTTGCGCTGTTTATGATTTCAGTCATTTTGCTGTTAGGTGGCTTGTGGGTTCTAAATTTAGATTATAGCAACCCTGTCCAAATGACTGGCAAAAATACAATGATTGCGATTGTGCTATGGATTGTTGCAATTTATATGTTTTATTTGAGCATTTCTAGTTTTATTGTGAAACGATATTTGGAAAATAGAACCAGAAAATACAAGAAAAATAATTTATTTTTGTACCGCAATTTGACTTCTAAAATTAATACAATGAGTGCTACTCTTGGTACGATTGCAGTATTATTTGCCTTCATTATGGTTGGTGGAAATGTAGCACTTTTGATGAATGGTATGCTCAATAATGAAATTGAAATGGGCTATCCATTTGAAATTATGGTAAGTTCTGTGGATGGAGATTTTTCAAAATATAAAGAATATATTCAAAAAAATGCGAAAGTGCTTGATATGTACGAATATAGATTATATAACATACCAAAAACGAACCTAGAAAAAGGGCTTGACGGCACGACGTTTCAAGACAGATATGATATGGGATATGAAAATGTTTTGGGCTTAACGGATTATAATCACTTGAGAAAAATGCTAGGATATGATATAATATCCTTAGAAGACAATGAGGCAATTGTTCAGTGTATGAAGACGGCAGAAAAACCATTTGAAAATTACATTCAGAAAAATAACAAAATTGAAATAGTAGGAAAAGAAATGACAGTAAAAGATGTTTATGGTGAAAATTTTGCACAACTTTCTTTTAATGGATATGTGTATTGTATCGTTGTTCCAGATAAGTTGTTAGAAGAAATTGCTGCTCTGGATTTTGAGGTACAAGAATATTATCCAGATGATTATAAATTGGTGGCAACAACGCAAGAAACAACCACAGAAGAATTCTATCAAGGATTGTCAGATTTCATTTTGTATGACGAAGTAGAAAATACAGCGGAAGTTGGTGGTGAAGAACAAACTTATAACATTAACATTCCGCTGGGAAATGTTCAGACAAAAGGCAACCGAACAAGCCAAGTGAGATCTTTTTACACCATGATATCATTTTTAGCATTTTATATGGCACTGATTTTTGTTATGGCAACTGCGACAATTTTGGCAATTCAGCAATTAAGTGATTCAGAAAAGTACAAATATCGTTATGAATTATTGAAAAGACTGGGCATGGACGAATCCGAAATGAACCAAACGATTTTAAAACAAATTTTGTTTTATTTTGCGTTGCCAATGCTCATCCCGATTTTGCTTAGCATTCCAGCAGTTTTTATTGTAGCGCAAATCTTCACAGTTGCAGTAACGATAGAAGAAATTTGGGGAAATATGGTACTTGTTATTGGAATATTTATTTTTGTATATGGAATATATTTTGTAGCAACTAACATACAATTTGATAGAAATATAAATGGAAGTAGGTAAGTAGTATGAAGAAAATCTTTATTGTGCTAACACATACAGGTACGCTGTTGTCTAGGATGATTAAAACATTTACAAAAGACGAGTTTTCGCATAGTTCCATTGCGCTTGATGTGGACTTAAAAGAAATGTACAGCTTTGGAAGGCTCAATCCGTACAATCCGTTTATGGGCGGATTTGTACACGAATACATAGATAAAGGCACATTTAAAAGATTTTACAAAACGCGCACCAAAGTGTATGCATTAGAAGTAACGGATGAGCAGTATGAAAATATGAAAAAGAATATTCAAGAAATTCAAATGCAAAAAGAAAATTATACTTTTAATGTATGGGGCTTGTTTGCTGCAGGAATTCACAAAAAAATCGGAAAAGAACATTCTTTTTATTGTGCAGAATTTGTGAAATATATTATGGAACAGTCTGGAATACAAACAGGTTTGCCAGACATTGTCAAACCAGAAGATTTTAAAAATATGCAAGGCTTGCAGGAAATTTATGGTGGCATATTGAAAAAATATGCCACTCCAACTGTTAGTATGGCGGACCTAATTCGAGCCAATTTATTGCTTTACCGAAAAAAAGAAGGGATTATATAAAGTATGGACAAAGTAAAAATTTGGAAAAGAATTGTATCAGTAATTGTTGTCATTTTTATTCTTGGCATGATTGGCTATTTATTTCCGCTCATGAAAAACTTGTCTTCCTTAGAGGGACAAGTTGAATTTAAGCAAAAAGTGGAAAGCTCAGGAATGCTCGGTATGCTGACATTGTTTGGATTGCAAGTAGCACAAATTTTTCTCATTATCGTACCCGGAGAACCGCTTGAAATATTGGCAGGGATGTGTTATGGTGCCATTGGAGGAACAGTGTTCATCATGACATCTGCGTGCATTGTGACTATTATGATTTATGGATTAGTGAGGAAATTTGGCAGAAGTTTTGTGTGCAATTTTTGCGAAGAAGAAAAAGTTAAGAAAATTGAAAATAGCAAACTGTTTCAAAATCCGAAAAAGATTGAAAAAATCATGCTAATTCTTTTTCTCATTCCGGGAACGCCCAAAGATTTATTAGTGTATGTGGCAGGACTGCTTCCCATTCAACCAATGCGATTTATCTTGATTTCTACATTTGCGCGTTTTCCGTCAGTCATTTCTTCGACACTCGCAGGAGCCAACTTAGCCATGGGAGATTGGAAAATGAGCTTGATATTGTATGCAGCAGTTCTCGTTTTAGTGGCAATTGTGATTATGATAATGAACAAATTGGATAAGGACAAGCTCACAAAAGACGTATTGAAAACCATGACAGAAAAATAAGGAGGGACTTTATAATATGACATCAAAATGTCATATTATAGAAAGATGTTTTTCAAATACAGTAAAATGAAGGAATACAACAAAAATAAAATATGACATTTTAATGTCATATTTTATTTTTTATGATTTAATGATTGTGAATAAATCTTGAGGTTCACATTCTAGTATATCGCAAAGTTTTTCAATATTTTCATATTTTATAGAGTTCGTTTTTTGTTCAATCATATTATTAAAATTAGTATAACTTATACAATCAAGTTGATGAAATAACCAATATTTTGTTTTTCCTTTATCTTTTAGCATTTGTTTCACATTTAATAATACCATGTTTTTACTCCTTTTTTGTTAATATATAGGTAGTTTATATGAAAAATGAAATAAATATAACTTATTTAATAATATACTATAAAAAAATAACTCACGAAAACATTGACAATCTATTTTTTTAATATTATAATCTATGAAAAAGGAGGAATAAAAAATGAAAAAATCAAACAAAAACATAGGGGGTAATGCACACATTGGTCCAAGAAAAAATACAGGTATCACACTGGTTGCGTTAGTTGTGACAATCATCGTTTTATTAATTTTAGCAGGTGTGTCAATTAATCTCATCGCACGGCAGCAATGGAATTTTAGGACGAGCCCAAAAGACAGTTGACATTACAAACATGGCAAAAATTAAAGAGGAAATTGAGCTCAAAATCGCAGAATTGCAAATGGATTATTACACAGAAAAAAACAATTTTGCAAACGTGAATGATTATGTGAAATCAGAATTGCAAAAAGGCGTAGAGCTTTCCAATGGAGCTGAAATTTCGTGCGATGAAAATGGCACTTTAACTTATGAAGGCTTAGAAATTGGAACATTCAATCCAGACGGAAGCGTAACAATTGATGGCGAATTAAGTGGCAATCAAATAGTGCAAAAATATACAGTTTCGTACGACGCCAACGGCGGAATCGGAGATGTGCCTGCTAGCAAAAAATATGCAGCGGGAGAAAGTGTAAGTGTTGACTTTACGACAAAACCAACGAAAAAAGGAGCAAATTTTTTAGGTTGGGCAAGAACAGAAAATGCGACAGCACCAGAATACATAACTCCAGAGAGTTTTACCATGGGTGCACAAAATGTAACTTTGTATGCTGTGTGGGAAAATTTTGCAGCAGCAACAATTTCAGTAACAAATTATGGAGACAAAGTCAATTATAGTGCGAATGGCGTAAGTGATTGGCAAGTGTTTTTAAATGATGGAAGTAATGTTTATTTGATTTCAAGTGATTATGTGCCAAATAGCGGAGTAACAGATAAACTTAGTAAAACTGGATCATATGCGGTATATGGAAGTAGTGGAGATGAATTGGTAAGTACTTTAGTAAATACAGAAGATTGGAGTGAATATGCGAAGGGATTTAACGGTGCAATAGCAATGGGGGGACCGACACTAGAGCAATTTTGGGCAAGTTATAATGGAAAGTATGGAACGAATTATTCAGCAGAATCTCAAGAACTAAGTAGTCACACTGGTTATAGTAACATTTTATATTTCCCTCATACATCTTCTTGGAATTCCATAGATGTTTATTGGTTAGCTTCATCGTATTCGAGCAATGCTAATAATGTGGAAGGTGTGGCTTATGACGGCAGCGTACGCAATCGCTGGTATGGTCATACAATTGTAGGCGTTCGTCCTCTTGTGAAATTACCTGCGAGTGCAAAAATGTCTTGGAATGGCGCTGCTTGGGATTTGTCAAATTAAATCAATCAAAACACGAAACGTGAGAAATTTATGAAAAACACGTTTTGTGTTTTTTTATGTTTTTTGAAACTTTTTTGTTATAATAAAAGATAATATAGTAAAGGAGGCAAATGTGGGAGCTCGAGTGGAAGAAAAAGATTTTGAAGAAATTTATGCACAAACGTATTTGAATACTTTTAAATTTATTACGATACATTGTTATAATATTATGGATTTGAATGACATTTTGCAAGATACTTATGTGGAATTTTATAAAATATTGCGCAAAAAGCAAGATTTGCAAATTGAGAATAGGCAGGCTTATATTAACGGAATTGCAAAAAATGTAATCAAAAGGTATGGTTGTAAAAAGAAATTGGTTTGTTTGGTAAATGATGAAAATGAGGATATTGATGTGACGGATACGTTTGATTTGGAGCAAAATTTTATGACAAAGCAAGATGCAGAAAAAGTCTGGGATTACATTAAAAGAAAGGATTTAATAACTGCGAAAGTGTTTTATTTGTATTTTGTTTTGGGGCTTAAAATTGCGGAAATTGCGCAAGAATTGGAAGTTACAGAATCGAATGTGAAGAACAAGATTTATCGTACGCAAAAGGAAATTCGCAAACATTTGGGAAAGGATGTGATAGAAAATGAGTAAAGTTTGGAAGGAATACCTGGATGAAATTCACAATAGGGATATGAATTATGAGAAAATTCGTTTGAAAACGAAAGGAGTGAGTCATATGAGAAGAAAAATATTAAATGTGGCAGCAGTTTTTGTTGCGATTGTAGTGATCGGTGCGACTTCGAGCCAAATGTATGCTAAAATTAAATGGAATGTGGCGTTTGAGGAATACAAAAGTAGGCCAGTGGGCGAGGCGAAGGGCAACTTGGATGAGGTAAGAGAGTCAGATTATGCAGAAGTTTTGAATATGGATTATGTAATACAAGACGGCGTGAGCGTGAAAGTGAACTCTATTTTGCTAACAGATGATTGTTTTGATGCCAATCTTAGTTTCCAATTTGCGGAGGAAAAGCAGGTAAATTCGCAAACGTTTCGTTATGGGGTTGCGGTTTATGATGAAAATAAGAATGTTTATGAAATTTTTTCTGCACTTGGTCTTACGATGCAAAAAGGTGACAGGGATAATACAGTGCCATTTGTCTATGAAGAATTAGGCATAAAATATGATAAAAGGGATTTGTATTCGACACAACTAAGCGACGGTGGCGGAATGGGATTAATCGAAGTGAATGAACAGAATAGAACAATTACGTCTAATATCAATATACGTGCAAGAGACGCTTTTCCAAAGAGTAAAAAAATCTATATTCGCGTGTTTGATTTGGGTTATGATATGTATGACATGGATCCGAATGAACCACATAAGATTAATGAAAAAGAACATTTTGAAATTACAAATGCAAAATGGATTTTTGAGATTGATGTGCCAGATAAATTTTATGAAAGAAATACGTTTGAGTTAAAATTGGCTGAGGAAATTCCAGATTTTGAATTGGAGAAAGCAACACTGACTGAAACAAGTTTAGTATTGCGTTTTCGTTCAAAATTGTACCGAGATTTGATTACAGCGGGAAAAGATTTTGAGGGAAATTTTGGAGATGCGATGACATCTATGTTAAACATCACAGATGGCGAAGGCAAAGTTTACCAAGATGTAGCTGGTGGAACGAGTGGTGAAGAAGGTTACAAAATAACTCTGGATGCGGGTAAGAAGGATTTGGAGAAAGGTTTATTCGTGAATTTTACGGTGGACGGAAAGAAATATACGAGTGAGTTGGTAGCAAAAGATTCATAATAAAAATCCCTGGGTTTTATCCGGGGATTTTTATACTATTTAGTTAACAGGTTGCCAGCATAAAAGAAAAAGAAAAGGTTCTTTTGCAGTTGCCATAATTAGTGATACATAGGATATCTGTTATACCACTTTTCACAAATTTTTTCTGGTGTAGCACTTGCGCGATTGACAGTTACTTTGACTCCACCGAGTTCAAAGTTGATTGTGATAAATTCTGCGCTTGTCTCGAGACCAAACGCAGCTAATAACTCTGATTTAAAATTTGACTTTTGGTGAAAACAGCCAGCAATGATTTCAGCAAAAGATTCAATGCTTGTACCAACTGTGCATTCAATAGTTGCGATGTCATCCTTTAAATTACTAATTTGCAATAACACGCCAGTAGTAGTCCTAAAAACATAGGTTTTAGAGTTGTCCCAATTAATGATTTTATCAAAAGTTATCATGGTTGGTTTTGCCATAGTTGTGTTCCTCCCTTGAATTGTATTTTTATTATGGCTTGTTGACTTCTAAAAGTTTTTTATAATCTAATTATAGCATACAGAGACATCTTAGAGAAGGGGAATTTTTACCAGTTTTCTATCGGTTTAATTTTTAAAAACACAAATTTGTGCCCGTTATGTAATAGAATTGTGAAAATTATGTGAATTTTTATAAAATAAAAATATTTCAAAAAAATGTTGAATTCTTCTTATTTTTATTATAAAATAAAGATGAGATTGATAATTGGAGATGACAAATGAAAAATATAATCATAAAAATACTGAAGAAATATAAAGTGCAGTTTATCATTGTGTGGACATTTATTGCAATCAATATGTATTTACTGACCATTCCGCCACAAATCATCGGAAAAATCGTGGATTTATTATATAATATAGAAGGAAATAAAGAATTGATTGTTAGGCAAGCAATTCTTCTTGTGCTTTCTGCCATTGGTTTGTTGCTAGTAAGGATGCCTTGGAGATATAGTGTTGGGATTATTGTTCGTGGATTTGAAAAAGATTTGAAAAATAAGTTGTTTGACCAATTTATGAAAATTAAAATGAACCAGTTACAAAACATAAAAAATGGCGAATTTATGTCGTATTTTACAAAAGATATTGGCGAAATGAGAGTATTTTTATACCGAGCTATTTCGCTTGGTTCTAGAATTATCATTATATTTTTGATGGCGACTTACCAAATGATGGTCGGCGTTAATATGAAATTAACGCTTGTAACAATGTGCCCAATTCTTGTGACGAGTTATCTTGTGGTAAGAATTAAAAAATATGTGGAAATTAGTTTTAAAAAATCGCAAAAGTATTATACGGCCATGTCAGAATTCGTGCAGGAAAGCACGGATAGCATCAAAACAACAAAGGCGTATTCTGGCGAAATGAGTCAGCTCAAAGAATTTATCAAAAGAAATCGCATGTTGAAACAAGCGAACAATGCGGTTGATGTGCATTCTACTTTGCTTTCAACCTGCATCAATATTTGTTTTGGTTTGTGCTATGGAATTTCTTTGATTTATGGTTCAAAATTAGTCATAGAAGGTACGATTACAACTGGTGAATTTATTGCCTTTAACGGCTATATCGGACTGTTCGTTAATCCCGTTTCATGGATTCCGGGTTTGATTTCGCGTTTTAAAAGAGCACAGATTTCGTATCAGAGATTGTCAAAAGTGTTTGAATTGGAACGAGAAAAAGTGTCAACCAAAAATTTGAAGTCCGAAAATTTAGTATCTGGCGATATTGTAATTAACGATTTAACTTATAATTATACGCAAAATATTGAAGTGGCGCTAAACCATATTAGTTTGGAAATTAAAGAAGGGGAAACTTTAGGAATTATCGGTACGATTGGAAGTGGAAAAACAACGCTCATGAGTTTGCTTTTGAAATTGTATCCTGTGCCAGATGGGAAAATTATGATTGGTGGGAAAGATATTAATGACATTCCACTTGGCATTTTGAGAAAAAGTATTTGTTATATTACCCAAGACGCTTTTTTGTTTTCGAGCACGTTAAAAGACAATATTAGTTTGTTCCGTGATGATTACGAAGATCACGAAATTCAAGAAAGCACAAAAAAGGCGATTATTTCAGACGAAATAGACAAAATGCAAGAAGGAATTTATACGAAAATTGGTGGCTCCAATGGCGTGGATTTGTCTGGCGGACAAAAACAAAGAGTGGTGGTTTCTAGGGCATTTTTGCAAAAAAGTAATATTGTTATTTTTGATGATACATTTTGCGCGTTGGATAATCGAACCGAAGAAGCGCTTTTGAAAAATATCAAGGAATTGACGAAAGGGAAAACTTGCATTATTATTTCTAACCGAATTTCAGATGTCAAAGATGCGGATAAAATTATTGTTTTGGATGAGGGCAATATGATAGAAGTTGGAAATCACGAAGCGTTAATTAGCAGAAAAGGATTGTATAATAAGTTGTATTCGCAACAATCTTCCAAAGAAGAAGCAATCATAGATTAGGAGGAACGTATGAAAAGTAAGTCAATGGCGAGAGTGCTAGAATTGGCAAAGCCACATAAAAAGACGATAATCATTACGTCGGTTCTTTCTTTATTAATAGGAATTGGCGAAATTGTAAAACCGTATTTGCTGGAAGTGGCGATTGATGAATATATTAGCAAAGGCATTTTTCAGAAGGGAGCAATGACGGTTTCTTTGTTGGGGGCGATTTATATTGGAATTGTACTTTTGGGAAATATCATTGATTTTATTACAACAACCACTGTGAATTTGATGGGCGAGGAAGTGATTTATTCGCTCAGAAATAAATTATTTCAATTTTCCCAAAACACGAATGTTACGTTTCATGATAAAACGTCTGCGGGGAAGCTGTTTGTCCGAATTACAAATGATGTGGAAGACATTTCTTCCTTGTTCAAAGACATTGTGGCAACTATTATTAAAGATATTATTTTGATTTTTGCGATTGCAGGAATTATGCTGTATTTTAACTGGAAATTGGGAATGCTTGCATTTTTAGTTGTGCCGTTTATCATTTTGTTTTCGTGGACCTTAACGGGAATTTTGCATAAACAATACGATGTTTCCAAAGTAATTCGAACGAATTTGAATACCTTTTTGGCAGAATCCATTTATGGGGCTAAAATCATCAAAATATTTAATATTCAGAAGGAAAAGCAAACAGAATGTGAAGGTTATACGAATGAATTTTGTAAAGCAAGAGTAAAAACAGGTGTCATAGAAGGGTTGCTTCCTGCGTTGATGACGGTCCTTGAGAAAATTGGAATTGCTATTATCGTGGTGGCTTGTACCAATCATGTTTTTGGGATTTCGTTAGAAGTGGGATTTATTTATGCATTTATTACTTATATGAAGCAATTATTTGAGCCAATTACAAGAATTATAGAAAATATTGAAGTCGTGCAAGAAGCGTTTGTTTCCATTGACAAAATTTATGATATTTTGGAACAAAAAGAATATTTGGAAAATTTTGAAACAGGCATTCAGTTGAAAGAAGTCAAAGGGAAAATTGAGTTTAAAAATGTTTGGTTTTCTTATGATAATGGCGAAAATTGGATTTTGAAGGACGTTAGTTTCACAATTAACCCCGGAGAGAGCATTGCTTTGGTGGGAAAAACGGGTTCTGGCAAAACGACGATTACGAATTTGATTAATCGTTTTTATGAAATTCAAAAAGGCGAAATTTTGCTAGACGGCATTAATATTAAGGATATTAATTTGAGAAGTTTGCGTTCTAATATTGGCATTATTTTGCAGGATCCATTTATTTTTGCAAAAAGCATCAAAGACAATATCAAGTTGTACAAAAATTTGGAAGACGAGGATGTGGCTGAAGCGATTGAATTGGCGTCAGCAGACGAGTTTGTAAATTCTTTTTCAGAAGGCATGGAGCATATTTCAAATGAAAGGGGCAATTCGTATTCAGAAGGGCAAAAACAACTGATTGCATTTGCGCGTGTATTTGCTAATAATCCCAATATATTTGTGCTGGACGAGGCAACTGCAAACATTGATACCTATACAGAAAGCTTGATTCAGAAATCAATTGACCGATTGTCAGCCAATAAAACTTCCATATTTATTGCTCATAGATTGTCTACAATTGTAAACGTAGATAAAATCATTGTGCTAGATAATGGAAGTATTGTGGAAGAAGGAAATCACGAGACTTTGCTCCAGACAGACGGCTATTATTCAAAACTATATAATGCTTACTATGAAAGTCTAGGATAAGAGCTAAAAAATATTGATAAAAAAGCAAGATAACTCTTGCTTTTTTTGTCGAAATAGGTTATAATGAAAAAGAATAGATGTAAAAATATTTACACAAGTGAAATATTTTATAAAGGATGGTAAAAATAAATGATAAAAAGGAAATTTTTAAAAGTGCTAATTGCAACAATTTGTATTGCGACATTGCTTCTACCGCATGCCAGCGTTGTATTAGCAGAAGCCTTGACAAATGAGAAAGATAACAAAGTAAATAAAGTTAACTTGATGTCTTTAAAGTTTCATGAGGGTGGACCAGAATCAAGTGAAAGTTTGTCTGAAGAGGGAGAAGATAAGTACGATAGAAAGCAATATCAATATATATTTGGTGGAGACGGAAAAACAGACATTTTAAAAATTGTCAGAGAAGACGATAAAAATGCTGCTGGTTCTTATTTATATTCAGATGCTTTTTATTGCTTGGATGGAAACAATTCTTTTCCAACGATTAATGCAGAAGGCGTGATTGGTTCGATTGAATATACAAGAACTGTGGAAGACTTTTTTGCGGGAAAACCAACCACATTTAACATGAGTGATGAACATTACAATGCTTTATGTTGGTTATTGGACAACCTATATTTAAGAAAGCAAATGAGTTCAGCGGCGCAAAGACAAGTGCTAAAAGATGCTTTGCTAAATCGTGCTTTTGATAATGTCATTCATTCTGGCTATGAAGATGCAGCAACTTTAGATGACATCAAAGCAGAAATCACGGACGACGATATTGAAGTCATTCAGCAATGGGCGATTTGGTATTTTACAAATCATGGGGAAAGTACAATCCAAGGAATTCCTTTTGTACAAACTAACACAGATGGCAGTTTGAAATTACCAATTATTGACAAAAAAGAAGCAATTTCACAAGTGACAGATAGTGTAAGCAGCAGCAAACATGAATGGCTTACAGTTTTGTATCAATATTTGGTAAATGAAGCTTTGAAGCATAAAAACGAAGAGTTCAAACCAGCAGGCGCAGCAACGTATCCAACCATTGCCAGTAGAGATATCGCTTGTGAAAGAGAAGGAAATTCTTATAAAGTAGGACCTTTTAAAGTAACAGCGCCATCCAAAGAGTTATCAAGTAGTGATTATCAAATTACATTGACAGATGGAAAAAGTGAAATCCCAAGCACAAAATATACGATAAAAGATGAAAACGGAAACACAATTTCTAAAAAAATCAATGAGATTTTTGATACGAATTATTATATTTATTTGCCAGTAGAAGGCAATACTATTGAAAACGTAAAATTGAATTTGTCTTATGGGAAATTTGGTACAAAAGCCTCTGTTTGGGCAGCAGGTGAGCCAACTTATCAGCCACTTGTGTTATTGACAAAAGAAGGAGACACAATAAATGATAATGTGACTGTTAAAATTGAGGGCGAAGAGCCAAAAGCAGATTTAGCTTTAAGAAAATACATTATTGCAGTCAATGACAAGGAAATTACGGATAGGGTTCCAACGGTTGATGTCAGAAAATTAACAAGTGGAGAAGCTGAAACAGCAGAATATAGACACAAAAAAGAACCTGTAGAAGTAAAAGTTGGAGATACAGTGACTTATCGAATGACAGTACTTAATGAAGGCGACTTAGAAGGAAAGGTCCTTGAAATTGCCGATTATTTGCCAAATGGGTTAGAAATGGTAACAGACAATGAAACCAATCAAAGATATGATTGGCAAGTAACAGAACAAAAAAATGGCGACAAAGTCATTGGAACAGTTGCTACAACAACTTTTACAAAAGACACCGTGCTTCCTGCGTTTAATAAAGAAAATGAAAACATTGAAAAAGTTAGTGTAGATATTGTATGTAAGATTACAGACGAAATTGCAGCAGGTCAAATTTTAACCAATTTTGCTGAAATTATGGAAGACGATATAGACGACAGAGATTCTACTCCTGGAGCTAATCATGATGGAACTCAAAATGGAATTAAACCGTCAGAATACGTGGGAACAAGTGGAGAAAAAGATTTATCAAAATCAGATTTCTATTACAAAGGTTATGAAGACGACGACGATTTTGAAAAAGTAATCATGGCAGGAAAAGCATTTGATTTGAGCTTGCAAAAATTCATCACGAAAGTAAATGGTAAAGCAGTAGAGCCAAAAAGAGATCCGGTTGTTGATACGACACCATTAAAAAATGGACAAACAACAGCAACTTACAAACAAGTAAAAACACCAGTTTTGGTGCAAGCAGGCGACATTGTAACTTACACAATTCGAGTTTACAATGAAGGCGAAGTGGACGGTTACGCAGAAAAAGTAACAGATTATTTACCAGATGGCTTAGGATTTCTAGTGAATTATAATGCCAATATTGACAACGCTTGGGCAATCAATAAAGGAAGCAGTGGCGATTTAAAAACCATCAAATTAGCAGATATAACAGACGGAACGAAAAACTTGAAGAAAGAAGATTTTACAGGAATTACAGATTTGAAAAATGTGGATGTTGTGGTAGGAGATGATTGGAAAAACGCAACTTTTAAGGAAAAAGATGCTTGTATGTCAATCAGCACAACAGCTTTAAGTTCAACGAATACAAAAAATCTAATCAATGCATACAATGGTTCTGATAAATTATCTTACAGAGATGTGCAAGTAACTTGTATTGTGTTGGGAAATAGTTTGAATTTGAAAAACGTTGCAGAAATTACACAAGACTTAGATGCTGACAAAAACGAAGTAGATGACAGAGACTCTACACCAAATAATGATATGCCATGGAATAAAGAAAACAGCGAAGAAGATGATAATGATTTTGAAATTTTAACAATAGAAGACAAGAAATTTGACTTGGCTTTGCAGAAATTTATCACAGCAGTAAATAGCAAAGAAATTACAGACAGGGTTCCAAAAGTTGCTTATAATGACGGAAAAATTACTTATTCACATCCACAAACAGCGTTGGAAGTCAACAATGGAGATAAAGTAACCTATACAATCCGCGTTTACAACGAAGGCGAAGTGGATGGTTATGCGGCAGAAATTGGAGATGACATTCCAAAAGGATTAGTGTTTGACGCAAATAACGAAACGAATAAAAAATATGGCTGGAAAATGTATGATAGCAATGGTAAAGAAACATCAGACACAAGCAAAGCAGTGGAAATCAGAACAGACTATTTGTCAAAAGAAAAATCAGAAGCCAGAAAAGAAGATGCGTTGTTGAAAGCATTGGATAAAGGCACAGGAAATTTATATTACTTAGATGTAAAAGCAGTATTTTCAGTAGATGCCAAAACTTCAAATGACACCATTACAAATACAGCAGAAATCACGAAAGATACGGATAAAGACGGAAATGAAATTGACGATGTTGATTCAACGCCAGACAATAAAAAAGAAGGCGAAGACGATATTGACAAAGAAAGAGTTCATGTAGGATATTTTGATTTGGCATTAAAGAAGGATTTGACAAAAGCAGTTGTGACAGTTGGGGATTCTACTACAGAATACCCAGCTAAAGATGGTCAATTGCTAAAAGTTGAAGTTCATAGAAAGAAAATTAATTCAACCATTGTGAAATTTGTTTATAATATTACCATTACAAACGAAGGAACCATTCCGGGATTTGCGACAGAAATTAAAGATTACATTCCAGAAGGTTTGCAGTTTGTAGAAGCTGACAACAAAGACTGGAAAGCGATTTCAAACAATGTGATTGCAACAAATGCTTTAGCCAAAACATTATTGCAACCAGGCGAATCAGCAACTGTACCAGTAACACTTCGTTGGATTAATGGAGAAGACAATTTAGGTGTAAAAACAAATGTGGCAGAAATTAGTCAAGATTACAATGATGCAAATGACACAGACGATATCGACTCAACACCAGACAACAAAAAAGACGGTGAAGATGATATTGATAAAGCAGATGTGATTTTAAGTATTTCAACAGGTAGCGAGCCAAAATATATCATTCTTCCAACTGCAGTATTGTCAATCATTAGTACAGGAATCGTTATGATTAAGAAATTTGTTCTATAATGAATAAAATAAAAGAGGACGACTGAAAAGTCGTCCTTTTGCGTTGTAAAAGTTATTGTTTTTGAATTAATAAAAACGATAAATAGTTATCAAGATGAGATTTGTTTTCGTTTGATAGCAAATTATATTTTGTAATTAATTCGTAATTTTGCGTAGAGATGCCATCTGAAGAAAGATATTTTATTGGAGTTGGCACATCAGTAAGTCCTAACAAATAATCTACCGAGCAATTGAAATATTGCGAAAGTTTAATCAGCATACTAGGTTGAGGAAAAGAAGAGCCGACTTCATAACGTGAGATAAGCTCTTGACTCACGCCTAAATCAGTAGAGAGCTTTACTTGCGTAATTTTTCGTTCCTCGCGGATTTTTTTCAAATTATTGAGATTATTAATGATATCGTTATCTTTCATAAATACCTCCTTCTGTATAAAAATATTATACTAGCAATACTCATATAATATAGAAAATATAATTGTTTTATTCATGAGAAATTCTCATAACAAAATAAAGGTAAAATCAAATAAAAGATTATAATAATATAAAAACTATTTTAAAAAATATGAGAAAAAATCATAAAAATATTGCAAAAATTATGAACAATGTGTATAATAAATATTACAACAATTAAAATGTTGTAATAAAAATAATTAAAGGAGGATTTTAAAATGAAAAAACAAAACGTAGGGGTTCGTCTTGACGAATCTACAGGAATCACGCTAGTAGCACTTGTTGTAACAATTATTGTATTATTAATCTTAGCTGGAGTGTCGCTTAATTTAGTGGCAGGCAGCAATGGAATTTTAGGACGAGCCCAAAAGGCGGTTGACATCATGAATATGGCGAAAATCAAGGAAGAAGTTGAGCTCAAAATCGCGGAATTGCAAATGGATTATTACACAGAGAAAAACGATTTTGCAAACGTGAATGATTACGTCAAAGCCAAATTGCGAGAAGGTGTAGAGCTTTCTAATGGAGCTGAAATTTCGTGCGATGAAAATGGCGCGTTAAGTTATGAAGGCTTAGAAATAGGAACTTTCAATCCAGATGGAACTGTGACAATTGACGGAGAATTAAGTGGCAATCAAATTGTAACCAAATATGCAGTTTCGTATGATGCCAATGGCGGAACAGGCGCGCCAGCCACAAAAAAATATACAGCAGGGGAAAATGTAGTCATTAATTTTGAAATAAAACCGTCCAGAAAAGGTTATAATTTTTTAGGTTGGGCAAAAAGTAGCACAGCAGCAACGCCAGAATACACGACCTCAGGAAGTTTCACAATGGGAACCCAAAGTGTGACTTTATATGCGGTTTGGGAAGCATTGGCAACAGCTAAAATTTTACCAACCAATTATGGAGATAATGTGAGTTATAGTGCAAATGGAGTTTCAGATTGGAAAGTATTTTTAAACGATGGAGACAATGTGTATATTATAGCAAGTGATTATGTGCCAAATACTAATTTAAATAAAGAAGACGGAATAACAGCAATTGGTACATATAGCATAAGTGGTAGTAGTGTAGAAGGCCTAGTTAATTGGTTACAAACCAATTCTTATTGGGATATATATACAACAGGTTTGAGTGGTGCAACAGCAAAAGGTGGACCAAATCATAAGGAGTTTTGGGCAAGCTATAATGCAAAATACGGCACAGATTATGGAAGTTTATATCATAATATAGCAACACAGGCAGGTTATAATGATTTATTATATTTTCCACATAAAGAAAAATGGAATGGTGTAGCAGCATATTGGTTAAGCAGTGCAGAAAGTACAACAGCTGTTCAATGGGTGTATTCGTCTGGTTATGTAGGAGGCGGACCAAATCAACAAGATTATACAGGCGTTCGTCCGCTTGTGAAGTTACCTGCAAGTGCAAAAGCGACTTGGAATGGAACTGCTTGGGATTTGGCGGAATAACTTTTGTTGTAATCAAAATGTAATAATGCCGATAAATAAAGTGCCCGTAGCAAAGTTTAGGTTTTGTAACCAAAAAGAGATTTGATTTTTTCATGAAACTATTATAAATAAGTAGAAAAGTAAATTAAAGGAGAGAAGCGAGCGGTATGAAAAAATCAAAAAGAAAAATTGAGGTGCTACTAACAATTTTAATGCTGTGTGTGCAATACTGTTTTCCACTGCTGCAAAGTGTGGCAAAAGAAGCGGTGGATGTTAATGTTGTGCCAAATCAGCTGGTTGACATTGTTTTGGCAAAATCGAAGACAAAGGTTGATGTCAGTCATTTTGAGGAGGATTTGAAGCAAGAGTTAAGTAAACAAGGAATTGCAACAGACAAAGTCAAAATCAGTGCAGTTGAGGCGGTTGAAGCCAATATTCAAGACTCGTTTACTTGGGAAACGGATGTGTCTTCTACAATCGGCAGCATTCAAATTGCCAATCATGGGCAAGATATTGTCATGAAAGGAAACAAAAAGTATCTTGGGAAAAATGCGATATGGATGATTCCAGAAAAGGAGCAAGAGCAGGAAATTCAATTTGACTATTCGGTGGATTTTGGCGATAGTTTTAATGCAGCAGGAATGTTGCTTCGTGTCAAACAAAATGGCGATACGTTAACGGGTTATATGCTCAGTCTTAACAAATCCAACAAAACATGGTATAAAACGGCTGGCAATAAATACGGGGCGATTTGGAAATTTACCTATAAACTTGGCACCAATACAACCAATATGACGAAAACTTTTGTACAAGGTGTAGACATTCAAACAAGCGGAACGCTTAACATTAAATCAACGGATACAGAAATTATCATTTCTGGTGGCGGACTAAAGGCACCATTAAAGTACGAAATGGATACAGAGTATGGCTATGGGTTTGGTTTCTTTTCTGACCACTATTCGCATAATTGTAGCAAAATCGGAGCTTTTACCTTAGGTAACATCAAGCTCACGACAACCACTGTGAAAAAGTTTAAGGAAGTTTTGAGCAATCCAGAATGGAGAGATAATTCGGTAAAAGTTTTGGTCAATGTGGACGATTCTAAAAACGAGGAATTAGAGGACAAAAGCTCGTTGGCGAGTTTGCAAACAAGGCTTATCAATGAGCAAATCAATCCTGTGTTTTGGGGAACCGATAAAAACAAAACCCAGCTAGAGGAAGTCATCAAAGGCAACAATGAGAACGGAAGCTTTATAGATAATGCAGATTACGAAAAAGCAATAGGCGAAACAGTAACTTATATTAAAAGTTTGTTACAAAATGAAAAAACGTCACAATATGCTTTGGTTGGCGAAAGCGTTGACCTTAAAGTAACGCCAGAGAGCGCCAAAACGAATACAGCAACCCCAGAATACCCAAACGGAAAATGGAAAATCAATCACGATGCTCACTATTTTGAAAATGATTTAGGGCTATTTCAAAATAGTGGAAAATATATGTCAGATTTGGCATTGTCGTTTGACAAAACTGGTCGTTACGAAATATTGTATGAGGATGGAAACATTGCTTCTCAATATATTTATGTGCACAGAAGACCTGTGGCAAATTTTACTGCTCAGCAAATGGGAAATAAAGTGACGCTGGTCAGCACGTCGTATGATTTGGATTGTTATTCCAACAACAACGGAATTGCAGAGGAAGAATGGCAATATAAAAAAGTGGGAGAAACAAATTGGACTGCTGGAAAGCTAAGCAATATTGAGCAAGACGAAGTTTACGTTATTCAGTTAAGAGTAAAAGATTTTCAAGAAACATGGAGCAATCCAAGTACGAAATATGTAATGTACAATTCTGAAAATACGACTTCTACGCCAGTGGCGTCTTTCACAATCAAAAATTCTACTTTATCCAAATATGAAGAATTGCAAGTAGAAGATACTTCTTATGACCCAGCAGGTCTGGCGCTAACAAATAAAGTTTGGAAAGTGAAAAAAGATGGAAATGTGCTATACACAGGTGAAACACCTTTGACCAATTATAGAGATTATCCGGCAGGAAGCTATACGATGAGTTTGGTTGTAACCAATCAAGCGGGAAATCATTCAGAGGAATTTTCAAGAATTTTTCAGTTAACAGAAGACACAATCGCACCAGAAGTAGTAGCAACACCACTTAGCAGCAATTGGACAAATCAACCAATAACTGTTAATTTGAGTTTTACGGACCGAGGCGGAAGTGGATTTAAAGGCTATCAATATGCAATAACAGATAGCAAAGACACTCCAGTTTCATGGAGCGAGATGGTTTTGCAGGAAAATGGTAGTGTTACAATCGAGACAGAAGGCGAAAGTTATTTGCATGTGATTGCGCAAGACAACGCAGGAAACTTAATGGAAGAAAAAATTTGGGGACCGTATAAAATGGATTTAAGCAAACCAGAAATTGATAGCATTGTGCCAGAAAATAAAGATTGGACAAATGCTTCCATTGACATCAATGTAGCATTTACAGACCGAGGCGGAAGTGGATTTTTGGGTTATCAATATGCGATTACAACGGAAAAAGAAGCGCCAGAGGTGTGGAGCGAAATGGTAAAAGAAGAAAAAGCAAAGTTTACCATTACAGGAGAAGCAGAATATTATTTGCATTTGCAAATTTATGATAACGCAGGAAATGTAAGTGAAGAAAACACCTTTGGTCCTTACCGAGTGGATAAAACGTCTCCCAAAGTGGAAGCGGCGCCAGCGTTTTCAGATTGGACGAACCAACCAGTCACAGTCAATATGACTTGGTCAGATGAAGGCGGAAGCAATTTGCAAAAATATCAATATGCGGTAACAGGCAGTGGAACGATGCCAGACCAGTGGCAAGAAGAGGTTGCAGGAGAGCCTAAACCAATTATTGTTGATACTGAAGGCGAGAATTATTTACATATTGTGGGGGTTGATTATGCAGGAAACGAAAGCTCAGATTTTATTTTTGGAACGTATAAGTTAGACTTTACGTTGCCTGAACTAATCAGTAATCAAGAGCCTACAACTGAAGAAAAAATGTATTCTGTAACATTTACGGCAAAAGATGCACTTTCAGGAGTGAATAAATTTGTGGTTAATGGCACAGAAGTAAATGGAACACAGTATGTTGCTACAAGAAATGGAGATTATCAATTTGAAATTGTAGATATAGCAGGTAACCAATTGACCCAAACTGTAAAAATTGACAATTTATATATGAAATGCGATAAAAATTTGGAACATCCAGATTATTCTTCCACTTATGAGAAATGCCCAATTTGTGATTTGATAGAAGGAATTAAAGTAACCAATCATGAGAAAATATATGAAGGAGTGCCAGTTGGCATTTCCTATGACAATACCAAAAATGCACAAATTGTAGAATATTATGATAATCGTCCAGAAAAACCAGCTCAAATTGGGAACTATCTATATGAATTAAAGATTGTCTACGAGGGAAATGAATATAAAACAGGAATTACAGGGACGTTTATTTTGAAAGAAAAGCCTAAAGTAGAGGCGCCAGTTGAGGATAAAAAAGAAGAAGAGAAGGAAGATGAAGAACCGCGAGAACCAGAAAAAGAAGTAGAAATATTTTATATCAAATCGAATGTTTATCAAATAGAGGAAAGTGGTAGTATTCATAATGTGCCACAAAATACAATCGTTTCTGAATTTTTGCAAAATATTGAAACCAATGCTGCAAGAGCAGAAGTTTTTAGCCCTGAAGATGTAAAATTAGAAAATGACAAAGTGATTGAAAATGGTTCTGCTTTAGTTATCCAAAAAAGCGCAGAACAGAAGGAATACAAAATATATGTAAAAGAGGAAAAAGCAATCGAAGATAATTTTACAGCAGCAAAAAAGATACTAAAAAATAAAGTTTCTGGAATTTTGTCTTACACGGGAGGAAATGATAAAACAGGTGTTTTGATAGCAGCTAGTGTGATATTCATTTTCGGATTGATTTCTAGAAAGTTATTTGCCAAAAAAGGAAAACATTAAAAAACAACCTCTAAAATATGACACAAAAATGTCATATTTTAGGGGGGATATTTTTTTGTATAGAAAAATAGAGCATTATAGGAATTTTTAAATATGACATTTTAATGTCATATTTAAAAACGATTGATATATAAGGCTTTTGCAATGTAAGGAGCGACTTCATTTATAGGATACCAACCAGAACTTTTACTGTCATTTTTTCCGCCATTTGGATTAGAAATATAAACTTTTTTATTGCCATCTGTGGCAAGTAAAACCATGTAATGAGATTTCTCAGTCTAGCGATTTTCATGAGGTTGGTTCCAAACACAAATCAAAATAGGACGGTTTGTTTCCAGATGCTTCAGGATTTCTTTTTCGGATAAATGAATATTATCAAAGTAAAAGTCCGAATTTTCGATACCGAAAGTTTTTGTTAATTCGTTTGCCATTTGTTCAGCTTTGAGCACAGGCTGATATTTTTTGCGCAAATCTTCAGGTGTGACAGTTTGGTGGTAAGCACTTAAAATAATGGAAAGTGCTGTAATTCCGCAACCATTTTCTTCCATTGTTCCGCCCCAATAAGCGTGGCTACTCCAAGAGGCGGCGCCGTTTTGCTTGTATTCTATATACGTTTTTTGGTGGTTTTCTTCGGTGGTAAAAGTCGTAAAATAGCCATCTTGGTTGTTGCATTTTTTCTGACCGATGCCAGAGTAGGCGGTGTTTTGACGCTCTGCAATGGTTTTGCTGTGATTTCCAAAATCAGCAAGATAGTTCGTAAAAATCGTGTGGTAATTCATATAAAACCAAATCAAAACTCCCAATAGACAAAGCAAAATCATTCGTTTTAATTTCAATTTTTTCTTTTTTCTTTTCATGTCCTACCTCCTGATTTTCATTATACATAAAATCAAAATAAAGTGTTTTAAGAAAAAATGAATAAATTCTTAATTTTTTCTTACAATTTTTAAAAAGTGCCAAAAAGTAGGCTTACCTGTGTTATAATGAAGAAAAGGAGAGAAAAATGAAGATTTTAGTGGTGGATGATGAAAAAGAAATTGCGGATTTGGTGGAATTATATTTGCAAAACGAAAATTATGAAGTTTATAAATTTTATGAAGCAGCTGGGGCACTAGAATGCATCAAAAAAGTGCCACTGGATTTGGCAATTTTAGATGTAATGATTTCTGGTAAAAATGGATTTGAAATTTGTCAATTCATTCGTGAGAAAAATTTGCATTTTCCGGTCATTATGCTGACTGCGAAGATTGCTGACCAAGATAAAATTACGGGTTTAACGCTAGGGGCGGACGATTACATCACAAAGCCATTCAATCCGCTGGAATTGGTGGCACGTGTGAAATCGCAGCTAAGAAGGTACACGAAATATAACGAAAAAAATGCAAGCAGCACAATTGATGTCAATGGCTTGGAAATCAACAAAGAGAAACATCAATGTTTTTTATATGGAAAGCAGATTGAGCTGACTCCCTTGGAATTCGATATTTTGCTGTATTTGGTTAGTCGAAAAGGCAATGTGGTAAGTTCGGAGGAACTGTTTGAAAAGGTGTGGAAAGAAAAATATTTGGAAAGTAATAATACGGTAATGGTGCACATTAGGCGAATTCGCGAGAAGCTGAACGATAATACGCGCCAGCCGAAGTTTATCAAAACTGTGTGGGGAGTGGGATATAAAATTGAAGGATAAAGAGTTTGTGAAATTGAAAAATGGGATTGCGCTAAAAGCAGTTATTAGAATTATTATGTACAGTTTATTTGTAGTTTTGCTGCTTGGAATTTTGGTGGACGGCATTTATAATGACAAATTGGCAAATAGCTTGTCTAAAATGGACCGAGCAACTTATCTTTGGTGTGTGCAAAACAAAACATTGCTAGCAGGGACGGCATTTTTGGCGATTTTTGCGGTAGTTTCATTTTTGGTAATTAGAAAAACAAATAATCATTTGATACAAATTATTAATGCCATGGATGAAGTGCTGAAAGAACCAGAAAAAGAGATTAAACTTTCTAATGATTTGGTCATTTTGGAAAGTAGGCTCAATAATATTCGTGTGGATTTGATCACAAATCAAAATAAGGCAAAAGAAGCGGAAAATAAGAAAAATGATTTGATTATGTATATGGCGCATGACCTGAAAACGCCGCTTACATCTGTGATTGGCTATTTGACGCTTTTGACAGAGGAACAGGAAATTTCAAAAGAATTGCAGGAAAAATATACCAAAATTGCGCTGGATAAGTCGCTTCGTTTGGAGGAATTGACGAACCAATTTTTTGAGATTACGCGTTATAATTTGCAAAATGTGCCTCTGAATAAAAGCAAAATTGATTTGTCATTTTTGCTGGATCAATTGGTGGACGAGTGCTATCCCATGATGCAGCCACGTTGTTTAGCGTGTGTAGTGGAAAAACCAGAGCATGTTTATTTTGTTGGAGATGGAGACAAATTGGCGCGTGCTTTTGGAAATTTGCTCAAAAACGCGATTTATTATAGTTATGAAAATACGCAAATTGAAATACAAGTTGAGCAAATAGGTGAAAAAATCAAATTGATTTTTAAAAATCAGGGGGATAAAATTCCAGAATATAAATTGGAAAAATTGTTTGAAAAATTTTACCGAGCAGACGAATCACGTACTAGCAGTACAGGCGGAACGGGTTTGGGCTTGGCGATTACAAAAGAAATGCTTCAGCTACATGGAGGTAATATTTCTGTCAAAAACGATAATGAATGGATTGAGTTTTGTGTGGAGTTGGAGTGTGAAAATGAATAAATTTAAAATATGACATTAGAATGTCATATTTTAAGTGGCTTTTTTATGGGATTTTTAGCAAAATGTTAATTTCAGTTGACAAATTTCCAACTAGAATTGGTAGTGCGCAACTGACAAAAATGGTATTATTTTAGTAAGAAAAATGAAAGGAGTTAAAAATGGATTTTGGAGAAAAGTTATTTGAACTTAGAAAAGAGAAGAATTTGTCACAAGAAGAAGTAGCAGACCGCTTGAATGTATCAAGGCAAAGTGTTTCTAAATGGGAGACAAATCAAAGTGTACCAGATTTTGATAAAATTATGCCTTTGTGTGAATTGTTTGGAATTGGTGCAGAGGAATTATTAACAGGGAAAAAGCCAGAAGAACCAGAAAGTAGTGAGAAAGAAGAGGAAACAAAAAAATTTCCAACCAGAGAGGAAATCCGAAGAAAATCAGCAGAAGTTGTTAGTTCATCTGTTTTGATTTATATTGTAGCGGTGGCAGTTTTTATTGTAGGAGTTGCTGTTCTATGCCTAGACCCAGTGATTATGACAGCTATATTTTTGGGAGTGGTTGGCATTACAACAGCAAGAATCATTCGTCATTATATGTCAATTCCCAAGTTGGAAAAAACAAGCGAAGAAGTAAAAGAAGCTGAAATCATCAAGCAAATTAATGGAATTGTTGGCGCCGCTTGTGCCGTACTTTATTTTCTCATTAGTTTTACAACAATGGCATGGCATATTACATGGATTATTTTTGTAATAGATGGTTTAATTTGCCAGGTTGTGAGATTGCTTTTTATGTTAAAGGAGGATAAAAGAAATGAACAATAGAGGATTGATTATTGCGTTAATTATTTTGCTGATGATTGTTATTATTTTGTTAATTGCTTTTTTAGGATTGTCGATAAATGGAAAAATTGGATTGCAAAAATGGAATTCTAAAAAAAGTAAGCAAGTGATTTTTGATAACAGCTATGAAGTGTCGCAAATAGGAAACTTGGAAATTTTGTCAACAGTAGGGGATATCAAATTTGAAGAAAGCACAGATGGAAAAGTCAGAGTTGTGGTATATGGAGAAAAGGAAGAGGAATTGCAAGTGGGCTTGAATGAGAATCAATTAAAAGTAGATTATGCTCAGTATAGACGCAAAAGATTTTTTGGGGCATTTCATTTTTACAGTAATGATGTTATGATTTATTTACCGAAAGAGGTGGCGTATGAGATTTCTGTCAAAGCCAATTATGGGGACGTTAAAGCAATTGACTTACCAAATAGCACGATGAATATTAAGGAAGATTGTGGAGATGTGATTTTGGGAAAAGTGAAAAATGTTTTTGTGAAAAATAGTTATGGCGATATTAAAATTGCAGAGATTAGCAATAAGGTAGAGATTGAATCAGAGTGTGGAGATGTTAAGATTGGTTCCGTGAACCTGATGGAAAACTCGTCCATTGTGAATAGTTTGGGAGATATCAAAATTGGGGAAGCTAACGAAATTTATATGGATGCGAAAACAGATTTAGGGGACGTAAAAATCAATCATAATAATAGGCACGCAGAGATTATTTTGAAAATTCAGAATAGTTGTGGTGATATTAAAGTGGGGAACTAAAGGAGCTGTAAAAAGTCAATATTTTTACAGCAGTTTTAAAATATGACATTTCGATGTCATATTTTAGGTTTTATATAATTGATTACATTTTTGTAACAACGATTACAATTTGGTAACATTTATTGACATAATAAAATAAATCCGATATACTTTTTATCATACATAGTTTATGTAGAAAAAAGTAAAAGGGAGGAATTTTATGATGTATCAAAAAAACGTAGGGGTTCGTCTTGGGCGGACCCGCGGGAATCACGCTGGTGGCACTTGTTGTAACAATTATCGTATTATTAATCTTAGCCGGCGTGTCAATTAATCTTGTGGCACGGTAGCAATGGCATTTTAGGAAGGGCAACTGAAGCAGTTGACATCACAAATATGGCAAAAATCAAAGAAGAAATTGAGCTCAAAATCGCAGAATTACAAATGGATTATTACACAGAAAAAAACAATTTTGCAAATGTGAATGATTACGTCAAAGCCGAATTGCAAAAAGGTGTTGAACTTTCAAATGGAGCAGAAATTTCTTGTGACGAAGATGGAACTGTAAGTTACGAAGATGTAGAAATTGGGATTTTAAATCCAGATGGAAGTGTGACAATTGACGGCGAATTAAGTGGT
The DNA here is from genome assembly GCA_947571115.1 of uncultured Clostridium sp. GTDB lineage: Bacteria > Bacillota > Clostridia > TANB77 > CAG-508 > Scatovivens. The sequence continues at coordinate 131,500 of CANOWW010000002.1, forward strand.
AATCAAATGGTGACAAAATATAGAGTGGCTTATAATGCAAATGGTGGAACAGGCGTGCCGGCGACAAGAAAATATGCAGCAGGCGAAAGCGTGAATATTGATTTTACAGTAACCCCAATTAGAAATGGATGTACTTTTTTAGGTTGGCAAAAAGTAGCACAGCAACAATGCCAGAATTTACAAATTCAGCAAGTTTTATAATGGAAGCACAGAGCGTGACATTATATGCGGTATGGGAAATGCAACCTATGGTTCGCACAATTACGGCTCAAAATTATGGAGATAGCGTTGTTTATACTGCTAATGGAGTTTCAGAGTGGAAAGTTTTTTATCAAGATGGAAAAAATGTATTTATCATAGCAAGTGATTATTTGCCGATTAATAAATTGCCAGAAACCAATACAGGTTTGTCAGGTACAGAAGGAACTTTTAGGATATATTGGGAAAAGGATATTGATTTTCAGCCTGAATGGAGTTTGCATAAAGATAGCTTTTTGGCAACGAAGTATGATTTCGACACTTATAAAGATGAAGTTAATTTAGGAAAAGTAACTGCTTTATTAAATACGAATAATTGGATAGCATTTGCTAATGGAACAAGTGATGGAAAAAATATAATAGACGGACAAGCTATTGGTAGTCCTACTCTTGAAATGTGGATAGCGAGTTGGAATGCAAAGGGATATACACCGCTATATTGTGACAATATCAGACAGTATGGATACTATGTAGGCACAAATTCAAATCCAACAGAATATTCTCAGTTTGTGAGAGATTTACCTGTATCAGGTTTTGATGATAAATTATTTTTTCCGCATAAAGAGTCTTACGGAAGAAGTGAAGGATATTGGCTAGCTAGTCCATCAGCTTATTTTACAGAAGCTATTTCTATTGTAACAAGAGAAGGAGAAATATCTTATCAATATGGAGGGCATCAGGGGTTATCCGTGAGACCAGTTGTTTGTTTGAATGCTAATGTTCTAGCTGGTCAAAATGAGGATGGTAGCTGGATTTTAAGTCAATCATGAAGAAGAAAGAAAAAACTTAATAAAATTTCAATTTTGTATTGCTAACAATAAAATTTATAGATATAATAGTAATAATTGATGTATAAATTTTAGGAGGAATGTTATGTTTTTTGAAGATGCAGAAGAAAAAAAGAAGTTGGGGGAAAACGAGGACGTTATTTATGAATTGGACGAGCTAGAGGAATTGGATGATTGGGGAAGGATAGACGAGAAAGTGCCAGAAGGTTTTGATTTGTTTGAAGGATATGAGGATTTTGGTAAAAAGAAACCCACGATAGAAAATACAGAAGATGAAGAGATTTTAGAAGAAGATTTCGGGGATTTGGGAGATTTGGTAGAAGATTTTGAATTACCAATGGACGAGACGGAAGAGTTGGGCGAAATAGGCAATTTAGAGGAAGATGACTTTGAGCTTCCAATGGACGAATTAGATGAACTGGATGAAATAAGTGATTTTGAGGAAGAAGATTTCGAGTTACCGATGGAAGAAACAGATGAGTTAGACGAAATAGGTGATTTGACAGGGGACGACTTTGATGCGCCAATGGATGAGATAGAGGAAGTTCAAGATGGCGAAGAAATGGAAGAAGAATTCGAGGAAGAATATGAAGAAACGGAAAATAGCGAAGATGTCAATGAAGTGGAGGAAACAGACGAAAGTATTGAAGAGGCAGAGTTGGCTGGTTTAACGAGTTTGCGTGCAGAATATATTTTTTTGGGGCTTTTGTTAAATAACCCAAAAGCGATTTCTAGATATTATTTTTTGTATGAGGATTGCCATTTTGCGACACAAGAATTAGATAATATTTATCGAATTATTGTATTTCGCGAGGCGGAGCAATACGCGCCAGCAGAGGCAAAAGAAGGTTTCAAACTTCCTATGGAGGCGGATGATACATACAATTTGCAGTTGCAATTGAAGGAAATGGCAAGCGAAAAGAATTATGATATTGAAATGGTTTATACGATTTTAAAGAAGTTGTTTATCTTGAAGAAAAATTATTTGGCGGCTCCAACTAAAATTATTCGTGACAGCATTTTGGATATTGTGAATTATCAATTGTATAATGAAATGACGGTTGAGGAAGTGGAAAGCGCGATTGAGCAAATTGGCGTAACAGCAAGTTTAAGCCAAGGACGTCTGACAGATAACGTGACAAGTTTCTTATTAAATGAAGAAAGCACACTTGCCACAGGTGCAGAATTGCCGTTTCCAATTTTAACGAGCGTTTTTAAAGGGATTCGTAAAGGTGAAACTTTCTGTTACGCGATGCCTTCTAACTCAGGAAAAAGTAGATTTACGATTAATATGGCGAGCTATTTGGCGTTTACACAAAATAAAAAAGTTTTGATTATTTCAAATGAGATGTCAGAAGAAAAAATGAAACTTTGCTTAATTACAACAATTTTGAATAATGCGGCATATCAGAATTTACATGGACAGAAGCTTCGCAAAAATGAAGGAGAATTGTTGGCGTTAAAGTTCAGACCAGATCATAAAAAAGGCATAAAAGTGGATGCAGATGGCTATATTTTAAGAGAAGATCATGAGCCAATGGAAGACTTTGTGGAAAGGCTAAATGAGTTTTCTACTGAGTTTCGACAAACGATTGCTACGACAGAATGGCTAAATGACCAACTGGAAAATTCGATTTATTTTATTCACATCACAGAACACACGAATGAAGATATCCGAAAAATTATTATGAATTATTATTACAGAGAAAACATTGAGTATATTTTTTATGACACACTAAAGGCAGACACAGAGAATATTGGAAATGGAGACGAGGTCAAAAAAACGGCTACCATTCTTTCCAACTTGGCGCAGAAATTCGAGATTTTTATTGGTTCTTCAATGCAGTTGTTGGAAAGCAGCACGCTGCCTGTTAATTTGACGATTAATGATATGTCAGCAAGTAGAACTGTGAAAGAGGTTTTGGATACCCTTTGCTTAATGAAGCAAATCAATCCGCAAACTCTTTCAAAATATGAATATTCTCCAGTTGAGGAAGCGAAGAAATATCAGGATTTGGAAATTTTTGAAGACCCAGATGTAAGATATTATGTTTGTGTGGTTGACAAAAATAGAGCTGGTGCAAAACCTACTTTGTTATTCCGCTTGAACTTGGCGTACAATACATGGGAAGAATTGGGTTATGTGCGACTAAAACAAGAATTTTTGAGTGACCTTTAATTTTGTTAAGGAGATAAAAATGCGTCCAACGGTTATGCAAGTGAGTTTGCGTAAATTTAGAGAGAATGTAAAAGAAATTCAGTCTCAATTGCCAAGAGATTGCAAAATGATGCCAGTTATTAAAGCAAATGCTTATGGGACGTATATCAATACGCAATTTGATGTTGTCAGTGAGTTTGATATAGTGGCTGTGGCGGTTGTTTGCGAGGGTGCAGAGCTTCGCAAAATTGGCTATAAAAAAGAGATTTTTGTGCTCAATCAGCCAGCGATTTCCGAAATAGAGGAAATTGCTGCGAATGATTTGAGTGTAGGAATTTCGGATAAAAATTTTCTCCAAGAACTAGGGAACAGAAAGAAATCTGTTAAGGTTCATATTGAGGTTGATTCTGGTATGGGGAGAACGGGCGTTCAGCTTAGTGAAGTCTCAGATTTTATGGATTTTGTGAAAAAATTTCAAAACATTCAAATCGAAGGTATTTATACTCATTTATCCTCAGCCGATAATGACGTGGAGTACACAAAAAGGCAGTTAGAAATTTTTGACCAAGCGGTCGAAATTGCAAAAGAGAAAGTGCCTGATTTGAAATATATTCATTGTAGTGCGTCGAATGGGATTGTGAATTTTAAGGAAATGAAATGCAATTTGGTGCGTCCAGGAATGATTTTGTATGGTTATTCTTCGGGAGAGGGAATTTGTGATAAAATAAAATTGAAGCCGGTTTGTCGATTGAAATCTCAGATTACGTTTTTGAAAACAGTGCCAAAAGGCACAAGTATTGGCTATTCGAGAAGTTTTGTTACAGAAAGAGAAACGAAAGTTGCGACCGTTCCGATTGGTTATGCGGATGGCTTGAGGCGAGAACTTTCCAATCGAGGTTTGGTGTACATTTGTGGGAGAAAAGTTCCTATTATAGGGAAAGTTTGCATGGATAGTTTTATGGCAGATGTGACGGAGATTTCGGATGTAAAAGTGGGGGACAATGTTTGGATTTGGGATAATGAAAATATCACGTTGGAGGAAGTGGCTGAGCAATGTCATACGATAAATTATGAGATAATGTGTACAATTTCAAACAGAGTGCCAAGAAAATTTACTGAAAAATAGAGTTCAGGTAAGAATGAACTCTATTTTCGTTAACATATATAAATTAAAAGGGGGTTTACAAATGCGTTAAATAAAAGCTCACGAACATCTTTTATTTAACTTAAAATTAGTATAATATAGAAATATTAAAATAACCTTAAAAAATTATTAAAATGTAAAAAAATATTTTTTTAACAATAATGTTTATCAATTATTCCGTTCTCCCCATAAAAAAGTTTGGCAACTTTTTTATAGAGCCGAGCAAAATTTTACTTTGTAAAATTTTTCACGCTCCCTAAAAATTATAACAAAATCAAAGATTTTGATAATTTTTGAACGGTCCCCACAATGCCACTTCCAAATGATAAACATTATTATTTTGCTTGTCAAAAAATTGTTTTCGTGATATAATAAAAAAATCGAAGGAGGAGTAAAAATGAAAAATAGAGGATTTGAAGTAGCAAAGGGATTTGAAAATGCAGAAATTAATTTACCAGTTAGAAAAACAAAATTTTCAGCAGGATATGATATAGAAGCCGCAGAAGATTGCGTCATTCCGGCATTTGAACTTGGGCAAAAACCAACTTTGGTCAAAACAGGATTGAAAGCTTATATGCAAGATGACGAGGTGTTATTGCTGTATAACAGAAGCTCTAATCCAAGTAAAAAAGGCTTAGTTATGGCTAATAGTGTTGGTGTAATTGACAAAGATTATTATGGAAATCCAGACAATGACGGACATTTTATGTTTTCGTTTTTTAATATAAAATCAGAGCCAATTGAAATCAAAAAAGGCGATGCGATTGGTCAAGCTATTTTTCAAAAATATTTTGTAACAGATGACGATAGTGCCGAAGGCGACAGAATCGGTGGTTTTGGTTCAACGAGTAAATAGGAAAGCATGATAAAATTTATAAAAAAATGGATAAATTAGGAAAAAAAGTTTTGACTTTTGGTAAAATTTGTGGTATAATAAAAAGGTAGTAATGATAAATTACTTGGAAGGAGTGACGATGTTAATGTTTAAAGTAGGGGACAAAATTGTGTATCCAATGCATGGTGCACGGAGTAATTGAAACAATAGAGGAAAGAGCGGTTTTGGACGAAAAACAAGCTTATTATATTATTAAGATGCCAGGCGAAGTAAAAGTGATGGTACCTACTGCAAAAGCGGAAGAAATTGGTGTGAGAAACATTATAGACAAAGAAACAGCCGGAAAAGTAATTAGTGTTTTAGAACAAGATTGCACTGAAATGTCAATGAAGTGGAATAAGAGATATCGAGATAATGTTGAAAAAATGAAATCAGGTAATGTTTTTGAAATTGCAGATATTGTAAGAAATTTAAGTTTCAAACAAAAAGACAAAGGCTTATCTACTACAGAGAAGAAAATGCTTTTAAATGCCAAACAAATTTTGGTAAGCGAGCTTATGCTAGTAGAGAGCAAACAAAAAGATGAAATTGAAACATTGATTGATGACAAAATTAGTATTTCCTATGAAGCTCATACTGTAACAGGGGACACTGGTACAGATGGCACGGATGATACAACAGGAGTTGTAAAAACATTTATTCAAACATAGAAAATGCCCTAGAGAAAATCTAGGGTAATTTTTTTGCCAATTGACAAAATTATGTAAATATGATATAATATAATTAAGAACTATTATTAAATCCTTTGCAGACAGAATGTCTGCTTACAGAGACAAAAAATATTGCAGAATAAAAGGAGGTTTTCGCATGAGCACTACATCACGGGTTATTATGGGATATGCACAGGAGATACCACAAGTAGGAAAGTGCATGAGGGTAATACAGTGCAATTGGCACTTTGCTAAAGGAGGAAAAACATGTAAATGTACTTTGTCAGACTGGAGAGATTCGACAGAAGTCATGACAATAAAAAGTCTTGATGAGATGAGAATTTTTGCTGTTGAGACAAGAAGTGGGCAACAGTATATTGTGCAAATCATAGAACGTTAAAACTTTGCGAGTATGATGGGAGACTAGGCTAACTGGTCTCCTATTGCTTATTTTTAGTGAATGAAAATGTAGAAATTATAATATCTTTAAATTATGTTGACTTTTCTAGCGAATAAAGAAGGATTTGGAAAAATTTCGTCGAATAATATATAGGAAAGGTTTTAAAAATGGTACAATATAATGATGATTTGAAACAGGAGATAAGAAATGCAAATGATATAGTAGATGTTATATCACAATATGTTATACTAAAAAGAAGTGGTAGAAATTTCATGGGGTTGTGCCCGTTTCATAAAGAAAAATCACCTTCTTTTTCTGTTTCGGCTGATAAGCAGTATTATCATTGTTTTGGGTGTGGTAAAGGCGGAGATGTTTTTGCTTTTGTCATGGAAATGGAGAAATTGTCATTTAAAGAATCACTTGAATTTTTGGCAGAAAGAGGGCAAGTTCGTTTGCCACAGACCAATAATGAAGAGTTTAACAAAAAGCAATATCTAATGGATAGAATGACTAAAATAAACCTTGAAACAACGAATTTTTTTCACGAAAGGTTATATACGCCAGTTGCAAAAATTGCTCAGGATTACGTAAAACAAAGAAAATTGGATAATCATACATTAAAAGCGTTTAAAATTGGATATTCTGGGGAATATAATGAATTGTATGTGTTTTTAAAAGAAAAGGGTTTTAAAGATCATGAGATTTTGGCGACTGGATTGGTAAATCAAAATGAGAATGGTGAATTTATTGATCGTTTTAGAAGACGTTTGATGTTTCCCATTATTTCAGCGACTGGAAAACCAGTAGCTTTTGGTGGTAGAAGATTAAATGATACAGATAAAGGAAAATACATAAATTCTAATGAAAATTTAGTGTACTCAAAAAAAAGACATTTATTTGCTTTAAATCTTGCAAAACAATCAGAAGACAAACGAATTATTTTAGTAGAAGGTTACATGGATGCAATTTCGCTTTATCAAAGGGGCATTGATAATGTGGTTGCGTCTTTGCGGAACGGCTCTAACAGATGAACAGGCAATGCTACTTAGAAAATATAGTAATCAAGTGATTTTTGCTTATGATTCAGATGGAGCGGGTCAAACGGCGATTAAAAGAGGAATAGAAGTTCTAGAGAAACAAAATTGCGATGCTAGAATTTTGCAAATGGAGGGGGCAAAAGATCCAGACGAATATATCATTAAATATGGTAGTGGAAGGTTTAAATTATTGATTGATCATGCGATTTCTCTGGTGGAGTTTAAAATCAAAACAATCAAAGAAGATTATCATTTGGAAAATGCAAAAGATAAAATTGCATTTTTGAAAAAGATAACGGCAATTTTGTCAAAAGTGGAAAACACGATTGAGAGAGAAATTTATATTGATAAAGTTTCTGAGCAATATGATATTTCAAAACAGGCACTTTATGCAGAAATCAATAAAGAATTATATAAGGGAGAGCCAGAAAAAATATTAGCGAAATCTGTGGTAAAACCAGAGCGAAATTTTCCACTTGAATGGGATGAAAAAATTGTAAAAAGAGAAAATATGATTTTGTATTTGTTGATTAATTATGCCGAGGAAGCCAAAGAAATCATAAAGTCAAATATTCGTATAGAAGACTTGAAAATTGCAGAAAATAAAACTATATTTGAGAAAATTATGGCGCAAGATGATAAGGAAAGCGAAAAAATTATACAAACCATTGCGAATATTGAAGATGAGAGTTTGCAAAAGCATATTAGCGAGATTATGGTAGCTGATTATGAAATTACTTCTGTGCAAAAATGTCTGGAGGATATTGTTCTGATTTATAATAGAGAAAGATTGCAAGATAGAAAATTACAAGTTGTGCAAGAGCTGGAAAATCCGAATTTGTCGAAAGAGGAATCGGAGAAACTTTGGCTAGAGTTGGCAGAACTTAGTAATGCGATTACCAAGTTGTCGAAAATAAAATAGAAGGGGGATACTATGAAAAAAGAAGATAAAGATGAAACAAAAAAAGTAGACATAAAATCAAGAAAAGAGACAAAAAACAAAAGTCAAAAAGATACTTCAAAAATAGATAAAAAAGAAAATAAGAAAGTGGAAGAAAAAAATACCAAAAAGTCAACTGACAAAAAATCCCCAAAGAAGGTTGTAGAAACAAAAGAAAATGTAAAAGTAGAGGATAAAAAAGAGACGGAAGATAAAAGTCAAGTAACTGAAACTCAAAAAACATCAGAAAATAAACCAGAAAACAAGGAAAAGCAAAAAGTATTAAATATATTAAGCAAAGCCAAGGAAAGTGGAAAAATTACGTATGGTGAATTGGCGAATGAGCTTGGCGAAGTAAACCCAGAAGAGCTTGACAAAGTTTTTGAAGCTTTTGAGGAAATGGGAGTTAATATTGCAAAAGATGATGACTTGCTAGAACCAGATGACGACGATTTGCGAGATGTTGAAGAAGTTGATTTGGAAGAAGTTGACTTAAATAACTTTGAAGGAATAAGCGTAGATGACCCAGTTAGGATGTATTTGCGAGAAATTGGAAAAATCCATTTGCTATCTTTTGAGGAAGAATTGGAGTTGGCTGAAAAAGTATTGCAAGAAGACGAAGAGGCAAAACAAAAGTTGGCGGAGTCAAATTTGAGATTGGTGGTTAGTATTGCGAAAAAATATGTGGGAAGAGGAATGCTATTTTTGGATTTGATTCAAGAGGGCAATATGGGACTGATTAAAGCGGTTGAAAAGTTTGATTATACGAAAGGCTACAAATTTAGTACGTATGCGACGTGGTGGATTAGACAAGCGATTACAAGAGCCATTGCGGATCAAGCCAGAACGATTAGAATTCCAGTTCACATGGTAGAAACAATTAATAAATTAATCAGAACTTCTAGGCATTTGCTTCAGATGCTAGGAAGGGAGCCAATGCCAGAGGAAATTGCCAAAGAGATGGAGATTTCGGTTGAAAAAGTAATGGAAATTCAGAAGATTGCGCAAGATCCAGTTTCACTAGAAACTCCAATTGGAGAAGAAGATGATAGCCATTTGGGAGATTTTATTGAAGATGATGATTCGCCAGCACCACATGATGCAGCAGCGTATACCTTACTAAAAGAGCAATTGGAAGATGTTATGAGCACACTAACTCCACGTGAAGCAAAAGTCTTGAAATTAAGATTTGGTTTGGAAGATGGAAAAGCTCGCACATTGGAAGAAGTGGGCAGAGAATTTGAAGTAACACGTGAGAGAATAAGACAAATTGAAGCAAAAGCACTCAGAAAATTGAGGCATCCAAGTCGAAGTAAGAGATTGAAAGATTATATGAATTAACAATAAGAAGACACGGAAGACCGTGTCTTTGTTGTATTTGATGATTTTTCGGAGTCTCGATTTGACAAATTATGTAAAATATGATATAATTAAGATAAGGAAACTAGTTGTATATTCAATTTTTAGAAAAAAAGAAAGGATGATTTTTTATGGAAGAACGGAAACTGAATGTTGCTGTTGTAGGAGGTGGCTTATCAACGCTGGTTGCCTTTGGTGGCTATGCTGCTGTTCACAATGAAATCAGAAAAAAGACTGACACCTATTCAGGTGCGAGTCTAGGCTCATTGATTGTGGCTAGTCTGTCGACAGGAAAAAGCGTAATGGAAATTCTGAATTTTTTGGCAGATAATGCACTTTTATTTAGCATGCCAATTGTAGGGAAGGAAATTATGCGGAAAAAAATCAGAGGTTTTTTAGGTAATGTGAAATTCAAAAATTTGCCTAAAGAATGTTTTGTTTCGGTAACACCAGTGAGCAAGTATTTTCCTAATGTTATAACACAGGAAAATTCAGGAGAAATGACTGTTTCAGATATTATTGTTGCGTCTTGTTCAGTTCCATGGTTATATTTGCCAACTGTATTTAGCCGTGGCAATCAATATTATTGTAAAATCTCATGGATATTTGAGGGAGGCTTAACTTTAAATCCACCTTTAAATCCTGAGGCAAAGAACGTGACGTTTTCCTATGAAAATCCTTCAAGTTTGAAGGAAAATTCATGGAATAAACGGGCGCGTTTTCCGCAAAATGAAAAAACTGATCTGTTATTCAATCCATACACAGAGCAGTTTGGAATGCTGGGAGGAAGCATGTCTGTTGTTAAGGCATTTGCGTTTGGCTATCGAAAGATGGAGCAACAGAAAAATGATTTTTTGAGAAAATTAGAAGAAATTTAAAATTTTAGCACAGGCAGGATACTGGAATTGAGGTATCCTGCTTTGTGCTTTTTTATGCATGAGTTTTGAAATTTTACTTGATTTTTAATTGCTAATATCATACAATATTGAAAAAAGTCATAGGAGGCTAGTATGAAATATCCAAAATTTATCCAAAAAGGCGATAAAATTGCTGTTACGGCGCCATCTGCGGGATTTTGCAAAGAAGAACAATTACAAGAATATGACAATGCAATCAAAAATATCGAGAAAATGGGATTTCAATTTTTGGAAACTGAAAATGTCAGAACTTGCGAAAAGGGTAGAAGTTCGTCTGCAAAAGAACGCGCGAAACAATTTATGCAAGTTTGGGAAAACGAAAGCGTGAACGCTATTATTTGTGCAAAAGGAGGAGATTTTGCTTGCGAGATGCTAGATTATTTGGATTTTGAACATTTGAAAAAAGTCTCTCCAAAATGGCTGCAAGGTTTTTCGGATATTACGAATTTGGGTTTTGTGCTAACCACCAATTTAGACATTGCTACAATTTATGGGGAAAATATCCGCGATTATGGCATGAGAGAGCTTTTTGAAAACTTGACAAATTCGATAAAAATGATGCAAGGCGAAAATGTGGTTCAGAGAAGTTTTGGTGTTTGTGAGCCAAAAGAGGATGAGAGAGAAATTTTTGAAAGTTATCATTTGACTTTGGAAACGCAGTGGAAAAATTTAAATGGTGAGAAAAAGTTGGTGTTTTCAGGCAGATGCATTGGTGGTTGCTTGGATGTAATCATAAATTTGATTGGAACGAAATATGATAAAGTAAAGGAGTATATTGATGCCTATAAAAATGACGGAATTGTGTGGTTTTTTGATATTTTTGAAATGTCAACTCCGCAGGTACTTTGCCATTTGTGGCAAATGAAAAATGCTGGCTATTTTGAATATTGCAAAGGAATTATTTTTGGAAGGACCTTTTTACTTCGCGAAGATTATGATATGAATTTGGCTGAGGTTGTGAAAGATGCCATTGGAGATTTGGCTATTCCAGTTATTCTGGAGGCTGATATTGGGCATGTTCCGCCACAAATGCCAATTGTCAATGGTAGCATTTTGGAGATTACGTGCGAAAATGGTCAAGGAGAGATAAAAACTTTTTTGAGATAAATGGAGAAATTTCTGGATTTTTGTCCGAAACTATGATATAGTAAAATCAATTTAAAAATTCTCACAAAGGCTAAATTTTAAAGAACGAAAGATGCAAAAAATAGAGGTTTTAAATACAGAAGGATGTTGGAAAATGGCAAAAAAATTAAAAAGTGCTAAGAAACAAAAGGTGGCAAAAAAGAGTGAAAAAAATGCTCTCTTGCCAGTAAAAAAAGAGCAAAATGCATGGATTGTTGTGAAGAAGAAAAAACTCGATATAGCAGTTTTTCGTGAAAAGGAGAGTTTGAAAAAAGCAGTTAAGACATTAAGTTTAGTCGTTATAGTGATGATTATAATTGCCTATATCGCTTTGCTGGCACTTGTTGCAACAAGTATTTTTTATGTTTCCCATTTGCAAAATGGGTTGATTCAAAAAGGTGTTTTTGTGGCGGGAATTAGTGTTGCTGAAATATCTCCACAAGAGGCTACTAGTAGGCTTTCTAATAGCTTGAATGATACGCTTCCTGAACAATTGGTTTTGCAATATGAAGAGCAAAATTTTCCAATTGATTTGCAGGAATTGGGCGTAAGGTTTGACGTTGAAAAAGCAATTCAGAAGGCATATTCGATTGGAAGGACGCAAAATGTGGTAAGAGATTTATGGGAATATGCGAAAACGCTGAATGATACGATTGATATCGAGCCAGAGCTTTGGTACGAAGAGGAAATTTTAAATGAGATGTTGCAGCAGTTGCAGGAACAACTGCCGAAAGTGGAAGAATTTAACTACCATATAGAAAATGATGTATTGATTGTCAACCAAGGAAAAAGTGGTGTGGGGTTAAATCAAGAAGAACTTAAAGATAAGATTTTAGAGAAGTTGCGTGATAGGAAATTTGACGAAGAAATTCAAATTCCAACTTATGAAATTTTGCCGAAAGAGATTGATTTGCAAGCAATCCATAACGAAATTTATCGCGATCCACAGGATGCGTACGTGACAGAAAATCCGTTTGAAATCCATGAGCAAGTCATTGGTGTTGATTTTGATGTAGAAGAGGCAGAAAAAAATATTGCTATTGTTCCGAAAAACGAACAATATAAGATAGAGTTGCAGTTTACAAATCCGAATATTTTTGTGAAAGATTTGAATATTTTTCCAGACCAGTTATCCACATTTAGTACGAATTATGTGAATAACCCGAGTCGTACAACAAATTTGCGCATAGCAGCTGGCAAAATAAATGGAACGATTTTGATGCCGGGCGAGAAGTTTTCGTTTAATGAAGTAGTTGGCGAAAGAACGATTGCGGCTGGTTATAAAAATGCAGCGATTTTTGTGAATGGGCAAGTTGAAGATGGTCTGGCAGGGGGTATTTGTCAAATTTCTTCAACGCTTTATGATGCCGTGATTGGAGCCAATTTACAAATTACAGAGCGTCATAATCATTCGCTTCTTACTTCCTATTTGGCAGGTGGAAAGGATGCAACAGTGGTTTGGGGAAGGTATGATTTTCAATTTGTAAATAACCGTGAATATCCTGTTAAAATCGAAATGGCAGTACAAAATGGAGTGGCAACAGCTGCTGTTTATGGGATTTATTCAAGCCAAGAATATGAAATTACGATTGAGTCGCGTTTTATGGGAAACAAGCGGAATTTATAAAGTGTATAATGCCTATAAAGTCTATAAGCAAAATGGCGTAGAAGTGAAAAGGGAGTTTTTATCAAGAGATTTATATAAGTAAAAAATTACGATATTTATTTATTTTTCCGTTTTCCCCATTCTAAAAATTAATACAAAATCAAAGATTTTGATAATTTTTGAACGGTCCCCACAAATCACTTCAAAATAAATAAATATCGTTTTTGGCGTAGAGGAGATTGAAATGGAAATTGTGAAAGTGGAGACGAATTTTAAGAGAAATTTGTATTGGGATGTGCATAAGCTTAAATTTAACGGAAAACTGAAAAACACAGAACGTGGACTTATCAATCTTTATCCAGATGTAAAATCTCAAGAAATAGTTGGTTTTGGAGGCGCTTTCACAGAAGCATCTAGCTATTGTTTGGCGCAGATAAATGGCGAGCAAGGGGCGAAAATTATAACAGATTATTTCTCAAGAGATGGCTTACAATATAATTTTTGCAGAATTCCAATTGGAAGCACTGATTTTTCGCTTTCGAGTTATAGCTATTTGAAAAAGCCTAATATGAGCACTTTTTCAATTTCGAGGGATGAAGAGTATATCATTCCTATGATAAAAAAAGCGCTTGCTCAAAATCCGAATTTGAAATTTTTAGCGACGCCGTGGTCTCCGCCAGCTTTTATGAAAAACAATAAAATGCTAAATTTAGGCGGAAAGTTATTGGAAAAATATCAACATTTGTATGCCGAATATTTGGCAAAATTTGTTTTGGAATACCAAAAAAGGGGAATCAAAATTGATTATATGACAGTGCAAAATGAGCCAAATGCGGTGCAAATGTGGGAATCGTGTTTGTATTCGGCGGCAGAGGAAGCCGAGTTTGCTAAAGATTATCTGGAGCCAGAATTTGCGAAAAACGGGATTAAAACCAAGATTTTGGCTTGGGACCATAACAAAGAAAGGCTATACACAAGGGCCAAAGAAGTTTTGGGGAGAGCAGAAAGTGCTGTTTCTGGCATGGCGGTGCATTGGTATTCTGGGGATTATTTTGAAGAAATTGCGCTAACGAAAAATCAATTTCCGGGTAAATTGTTGTTTCACACAGAGGGCTGCACAGGATTTTCGCATTTTCGCAAAGAGGATGAAGTGCAAAATGGGGAAATCTATGCACATGATATGATTGGCGACTTAAATGCGGGCATTAACGGGTTTATTGATTGGAATTTGGTTCTTGACCACAAAGGTGGACCAAATCACAAACGAAATTATTGCAATGCGCCCATCATGCTTAGTCAAGATAAAACAAGTTATGTCAAAAATTTGACGTATTATTATATGGGGCACTTTAGCAAATATATTCAATCTGGAGCCAGGAAGATAGGATTTTCAAAATTTACAGATAAGATTGAAGCAGCTGCCTTCCAAAATGCAGATCATTCGATTGTGGTTGTTTTGCTAAATCGTGATAATGTTAACCGAGAATTTAATCTGCATTTGAATGGCGAGATTTTTCATGATAATTTGGATAGCCATGCCATTTTGACATTTATAATAAAATAAGGGTTAGGATAACAGAAAAAATGCTTTGTAAAAGTTTTCCGTAAATGTAAGGTTTGATAGAAATGCGAGATTTTGAGATAACGGAAAATACTTGCAGAAGTACAGAAAGTCCGCCAATTCCTAGAAGAAAACTACAAGTTAAAAGACAAGGAATTGGCAAAGTGCTGTAACAGGTACTGGCAACATGGAGCCCATTTGTCATTTCAATTGTTCCAGTTAGAATGCTTAAAACGATGTCATAAGGCATTCCGAAGTTAGCTAGAAAATGAGCTATTCCAGTCAAAATTTCTAAGCTAGATAAAATGGAAATAATCACGGAAAACAGTACCACAAAACCGCCAATGGACAAAATCGTAGAAATGGATTTTTTGATGGCATCTCCTAAAATTTCGCCTAAATTGGCAACTTTGATTAATTCTTTGCTTTCTGAACGATAATTTCTAAAAGTAATATCCACTGTATTTTTTTTCCAAAAACGAAAAATAAGCCCAACCAAAAGTGAGGAAATAACGTGGCTGATGAGAAGTGTTTTTCCCAAAGATGCATTTCCTAAAAGTGAAACTCCAACAGAGCCAAGGATAAAAATAGGACCAGAATTGTTGGTAAAGGCAATCAGACGCTCTGCTTCTGCTTTTGAGCAAATTTTGTGGTCATACAAATTACAAACGACTTTGGCACCAACAGGATAACCGCTTATAATGCCCATAATAATGGCAATAGTGCTTTCTCCGGGTACGTTGAAAACAGGTTTCATAAATCGATTTAGGGCTTTTCCAAGCAAATAGATAAAGTTTGTTTTACACAATAATTCAGTGGCAACAAAAAATGGGAAAAGAGTTGGCACAATGGAATTTGCCCATAAAATTAAGCCATTTCTTGCAGCTTCTAAATTGTTAGCTGAAAATAAAATAAGGGTTAATGTAAAAAATAAAAATAGGACTGTAAAAAAATATTTTTTTACTGAAATAACAATAAATCGCATAATTTCCTCCATTCTATTAAGTATATATGCGATTTTTTTGGAAATAGAACAAAAAGTATTTACAAAAACCACTTGATAAACGTAAAATAGCATGATATAAGTAATAAAATTAAATTTTTAAATTCAAAAAGAATGATTTCAAGGCGTTTCGCCAAGGACTTCAAAAAATAAAAAAGCAAATGTCGAACGAAAAAAGTTGAAAACAGCGGCAAAATTTGTTATACTCGAAAGGAAGATGTGAATGGAACTAAACTTAAAAAATGACGTAATATTTAAAATGTTTTTTGCGAAAAAGGGAAATGAGGAATTTTTGATTGATTTTCTGGAAGCACTATTAAAAGTGAAAATAAAAACAATCGAAATTGGACAAGAAGTGGATTTAGGAAGTGGCATGACAGAAAAAGGCACTGATTATGGAAATATCAAAAAAGTAATTTTGATTAATATATTGGATTATGAATTTTTGCCATTTGAAGAATATGTCTCAAACACAGTGATGGTGCTGGATAAGCATAGAGAGTACGAAATAACAGATAAGATAAAATTTTATTACATAGAATTGCCGAAATTCCGAAAAAAGTGTCCAGATATGGGAGAAAAAATCAATCAATGGTTAGCGTTTATCGACGATAAAGATAGGGGGAGAATAGAAATGGCAGAAGCAAGAAATAAAGTTTTGCGAAAAGCAAGACAGGAAATGGAATATTTAACAGGTGACGAGGAGGCAAAAAGGTTAGAATATTTAAAAGAAAAATGGGAAATGGATTATAATAGCGATATAAATTGGGCAAGGAAAGAGGGCGAAGAAAAAGGCGAAAAACGTGGCAAAAAAGAGGGAATTAAGGAAGGACAGAAAAAAATGCAAATTGAAATTGCGAGAGAAATGCTAAAAAATGAAGTGGAAATAAAAATGATTATGAAATATACTAATTTAACTAAACAAGAAATCGAAAATTTGCAAAAAGAACTGTAATTTGTATACACAAGTTTGTGTCTTCTTTGTGATAGAATTATGAAAATTGTGTGAATTTTAAAGGCATGGATAATAATGCCTTTAATTTTTTTCTTTTAAAATGATAATTCGACAATATTTTTTGTCATTTTTGAAATTAACACTTGTGTTTTTGCTATAAATGTAATAAAATATATAAAAAATTATCACAAATTGTAGAAAACTTTTTCAATATTTGTTTGTTAATTCGACACAAAAATGATTAGGTTCATGATTTAATAAAGAAGAACAAAGTATTTGAAAAGTAGAGGTGGTTAAGGATGTTTCAAAATATTACAGAAAGTGCTGAAGCACAGGAAAATACTAAAATTAATAAAATGAATTTGATTATGAGGGAGTTTTTAAAAGCGCGAAATTTAGTCCTATTTGTTTTAACTTTAGTGATGTCCATGTTGTCAATTGAAGAAGAGATTGCGCCATTTGGACTAGCTATGGTAGCTGCGACTTTAAGCAGTGGTGTGCCAGTTTTTGGTGTAATTTTAGCAGGAGCAATAGGGACGCTTGTCGGAAATGGAGTAGCTGCATTTTTGAATTTTGTGCTAAGTTCCATTATATATTTTGCACTTGTGCTTATTTTTAAGCCAAAAGTGGCTGTGGAAGAACGAAATGAATTATTGAAAACAGGGAAAAAGTTATTTTTAGCGGTTTTTTTGGTGTCATTTTTTCAGAATATAAGAGGAATTGTTCTTACATATGATGTTTTTATGGCGCTAGTGAGTGGGGCGCTAACTTACGTTTTTTATAAAATATTTGTTAATCGGACTAGCTGTCATTAAAAATTGGAAAGTAAAAAAGGCATTTGCGTTAGAGGAAGTCATAGGTGCAACAATTATTCTTTCTATTGCGAGCATGATTTTTAATCAAGTGACAATATTTGGGTTGCATTTGAGCAATATTGTGATTGTATTTTTGGTCATGTTACTTGGCTGGAAAAATGGGCTATTAGTTGGTTCGGTAGCGGGCCTTAGTATGGGGCTCATTCTTTCGATGATAGAATTGCAAAATGGTTTGCAAATTGCAGTATTTGCGGTTTCAGGAATTTTGGCTGGAATTTTGAATAAATTTGGCAAAATTGGCGTGATTGTTGGTTTTATGTTGGGAAACAGTTTACTGATTTATTTGAGCAATGGAGACACAATAAAAATTGTGTATTTTAGAGAAATTTTTATTGCTGCTTTGGGATTGCTTTTGGTGCCAAATCGCATCAAAATTGAGATTGAAGATTTGGTTGGAAAAAACAAATTATTGAGCGATTTAGGTGAAAATCGATTGTCTCAGAATGAGGAAATGATTAACAAATTAAATGTGATTTCTGATACAATTTCAGAAATGGTAGTGGATTCCCAAGAAGAAATGGGAGACCTAATAGAAGATTTTAAAGATATTTTATTTGGCAATTTGGAAGAAATTGAAATGAATATGTTTACAGAAGATATTTTAGCAGAAGATACAAAAATGGCAGAAGATATTTTTCAGGCATTGCAGGCTACGGATATTTTGTTAGAAAATGATTTAATAGAAATTTTCAAAAAGCATAACAATTATATTGTTGTACAAGATGAAATGATTAAGAACGATTTGCAAGAAATGATTAAAATAATTAATCGTTCTTATAAAATGTTGCAAATTGAAATTACCAAAAGACAAGAGAAAAATAAAAATGCGAAATCGATGAAGAAAAGTTTGGAAAATGTGTCAAAGGCGATTAAGAAAAGTATTGCTACAAACGAGAAAACGACCAAAACAAAGTTTTCTAAAAAAGAAAAAGAGATATTGATTTTGCTGAAAAATAAATTTCAGAATGTTATTTCTGTGGAAATAAAACAAGCGCAAAATGAGAAATATATTGTGGATATCGCTTTTGTGAATGATAAAGCGAGAGATAAACAATCGATGGAGTTAGTGGCGACGTTGCTTAGCAAGGCATTAAATGTGAAAATAGATTTTGCCAGAGAAAGTAGTAAAAAGGCAAATTATGTGCAAACCTATATGAGTGAGGACAAGTTTGTTTTAAAAGTAGGAAGCAGCAAGGTTACGAAAGAAGGAAGTACGGTTTCAGGGGATTGCAATTTGCAAATGAGATTGCAGGACGGAAAATATTTGTTAGCCATTAGTGACGGAATGGGAAGCGGTCGAGAGGCTCGCAAAAGTAGCAAAATCGCTATTCAGATGCTAGAAGAAATGTTGACGAATGGTTTTGACAATGATGAAGTGATTAATTTTATTAATGATAAAGTGAATTTTAATACAGCTTCAGATATGTATTCAACATTGGATTTTGCCATTTTAGATTTATACAAAGGGGATGTCAAATTTGCAAAGAGTGGTGCTTGCAATACGTATATTAAAAATAAGAAAAGCATCCGAATTGTAAAGTCGCAAACGGCGCCAGTTGGCACACTAGAACAAACGGAATTAGAAGTGCAGACAATGGAAGTTGCAGACGGGGACATCATTATTATGTGTAGCGATGGTTTGCTAGAAATGCAGGACCATGGCAAAGAAAATTGGATTGAGGATTATATTAAAAATATTAGTACAACCAATGTGCAAAAAGTAGCGGATTTAATTGTGGCAGAAGCGATTGACAATAACTTTGGGGTGGCGAGAGACGATATAACAGTGATTATTGCAAAAGTAGTAAAAAAATTATGATATAAATGGGCAAAAGGAGGAATGTATGGGAAGAGGTAGAAGATACGATGATGAACCAAAGCTAAATATCAAAAAAGTGGTAGCAACTGTTGTAGCAATGATTGTTGTCATTATGTTTATTATTTCGATTAGAAAACTATTGACTGGTTGGTCGGAAAATAAAGATGTGAATGTGGAGCAAGCGTTTTTTCCTGCCTATGTGAATGAGAAATGGGGTGTAATCAACCAAAATGGAGATTTGGTGGTGGATGCCATTTATGATGAAATGGTGGTTGTGCCAGATACGAATAAAGATTTATTTATTTGTACTTATGATGTAAATTACGAAAACGAGACTTATCAAACGAAAGTAATCAATCAAACGGGGGCAGAAATTTTGACCAATTATTCAAATGTGCAACCAATTGAAAATTCTGATAATAGTGATGTTTGGTACGAGAATAATGTTTTGAAATTTGAGCAAAACGGAAAATATGGCTTAATCGACTTTTCAGGAAAAGTGATTTTAAATCCAGAATATGATAATATTTATAGTTTATCAGGAGTTGAAAAAAATATTATTATTGAGCAAAATGGTTTGAAAGGTTTGGTAAATAACAGTATGGGCGAGGTAATTATTCGTCCAGAATATACGGGAATTACAACATTGACAGATTCGTATGAGAATGGCTACATTGTTCAGAAAAATGGCAAATATGGTATAATTGGTGCAGATAGTAAAGTTGTTTTTGAGCCAATTTATGATGAGATAAAAAAAGTTGCAGCAAACGGATATTACGTTGTAACTCAGAATGGGAAAACGGCTTTGGTTAATAGTTCAGGGGAAACGAAATTGGATGCAGGCTTTCATTCTATTGAAGAAATCAATGGAGAAAATATGACAATTACTCTAAACGGGGCATATGGTGTCATTAATGTGGATGGGACTTCCATTATCAATCCAGAATACCAAGATTTAAAGTACATTTATGGAACGTATTATATTGCCAAGAAAAATAATTTGTATGGTATTATTGCGACAACAGGAGAAACGGTAGTTGATTTTACATATCAAACTATGCAGTATATGAAAACAGCAGATTTTATTCAGGCGGATAAAGAAAATTATAAAAGTGATTTAATGAACCGTAATTTTCAGGTTGTTTTAAGTGATGTGATAATTTCTGAATTGAATTTGGAGGACGGCTATCTTCGCGTGAGAGAAGGCGAGGAGTACAATTATTATAATTTTAAATTTGAGAAGAAGTCGAATCAGGAAATTTTACCAACAAGAACCTTATTTTTGGTAAAGGAATTTGGAAAGTATGGTTATCAAAATAAAAATGGGGAACGAATAGTAGATTGCATTTATGATGACGCAAAAGAGCAAAATAAATATGGTTATTGTGCTGTCAAAAAAGACGGAAAATGGGGTGCCTTAAAGTCAGATGGAACAGTATTGATGCAGCCTTCTGTAAATTTAGATGAATATTTATTTGTCGATTTTGTTGGCAGTTGGCACCTAAATCAAGATATTAATTTGAAGGTTTATACGAAGTAAAAAGGAACGAAAATGAACAAACAAGAAATTATAAATGAGGTAGAAACTTATGTAAAAAAGGCTTGTGAAAAAGATGGCACAGGTCATGATTGGTGGCATATTAAGAGAGTTTGCCAAAATGCTGCGCTGATTAATCAAACGGAAAAAGCAGATGAATTTTTGGTTACGATGATTGCGCTTTTGCATGACTTGTATGACCATAAATTTTACGAAGGAAATGCAGAAGAAAAGTTAATCCAAACATTACAAGATTTAAAAGTATATAATCATATGGAGAAAGAAGATATTGAGAACATTGTATACAGTTGTGTAAATTTGGGGTTTAGTGCTAATTTTTCAAGTCGCAAGGAGCTTTCTCTTGAAGGAAAAATTGTTCAAGATGCAGACAAATTAGATGCGATGGGGGCTATAGGAATTGCAAGAGTATTTACTTATGGTGGCAAGAAAGGGCGTCCAATGTACCAGTCAAATGATTGTGAACTTGTTTCAGAAGAGGAATATAAAAAAACAGGTTCTCGAACGTCAATTAGTCATTTTTATGATAAGTTATTAAAGTTAAAAGATTTCATGAATACGAATACAGCCAAAGCAATAGCGCAAGAAAGGCATCAATATTTGGAGAACTTTTTGCAGGAATTTTTCAAAGAATGGAATGGAGAAAAATAAGATATGAAAATTAGTTGCGGTACAGATATTATAGAAATTGAACGAATTCAAAAATCTATCGAAAATTTGGGCGAGAAGTTTTTGCAAACGATTTTTACGGAGGAAGAAAAGGCATATTGTGAAGCGAGAAAAGCGCAAAAATATCAACATTATGCGGCAAGATTTGCTGCCAAAGAAGCAACTTTTAAGGCACTAAGTGGAGCAATAAAAGAGGGAATGGATTGGCAGCTGTTTGAGGTAAAAAAATGTGAAAATGGGAAACCAGAATTAAAGGTCAATTGTGAAATCAGAAATTTGGAAAATATAGATATCAGTATTTCGCATTGCAAACAGTACGCAGTTGCAACCGTGGTTGCGGTGTTTAAGGGATAAATGGAAGGAGAAAATATGCAATTTTTTGATTCACATGCTCACTATAATGACGAAAAATTTGAAGAAGACAGAGAAAAATTGATTAAGCAAATTTATGAGGAAGATATTACCAAAATAACTTGCGTTGGCTATGATGTAAAATCAAGTGAACTTGCTGTTCAAATTGCTAATGACCATGATTTTATTTATGCCACGGTCGGAATTTCGCCAAATGATATTGAAAATTTAACGATTTGTGAGATTGACAAAATTCGAGCATTAGCCAAAAATGGCAAAGTTGTTGCAATTGGAGAAATTGGTTTAGATTATTATTGGAATAAAGAAAATAAAAATGTTCAGCAGGAATTTTTCATCAAACAAATAGAACTGGCAGATGAGTTGAATTTGCCGATTGTTATTCACTGCAGGGATGCTGTAATGGACACTTTAGAGATTTTGAAACATAAAATTAATCCGAAAAAAAGAGGAATTTTTCATTGTTGTATGCTCAATCCAGAGCTTATTAAAGAGGCAATAAAGCTGGAGTTTTATATTTCGTTTAGTGGGAATATTACGTTTAAAAGTGCCAAACCGAAAGAAGCGATTGATGCGGTTCCATTGGATCGAATTTTGATTGAAACAGATAGCCCATATTTGACACCAGAGCCTTTTAGAAAGGCGAGAAATGATTCGCGAAATGTGAAATTGGTGGCACAAAAAATAGCTGAGATAAAAGGATTGCAAGTGGAAGAAATCGCGAAAATCACCTATGAGAATGCGAAAAAAATCTATGGAATTTATTAAAACCACAAAACGTGTGTTTAACGAAAAATTCTCACGTTTCGTGGTTTTATAGTTTTAATTCGTAAAATCCCAAGCAGTTCCGTTCCAATCCATTTTTGTATTACTTTTTATTTTTACAACTGGGCGAATTCCTAATGCCATATTAGTAGTTTCTTGTGCACCAACTTCCCCGCTAGAATATAAGACCCATAAACGGTTATCTGCTGTTTGTGTGCTTATCCAATAACCACCAACTCCTTCTTTTTCTTTTGGTATTGTATATAATACGTCATTGGTATCACTTAATTGCCAGCCGTTTTGTAGAGGAGTATCTGGATAGTTTTCATTATGTTTTGCATTATAGCTTGTTACAAATTGCTGTAAGTTTGGAGACCCTATTGCTGAATCTGCATATGAATTGACATATTCATTCCAAATGGATTCATTTTGTAAAATGTTGAATAATTGCTCACAGCTGTTTGCATAGACACAATAATTTCCATTTAATAAAATTCCTTCTTGTTCGGCTAAACAATGATTGTCTGCATAATCACTTGAAATTAAGTAAATGTTATCGCTGTCGTTTAGAAATATTTTCCAATCACTTAGCCCATTTGCAGTATAATTAACTTTTTCTCCATAATTCGCTGCTGAAATGGTTGCTGCTGCAAAATTTTCCCAAACAGCATACAACTTCACGTTTTGTGTTCCCATTGTAAAATTACCTGAACTCGTATATTCTGGCGCTGTTGCTGTGCTGCTTGTTGCCCAGCCTAGGAAATTGGCTCCCTTTTTCGTTGGTTTTGTGAAAAAATCAACGCTCACGCTTTCGCCTGCCGCATATTTTTTTGTGGCTGGCACGCCAGTTCCGCCATTGGCATCATAGGAAACACTGTATTTTTGCACGATTTGATTACCCTTCAATTCGCCATCGATTGTTACACTTCCATCTGAATTTAAAGTACCGATTTCTAAGCCTTCGTAACTCAAAATTCCGTTTTCGTCACATGAAATTTCTGCTCCGTTTGAAAGTTCTACGCCTTCTTGCAATTCTGCTTTCACATAATCATTCACATTTGCAAAATCGTTTTTTTCTGTGTAATAATCCATTTGTAGCTCTGCAATTTTGAGCTCAATCTCTTCTTTAATTTTTGCCATGTTGTTCACATCTACTGCCTTTGTTGCCTTTCCTAAAATTCCGTTGCTGCCTGCTACTAAATTAATTGACACTCCTGCCAAAATCAACAACATAATGATTGTAATGCTCAAGGCAACTAGCGTAATCCCGGCGGGTCGGTTAAAATCGCTTCCTATGTTTTTTTGTTTCATAAAAAATTCCTCCTTTGATTTAAATATATTATAAATTTAATGTTGGCGATTGTCAACAATTTTGTTAAAAGTTTTTGATAAAATTGTTAAAAGAGGTTTATTATGGATTTATCGACAGCAATCAAAATACGTATCAATAATTTAATAAAAGAAAAAAATTTGACGGTTTCTAAATTAAGTACTTTAGCGGGAATCTCACGTTCTACATTGTGCAAATTTTTGTCTGGAAAGCGTAAGATAATTCGTTTAGATATGATAGAATATATTTGTGAAGCCCTGAATATGAAATTAGTGGATTTTTTTGATGACGAAGTTTTTGACAATATTAATATTAAGGATTGATATTGCCAAGTTGGTAAAAAACCACAAAACGTGTGTTTAGTAAAAAGTTCTCACGTTTCGTGTGATTAAAAGGAGAAAAGGATATGTTGGGAAGTCGAATGAAAAGTTTAAGAGAAGAATTAGGGATGACACAGGAAGAGCTGGCGGAAAAACTTTCCATATCTGCTAGTGCAGTTGGAATGTATGAGAAGGATTTGAGAAATCCAAATCATGAGTTAATCCTGAAAATAGCAGATTTTTTCCATTGCTCGATCGATTATCTTTTTGGAAGGTCAGAGGAGAAAAATTTTAAAAAAATAACTTTTCATTCTGACGAATTTTATATTGATTTGTATATGGGGGATTGCAAAAGAGTAACAGAAGAGCAAAAAAGGAAAATCCAGTCTTATGCAAAATTTGTTTTGAAGGATAATTTAAAATGGTAGAAATTTTAGATTTTTTAATGATTTTAATATTTGACTTGACAAAACAACAAAAATATGGTTAGATTAAGTTATTGAAAAGGAGGTTTATTATGGGATTAGCAATTATTGCGATAATCATTGTTTTAGTCATTTGGGTAATCGGGATGTATAACGGTTTAATAACATCTAGAAATAAAGTAAAAAATGCATGGAGCCAGATTGACGTTCAGTTACAAAGAAGATTTGATTTGATTCCGAATTTGGTAGATTCTGTAAAAGGTTATATGAAACATGAAGAAGGGGTTTTGACAAAAGTGACAGAACTTAGAACATCTTGGGCGAATGCTTCAACGGTTAGTGAAAAGGCAAAATTGGATAATGAGTTGTCAGGTGCCTTAAAAACGATTATGGCGGTTTCAGAGAATTATCCAGATTTAAAAGCAAATCAAAACTTTAGTGAACTACAAGAAGAACTAAGAAATACTGAAAATAAAATTTCATATTCAAGACAATTTTACAACGACAGTGCTACGATGTATAATACAAAATTGGAAGTTGTTCCAACGAACATCATAGCGAATATGTTTAATTTTAAGGCAGAAGAGTTGTTCAAAACAGATTCAGAAGAAGCGAGAAAAAATGTTAGAGTAGATTTTAATAACTAGAAAATGGGGGTGCATTGATTGCGCCCTTTTATTTCAGGAAAGTGAGGAAACGATGTACGAAGATATTAAAAAGAATAAGAGAAAAACAGGTGTCATTGTGTTTGGATTTTTGCTGATGATAACACTCGTTTTGTATTATATTTGTTACATGTTTGACATGAGTAGCTTTGCAGCGATAACAATTGCTTTAACATTTTCAATTGTTTCGACAATTGCAACCTATTATAATTGTGATAAAATTGTGCTGGCGAGCGTAAAGGCACGTGAAGCAACGCGCGAGGAGGATTTACAATTGACGAACATTTTGGATGCCTTGATGGTTGCGTCTGGATTGGAACATAAGCCACGTTTATATGTGATGGAATCAAGCCAACCTAATGCATTTGCGACAGGGAGAAATCCAGAAAATGCGATTATTTGTGTCACAACGGGACTTTTGCAAAAGCTAGATTATTATGAATTAGAAGGGGTTGTGGCACACGAATTATCACATATCAAAAATTATGATATTTTGCTTTCTGCTGTGATTAGCGTTATGGTGGGGTTTGTAGTCATGTTGTCTGACATTTTTACCAGAACGATGTTTCATTCGTCAAGTAGAGACAAAGATGACGATAACAAAGGAAATGCTATTTTAATGATAGTCGGTTTGGTATTTTTGATTTTGTCCCCAATTGTTTCTAATTTGATTCAACTTGCAGTTTCGCGTAGAAGAGAATATTTGGCGGATAGTACAGCAGTTCAATTTACACGTAACCCAGATGGTTTGATTTCTGCGCTGAAGAAAATCTCAAACGACGATTCTGAGTTAGATGTTGCAAGTAACAGTAATAGTTATATGTATATTGAAAATCCGTTTCCCAAAAAAAGAGGATATAACATAAGTAATTTACTTTCAACCCATCCTTCTATTGAAGAAAGAGTGCAGGCATTGGAGAATTTGAAATAAAAATTTAAAATCTGACCACCCGTTCTATTCCATTTTGGAAAAAAATGTTATATAATTAAGGCAGCTGTTCGAACGAAGTGAGTTACAGCTGCCTTATACAGTTGCAAAGCAACTGTAAACATTGAAAGACCGTGAGCGAAGTGAGTTACGGCTGTCTTATGCAGCCTACAAAGCAACTGTAAACATTGAAATGGAGAGGGATTTATGAAAATAGGATTTATTTTTCCGGGGCAAGGTGCACAAAGCGTTGGCATGGGAAAAGATTTATATGAAGCATATGATGAAGTAAAACAAGTCTATGAAAAAGTAAGTGAAATTTCTGGAGTAGACATTGCGAAAATTACATTTGAGGGACCAGAGGCAGAATTATTTCAAACGAAACATACACAGCTTGCTATTTTGACAATGAGCATTGCAATTTTGGAAATCTTAAAGAAAAATAAAATTGTGCCAGAGTATGCAGCAGGATTAAGCCTTGGCGAATATTCAGCTTTGTATTGCGCAGACGCATTTGATTTTGAAACTGTGATAAAAGTTGTCAAAAAACGTGGCGAATTAATGCAAGAATTAGTGCCAAATGGCGATTGGGCAATGGCTGCGATTATGGGATTGGAAGATGAAAAAGTAGAAGAAATTTGTAAAACAATAACAGATGGATTTGTTGTGCCAGCGAATTTTAATTGTCCAGGGCAAGTGGCGATTTCAGGCGAAAGAAATGCTGTTATGTTGGCAATGGAGAAAATGAAAGAAGCAGGAGCACGAAAATGTGTTGAACTAAAAACAGCAGGGCCATTTCATACGGAAAAATTGCAAGATGCATCAAATGCTTTGCGAGAAGTATTGCAGGCTGTGGAAATCAAAAATCCTAAAATTTCAATAGTAAAAAATATAGATGCAAAAGCATATTCAGAAAGTGATGACAAACAAGAAATTTTGGCGAGACATGTTATCAATCCAGTTCGATTTTCAGATACGATAAAATATATGATTGCAAATGGGGTAGACACATTTGTTGAAATTGGCCCGGGGAAAGTGTTGACAGGTTTTGTGAAAAAAGTAAGTAAAGATGTCAAATTAATCAATATCAATAATGTAGAAACCCTGCAAAATGCTATTCAAGAATTATTGTAGGGTGGGCGATGTTCACATCAACAAAAGAATGAAAATGTAGGGGGCGGTCTTGACTGACCCGCAAAACAAAGAAAGGAAATAAAAAAATGGGAAATGGAAAAACGGCGTTAGTAACAGGTGCAGCGCGTGGAATTGGAAAAGAAATTGCTTTGAAATTGGCAAAAGAAGGATATGATGTAGCCATTAATTATCGAACTATGAATGAGGAATTAGAGACTTTGAAAACGCAAATTGAAAGCGATTTTGGGGTAAAATGCGCACTTGTGCAAGGCGATGTTGCTAAATTTGAGGATGCCGAAAAAATGGTAAACGAAACAAAAGAGCAATTAGGAAAAATTGATGTTTTGGTAAATAATGCAGGCATCACAAAAGACGGTTTATTGATGAGAATGCCAAAAGAAGATTTTGAAAGTGTGGTCAATATTAATTTAGTGGGAACTTTTAATGTAACAAGAAATGTGGTTCCGCTTATGGTAAAACAAAAATCAGGAAGAATTATCAATATTTCGTCTGTGGTTGGTGTGGCAGGAAATGCAGGTCAAACGAACTATTCTGCCTCAAAAGCAGGAATTATTGGTTTTACGAAAAGTTTGGCAAGAGAGGTTGCTAGTCGAAATATCTTAGTAAATGCAGTAGCACCGGGTTTTATTGCGACTGACATGACAAGTGTTTTGACGGAAGCCCAAAAAGAAGGGATAAATAGTCAAATTCCACTAAAGAGAATGGGAACTGTGGCAGATGTGGCAAATCTAGTGAATTTCTTAGCGTCAGAAGATGCGTCATATATTACAGGGCAGGTTATCAATGTAGATGGCGGCATGGTAATGTAAAATAAAAAAAGAAAGGAATGGAAAATGGAAAGAAGAGTAGTAGTAACAGGTTTAGGTTGTATCACTCCGATAGGAAATAATGTGGAGGAATTTTGGAAAGGAATTGAAAACACGAAATGTGGAGTTGATGAAATCACTGCATTTGATACAGCAGATTATAAGGTGCATTTGGCGGCAGAAGTCAAAAATTTTAATCCAGAAGATTATATTGACAAAAAAGAAGCCAAAAGAATGGATCGTTTTACGCAACTTGCCATTGTTGCAGCAAAAGAAACTATGGCAGATAGTAAGTTAAAAGTAGATGAAATCGATAGCACACGTTTTGGGTTAATCATTGGTTCTGGAATTGGTGGAATTATTACCATTCATGAGGGTTCTACGATTTTGAATGAAAAAGGACCAAATCGAGTTTCACCATTTTTTATTCCAATGGCAATTAGTAATATGGCTGCCGGAAATGTTTCCATTGAAGTTGGTGCAAAAGGGCAAACATTTAGTTTGACAACTGCTTGTGCTACAGCTACAGACGCGATTGGAGAAGCATTTCGTATCATTCGTCATGGTTACCAAGATGTTATGATAGCAGGTGGAACAGAATCTCCCATTACACCTGTTTCTATTTCTGGTTTTTCGAATATGAAGGCTCTCAGCACAGCAACGGATAAAAATAGAGCTAGTATTCCTTTTGATAAAGAAAGAAATGGCTTTGTTATGGGAGAAGGCGCTGGACTAATTTTGCTCGAAGATTTGGAACATGCGCAAAAAAGAGGTGCGAAAATTTATGCAGAAATCGTAGGATATGGCGCAAGTTCAGACGCTTATCATATTACATCTCCATTGCCTGACGGAAATGGTGGCGCACGTGCTATGACAAGTGCTATTCAGGATGCAAAAATTAAGCCAGAAGATATTACTTATATTAATGCACACGGAACGTCAACACATTTGAATGATTCTGGTGAAACAATGGCTGTGAAAACAGCTTTTGGAGAAGCGAGTAAAACAGTTATGATGAGTTCAACCAAAGGAAATACAGGACATTTGTTAGGTGCAGCTGGTGGTGTGGAAGCGATTGCTTGTATTAAAGCGATTGAAAAAGGATTGGTGCCGCCAACGATTAATTATCAAGTTCCAGATGAAGAATGTGATTTGGATATTGTTCCTAATACGCCAAGAAAAGCAGATGTCAAGTATGCGATGTCAAATTCATTAGGATTTGGTGGACACAATAGTAGCATTATTTTTAAGAAGTATGAAAAATAAATTGTAGGGGGGGACGGTCTTGACCGACCTATCGTAATAGTACAAGGAGGGAAAGGATGGAATACCAAGAAATCAAGAAATTAATGGATGATATGGGAAATTCAAAGTTGACAGAATTGGAGATTGAATTTCCTGACGGAATTAAAATTAGTATGAAAAAAGAAGATGGAAAAAAACTTTCAGCGCCAGTGCCAGCAGTTGTTCCACAGACACAGCCACCGATGAATATTATTCAGGCACAAGCGCCAGTGGAAGTGAAAAGTCAAGAAAAAAAAGTAGAAGGAAATGTTGTGAAAGCACCAATGGTGGGAACATTTTATTCAAAGTCTTCTCCAAGTGCAGAGACTTTTGTTAAAAAAGGCAGTAAAGTGAAAAAAGGAGATACTTTGTGCATTATAGAGGCTATGAAATTAATGAATGAAATTGAGTCAGAATATGACGGAGAAATTGTGGAAATTTTAGTGAGTGATGATGATATGGTGGAATATGGGCAACCGTTGTTTGTGATTAAGTAAGCTGTTTTGACAAATGTCTTTAAGGGGACCACCCTTAAAAATCCCGCAAAGGGATGCTGTCCCTTTGAACCTTGCACCTCAGCCGGTGAGGCAAGGTTTGCCCAATTGGATAGTAAAATCTGGCAAACATCCGCGCGTTGCTCGCGCGAGGAAGGATATAATTTGTATCAGACACAAGATTTGTAAGTGGTTGGTCTTGACTGACCTGAGGGAGGAACTATGTTAAATATTAATGAAATTATGGAGATTATTCCGCAGCGTGCACCGTTTTTGATGATAGATCGAGTGGAGGAATATGTGCCGGGAGAAAGATGTACTGCCTATAAAAATGTGTGCATTAATGAGCCACATTTTGCTGGGCATTTTCCAGGGCAACCAATTATGCCGGGTGTGCTAATTGTAGAGGCTTTGGCGCAAACTGGTGCAATTGCGATTTTGTCAATGGAAGAAAATAAAGGCAAAAATGCACTATTTGGCGGAATTGATAAATTGCGTTTCAAAAGGCAAGTTGTACCAGGCGATGTTTTGAAGTTGGAAGTAAAAGTAATTAAGAAAAAAGGTCCAATTGGAATAGGAGAGGCTTTAGCGACCGTGAATGGAGAGGTGGCAGCTAAGGGGGAACTTACTTTTGCTGTGGTAGATATGCCGAAAGAAGATTAAATAAAAGCCACACAGGCAAACAAAAATAGAAATTCTGCTTGCCTGTGCGACTTGTGGATGTAACTTTAGCAGTTACTTATTTTGCAGAAGCGACAGCATCTTTGAAGTGAACGATAGTTTTCCATTCATGCTTTCCGCTTTTTTTGGTAACACGAGTTACTTCTACTCCCAGTATGGAGAAAACTCTTTTTATAGTTGCCTTAGGGTAGCTTCCCTTGAGTCTTATATACTCAATAGGGAAATCATCATCAAATGCGTTACACATATTGGTACTTTCTTCTAAATCAGATATCAGAAGTTTTGCACCTGCGATGTTTGATGACCGGATTTTTTGAGTTTTTCAGTAAATGTGTTAAATGTCATATGGACACCTCCTAATTTTATAGTAAACAAATTATATCATAAATTTACATAAAAGTCAATCGTTTTATAAATAAGAAAGGAATTACAAAATGCTAAAAAAAGTTTTAATTGCCAATCGTGGTGAAATTGCGGTTCGCATTATAAGAGCCTGCAAAGAACTTG
Source organism: uncultured Clostridium sp. (assembly GCA_947571115.1). GTDB lineage: Bacteria > Bacillota > Clostridia > TANB77 > CAG-508 > Scatovivens. The sequence goes on from CANOWW010000002.1 coordinate 162,943, forward strand.
GAATTGCAACAGTTGCAGTCTATTCGGAAGCTGACAAAGATGCGCTGCATACGCGTTTAGCGGACGAAGCGATTTGCATTGGACCTGCAAAATCGAACAAAAGTTATTTGAATATTAAAAATATTTTGCAAGCGGCTTGCGGAACTGGCTGTGATAGCATTCATCCTGGATTTGGTTTTCTGTCAGAAAATGCTAATTTTGCCAAAATGTGCGAAGAAAGCAACTTGAAATTTATTGGACCATCTTACCAAATTATTGATTTAATGGGAAATAAATCCAACGCAAAAGAGCTTATGAAAAGTGCAGGAGTTCCGGTTGTTCCGGGGTCAGATGGAAGTGTCAAAAACGTGGAAGAGGCAATCCAAATTGCAGATAAAATTGGCTATCCGATTATGATAAAAGCAGCTGCCGGCGGCGGTGGCAAAGGAATTCGCCAAGTCAGGACGCCAGAAGAATTGCCAGAAGCATATGAAATTGTTAAACAAGAAGCCTTGATTTCGTTTAATGATGACGAGATTTATATTGAAAAATTAATCGAAAATCCGAGACATGTGGAAATTCAGGTGCTGGCTGATGAATTTGGAAATGCGATTTATTTAGGGGAAAGGGATTGCTCTGTACAAAGGCGCCATCAGAAGATTTTGGAAGAAAGTCCTTCCACGGTTTTGGATGATAAATTAAGAAAGAAAATGGGAGAGGCGGCAATTAATGCAGTCAAAGCGGCACATTATTCCAATGCAGGAACTATTGAGTTTTTGGTGGATAAACACAAAAATTTCTATTTTATGGAAATGAATACAAGAATTCAAGTGGAGCATCCAGTCACAGAATGGGTAACTGGAATTGATATTGTCAAAGAGCAACTTAAAGTTGCGTCAGGCGAAAGCCTGCGTTATACGCAAAAAGACGTTGCTATCAAAGGGCACAGCATTGAATGTAGAATTAACGCAGAGAACCCAGAAAATAATTTTATGCCATGTCCGGGAACAATTATTGATTTGAATTTGCCAGGTGGAAATGGCGTAAGAGTAGACACAGCAGTATATACAGGCTACAAAATTCCGCCAGTTTATGACTCGATGATTGCCAAAATCATTGTGCATGCGGAAAATAGAGAAGCGGCAATTGCTAAAATGAAAGTGGCTTTGGACGAGTGCGTCATTGATGGCGTGGATACAAATATTGATTTTTTGTATCAAATTTTGGAAAATGAAAATTTTGTCTCAGGCAATTTTGATACGTCATTTATTAGCAAAGAATTTGACATGTAAAACCATAGGGAGGATAAATTATGGTTATTGATAAGATAAAAAAAAGGGGAAGAAAGAGAATTCGCCAGCCGGAAAATAAAAGCGATATTCCCATTGGCAAATGGGTAAAATGCGAAAAATGTGGCGAAATCTTATACAAAGAAGATTTTCATAAAAATTATAGTGTTTGTATGAGCTGTGGGCATCATTTTCGTTTATCCGCTAGACGTAGAATTTGGCAAACGCTGGACGAAAATTCGTTTGAACCTTTTGACTTGCATTTGAAAACAGTCAATCCATTAGAAATGGAAGATTACATGACAAAACTAAAAGGCTTGCAAGAAAAGCTGGGCATGGACGATGCAGTGGTTTGTGGCACAGGAAAAATCAATGGCGAAAAAGTCGTAATTTGTGTTATGGACGGAAATTTTTTAATGGGAAGTATGGGAAGTGTTGTTGGCGAAAAAATTACATATTCCATTGAGCAAGCGATCGAGCAAAATTTGCCACTCATTATTTTTTCTGTGTCAGGCGGGGCGCGTATGCAAGAAGGCATTATTTCGCTGATGCAAATGGCGAAAACGTCAAGCGCCATTGCTAAATTAAATGAGGCAGGCGGATTATTTATTTCGGTTTTAACTGACCCGACATATGGTGGAGTGACGGCGAGTTTTGCGTCTTTGGGAGATATTATTTTGGCTGAACCGAATGCCATGATTGGTTTTGCAGGAAAACGTGTTATCAAGCAAACCATTGGAGAAGAGTTGCCAGAAGGTTTTCAAACAGCGGAGTTTTTGCTAGAACATGGTTTTGTGGATAAAATTGTGGAGCGAAAAGAGATGAAAGAGACACTTTATAAATTGATAAAATTTCATCAATAGGAATTTGAGAATTAGAAAGATAAGGTAAAATTATGGTACATTTAGTATATTGTGACGATAAGTCAAAAGAATTATTAAAAATTTTAGAGGGTAGTAAAACAATGGTTATAAGAGGGGCAGCAGGAAGAAAAATACCACATAGCAGAGTATTCAAAGATGAGATACTTTATTTTATGGAAAAAGGAACCAAGAAAATTACGGCAAAAGCAGTTGTAACAGATGTTCAAAATTTTGTTAAATTATCTGATGAAGAAATAACGAAAACGATTGAAGAGAATAATAGTAAATTACAGCTAACGGATAAGCAAAAAGAAAGATGGCACAAGAAATGTTTGTGTTTAGTTGAATTTAAAAATGTAGAAGAAATTACAGCATTAGATTTTGACCATCAAGGAAATATGGATGATTGGTTAATTATCGAAAAAATAGAAGATGTAGTTGTAGGAACGAGTATTCCATATAATTATGAAAAATCAAAATTTTAAGGTGGTATGGATATGGCAATGTGGAATCCGTGGCGAGGCTGTAAAAAATGTAGTGATGGCTGTTTACATTGCTATATTCATAAAGGCGATTTCAAAAGAAATATTAATACAAATGAAATAGTAAAAACAAAAGACTTTGAAAAGCCAATAGAAAAACTTAAAAACGGCAATTATAAAATGAAAGCAGGGATTGTCTATTTATGCTTTTCTACGGATTTTTTTATTGAAGAAGCAGATGAGTGGAGAAATGAATGTTGGAAAATGATAAAAGAAAGACAGGACTGTACTTTTTTGTTTCTAACCAAAAGAATTGATCGATTTATGAAATGCATTCCAGATGACTGGAATACTGGATACGATAATGTAGTGGTATGTTGTACGATTGAAAATCAAAAAAATGCAGATTATAAATTATCCATTTTTAAAGATTTACCAATCAAACACAATATAACAGCACAACCTTTATTAGAGAAAATAAATATTGAAAAATATCTTGATAATATAGAACTTGTAGTTGTTGGTGGAGAATCTGACGTCAATGCTAGGGCATTTCATTATGACTGGGCATTAGATATTAGAGAACAATGTATCAGAAAAAATGTTAATTTTGAATTTAGACAATGTGGTACTTACACAATAAAAGATGGAAAGCAATATAAAATACAAACAAAGGACTTGTGTAAACAAGCAAAATTAGCTAATATTGATTTGCAATTTTAAAGGATAAAAAAAGGGAGGTGAAAATGTTGCCAAAAGATGAGAAGATAGAGAAAAAAACAGAAAGTAAAAAGCTGACTGCTTGGGATAGAGTAAGCCTTGCGAGAAATGCTAAACGCCCAACTGCGCTGGATTACATAAATATTATTTTTGATGATTTTCTAGAGCTTCATGGAGACCGACTGTATAGCGACGATGGTGCTATGGTTTGTGGTTTGGCGAATATTGGCAAGCAGAATTTTACGATTATTGCAGAGCAAAAAGGTCGAAATACAAAGGAAAATATCAAGCGTAATTTTGGGATGCCAAATCCAGAAAGTTATAGAAAAGCAATTAGGCTAATGAAACAAGCAGAAAAGTTTGACCGACCAATTGTTACTTTTATTGATACGAAAGGTGCTTATCCGGGAATTGAGGCGGAGCAAAGGGGGCAAGGCGAGGCGATTGCGAAAAGTATGATGGAAATGGCAAATTTAAAAACGCCCATTATTTGTATTGTGATTGGAGAAGGTTCCAGTGGCGGTGCGCTTGCCATTGGTGTAGGTGACGAAATTGTTATGTTGGAGAATGCAGTATATTCAGTGCTTTCGCCAGAAGGGTTTTCAAGTATTTTGTGGAAAGATGGCAAACGAGTCAAGGAGGCAGCTGAAAAAATGAAAATGACGGCACAGGATTTGAAGAAGTTAAAAGTGATAGACAAAATTATTGATGAGCCAGAAGGTGGTGCCCAGAAGGATTTGGAAAGCGTTGCGGAAAGCATGAAGAAAATTATTTTAGCCGTGACAAAAAAATTAGCCAAGAAGTCCAAAGACGAATTGGTGCAAGATAGATATCAGAAGTTTAGAAAAATGGGGGAGTACATATAAATTTTCTAAAGGACGTCAAGGAATTTTTATTTTTAACAATTTGTATATGAAAGAAAGCATACAAAAAGTAGGAGAATAAAATGGGAAAATTAATTCAAGAAAAATTGTTGTTAGAAACGAAGGATGATTTTGAAAAAGTAAAAACTTTATTAGGACCAATTGAAGACTTTATTGATGAGAAAATAAAAAACAATATGTATGATGATTGGAACGAGTTTGAACATACAAAAAAGAATTTAAAAGAATTAGAAGAGAATATATTGAATAAAAGTGGAGATATGGTATATGTATATTACTTAAAAGATGAAGATAAGATTGTTGGTTTTTGTTTTGTTTTGGCTGGCAATAATAAGATGAGACAATTTTTAGAAGACAACAATTTTGCAATAGAAGAAAAGGTTTGCCAATTACATGCTTTTCATATTATAAAGGAATATCGAGGTGTTGGACCTGAATGGTTAGTAAATTATATATTTCCAGATTTAATAGAAAAAGAAATTCATACAGTATATTTTGCTTCTAGTCATAATAGAGCTTTTCCATTTTATGATAGATTAGGAGAAAGAGTAGGGACATATATAGGGAGTAGTGATCATAAATTATATCAAAGATTTGGTTATATATTTAAAATAAAAATTTAAGGAGGATTTTGAAATGATTTTAAAAGATAAAACAATTTTGATTATGGGAATTAGAAATAAGTGGAGCATTGCATATGGAGCGGCGAAAGCAGCTTATGACCAAGGTGCCAAGGTAATTTTTACCTTTATGGGAGAGGACAATCGTGATAAAATTGAAGAACTAATTTCAGAATTTGGCAAAGCAAAAGCGTATAGTTGCGACGCTTCAAAAGATAGTGATTTAGAAAATTTATTTGACAATATTAAGAAAGATTTTGGAAAAATTGATGGCATTGTGCATTGTATCGCACATGCTTTTACAGAGGATTTGCACAATCCATTTGTGGAAACGAGCAAAGAAGGCTATTCACATGCAGTGGATGTCAGCGCTTATACATTTGTAGCAACGGCTAGAATTGCGAAAGAGAAAGATGTTTTGGCAGAAGAGGCAAGTTTGGTAAGTTTGACTTATCATGGTTCGACAAAAGTGTTGCCAAATTATAATGTAATGGGAGTTGCAAAAGCTGCATTGGAATGCAGTGTGCGCTATTTGGCGGATAATTTGGGTCCAGAGGGAATCCGTGTAAATGCAGTTTCTGCAGGACCAATTAAAACATTGTCAGCCAAAGGAATCAAAGATTTTGGTTCGATTTTGGATGTAGTGGAAGAAAAGGCGCCACTAAGAAGAAACGTAACCAAAGAGCAAGTCGGGGATAGTGTGGCATTTTTGCTAAGTTCTATGGCAAGTGCTGTGACTGGGCAGATTATTTATGCAGATAGCGGTTATAATATAATGGGAATATAAAGTGAGAGAAAAATAAGTTAAATCCGTAGTTTTTATGCTACGGATTTTAACTTATTTTCTTTTTTCTTTTTACAGTAATTAAATTATCCTTTAGAATGTATCTAGCATAATCATCAATTTGTTTTCTTTGCTCATCCGTGATATTCATATAATCTCTAACAAAGAGACCCGTAAATATTTTATCATGATGGCAGTCTAGTTTTCCGGGTTTTCTAATATCCGATTTACACAACAAATAATCGAGAGAAACATCAAAAAAATCGGCTAATCTAGAAGCATCTTTTGTATCCAGCCTTCTTTTTTCATTTTCGTACAAACCAATAGCCTGAGAGGTAACACCTAAAAGTTTACCAATGTCGGTCTGACTAAGGCGATTTTCCAGTCTTAATTTTTTAATTCTATTCATAAAAAGAGCCTCCATATAAGTATAAGATAATTATAAAACAAAAAGTTTAATTTGTAAACAGTAAAAAGAATAATTTGTTAGAACTACATGCATTTGAAACGATGAGTTTTAGATGGTAAAAAAAGGTGTTGACAACAAACCTGTTGTTTGATAATATAGATATAGAAACATATTGTTTGTAAGAAAGGGGGAAGTAGAATGAAAACGCTAAAGCAGTTAAGAGAGAGCAAAGAACTAACGCAAAAACAAGCATCTGAAATCCTTGAAATTACAAAAGAATATCTATCAATGTTAGAAAGAGCAGAAAGAAACCCAAGCGATCATTTAAAAGAATTAATGGCTGGGTTATATGGAGTAACAATAACGGATATTTTTTTCTCCATACGAGAAACAAAATGTTTCAGAGACAAAGAACAAAATAGAGGGAAAATAGAGAAAAATATGAAAAAAGTGAAAAAGAGGAGAAAAGAAAAAGTTTTAGGAATGAATAATCGTATTCACTAGAAGAATGAAGCATAGATATGAAATCGTTTAAATGCACACCCAATATTACAATTTAGTAACAACGGTTACAATTTAGTAACATCTATTGACATAATGAAATGAAAGATGTATAGTTAAAAATAGATACGATAATTCAGT
>CANOWW010000003.1 GCA_947571115.1 uncultured Clostridium sp.
TTCTTGCCCAACCTAAAAATGTGCATCCTGTTTGTGTTGGCGTTTTTGAAAAATCCACTGTTACTGTTTCGCCATTTTCATGCCTACTATTTGAAGGTCCGCCTTGTCCGCCGTTTGGATTGTACGAAACTGTGTATTTTGTCACAATTTGGCTTCCATTAAACTCGCCATCAATGCTTATGCTTCCATCTGGATTTAAAGTTCCAATTTGCATTCCGTCATAGCTCAAATTACCGCTGCTATCTGTTGTAATCACGGCTCCACTTGGAAGCTCCACTCCTTTTTCTAATTCTGCTTTCACATAATCATTCACGTTTGCAAAATTATTATCTGTCATGTAATAATCCATTTGCAATTCCGCGATTTTAAGTTCAATTTCTTCTTTGATTTTCGCCATATTGTTCACATCCACTGCCTTTTGTGCTCGTCCTAAAATGCCATTGCTGCCGTGCTACTAAATTAAGCGACACGCCAGCTAGAATTAATAAAACGATAATGGTTACCACAAGCGCAACCAAAGTAATTCCTGCGGATCCGCCCAAGACGCCCCCCTCGTTTTTTTGATACATCATAAAATTCCTCCCTTTTACTTTTTCTACACAAAATTTGTATAATAAAAGTATATCGAATTCATTTCATTATGTCAATAAATGTTACCAAATTGTAATCATTGTTACATTTTTGTAATAAACATCAATAAATATATTTTATATAGAAAAAATTTAAGAGGAAATCTCTTCCTCTTATTTCTACTTATACAACCTTCGCATATGGTCAATTGCCGTCTTCTCTAAACGAGATACTTGCGCCTGCGAAATTCCAATTTCCTCCGCCACTTCCATCTGCGTTCTTCCAGCAAAAAAACGTTTATTAATAATCATTTGTTCTTTTTCGTTTAACTTCTTCAACGCTTCCACAATCGTAATATTTTCAGCCCACATTTCATCTGTGTTTTTCTTATCTTTGACTTGGTCCATCAAATAAATACTATCGCTTCCGTCATTGTAAACTGGTTCTTGAAGCGAAAGCGGATCCTGAATAGCATCCAAACTCATAACAACCTCTTCTCTTTCCACTTCCAATGCTTTCGCAATTTCATCAACATTGGGCTCTTTACCAGTCTCTTTTGTGATTTTTTCTTTGACTTGCAATACCTTGTACGCCAAATCTCTCACAGAACGGCTCACACGCACCATATTATTATCTCTCAAATATCTACGAATTTCTCCGATAATCATAGGAACTGCATAGGTGCTAAGCTGAATATCCAATGTTATATCAAAATTGTCAATTGCTTTAATCAAACCTACACAACCTACTTGAAATAAATCGTCAGCATTCTCTCCGACGTCCTCCAAATCTTTGAATTACACTTAATACTAATCTTAAATTTCCAGAAATTATTTTCTCTCTTGCCGTTTCATCTCCTTCTTTCATTTGTTTGAATAATTCTTTATTTTCTGCATTTGTTAATACTTTTAATTTAGAGGTGTTTACGTTACTGATTTCAACTTTGTTAATCAAACTGAAAACCCCCTTTTGAAAATAAGTAAAAATTAAAATTTAATTTTTTAAGATAACTTAATTATTTCCAAATTTAGGGGGTTTTATACTGAAAAAAGAAATAATCTCACTTCAAAATTAAGATTATTTCTTAAAACAATTCTATCTTCTATTATACCATATTTTTCATTTTATGTCAAGTTGACTTTTCCCTGAAAATATGATATAATAAAAGGTTAGGGATATTTTAGTTGACTGTAAAGCTCCTTCGTCTCATCAGAAGTAGCCTTTTATAAGTAGTTAATATTTTTTTACAAAAAATATTAACTAAGTTATCTGTAAAGCTCCTTCGTCGCTAACAGCTAACTTAATCTTTTCAATTGCCTCAAGTGTATTTTCTCTAGTTCCAAAAGCAGTTAAGCGAAAATAACCTTCTCCACTTGGTCCAAAACCTACACCCGGCGTTCCTACCACATTTGCCTTCGTTAGTAATGTATCAAAAAACTCCCAAGAAGTCATTTTATCTGGCACTTTTAACCAAATATACGGCGCATTGACACCACCAAACACCGTATAGCCTGCCTCTTGCAAACCTTCCTTAATAATTTTGGCATTTTCCATGTAATACGCAATATTTTCCTTGATTTGCTTCTGCCCTTCTTCTGAATAAACCGCCTCTGCTGCACGTTGTACCGGATAAGACACACCATTAAACTTCGTTCCATGACGCCTATTCCACAATTGGTTTAGCGAAACTTCTTCGCCCGCTTTTGTATAACCCTTTAAGGCTTTGGGAACCACTGTATAGGCACAACGAATTCCCGTAAAACCAGCTGTTTTCGAGAAACTTCTAAACTCAATCGCAACGTCTTTCGCCCCTTCAATTTCATAAATGGTATGCGGCACATCTGGCTCACTAATAAATGCTTCATACGCACTGTCAAACAAAATAATCGCTTTATTTTGCTTCGCATAATCTACCCATTTTTTTAGTTGTGATTTCGTCAAAGTGGTTCCTGTTGGGTTGTTGGGCAAGCATAAATAAATCATATCTGGCACTTTTTCTGGAAAACTTGGTACAAATCCATTTTCAGCAGTTGCTGGCATATAAATCATGTTTTCATAAGCGCCCTTTTCTGGATTGTATTTTCCTGCTCTTCCTGCCATCACATTGGTATCTAAATAAACAGGATACACTGGGTCAGTAATGGCAACAATATTATCCACTCCAAAAATGTCGCCAATATTGCCACAATCACATTTGGCACCATCTGACACAAAAATCTCGTCTGGCGCAATTTCCACACCACGTTTTTGATAATCAAATTGGACGATTTTCTCGCGCAAAAATTCATAACCTTGTTCTGGACCATAACCACGAAATGTTTCTTGTTTGGCTTGTTCATCTACTGCGTTTTTCATTGCTTTGGCAACCGCTGGCGCAATTGGTCTTGTAACATCACCAATTCCTAACTTAATGATTTTTTGGTCTGGATTTTTGTTTTGAAAATCTGCCACTTTTTTGGCAATCGTAGAAAATAAATAACTATCTTGCAATTCTAAAAAATTCTCATTTATTCTAATCATATTTTACCTTCTTTCTATGATTATTCTATTTCGGCAAAAATAAATTATTATTTTTGTTTTCGTTATTATATCATGATTGGGATTTTTTTTCAAGAAATTTTTACTTTTGAAAATTTAGACATTTTCCTTCTAATCGCTTAAAATCACAGCTCAAAGATTTATAAAATTGACTCATTCTACTCTTGCTATTACTTGTAACAATAGTATAAATCTTCTCTGCTTTATTTTTAATTTTTTGTCTATTTTCTGGAATATTTATGTAAGAATATTGTTCTGAAAGTAATCTTTTATATCCATAACTTTTATCTTCTAACTCTAACAAATGCACACTATCTTCTGGTACTGGTATCATATCAGAAAATCTTATAATTCCTAAGCTATTCTTCGATTTTTTACTTATAATCTTAAAAAAAGATAAATTATTTTTATATGTTTTATGCTTCGATTTCGGAGAAAATAAAGGCGCAAAATAACAATGTTTTTCTATTCTTAATACGATACCTATATAAGGTCTTGTCTCATCTTTATTATAAGCAACATGACTATCAAATTGACTTAAAAAACTTATATACTTATTATCTATTACAAAAAAATTCAATTTTTCTAATTTTAATTTTTTGTTATTTTTCATTTTTCCTCCATACACAAAAAAGGGAATACTTTTTCGTATCCCCCATAATTTTTCTGGAAACTCATTTATAGAATTTTTCTAAAGGCTCGTTTCTAACCTAATGTTCTGTTGGATATTCGTTAATAGGATTTTCTCCTAAAGGCTCATATCTAACCTAAAATTCACTTTATGAAATAATTCAAAGGTTTGTGATAACCTAATTTTTATGATAAATTCATTTAGCAATTTTATTATATTCATTATAACATAGTTTATTTACAAAATCAATACATTTTTATAAATATTTTTTATTTCCCCAAAATCTCTAAAATTTTCATTTGCATTTCTTTATGTTGTACCAACTTTTCGTCATTTTTTAGAACCATTTTTTTGAATTCCTCATAGGAAAACCACTTCACGCTAGCAACTTCTTCCTCTTGCAATTTCAGTTTAGTGATGTCAATATCTTTTTGGATGAAATAAACATCTACTAATTCGTTCTCTATAATGCGTTTTCCAGCATTTTCAACAACGGCACAATCTTTTACAGTAAACAAATACTGCAATTCACTCTCTTCCACCTGCAAACCAATTTCTTCCCCAAGTTCACGTATCGCACCTTCCATGCTTGAATCTCCTGCTGACAAATGCCCAGACGTAGCAGTCGTCCATTTATTTGGATTCGTTTCTTTTTGGGCACATCTTTTTTGCAATAAAACCTCATTTTTTCCATTGACAATCCAGATATGTACTGTTTTATGCCACAATCCTAAGCGATGTACTTCTTCTCTAGATACAACTTCTCCCGTTTTTTCTCCCTTTTCATTTAAAACCTCAATTTTCTCCACGTTCTATCGACCTTCCTTTGTTTTTTCTACAGATTTACAAGGAATTCCCAGCACGCCTGCAAACTGTTTCATCAGTTCCCTTGTATCTCCTGCATAAATAAATGATTTATCATACTCACTAAAAAATTTCGCATAATTTTCAAATGCAGAATCATAATTAGACATTCTATTTTGAATATAATCCAAATGATTTCCTTGCTGATTATTCTTCTGTACCCATTCTTCTGGCGTCATATCAGAATGTACATAAAGCGAAACAATGGCTTCTCCAAATTCCTCTTTTAATTCTCGCAATGTATCCATATCACTGCATACAAGCAATTGCGGTTTATTCCCAATAATCAGATTTTCCCACATTTTATCTGTATCAATGCCATATTCTGTTCCAAATCGACTATATCGCAATTTGCACTTTTCTAGGTTATACCCTATCTCTCCTTTGCAAATCATTTCTGTACCATCATCCGGATTTCTTTCTCTATCTGCATATTTTGGAACTTGCAAACACCCAACAGTATTGGCTCCTTGAATTAAGATTTTCTTCCCCGAGCCTGGACTTCCTGCTACAACATAAATTTTGTTGCCTTGCAAATTTCTTGGTTCTATAGGGTCTTCAAAAATTTGATGCAAAATTTCTCTTACTTCATCAAAGCCATCGCCCACATTAAAAATAATATTATCAAATAACATAATCTCATTAGGATACATTCTATAAATTTCCAAAGCTGTTTGATATCTTTTCTCAATTACACTTGGGTCTGGCACGCCACCTCGCTCTCTTAAGTAAATTTCTGTAAACTCACCTCGACTTGGCTTTCTTCTATGCACAAAATAGGATTTCATACTATTTCCAAATTTACTTCGTAATTTCCTTAGCACACCTGGATTATTAATAATCGTTACTGGTATTTTCCCACTCTTTTTATAATCTGCAAGCATTTTAGGAGACAAACCATACTCTTTATCATACTGCACATAACGATATTCACATTCTTCAGGAAGTTCTTCCACTGTAATAATTCCTTCATCATCATTTGTTCTCGCCTTACGCGTCGTATATTTGGGTAAAATTTTGCATTCTAAATTGACTTGCTTAATCACTTGCATGATTGCACTTTTTCCGCGAACACGAAGGTCCTGTCAATGTAATCAAGTTGGGCATAATTTTCTCCTTTTAACATCCTTTTGAAATATTATATAATATTTTACATAAAAACGCAAGTATTTTTTGCACAAAAAAGAACAATTACAAAAAACTGTAATTGTTCTTTTTTCTATTTTTATCATTTCTATTTATTTACAATATCTTTTAATGCTTTTCCAGCTTTAAACTTAGGTGCTTTAGAAGCAGGTATTTTTAACTCTTCCCCTGTTTGAGGATTTTTTCCTTTTCTAGCAGCTCTTTGAATTACTTCAAAGGTTCCAAATCCAACTAATTGAATTTTATCCCCACTTGCTAATGCCTCTGTAATTGAATCTACAATTGCATTTAAAGATTCCTCTGCAAGTTTTTTTGTTTCTGCTGTTTTTTTAGCCATTGCTTCTACCAATTCTGTTTTGTTCATTGTTAAAAAATCTCCTTTCTTATTTTGTGACCTTACTGTATCAAATAACAAAAGAAAAGTCAATAGAAATCTTACAAAAAATCAATAATTCGCCTTTTCTTTTATGATGCTTTCTATTTTATCCACAACTTCCGCAATTGTCATATTCGTAGAATCCACTAAAATAGCATCTTCAGCTTGTCTCAAAGGCGCAATTTCTCTTTCTGTTTCCGCTTTATACCTTTGCTTGATATTTTCTAAAACCTCTTCATAAGTCGTTTCTATTCCTTTTTCTAAATATTGCTTATATCTTCGACTAGCTCTTTCTTCCATGGAACAATCCAAATAAACTTTTACATCTGCATTGGGAAACACAACCGTTCCTACGTCTCTTCCCTCGCCAATCACAGAATTACTCTCAGCCATTTTTCTTTGTAATGGCGTCATTTTATCTCTCACACATTTTAATGCAGAAAATTGATCAACCCTACTATCAATTTCTTGTGTTCTGATATCAGTCGTCACATTTTCACCATTGAGCCAAACTTCTTGTATTTCCTCTGTTTGCTTAAAATCAATTTTCATCTTATCCAATATTTGTAACAATTCTTCACTTTCTTGTGGCTCCACTTTTTTCTTTATTGCCTCCAAAGCCACACAACGATACATAGCTCCTGTGTCAATATACACCAAGCCCAAATCCTCTGCAATCATTTTTGTCACGGTTCCTTTGCCTGTTCCAGCAGGTCCGTCAATTGCTACAACAAATCCCATTTTCTTTCTCCTTTTCGATTATTTTTCAATATGCACACCTTTGGCAACAATTTCTGTGCTCAGTACATTCATCGAAGTCAAATATTCAATATCTTTCACAATCCCAGATTTCAGTTTCTGAATAGCACTCGAAACTGGATAACCGACCTCCAAAATTACTTCAATATAGATATAAATTCCGTCATCTGCGCCTTGATGCTTCTTGATAATCGAGCGATGCACCTTATAAATGCTTTCCGTCTTCTCTGCCACAACTTCAATAATCTGCTTAAACACCGAATCCGAAATTTGAAAATTTCCCATATAGCTAAATGTTGGTCGAATAATGGATTTCTCCGCTATGTACGGCTTATTCCCTTTGCCTGTGGATTTGAAAATTTGAAGTGGGTCTAGCAAATAACCTGAAAAGTCTTTTTTAATGGCAAAAGTCGGCACTGGAATCACATGTTTTCCCTGCGTGATACGGATATTTCTCGCCATTTCCATTTCTTCTGGAGTTGCCACATCTTGGATATACGTCGTCCCCAAAATTGGTCCAATTTCCAAACTATCTGCAATTTTTTGCACCATTTCATCAGACGTTCCCAAAATCAAAATTTTATCTGGTTTATATTTTTTGATGGCCACTTGCATCTCTTTTCGCTTGTCTTCACTATAAAATATCGCATTACGAACCGTTTCCACTTTCGTCGGCGCCTTTTTCGCGGATATTCCCGCCAAAACCTCATTTTCACTCACAAGCAAACCATCATCAATCATATATTTAATTCCTTGCTTTCCAGCCACCATCTGCGCTCTGTAACTTTTTCCTGTGCCAGACGGTCCCACAAAAGCATACGCTTTCACTTTATGAGAAAATAACATCATTTTATCCTTTCTCTACCTTTCCTGATTGATCAGCATTTCCAAATCTGGATTTGGCATTTCTTCGCCCACCGCTCGAATGCGAACATTTTTCACATGGGAACGCAAATCCTTATCGCGACAATCCACCACATATGTGCCCAGCTGGTCTTTCGGAATGGTAAAACAAATTTTATCGCTTGCAGGCACAATGCTAATCAACTCCAAGGTATCCTTATTTAAAATGCCATAATCCACACTTTGCGTTATATCTGTGTCAATCTCAATAAAATAATCAGCATCGCTAATCGCACGAATGCAGTCAAACTTATAATACAAAGACAAATATGTATTGACCACACTTGCTGTTGATGTTTCCAAAAAGAAATTGTCCACATTAATCAAATCTTCTCTGCAAATTTTATCCATAAACAAAAATTTGCTCACAATCACATCTTTTTCGTCATTATCTCGCGCCTGCTCCAATTGCTTCGTCAGCTTTATTTTATACGGCAAAATATAGCGCACATCGGAATACGTTGTCGGCAGCATCTGCGCAAATGCTGCAACTGTCAAAATACCGCAAACGAAAACATAGACTTTTTTGCTTTCTGAAAAATGGCTTACAATCACTTGACTATTGGCTGCCACAATGCAAATCAGCAACGCCTCATACGGCACAAAACAACGCGGCGTAAAATACCCCATAATTGAAAACGGTATTGTCGCAATCACACATGGTAGTATAAAATATATGATTTCTTTTTGTAATAATTCCTTTTGTTTAAAAACTCCTACCCAAATCATAGAAGCCACCATAATTACCAACTGCCATTTA
This sequence comes from uncultured Clostridium sp., assembly GCA_947571115.1. GTDB lineage: Bacteria > Bacillota > Clostridia > TANB77 > CAG-508 > Scatovivens. Next base: position 8,548 of record CANOWW010000003.1, read on the forward strand.
ATATCTTTGTAATTTCCAAGGCACGCCAAAGCGGACTTATTTTCTGTCACATCCACTGTACTTCTTGCCAAATTACCGGGTGCAATAATCGTCAAAATCGCTCCCAACGCAAAGAGCGAAACTGCACCAATCAAAAATGCGGCATCCCACTTAGAAGTTTTCCACGCTTTTTTGATATTCGCTAAAAACAAAATTCCCAAAAAAGCGCCCCCCACAAATGCCATCACTTCGTGCGAAAATCCAACCAAAAATCCACCTAAACTTACGAAAATTTTTTGCCATACTTTCAAATCTCGGTTTTCCACAAAATAACCATAAATGGCATACAAATACGCCATCAGCGCCGTTGTTGTCCATAAATAATTCAAACTTCCGGCTAATCCATGCAAATTTTTCGCCAAACATTTTGCCATACACCAAAAAGCCAAAAGCCAGAATCAACGATACATAGGAATTTTTATGGGTCATGAATCGATTAATGATAATCAGCAAAACCACAAATAACAACGTGTTCAGCACCTTAAAAATAGTTGTGCTCGTCGTCATAAAAAACGCTACCAAAATATGGGGAATAATTCTTCCCGTCCAACTGCTATATAAATATTTCGCACCATTTTTAATTTCCGTAAAAGACGTAATTTTCAAGTCGTCTCCACCAATCAAAAAAGCGTAACTATAATCGTCTGGACTAATTAAAGTAGCCATATTCAAAATAAACAGGCACCCTGCTATTGCCAAAAGTAGCGCCAATATTGGCCAATTTTTCTTTATTCTTTCCATAAACTCTCCGTTAATTTTTGTTCCTGTACTTTTTATAATTCTCAATCGCATCACGTGTTGTAATCGTTATTTTTTCAGGTAATTCGTCAAGCGAAAACCATTTCATATCTAAATGTTTCGTTGGCTCCATAATTTGTGGCTCTCCCTTTACAATTTTGCACAAATAGCTAGGCGAAACCCAATGCTTTTCTTCTGTTTTTATAATATGGTCACAAATTCCCAAACAGTCAATCACAGCAACATCAACTCCTGTTTCTTCTTTCACTTCTCTTTTGACTGCCTGTTCAAATGTCTCGAACATCTCCAATCTACCACCTGGAATGCACCAATATTCTTTCTCTGGAGCTTTATTTCTCAGTTGCAACAACAACTCATTTTTCTCATTCAAAATAAATGCCCCACAGCCAACACCTATGTAATCTTTCCCCTGAACCATAATTTTTACCCCCTTAAAAATATAATCCATTGGCAAAAGAAACTAGGAGTGCTAGGCGAAATTTATAAAAAAGGCAAGGGCGCAACCGTGTGGTTGTAACCGCGTTTTTTATGAATTTCAACAACGCAATCCGCCGTTTATTTTGTCAATATTGCTTTATTTAGTTCGTTGCGCATATAAATCGCCTCCGCCCTCGTCGCCTTCGCATACTCTTCGTCCGAAAATTGGTCTTTCCACTTATCTGAACGATAAGCACACATCAAACTTCTTGACGCGTTAATAATACCGCCTAATCCGTTTTTATCAAAACCAAGTGCCACATCTTCCGCTTTTCCGCCCTGCGCACCAAATCCCGGAATTAAGAAAAACGTATGAGGCATTTGCTCTCTTAGCGTTTTTAGCTGTTCTGGATACGTTGCTCCAACGACTGCTGCAACACTGCTATACCCATTTTCGCCAATCAATTCTTCGCCCCAATTTTCCACCAAATTGCCCATGGTCTCATAAATTGTTTTTCCATTTTCCAATTTCAAATCTTGCAATTCGCCAGAAGACGGATTTGACGTCTTTACTAAAATAAAAATTCCTTTGTCATACTTTTTGCAATCTTCGATAAATGGCTTCACGCAGTCTGTCCCAAAATACGCATTTACAGTTACAAAATCAATATTATCGTTCCCATACAACTTATCCTCTATTTTCGTTTTGCCAATAAAAGCATTGGAATAGCTTTCCGCTGTTGAGCCAATATCGCCTCTTTTGGCGTCCACAATCACAATCATTCCCTTTTCTTTGGCATACTGGCAAGTTTCTTGATAACACTGAATTCCAGCTATTCCAAACACTTCATAAAACGCCATTTGTGGCTTCACTACTGGAATAATATCACAAACGCTGTCAATTAAAGCTTTGTTATACTCTAAAATTCCCTCACAAATTTTTTCAATGTTTCCATTATACTTTTGCTTAATACATTCTGGTAACATATTGTACCTTGGGTCTAGTCCCATTACTGTTGGATTATTGGTCTCTTTTATTTTTCCAATCAATCGATCCATTACATTCATTTCTATCTTCTCCTTGTATTATTCTTTTTTTCGTATAATACTAATTATTTTATTATATTGTTTTACGCAATTTCCGTATCATTAGCATCGTATTTAACGTCTCCTGAAACAATGGTATATTGCACTTTTCCTTGCAACTGTTTTCCAATCCAAGGCGTATTTTTCGATTTTGAAACAATGCTTGCTTCTTCATATGTATATTTCTCTTCTGGATTGAAAATCGTTAAATCCGCCACAGCCCCTTCTTTGATTTCTCCTCTATCAATTTTCAACAATTTTGCAGGGTTATAAGACATCAATCTTACCATATCCAAATACGAAATATGTCCTGGTGCAACTAAATTTGTAATGGTGGCAGCAAGCGCTGTTTCAAACCCAATAATTCCATTTGGAGCAGCCGCCAATTCTTTTGCCTTTTCTTCCTTGGCATGTGGCGCATGGTCTGTAATAATGCAATCAATGGTTCCATCTTTCAAACCTTGAATAATGGCTTGCTTATCTTTTTCCTCTCGCAACGGTGGGTTCATTTTCGCATTCGTTCCTGCGTTCAAAACTTCCTCTACCGTGAAACTATAATAATGTGGGCAAGTTTCGCAAGTCACTTGAACCCCTCTTTGTTTCGCACTTCTTATCATACCAACCGAAGTTTGTGTGCTAATATGACAAATATGAGTATGTAACTGATTGGTTTCGGAAATGACAATATCACGTGCCGCCATGATTTCCTCTGCTTCTGGCAAAACGCCTCCCACACCCAATTTCTCAGCAACACTTCCTGCGTTTATGGCACCTTTTGAAACGCTTTTTTCTTCGCAATGTTCAGACACAAAACTGCCTAATTGATTGGCTTTTAGCATGGCTTCTCGTATCATGGCTGCATTTTCCACTGGCATTCCATCATCTGAAAAAGCAATTGCTCCTGCTTCTAATTGAGTTTCAAAATCAACCAATTCCTCGCCTTTTTCGCCTTTGGTCACACTTGAAAATGGCAAAACATTACACAAGTTCACACGTTTTGCTTCATCAATAATTTGCTTTAAAGTTTCTGGATTGTCTGGCGTTGGGTTTGTATTTGGCATTGGGCAAATTGTTGTAAATCCGCCTTTTACAGCACTTTTGGATCCAGTTTCAATCGTCTCCTTATGCTCTCCACCTGGCTCTCTTAAGTGGCAATGAATATCAATCATACCTGGCATGATGTACAATCCCTCACAGTCGATTACTTGACTTGTTTCTTCTTTTATGTCTTTTTCTATTTTTACAATTTTTTCATTTTCTATTAAAATATCCTTTTTCTCTTGCTTGTTGCTTGCATAATCAACCACAGTCCCATTTTTCAATAAAATACTCATATTTTCCTCCACAATTTTTTATTTGATAGTATTGTATCATGGATTGAAAAATTTTTCAACTTTTTTATTAAAATAAACAACTCACATATAATAAAAACATTAAAATAAACACAACACCGTGATTGCGGCTGATTTCTCTTCGATTTTTAAACAAATCAAAAACTAATAAATAGGTCGTTATCATCAGCAAAAAAATTAAAGAACGATTAAAGTCTGTGTCATAGTAAATTGGGCGAATGAGCGCACCAATTCCTGGCAAAAGACAAATATTGAAAATATTGGAACCAATTACATTCCCAATTGCCAAATCACTTTTCTTTTCAATAGTTGCAATAATGCAAGTCACGATTTCTGGCAAAGACGTCCCCAACGCCACAACTGTCATGCTGATAATGCTTTCACTCACACCAAAAAATTCGGCAATCGAAATAGCTCCATTTACCACAAAATCGGCACCATATTTTAAACCTAATATCCCTAAAATTAAATAAATTATGGTTTTAAAAATAGAACTTTCCTCTTCTACTTCATTTTCAAAATCTTCTTTACCGTCATAAATCGTATAGCCAATATAAATTGCCGCAAAAATCAGCAATAGAAGTGCTTCTATTCTACTGACAAATAACTGGCTTGTTCCAAAATTGCAAAATATCGCTAACATTAAAATCGTAAAAACAGATACTGGAAGATGTATTTTTAAAATTTTATCTTCTATTTTAAGCGGATTGCAAACACTCGCAATTCCAATGACGAGTAGCAAATTACAAATACAACTGCCAATGGAATTGCCAATGATAATATCTTGATTTCCTGTAATGGTAGACTGAATGGTTACAAGAATCTCGGGAAGCGATGTTCCAATCCCCACAATTACAATGCCAATGAGCATTTGTGATAAATGAAATTTGCGAGCAATATTGCTTGCTGCTTTTACCACAAAATCCGCTCCTTTTATCAAAAATATAAATCCTAATATCATGAATATAATCTCGAAAAACATATAACTCCTCTTTTTTGTTTTTTATTAGTTTGTTAAAAACTGAAAAATTTTATACAAAAACAGAGCTTAAGATTTTAAACTCTGTTTTTATTTTTCTCTTTATTCTGCTAAAAATGATACATATCTATTTTCTTTTATGGTAGGATAAACAACAAATTTTAGCTCCAATTCTTCTTCCTTATAAAAGAATATTGTTAATTTAATTGATAAAGAATCTTCAGCAATAGTCAAACTCGTAACGTCAAATGCACTGTCTTTAAATTCTGTTGATTTTAAATTTTTAATTTTTTTAGCAAGTTTTTCAAAATGATCATAAGAAGTATTTCCCAAATCACTTTTCATTTTTTTCTCATTCTGATTGTAATAGTCTTGTAAGCTTTTGGCTTTCTGAATTTCTGGTATATAGTTATGGACAAACTGATATATCTTTTCATACCAAATCTCTGTATTGGCTTCTCCTTCATATTCTCGATACAATGTCGTAAAATTTTGTGGAATTATTTTTCCTAAATTATAGTCTTTTTGTGCAACTTGTTCAAAATAGTCAATATTTTCCTCTTTTGTCGTTTTTAATGAATTTAATATCCCTACTAATACAATAAGCACAATTACACAAATTAATAACATTCCTATAATTAACTTTTTTTTCATTACTTCCAAACCTTTCTATAATTTAGTCAGAGCATTATTCATATGAGCACTAACGGCTTCTGCCCAACCATTTGGTGGCTCTGTACAATAGGTTGGTCCAATTTGAGACAATTTAAATTTTCCTTGTTTATAATAATAACTTCCTTCTACCATTAATCTACCAAAATCATCAATTGATTCAGAAGGCGAATGATATTTTCTCCATCTTCCTGTTGTTCCTGCAGGACCTGTTCCACTAATACTAAACCAATTATTGGCAAGACAGCAAGTAGAATTTGCTGCACCTCCACCTTGTTCTTGAATACAAACTGCCGCAGCATATACAGCACTTACTCCCCAATCTTCTTGCATTTTGTAAAAATCATCTGCATATTCTACAATTCTCGAATAGTTTGAAAATATCTTTTTAAATTCATCTTTCGTTACCAGACATTCTCCAGCACTTACTCTGGTATCATAGTCATCACCTAACATAACACTATGTTCACCAGATCCAGATGCCTGAATTTCCATATAGTCTTCTACATTTTCAACAACTTGGTCATCTCTATCTCTAAAAATAATTCTCATATAATTTCCAATTTTATAAGTTGCACTTACCATTTCTTCAACATCTTCTTCATTGCTTTCTGGCGTTTTCGTTTTCTCTTTTTTATTCTTCTCTTCCTTTGCAGCCTCCTCTTCTGCTTGCGCCTTGGTTATATTAACTGTTTTTTCAACCGTATTCGCCTGGTCTTGCTCATAAGTATAACCAATCACAGCTCCTTCTTTTATGTAGATTTTTCCATTTCTTTTTATTGTAAATTCTGCCTTTTCTTTTGCCTCTTCTCTTTCTTTCAATTCCTCTGTTTTCGTTTCGTCTAGCAAAACTGGAACTTGATAATCTGTTTCATAATGACTATTTTCTTGTCCTTCATCACTCTGTATATACCTACTTAATGCTTTAATATTGCCGCCCTCAACGCTGTTGTCCGAGTCTGGACTACTTCCTAAAATCTTAGATACATCAAAACCTTCTATATACAAAACATGGTTCGTGATACTTGCATCTGAATATTCTTGCCAAAAATGATTATAGCCATTTTGTTTCTCATTCTTTCTAAAATAAGTACACGCCACTTTGTCTCCTGGCAAACATTCTGTGTTTCCTAAAACTCTTATTTTAATAAAGCCAACTTCTTCTTTTGCTTCAGCTTCACTTTTGCCATTTTTCACTAATTCCATATTGGTTCTTTCCACTGTACCATATTTTACAACTTCGCCAGTGACTGGAGCAAGCACTGCTTCGCCGCCTTCAAATCCAGAAAATTCAGCAGTTTCTGCTGTTGCTCCATTGGGACTTCCTGTCACGCCATTATAAGTCATTTTATTATTAGGAATAGAAATATATCCCAAAACACTTCTATTATAAGGCTTGTATTTTATACCATGATGTTCGCCTCCATCATAATACATGCCATTTCCGGCATAAATATTCACATGCCCACTATAAATTAATATCATTCCAGGCTCTAATGTACTTGGCGTTCCACTATGATAATAATCTACTAACTGTTCTGCTGATTTTATGGAATCGGAAGAAATCAATTGCCCTTCATTAAATATTCCTACTAATTGTAAGCACCAACTTACATAGCTCGAACAATCATAAAATTTATTCGTTTTTGAAGCCTCAAAACTGCTTGCCCTATTGGCTTGACTATAATCATATCCGCCATCAGCATCTACATAATCAAATATGTCCTTCGCTGCTTGAACTAAAATATTTTCAGAAGTTTGTGCTTGATTTTCAGGTTGAATTGGAGTAGTTGTTTCTGTTTCTTCTTCCGCCTCTTCTTCAATTTCTTCTTGACTTAATAATTCCTGCAACTCTTCTAAAGTTTCTGCTCTGGATGCCTTATAATCTTCTGACGAATGTAGCAAAGTTCCATAAAATTCTTCACTTTTGTCATAACGTGTAACTGGCCAACCTGCTGAAGAAATATCTGCCACAGGAAACATCATAACTTCTTCTGCTGGTTCTGTTAAATCCTCTTTATCAAAATAATTTAATTCCACCACCAACTCTTTAAAATCATGATAAATATATTCACTATCTAAAGTGTGCATATTAGTCAAAATCTCAAATGCCGTTAGTGAATTTTGAGACAAATTAATCGAACCTGAAATTTCATCAATCGTAGTATTCAATTTTTCTCCTTGATATTCAGCTTTTATCTCATTTTTTATCTTTCCTTCTTCCACTAATTTTTTAAACACATCTGGATCATCTATATCTTCTGCCGCTGCTCCTGCTGCTTTTACCATATTTTTAGCTTCTTCAATTAAGGCTGCTTTTGAACCTGAACCATCATAAAGATAATACTCATCTAAAAACATTTCCTTTATTTTAGCATTGGTTTGACCTCTTACACCATCATCACTTTGCAAAACGCCTCCTTTTACTGCTTGATAAACTGGCGTTAGTCCCAAATCTTTGATATCTTGCAAAGCACCTGTTGGATCTTCTACTTCTTCCCAGCCACCATCTTGCACTTTTACATCTCCATCATAAGCGGTCCAACCTTCACTGACTGTCTTTGTAATGGCTTTTTTTCCTACTTTAAATTCTTTAATAGAAGCATTCGTATATTCTGAATATCGTATATTAGGATCATCTGAAAGTGCATCTACTATTTCATATAACTTGTAATCTCCGTTATCATCTGCTACATAAGTTGTTCCACCTTCTTTGGCAAATGAATACTGCCCTTCTCCTGCTTCTACCTTTCTACAAATCACATAATTTCTTCCATTTGCTTGGTAAAATTCTCCTGTATAATTTCCATTTCTATCTGGTATATATATATACAATTCATCTTGCGTAGTTCCTCTCTCTTTTTCGTATAATGTCCATCTCTCGCCTGTTCTTGCTTCATAATTCGTATCTGTCAAAATAGCTTCTGACTTTCCTTCATTTTCTACTAAAGCTTTTTGCGTAAAATACACATTTCTAAACCAATGGTCTGTTACACAATTGATATATGGAACAAAAGTAGAAAATTTATTTTCTGTCATAGCACCTAAAGATAAATATATTTTTTGTAAATATTGCTGGCAATTATTGCATGTTATATTTTGCCCTAAAACATCTACACTATATGGATTTTCTGCACTACAAGGTCCATTTACATTTTCACATGGATAAATTTCTGTAGTGTTTATTAAACTAGAATTTTTAGAAATGATTCGATAAGCAGCTGCTTGTGTAATACTATTTTGTGCAACCCATTCCCAATCCAAACCTCCATCTTGAAAAACATCCCATGGTGTATGTGTTTCATCAATAAAATCATCGTATGTAATTACACTTCCATTTGGTACTTTAACTCCACCTTTGGTTTTATTTCCAGTTGTTTTGGCAAGCAAAATTTCCACATCCGTATTGAACGAAGTTGCCAATTCATAGCTCAAGTCTGGTGCCATGGTAGCAATATGAGTTGCCAACAAAAACTCCAATGGCATTGAATATCTTCCTGTCCAACCATCTAACTTGTAGGAAAAAGTCTGATTATGCCCTAACCCAATTGCCGAAATATTTAAGGTTTTACTACCTCTATCTACCTTTATTGAACTCGTAATTTCATCCCAATCTGCAAATATTGAGCCAATTCCTTCTATAGTACCTCCAATAATTCCAAATACTGGACTATAACCACTTGCTACCGTACCCAAAGTCGCTCCATGTGCAATTTTGTCGCCTAAAGAACCATACACTTCTCCACGTTTCCCTGTCACTGTATTATCATCGCCGTCTTGTTTATAAATACTAATTAAACCAGAACCCCAATTCGTTCCATCAAATATCCCACCAAAAAAATGTTTTGCGTCTAATTGCATTGCTCGAAAATTGAAATTATGATTTTTTATGTAATAAGCATAATTATCCGAAATGAGATAAGTTGCAATATTTCGATAAGCATTTTCTTCTTCCAAACTTTTTATTAAAGAAACTTCTCCTGTACTACCATCTTCGGTTGTTTCAGGTTTATCATAAAATTTATAATTTCCATTATCATCTTTTGAGTTCTCATCTTTAGCAGTTACAAAACCATATCCATATAAATCGTAGCCCATTTGTTCAATGTTCCCCAAAGCAGTCACAATATCTTCGCCATGTACCACTGTTTCTGCACCAGATAAAATAGATTGACATTGATCAAAGAAACCTTGTGCAATTTGCTTAAAGCCACTTAGCAGCATGCCCCAGCCAGTCAAAATAAACACTAACAAACCAATTATTACTAGAATAATTAGAATAAATACACCTGCTAGCGCTATTAGCTTTCCTAGTTTCAAGGCAAGTTTTGAAAACTGTTCCGCTTTTTGTGCAATTTTTTGAACTTTTTTCGTTTTTTCCTCTAATTTTCTAGCTTTATTTTCCAAATTTCCGGCACGTCGATTTAACATTGACGCTTTGGGACCACCTTGAACAGCTGCAAGTTGTCTTTTTCCTTCCGCTTTTTCTCGCATTTTGGCTGCTTTACTGGTCATTTTGCTCTCAAGTCCTTTTGCCTTATCCGCAATTCCTTGCAAATCACCTGCTATCCCAGACAATGGAAATCCACCGCCACCATTATTTTCTTCTTGATTTTCCATTTCTTCCTCTTGATCATCCATCTATTTCACCTCCTTTTGTAACATTTAACGTTTATTCTGAATTGGTAAATTCACACTAAATTTGGCAACTGCATTTTGTATTTCTGCTTGTATCACTTCTTCTGCTACATCTTTGGTTCCTGAATACTGCTCCATCACTCTGACAGAACCAAATGTCAAACTGCTTGCAGCATCTTGATTATCATAAAATTTCTGAAATTGGATTTGTTTTGTCACACTTTCTTTAGGTTTTAGTACTAAATCAGCCATATTGACAGCTTTTCTTGTATCATTCGAAGCCAATGTCAGAAATATTTCGCCTTCCTCTTGAGAATCTGAAATCACAATCGTGTCATCTGAGCGGTTCGTTATTTTAACATAATAGACTTCATAACTGTAATACTTTTGAACTGCTTGCAACTCTACTTTCAAATACTCATTTTCGGACACATTTTGAAGCTCTTCATAATCAATAAAACTTCCAACTGCCATCTCTAGGCTTCCATCTTTTTGTCTTTGAAACACAATCTTTTCTTCTGTAAAAGAGTAGGTTGTGTTCGTAAGCCCAGTGGCTAGAAAATCATCCATATATTTGACTTGATAAATATACGTATTTCCCTCATTGGAATAATTCTGAATTGTGTAACGTTTCGCAGCTCCCACTTTTTCTAAAACATAACTCGTAAAAACGTCAATGTTATTTTCAAAACTCCACTGTTTGCAATTGTCAGAAAGCATTTGATAAGCCATTTCCACATTTCCTGCTAACAAATAATCAACATACTGTTCTAACATTTCTTCCACCTGATTACTGACTTTTCGCGGCACAGAATCTGTTTTGTCCATAACGGAAATGTGTGGTTCATAAGTAGTTTGTACTTCCTGTGGCGCTTTATAATTTCTTAAAAACAAATTGACAAAAAAGACAACAGCCCAAATGCATACCACAATAAAAATCACTTTAGAGTTTTTCTTCAAAAAATGCAACGCTTTTATTCTAAAACTAGTAAACATACTTTCTCCTTAACAATTGATTTAAATAACGCTAAACGACAAAGCAAAATCATTATAATCCTTCTCTTGAAGCACAATGTTCATTTCTTTTGGCTGCCCTGGCTTGCCATTAATTGCATCTGTAATCGTTATCCACAAAACATATACATCTCCATTTCTTTCGATGTTCTCATGCGTGATATGCGACATCTCTGAAAAAATAGTTGGTAGATATTTTTCAAAATCTTCGAGAGTTGGAAAATACGTTTTTCTAAACTCTTCATATAGCAATTGATACGCTTTTTCGTATTTTCCTGTCTCTATATCCTCCAAAAATATCCCAAAGTAATATTCCATTCGCTCTCTTTCTTCCATGTTTTGTAAAGTAGCTATTAACTTTTGATTCTCATCTTCTTCCGCCTCTTCTGCTGTTAAATCTCTCTCATTTCCTATTTTCTCAGGATTGTTTTTCCTCACATTCAAAATCGTAGCCAACAAAATGGCAAAAATGAGAAGAAGCACAATCGCATACAATATTTTTTCTTTTTTCGTAAATTGAATTCTATTTTTCTGCATATTTTAGCTCCTTATCTTTTAAGGGTTAGGCTCATCTGGTTGATAATAATCTACATCCACTTTTTTCACAACTAAACCTCCATACGTATCCACATCATAATTATTGGTGTCTTTTGCTGACGAAACACTGGTAGCTAATTGTGATTTAATATAAGTATTTAGGAACTTCTTAGAAGCCTCAATTGCTTCTGCTTTTTCAGCATCTGTAACAGAAGACGATAAACTTAAATTTTCCATAATTGCGTTTATATCTAGTATTTGGTCTTTATCAATCGATTGGATTTGTGCTTTATAAACAAATTCGCTTGCTGCTTTTTGACTATGCAATAATCCTGTTAATTTGCTTACTAAGTCTCGTTGCTCTTTTACTAACTCTTTATATAAACCAGCATTACTTTCAGTTGCCGCTTGTGCCAACAAAGCAGTTGTTTTGGCTTTTGCCTCATCTTGATCCCAACCTTCCATAACTGCCATTTTACTAACTAAAGCTGCTGTTTCTTGTGTACTTGTATCAGAAACTCTTTCCAAAATTCCACCAACAAAACCTTTTCCACCAACTAATTCTCCAACTGAATAACCTGTTGACAAATCGCCAGAAGCACCATAACCAAATGCAATACCTGCAATGGTTGAAGTCACTGATGCAGTATCTTTTAGCGCTGCCCCTATCACTTTTGCAGAATCCGTCTGTGTCCACCTTTTTACACCATCATACGCATTAGAAATTCCTTTAATTGCTCTAGTTGGTACACTCGTGTCATGAATAATTTCGCCATTTTTGGTTTCACGCATTTTCTGCTGTGCTTCTGACATTGTTCTTTTGGCTATTAATGCATCTGTAGTGAGAGTTCCATCTGGATTTCTACGGTCTGCTTGTCGTTTTAGTTTTTCATATCCCCCTTGTCCATGTGCTTCGTCATATGCTGCCTTCGTCGCATTCTCAATCATAACATCATAAGCACCGTCTCCATGAAGTGCATCATATTGTTTTCTTGCTTTAGCTGTATGTCTAATATGTTTTTCTCGTCTTCGATCAGCCACTTTTTTGTTTTTATTTTCTTTTCTTTCTGCTACTTTTTGTCTTACATCATCTTTATATTGATCCGTTTTCTTGTATGCTTTATATTCTTGCTTGGTCATACCATCATTTTCCATTTTATCTTTTTTGACATCCCTTTTAGCTGCTAAATCTCTTACACCACTTGTTAATGTTCTAAATCCACCTGCATTTTTAAAATAGGTTGCACTTTTGGCAACACCCATACCCATTTTAGCAAATTTTCCAGTAGCATTCATAAAGTCTCTTCCTGGAGCTGATAAACCTGGCATTGATTGTGCCTCGAAATGGAAAATTTTTCTCAAAAGCTCTTCTGCTGTCCTCATAAAACGTAGCACTGCAAAGGCTAAAATGTAGACACCAATCGAAGCAAATCCCCATGTTGATTCTGCAATAATTTGTGAAATCGCTCCAAAAAAAGCTAAATATACCACACAATGAAATGGCTGAATTAAAATATTGTAAGCAAATTCTTTTAACCAAGCATTCAACGCCTGCGCCTTTCCATCTCCCATTTTATCAATCGAATAAGTAATCGTAATCAGTGGCGCAATAATAATCAAAAATCCAATCGTAATCATACGTTTTAAATAAAACATCAAATAACTAAACGCTTGCCCTTGCATAATGCAGTACATAATCGCAGCAAAAAAACCTGCAATTCCATTTGTCCAAACATCTTTTACAATTTGAGCATTCAAATATTCTCCGATGGTTTGGTCAGAGACTACCATTGTGGATTTTAGCATTCCTCCTAATGCACTTACTAAAGTCGTATTAATGGAAACGAAAAATATCATTATATAATGTAACATAAATAGCAAAGCCAAACTCGTCGCCCAATCTATTAGCATTTGTTTATATTTTGCTTGCTCAGAAGCAATGGTAGAAAGTGCCATTCGGATTCCTACATAAATCAAAATCACAAGCAAAATTGAAGCAGAAATCAAGCGCATAATATAATACCATTTTGCTACTGCAGTTCGGAAAGAAACAATCGTATCACTGCCTTCTATATTGAAGAAATTGACATACATAAAATCAATTCCGCCAAAAGAACCATCTGGATCCTGATAACCCGCAAATAAAATATGTTCTATTGTAACGCTTGTCAGATTTGATGTTCCAATACTCGCACAAGCATTCATTAAGAGCTGCAAAAGTTTTCCAAATCCCATAATACAAATTCTTGGTATCCATAGAAAAACAGTTACAAGTCCAGAAACAAGCCCATCTATAAATCCAACATCAGCATCCTCTTTAATGGCTTCACTCATCACACCGCCACCTTCAGAAGAAATAGCACTTCCACTGACTGCCGAAGGTGTTGTTGTCTGCGTTGCACTTCCACTTGTTGTAGAAGTTGTTTCTGAGGTCGAAGGATTAACCTTTGGAAGACTGTCTATTGGTATTTTTGTTTCTTCAGAAGCAAGTTTTGGCTCTGTCACTCCTGGTATTTTCACAGTTTGAGTTCCAAAAATCATGAAATAACAATTGGTTAAAATAAACGCCAAAGAAACAACAAATATTAAATTTTTTTTCACTTTTTTACTTATCTTCATTTTTACACCACCATTCCTTTTGTTCTTATGCGCTGTTAATTGTATCAATTAGATTTTCTTTAAAATACATAATTTTTCCCAAAGCATCTACCTTAATTTGATCAACTACTTTCTGACTGCCATCTTTGCTTGGATTCCACCTTCTACTTCCATCTTTTTGACGATCAAATACAAGCGCTCCATCCTGACCAATTTCTTGGTAATTTTCTATTTTTGCTCTTTGTTCATTTGTTATTCCCTTCGACTTTTTGCCCAATCGTTCTGCCTCCACATTGGTTTTTCCCAATTCAGAAATCAAAAATGCTAATTCAAGTTGTTTCTTATTTTCAAGAACCACGGTAGAGTCTGCACAAATAGCCTTTTCTATATTGGCTTTCATTCGGTTAGTTCTACGATTGGTTTGTCTTTCTTCCAACTTTCTCTTATCCTGATTTGCCTCTGTTACTTGAACCTCGGTTACATTATCTGTTCCTTGTTCCACTGCTTGTTTCATGAAATCCGATAATTCAATTTCATCTTTTTTCTTGTCTCTTCCAGAAATTTGACGAATGACATCCGCAGATTGTTTAGAAGTCTCTGACAACATTTTATCTTTAATCACATCAAAAATTCCTGCTTTTGCCTCATCTGTCTGCAAATTAGCAATATCTTGAATGCCATTTTTCTGCATATATTCCAAACAACTCTCTGTCGCCAATCTTTTTTCTAATCGCTCATTTGTGTCTTTTTCATGTTCTACCATTTTCTGATAAACACTATGTATATTTTTGCTACTAATCAAGTTATCCTCTAACTTAATTTCGCCTCTTTTAATAATACCTTTGTCTTCTAGCACAGCTATCAAATTATCTTTAATTTGAACCACATCTTTATCCGCCATATTAGTATTACTAATATTCACTATGCCTTTACTTGCAAAATATTTGGCAATTTGATTTTCAATCAAATCATCTTTTTTCTGCCTAATTTGAACTTTCATTCTTTCGATTTTTTCTTTTCTAGAAATCGTCACTGTGCGGTCAATTTCTTCAATTCTTTCCAGAAATTCCTCTTGCTGTTCTTCTAAATCATCTTTAAAATCAATCTCAAATAATTTATTTCCAATTTCAATCACATTTTCTCTACTTAATTTATCTTGTGTTGCCAAGTCTTTTGTCGGAGTTCTCATAGCCTCTGCTCTTTGTTCTCTTTCTTCTGCTGCAAATTTTTCTCTATATTCATCTGACAACATTTGAGCATTTCTTTCATTCAAATCTTGTAATGTAGTTTTAAATTTCTTCTTAAACTCTTTTTGCGAATTTTCCAACATTTTTTCTTGTTCAATCGTACTAATGCCAGAAGGTCGATTCATATATCTGCTAAATTTTCTACGAAGATGCCCTTTGACACGAATTCGTCTATTCTGTATAATTCTATCTGCCAATTCTGGATGTCTTCTTGCATTTCTTCTTGTCATTTTACTTTGGGCCTCATACAATTCTCTAGCAATTTCAAGTTGCATCGTACGCTGCGCACCTGACAAAAATGCATTAAACACATAATTTTTATCTTTTTTATAGGCTGGTCGATTTTTTACTTTTCTGACTCTTGTTCCCAAATTCAATCCAGCATTTGTGGCATTGGCAAGTAACATCATTCCTGCCATGGGGTTCATCACAAGAGTTGGCCAACCTGCAACAGCCGCAAAAACACCTAGAACCGAATCTTTCCAAAAACCAAATTCCTTTTTTAGCAGTTTTTCATTCGCACTCGATATTCCTAATAATTTCGCCCATTTCATATTATCCCAAAATTGCTTTCCAACCGAATACTGCTTTTTACGCCAAGATGGTCCTTTGATACCACCTTGTCTTACTGTTTTTCTACGATGATATTTTCCATCTGCATATCGATGAATTCTCTTACCATTTTTGTCTTTAATAATGTTTCCATTTTTATCTCTTTTGGCTCTAGCATGAAATCTTGGGTCTTTGTCCACATATGCTTTTGGATCAAAAAAGGTTGATTTAATATTACCCACAAATGTATTTTCTGTCAAATCTTCTTCCATATTATTAAGTGCTGTTAATTCTTTTCTGTAATCTATTTCATCTTTTAGTGCCTCTAATTTTTCTTCCTCTTCTTCAATGGTCTGCCTTCTACCAGCCATCGCTAATTCCAAATCTCTCATTTCGTTATCTGCCTGTTGCTCCGCATCTCGATCCCCAGCGATACGGCTCATTCCTCTTGCTTGTATATAATCCTGATATTCTTGCTCTTCTTCTTGCAATAATCTTTTTTGTTTTGCAATTTCTTCTTCTTGTTCCTGTTGCTCCTCTTCTAATCGATCCATTTCCTCTTGTTCTTCACGTTCTTTTTTATCTGCTTTTTCTGCTTTATGTTTCATTACTTCTGCAAAAGTTGCTTCTGCCGCAGCTCTGACTGGTTTTGTTCCAATTCGATAAAATCCTTTCATCAAATCTCTCCCTAACTTTCCACCAACCACTGCATTGCTAAGACCTTTTGCCTGATTTTGAATTTCTTTAAATCCAGTATTTTCCATATCTCCAGTCAAACTTCCTTTGCCACCAGACAGCTTAAATAATGACCTTAGCATTTTGTCTGCTTTTAACATAAAATTTAACAAAATGAAGGCAACAATAACACCTGGCAAAGACACCATTGAGAAATGAAGCGCCATTGCTACAAATGAAACATAAATAATACAATGGAAAAGCTGAATAATAACAGTCATAATATATTCATGACGCCATCCAGAAAATATCTTTGACTTTCCTGTTACGACTTTATTCAAAGCATAAGAAGCCGCAATCACTGGAGCTACTAAAGTCAGTATCATGATGTTAAACACTCTGATTAAATACATAATAGCAAATCGCCAAGCGTAATATACCAATACACCATAAATTACCATACCTGTAAAGCCATCTAGTGCATTCAAACTATAGGCTCTTGTCCTAGCTGATTCATATAAAGTTGTTTCTATTTCTTGTGTAGTTACACTACTTTCTAAGCCATATTCATATTCTTCCTTTAACTCTTGGGTTTCCGAAAGTAGTGGTTCCAAAGCTGCAACGGCACTATCATTGATAACAAAAATAACAAGCATAATATAATGAATAGAAAACACCAAAATCATGCCAACTACCCAATCCACTAGCATTTGCTTATAAACCGCTTTCTCAGACGCAATCGTTGATATTGCCATTTTGACACCAATAAATATCAACAAAACCAACATAAAAGCAATCGATATTAATCTCAAAACATAATACCATTTTGCCACTGCAGTTCGAATCATAGTTGCCACTTTGCCATTTGTAGATGCTTTTTTCCTTGCCTCTTTTTTTTGCAACACTTTTTCTTCCGGTGTCAAGGAGTCATCTTCTTCAATTTCTTTCTCGGTTTCTTTTGTATCTACCTCAATTTGCTCAAAAATATTAGCATTTAAAATTTCCACTTTGTTAAAAATAATCGTTTCTACATTAACAATATTCTGAGAATAATTATCAAGCGAGCTTCCTACCACGTCAAAAAATCCATTTTCTGTATCTAAAATAGAAGTCAAAATCATTTCCGCAATTTCAATCCAACCAATCAAAACACCTCTACCTGCAAGTGTGATAATCCCCAATAAATAACTTGCTATTTCAGATAAAGCACGAATGATTTTCTCAAACATGCCTTCCTTATAAGTCAAATTTCCTTCTTGTGTTCCCGTATAATAAAATCCGTCATTTGTAAGCAAATCCTGAAATCGATTTGCCTGAGAATAAGAAGTCACTACAAAAAAAGACAACATAATAGCTATCATCGATGTAACGAATAACTTATAAGTCATTTTTGCTAATAACTTCATTCTTCTCCCTCCTAAATATTGATTGAAATATTTTTATCATCATAAGTGAGGATTCCATTTTCTAAAGATTGAATCTCAAACGTATCATTTCCTGTCAAAATTATGCCTTTGGTTTGTTGTTTCAAATCATAATAATAAAGCCCCTTTTTCTCAACACTATAAATAAAATAATCCTCTTTTGCCCAAATGTAAGATTGGATGCTTTCCTTTAATTCACAATTGGGATATGCTGCATTTTGAGAAACAAAATAAATTGCTGTTATTTTATCATTTGAGACATCTGCATAATAATCATAAACTTCTCCTCGATTTCTTATGTGTTCTGCTTCAAATTTAGCTTTATATTCTTGGCACTTATCTTGCATACTACGCCTATTTTCCAGTCTTCTTAATTCCGCCTCATAAACATTGTCAATTTGCAGCCTAGCAATAAACTCCGTGCTCTTTAAATATTGCTCAATCTCTTCACTAGCAACTCCAACATTATTATATAAAACAATTCCACTCAAACCGTCATCATTGATTTTAATATCAATTCCTTTTTGCGGATAAGACAAAAATACACGATTGGCATCATATTGATAAGTTTCATAATCTGGCCAAATATCCGTTAGCTCATTCATAAACTCAAGCACTGAATATTCCTGACTTAAGAATCGATTTGCTAATTCAAAAAAATCTTCAAACCCAGTTTCTACCGTATTTCGATAAACAGAAATTTGGTCCTCTTCAAAAAATAGATATATGTCACTGCTTTTGTAACCAATCACACTTTCATCTTCATTTTTGAAAGTAGGAACTCCTAGTTCTCTTTCTATTATATCACGTTTTTCACCAACAGTAAAGCCATTTACGACAGTTTCTGTATAATTCTTTGTAAAAATAATATTATAAATTTTTCCATCAATTTTCCTAACTTCTAATCCTTCATCAAAATAGACATAATAATTTTGAAAAATGCTTTCTCTTGTGCCAAAATCAATCTCTGGTTTCCATTGATTTTGAATACATTGCACAAGTTCTGGCGCTTGTATTGCTATTTCTGTATTCGGAATTTGCGCATATTCTTCCAAATTTTTTTGCGAATTATAATAAATAAAATAATCTTCCCTTCCGTTAATCCATATTTTCTGAAGCTTACGATTAGCACAAATCACTCGGATTTCGATTGGCTCACTTTTTTGTTCGTCTAACAAACGAAAATTTTTGTATGACAAACATTTTGCAACCTCTTCTATTACTTGATAATAGTAATTTTCTTGGCTTACCTCTCCTTCATTCAAAGCATGACCAAAATCCACATATATATCATATTCAAACCCCTCTTCTGTACTATTTTTCACTTGAACCAACGTACAATCCACATTTTCCAAGGCTTGTTTAAGGCTCTCTTCTAAATGATATTTCGGTTTCTTTCTCGCATTCTGCATTCCTGCCAAAACCACTAAAAGCAACAACAAAACAATTGCTAGTAACAGAACCACAAATAAAACTTTATTTTTTACCATTTGTTTCTTTTGATTGACATACTTTTCCTTTGGCATTTAGAATTCCACTAATCCTTTCTTTGTTCATCAATTGGCTTCAAACTCGTTACTTTTCTCAAATCGAATAAACGTAAAATAATTTTTTCGATTTTCGTCAAAACTAGCAAAAATGCAAACGCTACCCAAATTGACTGTTTCGCAATTTCTCCAGCTGTGTACATAAAAACCAAATAAATAATTCCATGAATTGGCTGAATAAACACATTCATCATCATTTCATTCAGCCAAACTGAAAACGCTTGTGCCTTACCATCGCCAATTTTGTCAATCGGATAAGTAACCGTAATAATCGGTGCTATCAAAATCAAAAAACCTACTGTAATGAGCCTTTTGTAATATAACAAGAAAAATTTCGTTTGTATGTAAACAAGAACCCAAAACATCACAGAATACATCACATAATTCCAGCCAGCCTTTCCTAGCATAGCACCTTGTATCTCTGTTAAAATTTGCGCCTCAAAAGTAATATCTCCACTTGCTTCCAAAATCCCTTTTAAATTGTAAACCAGATTTCCAAATAATTTTCCAACGCCCAATATTACCACAATAATGTATTGCAACAAAAACAATATCACCATGCTTTCCACCCAGCCAATCAGCATTTTTTTGTATTTTGCCTTGTCATCAGCAATGGTTGATATTGCCATTCGGATGCCTACATAAATCAAAACTAGCAATGCAATCGCAATCGCAATTAATCTCAATATGTAATAATATTTTGCAACACTTTTTCTCAAGGAAAGAATCATGTCTGCATCAGAAGTGAAAGTTTGTTCATAGTCTCCTGTTCCAATTGTATATTGATACGGTTCACTGATATTAAAATAGTTCACATCAAAAATTGCAATTTCGCCAAATACTGCTTTTTGAATCAAGAAATTTTCTCCAACACAAGCACTCATCAGCACTCGAATCATTGCAGGAAAGAAATTAAAAAATGCTGATAAAATTCCTGCAATCGTTCCAAATAACGTGCTAAACGCAGTCAATACAAGATTGACACCATTTCCGCCATACTCAGCCACGCCATCTAGCAAAATTTTGGATACATCAGCTGATGACAAATCTGGATCATCCTGCGTATAGCTTGAATCGCTTGCATACACATGATTGCAAAATATGAAATTAAACAAAAGTGTTGCTACTAACAGCATGCTAATTAATTTCTTCATTCATATCCTCTCTACAAAATTTATTGTTGTCCTGCTCTTTCCATTGCACTCAAAATTTCTCACGCTTTTATATGATTTAAATTGGTCTCCACAAATTCAAATTCCTTGCTGGTTGGTTGAATTGCCAAAATAGCTGAATCGCCACCAACTCGAAGCAGTCCTTCGCCTCGCCCACAAGTAATCAAGAAACTTGCTTCTCCTTCACTTAATTTAAAAACTTCTTTCAAATACTCAATTTCTGATTTATCTTGTGCCAAAAACAATTTCGTCTCTGACGAAGTCAAAATAGCTTGCGCTTCTGGCTTTTCATAAAAATCCTGAAATTTCTGCGAAATAACAGCCAATGACACATTTCTTTTTCTGGCACGTCTTGCCATGGTATTTAAGAAATCCACTGCTTCTGGAAGTGGCAACATCATCCAAGCCTCATCAATCAAAACTCTCTTTTTCGCAGCCTTTGCTTTATCTTCACTATTTTTCTTCACATATTTTTCCCAAACCCAAGAAAGCAAAATTTGTTGCGCAAGCGGTCTTGCAAATCTTTCCTCCAATTGAGAAATATCCAAATTAATAAATGGCACACCATCTAACAATTCAAAAGTCGACTGCCCGTCAAAATACGCCATTTGCCCATGCAATTCCCTCACATATTGCTTCATAACTTTGACCAAATAGCTATAATGGAAGCGGTAATCTGGATTTTCATTTTCCTGCGCTTTTCGGCAAATTCTTCGGTACCAGGACCCAATGGTTGGCATTTGTTTTTTGACTTTTCCCAAATAATTTTGTTGCAACATATCCACACGGCTTCCACTCGTATTTTCGTACAAACTTTCGACTGTGCTATTAATGCCACGCCCAACATATTCCTCCAAAACCGACTCTGAAATAATTTGTTTCGTAAGCTCATTTACTTCTGCACTTCCTGTACTTCCTCTTGCCATCGTAAGAAGCCCTTGTGTCACGTCTTCTACCTTATTTTCCACACTCACAATCGTTCTTTCTTTTCCTGTAATTTCATCTTTTACGGTTTCGGGCTCAATGTCAAATAAATTGATAACTGTTTTGGAAGTCGGACTAATGACCACATTCACTCCACCTAAAGACTCTGCCACAGAGCCATATTCGCCTTCAGCGTCTAAAGCCAAACTTTCAATTCCCATTAAAATCGATGAACGAGCCGACAATGTTTTAATCGTAACAGATTTACCAGCACCAGATTTACCAAAAATAATCATGTTGTAATTCGTCAATTTTGAACTAAAATTGTCATACAAAATTGGCAAACCAGTTTGCTTGTTAAATCCTAATGGAATTCCGTTTTCATGCCCAACATCTGAATTGAAAAATGGAAATACAGTTGACATTGCTCTTCTGTCAAATGTATGTGATTTATTCAATTTATTATCTACAAACGGCATATTAGAACGAAACGCCTCATCTTGCATTGCCCAAGCAGGCTTAATATCAATCAAATTCTTTGACATTTCATTAGATAACAATTCTGTGTAACGATCCAATTCCTCCATGCTATACGCGAAAATTGTCGAAATAATCGTGCTATCAAACAACTTATTAAATCCAGCTGCAATCGCATCTCTTAGTTCCTCTGCCTCCGCTCTTTTTTGCGCAATAATTCTCTCTCTGTTGATGTCGCCTCTGTCCTGCGCCACAACCCTTTCTGACTCCAACTCATTAATCGTCCTGTTCAAATCTGTTTGCGAAGCTGCTTCACTAATTGGATTAATAAAAACAGACACATTAATATCACCAAATGTGTACATACCTCGCAAAAACTCTGGGAACGTACACATTCTAGGCAATGCAGCTACAACCATACTTCTCGCATATCGTGTACGATTTGAGGCAATTTCGATATGGTTTGTATAACTTGCGTCAATTCCACCTGGCGCAATTAGATGCTTCAAAGTTTTTTCATCTTTCTTAAAAATACTTTTTTGCTCTTTTTCTTTGCTTACTTCAATTTCCAACTCATTGGTTGACTGCGCTTTTTTCTTACTTCCAAACATCTTTTATTCCTCCCTTTTCATTCGTCTTCTGTTACTCTTTTGACAACCTTTCTCTGTGGAGCCACAGTTTGCGCTCTCCCTTCCGGTCTTACCACTGGCTGCTGTTTTGTTCCCTGCGACACAGTTCTTGTTCTCTGCGCTACTCTTGTTCTTTTGGCTAATTCTGGATTGGTTGCAGTTTTTGTTTTTTCTCCTTTTTGCGAACTTTTGGCAACATTTTGTTTTGCAATCTCAAATACCCTTGCATTTAGCTGGTCTTCATAGGCATCCAAAAGCTCGTTTGCTTTTTCTTTTACTCTTTCGGTTTTTAATCTCTCTTTTTCCAAATCCTCAATCTGTTTTTGCTTATCCGCCTTCAAAATGCTATCTGTTGCCAAATCAATTGCCTCAATATTAATTTCGCGGTCCAATTTTTCTTGTCTTTTTTGCAAAACATCTTTGCTAGTGCTATATAGCGCATCATATTGTGCATCTAGTGCTTTGGTCAATTGATAAATTTCGGATTCGTCTCGATTATAAGCAATATACAATAACTCTGCCAACTCTTCTGAATCCAAAATTCGACTCGTTACCTGCGAACTCGCCAAACTGCTAGAAACATTTTGGCATCTCGTATAAAGTTCTGAAAAACACATATTGTCTAATTCGTCTTTTGAGTAATTTTCCAAATTGCCCCCCAGTTCGCTGATAAAATAAGAAACCACCACATAGGTTCTTTGCTGCAAAATATTTTGGTTAGAATTTAAGCGCTCTACATAATCTGTAATATCCATTCCATAGTCTAAAACATTTTGTTTTCTACGTTTCTCAAATTCCAACATTTCCTGTTCTCCTCGGTTGCCATTTCTCTTTGCTTGCATTAATTTCACATTAATTCTCTCAATATCGCTATTGACATTCCCTACTCTTTCTTTATAATCCGAAATAATTTCCTTTAAATTCAAAGTTCTACTTTGCACATATAACTGAATCGGAAATCTTAGTGTGTTCAAAAACTGAACAAATCCCTCTTCAACCGCTATTTTTTCCTGCTCAGACATCAAATCATAATTTACACCATTACACTGCAAAATCATAACATATTGTGTTTTATTCTTACGGACAATCATGTTGTCCACAATTTCGTCAAATTCCATAAAATCAAAAACCGATTCTTGTGTCAAAACTCCCTGAAATCTACCATGATTATCGATTTTCTTTTCTTCCGCCTTCGACTTTTGCTCATTCTCTGAATAAAAAATGGCTGACGAATCCTCTACTTTTTTCTTTTTGGGTCTTATCAAATACAAATAAAACATCGCTAGCAAAAACATCACAAAAATGATAACACCAATCATAATTTGTAAAACTAGAATAATATCCATCTATTTTTCCTCCTTTGTATTGCTCTCGTAATAGGTATAAATTTTACGGTTTTTCTTAAATTTTATATAACGAATAATAATTTCGCTAATTGGCTCTCCACCAATTTTTTTCGTCACAGGAATACTCGCAATCGTAGGGATTTTAACAGCCCCAATAATGTAACCAATAATCGCAAAAATTGCCATAATCACAATCCCCACTGTTTTTAGTGACAACGCCGAAAACAAGAACAAAAACAATGCTCCAATTCCCGCCCCAATCGCAGTTGTGATTAAAGACTTGATAGAAAAAATATATAAAATTCTCGTTTCTCCTTTATAATTACGTGGTATGTAATACGTCCCCATTCTTCTATTCCTCCTTTGTTAATTTTCCAACAATTTTAATGCTTAAAAATGTGATACCACTCTTAAAATGGCACTCCAAATTCCGTAAGCCCCAAAAATAACAATTCCTGCCACAACAACGCCGATTAATTGTTGCTTTAATGCGGCTTGTTTATCTGGTGGCGAAACTAGATATTTAATTCCCATATAAGAAATCACAGCAACCATCACGCCTGCGCCAACCATTGTTAAAATTTGTCCCAAGCCCATAAAATTTTTTGTCACAGCTGCTTGTACCGGCCCTAAATCTCCAGCATTTTCTTTTCCAATATCTAAAAAATCTGTCGACTCTTTGTCTAACGATTTTAAATCAATAGCATATACGCTATTTGAATTCCAAAAACTCAAAAATAAAATCGCCATAAACCCAATTATCATTATTCTTTTTGCAAATTTCATTTTTTACCTACTTTCTAAAAACATACTATATCAATATTATTATACTTTAAAATAATATTTTTTTCAACATTTTTCGCGCATTTTTTGCATTTGTAATCAAAATGTAACAAAAGAGGCTGCAAAAACTTTTCTCGTTTTTTATCGCCCCTTCACAATAAACTTTATTCTATTAATTCAATTCCATACCAACATCAGCAATAATTCCAGCAATATTAGACGCAGCAAATAATAACACACAGCCTATCAAAATAGGAACTGCTGTCTTTTTATAATCCGCCTTTTCGCCGGGGCTTGCCAGCATATATTTCATTCCTAGCACAATTACCATAATAATCGCAATTCCTGAACCAACAATCTGAATCAATTTAATCACTGCATTTAGTACATAACGAATACGACTACCCATTCCGTCCTCAGTTTTAACTTGGTTAATTTCTCCCATTCCACTAATTAAACTTTCCACATTCTCGTCCCCTGAAGCCAAAACACGACCTGAAAATACCATTACCAAAAACATCGCTACCAAAATCACAATCAAACATTTCTTCTTTTTCATATTTCCCTACTTTCCTATGCTTTGCGCAAACTTTCTCACTAATTCCAAAATCGAAGTAGACGCAACAACCACAATTGCACCAATCGCAAATGTGATGAGCTGCCCTTTGATATTCGCCTTTTCGCTTGGCGCAGCAGACATATATTTTATACCAAGCCATGTCAAAATAATCACAGAAAGGCTGACTGCAACAATTCTCACAGCTCCCAAAATCATCCCAATAATATCAGTTGCAATCCTTTCTCCTCCTGACACATTTACGGGACCTGTATTCTTTCCATCAAATATCTGAGTTAAATCTCCGCCAGACGTCGCATATGTCATATTCACACAACAAAATAGTAAGCCGCAACTCATCAGCAATACCACAGTCAATTTCATTAATATTTTTCTCATTTTTTGCCTCCCTCTACTTTATGTTATCAGTTGCAAATTTAGCTATAATTGTTATAATATTCGTTGCAGCGAACAATATCACTGCCCCCACAATAAAGCCAGTAGCTGATTTCTTGAAATCAGCTTTTTCACTTGGCGCAGCCAGCATGTACTTGGCTCCCATATAAGTTAGCATCACAATAGAAGTTCCCGTTCCTGCCATTTGCACCAAAAATATAATATTGGCAGCAATTTCTCTTGTTTTCGTGGTAACCTCTTCATTTGCATTCCAATTATCATTTTTATCAGCACGTTGTAATATATCTGAATATTTATAATCTGCCTGTACTGTATTTTGAAAACAGCCAAGCAGTCCCAATAAAGCAAATATCATGACTAAAATACTTAAAAATTTCTTCATCTCTATCACCTTTTCTAAAGACTTTCCGCAAATTTATAGACAATGGCAAGAACATTCGATGCCGCAAAAACCAGAATTGCCCCTACAATATAAATATACGCACTTTTCTTAAAATCCGCTTTTCCCTCAGGCGCTGCCATCATATATCTCACACCCAAGTAAGTCAGTGTCACAATCGCTGTTGCCGTTCCCGCAACTCTGATCACATTAATCGCTGTTCCGCATCACTCTTTTGACCTCTGGGTTCAATTTATCAGAGCCTTTTCCATCAAATCGTTCAAAATCGAAATTTCCAGGATTATCGTCATGAAAATCTGCCAAAGTCTCTTTCGGCATGATAAAACACACGCTCATTAAAACCAATATAGCAAAAACAATTTTTAAACTTCTTTTCATTTCTATTCCTCCAATTTTTGCTTATACTTTTATTTTACAATATTCGCGAAATTTTTTCAATACTTTTTTGCAAAAATTAAATATTCTATTTACACAATTCTATTTTTTGTGTTATAATAAATAAAATAGGAGTGAGAAAAATGAAATTAAAAAATAAAAACAAAGAAACAAAGCCAAATGCCCCCGAAAAAAATGAAAATGAAATCGAAATCGTCATTGGAGATGACACCAATTTGACTATCTCTGATGTCGGCGATTGTGTGAATGAATTGCGTCCTAAAAAGCAAGAAAAAAACAATTTAGTCATTCCCAAAAATAAAAAGAAATAATTTTTAAAGACGAGTTTTTTAGGCTCGTCTTTCTCTTAAAAAATTTTTTCAAATTTATCTTTATGCACTTCTCTAGGCACTTCAATCGGATACTCGTTGGTAAAACATCCCTCGCAAAAACTTTTCATATTAGAATTTTGCGCAATTTTTCTCAAATTTTCCAAACTCAAATATTCCAGTGAATCAACGCCTATCATTTGGCGAATTTCCTCCACCGTTTTATGTCTTGCAATCAAGCCATCCTCATTGGTTACATCTGTTCCAAAGTAACACATGCCAATAAATGGTGGAGCAGCAATCCTCAAATGAATTTCCTTAACCCCTGCTCTTCGCAAAATTTTCACTAACCTTGTAATCGTATTGCCTCGCACAATGGAATCATCAATCAAAATGATTTTTTTGCCTTCAATGTTTTGTTTCAATGGATTTAATTTCAAAACAACTTGTTTTTTTCTCTCATTTTGCGAAGATTGTATAAACGTTCTGCCAATGTATTTACTTTTCACAAAAGCCATGCCATACGGTATTTTAGAGGCTTTTGAATACCCAAGCGCAGCATCGAGCCCAGAATCTGGAACACCTGCTACAAAATCAGCATCAACTGGCGCCTGCTCAAACAAATACTTTCCTGTTTCTTCTCTAAATTTATGTACACTATAACCGTCTATAATCGAATCTGGCCTTGAAAAATAAACATATTCAAAAATACACAATCCATCTTTTTCAGTGGTCCTAAAATTGCGAGTTGTGACTTCATTATTGTAAATCGTAACCACCTCGCCTGGCTTGATGTCACGAATAAATTCAGCACCTAAAATATCCAAAGAACAACTTTCGGAAGAGAAAATATAATCACCATCTAATTTTCCCACACACAATGGCCTAAAACCATAGGGGTCTCTGACTGCAATTAATTTTTGAGAACTCATAATCAACAACGAATAAGCACCTTTCAAATATTTCATGGCATTGAAAACTGCCTCTTCAATCGAATGCGCCTTTAGCCTTTCCCTTGCAATAATATATGCAATCACTTCTGTATCACTCGTGGAATTAAAAATAGCACCATTTTCCTCTAACTCATTTCTAAGTTCCTCTGTATTGGTCAAATTCCCGTTATGTGCAATGCACAAATTTCCCTTTTTATAACGTGTCACAATTGGCTGCGCATTTTCTTTTCTAGCACAACCAGTTGTAGAATAACGAACATGACCAATTCCTATTTTTCCTTTTGGCAAATCGCGAATAATCGAATTTGTAAACACATCAGAAACAAGTCCAACATCTTTATGACAAGTAATAATTCCTCCATTATTAATCGCCATTCCGCAACTTTCTTCCCCTCTGTGTTGCAAACTAGAAAGTCCGATACACATTGGAAATACTAAATCTTGTTCATTTTTCATGGAATAAATTCCAAAAATTCCACATTCTTCCTTCATTCTTATTTCTCCAAAAATAGATTAGAAACTAAACTTCTGCTCATTCTTAAAGTCTAGTTCCTAATTTTATTATACACGTTTTTATTGGTTTCGTCAATACAAATTTCGACTTTTTGAACTATTAAGAAATCCTTAGTAGTTCGATTCAATTCTTTACAATATCAGAAAAAAGCGACTTGATATTAATAAAGTCGCTTTTAGAATAATTAAAGAAAATTTGACTCAGAATAATATTCCTCTGCATCAACCAGCTGTTCTACATTTTTCTGTTGTTTTTTATCCCATACATAAACAAGAATTTTCCCTTTTCTGTCTTCTGCTTCTTCCTCTGGACTGCCGGCTGTTAAAACGCCTGTTTTCGGATAAAATGCATTTCTCCGCACCCCAGGTCTTAACTCGTCATCAACTAATCCCATATTCTCTCCTTTCCAAAAATAGAATATACTACGCAACAAATTAATTATAGCACACGCATTTTAATATGTAAAGTACATTTTAACTATTTTACCATATCTTGCAAATATTTTTTCCCCTCTTCTTTTTCCAAAACTTTCATATTAAAAACTTCTTTTTCTAGTCTATGTAAAATTTTTAAAGTATCATCTGTGGATTCCATATCAACCACCACCAAATTGTGATAAAAATTTCGACTATACGTTAACTCTCTAATATATTCTTCAATGCCATCTTCTGCATTTTTGACAGTCATCACAAATTTAATATTTTCTTCAATTTTTTTATATAGATTAAATTTTACACAATCTTGTATGACGCTAAACAATCCATAAATACACAAAATCCAAATAATTAATTGCACCATAAAATTTAACATAACATCATCTCCTTTGTATAGGTTATGTTAATTTCACAGATTGGTTACAAAATTTTATGTATACAAAAAAGAAACTGTACAAAAACCCCAATAAGTTTTTTATACAGCCTTCTTCCTCTAAACTAATTTTAAAATAGCCATTTTGCTATTGTCACCTTTTCTAGGTTCCATTTTCAAAATTGTTGTATAGCCACCTTGTCTTTCTTCATATTTTGGAGCTATTTCATTAAACAATTTATCTAGCAAATCTACATCTTTTACTTTATTTACTTTTGTCATAATCTTTCTTCGTGCTGCTAATCTTGATGGCAAATCTTTTTGTCTTTTTTCTGTTTTTTCTTCTTTCACAACCTTCAAATATTCTTTGCCATTTTTGCTTGTTACCTTTTCAGTAACTTTTCTGCCGTTATTATCTAATTTTGCCTTCACAACTTTCATTTCAACTTCTTCATAGTTTTTATGCTCTTTCACAGCCAAAGCGATAATACTATCAACAATAGCTTTTAATTCTTTTGCTCTGCTTTCTGTTGTTATAATTTTTTCATTTTTGAAAAAATCAGTTGTTTGACATTTTAACATTGCCAATCTTTGATCTGTTGGTTTCCCTAGTTTTCTTGTACCTGCCACTTTCTATCACCTTCCTCTATTATTAATCTTCATCTGATTCAAATTGCAATCCCAAAGCATACAACTTATTTGTTACTTCATCCAATGATTTCTTTCCTAAATTTCTAACTTTCATCATATCGCCTTGTGTTTTCTTTGCTAAATCTTCAACTGTCATGATGCCCGCTCTTTTTAGGCAATTATACGATCTCACTGAAAGTTCCAATTCCTCAATTGGCATTTCTAGAACTTTCTCTTTTGTCGTTTCTTCTTTTTCAATCATGACTTGTGTATTTTTAGCTGTTTCAGACAAATCAATAAACAATTCCAAATGGCCTGTCATTACTTTTGCTGCTAAACTCAATGCCTCATATGGTTTCAGACTGCCATCTGTCCAAACTTCTATTGTCAATTTGTCATAATCTACCATTTGTCCAACTCTCGTATTCTCAACACTATAATTTACTTTTTTTACAGGAGTAAAGATGGAGTCAATTGGTAATACATCTATTGAATCATTATCTTTTTTATTTTTCTCTGCTACATTATATCCTCTTCCACGGCTTACTGTCATTACCATATGAACGTCAGCCTCACTTGATGTCGTCGCTATATGTAACTCAGGATTTAGTATTTCTACAGTTCCATCTGTCACAATATCTGCTGCAGTTATTTCGCCAGCGCCTTTATAATCAATTGTAATTGTTTTTTCATCATTGTCAAATACTTTCATTCTTACATTTTTTAAGTTAACTATTATCTCAGGAACATCTTCTACAACACCTTTGACTGTAGAAAATTCATGTACTACTCCGTTTATTTTGACATTCGTTATCGCAGCTCCTGGTAATGATGATAACAAAATTCTTCTCAAAGAATTTCCTATTGTCATGCCATAGCCACGTTCTAATGGTTCACATATGAATTTTGCATAATTCCTCTTATCGTCTGCTTCTAAACATTCGATGTTTGGCTTTTCAAATTCAATCATTTTTACCTCCTAATGGTTTTCAAACCTATAAATTTCTGCTTCTAGTACCATCCTAAGTTAAATATTATTATTTAGAATATAACTCGACAATTAAGTGTTCTTCTACTGCCAAATCAATCTCATCACGATTCACATAACGAATTACTTTAGCACTTAATTTTTCGCTATCTAATTCTAACCATTCTGGAATCGGTCTTGTAGCACCTTTTTGTGCATTTTCCTTAATAATAGGATTGTCTTTTTTGGTTTCTCTCACACTTATCACATCACTTGGTTTTACCAAATAAGAAGCAATATTTACTTTTTTTCCATTGACTTCGATATTTCCATGTGTCACCAATTGTCTAGCTTGTGCTCTTGAAACTCCAAATCCTAATCGATAAACAACATTATCTAATCTGCTTTCTAAAATTTGTAATAAATTGCTACCTGTGATACCTTTTTTATTAGATGCCATTTCAAAATATTTTCTAAATTGCTTTTCACCAACACCATAAAAATATCTTGTTTTTTGTTTTTCTCTTAACTGAGTACCATATTCAGAAAGCTTTGACCTTTTTTGACCATGATCACCAGGTCCATAATTTCTTCTTGTTACACTACATTTATCTGAATAACATCTATCGCCTTTTAAGAACATCTTACATCCTTCTCTACGGCATATACGACATTGCTCTCCATTATATCTTGCCATTGATTTTTTACACCTCTTTCTTAAATTCTCTATTTTCTTTTAGGTTCGTAACCCCTCTTAAACTCTTCTTCTTTTTGGTGGTCTACAACCATTATGTGGAATTGGAGTAACATCTTTAATCATTGTGATTTCTAATCCAGCTGTTTGTAAAGCTCTGATTGCTGCTTCACGTCCAGCTCCTGGACCTTTCACATATACGTCAACTGTTTTCATTCCATGTTCCATTGCTGTTTTGGAAGCTACTTCAGCAGCTTGACCAGCAGCAAATGGTGTGCTTTTTCTAGAACCTTTAAATCCTAATCCACCAGCGCTTGCCCAAGATATAACATTGCCTTGTATATCTGTAATTGAAACAATTGTATTATTAAAACTTGAACGAATATGAGCTGAGCCTTTATCAATGTTTTTTCTTTCTCTTCTTCTAATTCCTGTTTTTTTTACGCTACTTGCTTTTGCCATTTAAGCTTTTACCTCCTTAAAAATTTACTTCGTAAATTTTTACTGAAATTAATTTTATTAACTTCAAAAAAATTAACTTTAAAACATTTTTATTCTTAAATCTTCTCATCCAATAAAAGATACGAGTAAAATTTGTTTCACAAATTTTTTGTATTAACTTTTATATCTTATATAAAGAACTGCGAGTAAAATTTGCTTTGCAAATTTTCCACGTTATTTTTTGCTCTTACTTACTAATTTTCTTGGTCCTTTTCTTGTACGAGCATTTGTTTTTGTTCTTTGACCTCTTACTGGCAATCCTCTTCTATGTCTAATTCCTCTATAACAACCAATTTCCATAAGTCTTTTAATATTCAAAGCTACTTCTCTTCTTAGGTCCCCTTCTACTTTGTAGTCTTCCATAGCTTTTCTTATTTTTGCTTCTTCTGCATCTGTTAAATCCTTTACTCTAGTATCTGGATTTACACCAGCTTCTTTTAGAATTTTTTGAGAACTAGACAAACCAATACCATAAATATAAGTT
This sequence comes from uncultured Clostridium sp., assembly GCA_947571115.1. Classification (GTDB taxonomy): domain Bacteria; phylum Bacillota; class Clostridia; order TANB77; family CAG-508; genus Scatovivens. Next base: position 41,042 of record CANOWW010000003.1, read on the forward strand.
AGTCCTATTTCAATCCTTTTTTCTCTTGGTAAATCAACTCCTGCTATACGAGCCATAAATTTTTACACCTCCATGTTTTTTTATTGAAAAGCGTGAAAAATTTTGCTTTACAAAATTTTGCTCGCTGTTTATAATAAATTTTATTTGTGAAATTTATTATAATATATATAAACACAAATATGAAATTAGATAAAATGCTAATTTTATCTAACAGCCGCTCCATATCTGTGTTAATACCAAATTTAACCTTGTCTTTGCTTATGTTTTGGATTTTCGCAAATGACTCTAATTCTACCTTTTCTTTTGATTACTTTGCACTTTTCGCAAATTGGTTTTACTGATGGTCTTACTTTCATTTTCTATCCTTCCCTTCCTAATATTTATATAAATTGCAACTTGGTTGCATCTATTTTTTATAATGAAGTTAACTTCGCCTTGCTACGTTAACAAAGTAATCCGTAACGCTCGTTCCTCGCGAACGGTTTACTTTATTTAGCTCTCCATGTAATTCTACCTTTGGTCAAATCATATGGAGATAATTCTAATTTTACTTTATCTCCTGGAAGAATTTTGATGTAGTTCATTCTTAATTTTCCAGAAATATGAGCCAATACCTGATGTCCATTTTCTAATTCTACTTTAAAATTCGTATTTGGTAATGTCTCAACAACAATTCCTTCCACTTCAATTACATCTTCTTTAGACAAGTTTTTTCCCTCCTAAATCAGCCTTCTTACTGATTAATATCGCTAATTATACCAATTAAGCTTTTATAGTATATAACATTTTTAAACAATTGTCAATACTTTTGCTTCTTTTTCTGTAATTAAAATTGTATTTTCATAATGCGCAGCTAGGCTTCCATCTTCTGTTACAATTGTCCAGCCGTCTTCTAATTGCAAAATTTCAGAATTTCCAGCTATGACCATAGGCTCAACCGCTATGGTCATCCCTTTTTCCAAACGCATTCCTTTTCCTTTTTTGCCATAATTCGGAACGCCTGGTTCCTCGTGCATCTCTCTGCCAATCCCATGTCCTTGGAATTCTTTCACAACCGAATATCCAAATTGTTTCACATAATCATTTACAGCAAACGAAATATCTCCTACACGATTTCCTTCTTTGGCAAATTTAATTCCCTCAAAAAATGCCTTCTTTGTAACTTTTATCAACTCTTTTGCCTCATCTGAAACATTTCCCACCAAATGGGTTCTGGCTGCATCCCCATGGAATCCATTTTTTAATACCACCAAATCAATGCTAACAATATCGCCATCTTGGATAATGGTATGCTTACTTGGAATTCCATGAATAACCTCATCATTGATAGATATACATAACGTAGACGGAAAATCCGGAATTCCCTTCACTCCACTTGGGTAACCTTTTTGTGCAGGAATTCCACCTTTCGACTTGATAAATTCTTCTGCCATTTTATCCAAATCATAAGTCGACATTCCTGCCTTAATATTTTGTTCTAGCATATCATGTGTCTGAGCTGTAATCTTGCATGCTTCCATCATTAACTTAATTTCTCTCTCTGATTTTATGCTAACCAATTTAATAACTCCTTTTACATAAATAGCATTTTCAGCCAATTAAAACTTCTTGATTTCTTTTAAAATGTCTTCCACTACGTCTTTTCCTAATCTGCCATTTTTTTCACTAATTTCCTCTGTGCGCAAAACACCTTTTTTACTGTAAAACTCTACTAATGGCAAGGTCTTTTCATCATAAATATCCAATCGATTTTGAATGGCTACTTGATCTGAATCATCGCCTCTTTGCACTAATTCTGCGCCACATTTATCACAAATTCCCTCTTTTTTAGGTGGATGCATTGTTACATTATAGGTTGCCTTACAAGCCTGATTACTGCAAACTCTTCGGTTCAAAATTCGAGTGATAATCTCTTCTTTTGGGCTTGTCAAATTAATAACTAAATCCACTTGTTTTCCCTTTTCTTTTAAAATTTCTTCCAGTTTTTCGGCCTGTGCAAGATTGCGTGGAAATCCGTCCAAAATCGCACCTTCTTTTGCATCTGGCTCATTTAATCTATCGACTACCATTGGTACTGTAATCTCGTCTGGCACCAAATCACCTTTTGATATATATTGATTAACCTCTATTCCCAATGGGGTTCCTTCTTTTATATTTTTGCGAAAAATGTCTCCAGTAGAAATTTGTGGCCAACCAAGATTTTCACTTAGCAAACCTGCAACAGTTCCTTTTCCTGTTCCTTGTGCTCCTAACATCAAAATAACCATAACAATACCTCCTTATTAAAATTATAAATAAACTATCTAAGTATATAGCTTATTTATAATTTTAAAGTATTTTGGGGTGAACTTTTTGTTCACCCATACATCATTTATTTCTCAAGAAATCCTTTATAATGCCTCATGACTAATAATGACTCCAATTGTTGAATTGTTTCTAAAGCAACTCCAACTACGATTAAGATGGAAGTTCCACCAAAAGACAAATTCAAATTTGAAAATCTAAGTAACATTGGCAAAATTGCGATAATACTTAAAAATACAGAACCAACACAAGTTAGTTTATTCAACGTACCTTTTAAATAATCAGCAGTTGGTTTTCCAGCTCTAATTCCTGGAATAAATCCACCATTTTGCTTGATATTAGCTGCCACTTCATCTGGATTAAAGGTCGCATATGTGTAGAAAAATGTAAATCCTACAATCAACAAGAAATACACAATGGCATTTCCCAAAGAGTAACCCCATCCAACACTTGAAGATGATGTCGCAATTGAAAATTTATATAGCCCTGCTAAAAATCCTGCACCACCAATTTTATCACTTGCGAAAATTTGAATAATCATTGCTGGAAACGTCATAAAACTGCTTGCAAAAATAATTGGCATAACACCTGCCATAGCAAGTTTTAATGGAATATGTGTATTTTGTCCACCATACATTTTTCTTCCCACAACTTTTTTCGCATATTGCACAGGTACTTTTCTTTCCGCTTGTTGCACAAAGATAACTCCTGCAATCAATAAAATCGCACCAATGATAACAACTAAAGCCGTAACAATTCCCACTGTACTAATTCCTGTTTCTGTTACAATCAAATTCCAGATCTTTACAAGTCCAGATGGCAAGCTTGAAATAATACCGATAAAAATAATCATCGAAATACCATTTCCAACACCTTTGCTTGTGATTTGTTCACCAAGCCACATAAGTATTGATGTTCCAGCAATTAACGAAACGACAATAAGTGCTCCTGTTAGAAATCCTGGATTGATAAATATATTGGAAGAACTATAAGAAATATAAATTCCCAATCCCTCAATAAAAGCCAACACTAATGCTAAAGCCTTCGTATATTTATTGACTTTAGCTCTTGAAGTTTCTCCACCTTCCTTCATTAATTTTTCTAACGAAGGAATAATCATTGCTAATAATTGAATAACAATTGATGATGTAATATATGGCGTAATTGACATAGCAAAAATTGACAAATTTGAAAAAGCCCCACCTGATATTGTATCAATTAAACTAGCAAGTGACCCTGTGCTAGATGCCATTGACTCTGCCAAAGCAAAAGTATCCACACCAGGCACAGTTATATAACAGCCAAAACGAAAGATAAGAATTAACAATAGTGTATATAATAAACGTTTACGAACATCTGGTGTTTTAAAAGCATTTTTTATTGTTTTAAACATTCTTAAACCACCTCACACTTTCCACCAATTGCTTCTATTTTTTCTTGAGCTGTTTTTGTAAATCTCTTTGCTTTTACATTTAACTTTTTCTCTAATTTACCAGTTGCCAAAATAACAATTCCGTCATTCGCTTTGCTGATAATGCCATCCTTGATTAAAGTTTCAGCTGTCACATCAGTTGTTGTCGCTTTATTTAACATTGTCAAGGTAACTTCTGTATATGTTTTGGCATTGAAATTATTAAATCCTCTTTTTGGCAATCTTCTATATAATGGTGTTTGACCGCCTTCAAAGCCTCTTCTTACACCACCGCCTGACCTTGCTTTTTGTCCTTTTTGTCCTCTACCAGAAGTTTTTCCCAAGCCAGAGCTAATACCACGCCCAACTCTTTTCTTTGTTTTTGTTTTAACATTTGGATGTAAATTTCCTAGTTCCATTTTTCACACCTCCTTTTTCTACATAATTTCAGAAACTTTCTTTCCTCTTTTTCTTGCAACTTCTTCCACTGTTTGCATATTTGTCAATGCATTGATTGTTGCAAAAACAACATTTCTAGGATTTGTTGTTCCTAAAACTTTTGAATTAATATCTTTATATCCTGCCAATTCTAATACAGGTCTTACACTACCACCAGCAATGATTCCAGTACCTTCTGAACCTGGTTTTAGCATGACTCTAGCACTACCGAATTTTCCGATATATTCATGAGGAATCGTTGTTCCAACAATTGGTACAGTGATTAAGTTCTTTTTCGCTTCTTCAATTGCTTTTTTGATAGCATCTGGAACTTCTGACGCTTTACCATTTCCAACGCCAATATGTCCTGCTCCATCTCCAACAACAACAACCGCACTAAATCTAAAAGTTCTACCACCTTTAACAACTTTAGCAACTCTGTTAATCGCAACAACTTTCTCTTTCAATTCAACTGACTTTTCTTCTTCCACGTTTTCTTTCTCCTTTCCAATTAAAATTTCAATCCTGCTTCACGTGCTGCTTCTGCAATTTCTTTTACAACACCATGATAAATATATCCGCCTCTGTCAAAAACGACTGTCTCTATATTTTTCTTAGCTGCTTTTTTCGCAATTGAAGTTCCTACTTCTTTTGCTGCTTCTTTATTTGCTTTTTTCGTTTTGATGTCCTTATCTAAAGTTGAAACGTAAACTAAAGTTTCACCTTTTGTATCATCTATAATTTGAGCAATAATATTTTGATTTGTTCTACAAACAGCTAATCTTGGAACTTCAGTAGTACCACTAATTTTGGTACGTACTCTTTTATGTCTTCTTTGACGTTCCGCTTTTCTATCTATTTTCGTAATCATAACAATCTCCTTTCTTTGTTTTGGGTTTACATAGTAGTTTTTTCTAATGAAGTTAACTTCGCTTCGCTACGTTAACAAAAGTATCCGTAACACTCCTACGTCGTTAACGGCTTACTTTTTACCAGCTTTACCTTCCTTACGTCTAATAACTTCATAATCGTATTTAATACCTTTACCACGATAAACCTCTGGTGGTCTTTTCGTTCTAATAACAGCAGCTGTTTGCCCTACTAATTCTTTATCAATTCCCTTTACAATGATTTCATTTTGGCTTGGCACATCAAAAGTAATTCCTTCTGGAGCATCCATCTCAACTGGATGAGAATACCCTAAATTCATTACCAATTTATTTCCTTGTTTTTGTGCCCTATATCCAACACCATTGACTTCTAATTTCTTTTCAAAACCATCCACTGTTCCTATAATCATGTTATTGATTAAAGTTCTGGTCAAACCATGCAAACTTCTGTTTTTAGGTTCGTCATCTGGTCTTGCTACTTTTAAAACTTTATCTTCTAAAGTTACTTTCATATTTTCATGAACTTCTCTTTCCAATGTTCCTTTTGGTCCTTTTACTGTAACTTTTTGTCCATCAATTTTAACTTCCACATTGTCTGGTACAGTAATTGGCTTATTTCCTATTCTTGACATTTTATTTCTCCTTTCTTAGATTAATACACTATTTTAATAGGTATTTTTTCAGAATTTTATTATTGAAATTTTATATTACCAAATATACGCTAAAACCTCGCCACCGATGCCCAACTCGCGAGCTTTTTTATCTGTTACAATCCCTTTTGATGTAGAAATCAAAGCAATTCCCAAACCATTTAAAACTTTTGGTAATTCATCTTTATTAGCATAAATTCTCAAACCTGGTTTACTAATTCTTTTCAATCCGTCAATAACTCTTTTTCCATTTTCATCATATTTTAAAGCAATTCTTAAAATCCCTTGCGTCCCATCTTCTATTTCTTCAAAAGATTTAATATATCCTTCTGCTAACAAATTTTCAGCAATTGCTTTTTTCATTTTTGATGCTGGAACATCAACTGTTTTGAATTTATTTGTATTAGCATTTCTTATTCTAGTTAACATATCTGCAATTGGATCTGTTATATTCACGTTTTTTCCCTCCTTTTTATAATTTTTATGGATGCAATACTTCGTATTGCTACTGACACTGTAACTCGTTAACGCTTGAACAGTCTCAGCATTACCAACTTGCTTTCTTTACACCAGGAATTTCTCCCTTATGAGCTAATTCTCTAAAGCAAATACGGCAAATTCCAAATTTTCTGATATAGCTATGAGGTCTACCACAAATTCTGCATCTATTATATTCTCTTGTCTTATATTTTTGCTCTTTGGCACATTTCACTTTTAATGATTTTTTAGCCATAGACTTCTCCTTTCTTTCACTCTTCCAATAACTAAAATTAATTAAAAACAAGTATAACAAGGCGGACAAATCAAAATTTTATGCGCATACTTTTGTATGTAAATAAAATTTTGTATGCAGTCCAACACAGTTAGACGACGTTTTTCATTAATTTTTAAAAGGCATTCCTAGTAAAGATAACAACTCTTTTGCTTCCTCATCAGTTTTAGCAGTTGTTACAAATATAATGTCCATACCTCTTATTTTGTCAATTTTATCATATTCAATCTCAGGGAAAATTAATTGCTCTTTAATTCCCATTGAATAATTTCCTCTCCCATCAAAAGAGTGATTTGATACACCTCTAAAATCTCTTACTCTAGGCAATGCAACATTGAATAATTTTTGTGCAAAATCATACATCTTTCCGGCTCTCAACGTTACTTTGCAACCAATTTTAGCACCCTCTCTTAACTTAAATGCTGCAATTGATTTTTTAGCCTTTGTTACTACTGGTTTTTGTCCAGTAATAATTGTTAAATCATTGATTGCATTATCCAAAGCTTTTGGGTTATCTTTTGTTTCACCCAATCCAATGTTAATTACTATTTTCTCTAATTTAGGAACCTGCATAATTGATGTATAGTTAAATTTTTTCATTAAAGCTGGTACTACTTCTTTTTTATATTGTTCTTTAAGTACATCCATTGTCTTAAAATTCCTCCTTTCCAACTAATTATTTTATTCTCGCTCCGCATTTCTTACAAACACGTATTTTTTCGCCTTTTTCTTCTCCATATCCAATTCTTGTTACTTTTCCACATTTAGGACAAATCACATTTACTTTGCTACTATCAATTGGACATTCGCTTGAAATAATTCCGCCTTCTTCCCCTTGTCTTCTTGGTTTTACATGCTTTTTTCTCACATTCACACCTTTGACAATGATTTTATTTTTTTTCGGAATTACTTCTAAAACTTCGCCAGTAGCATCTTTATCATTTCCTGACAAAATTTTAACATTATCACCTTTTTTTATTCTCAATTTATTCACCTCTAATTCTTTTTAGATTTTCGAATTATATTATTCATGCGATAAAATTTTTCTAACGAAAAATTTTCCTGCATCTTTAATCTCTAACCTTTTGCAAGTTTTTCAAACTTTCAAAAGCTAAGAGCTTAAAGAACCTCTGGAGCCAAAGATAGTATCTTCAAATAATTTTTATCTCTTAACTCTCTTGCTACTGGACCAAAAATACGTGTTCCTTTTGGAGTTCCGTCATCACGAATAATAACAGCAGCATTTTCATCAAATTTTACATAAGAACCATCCGCACGTCTAGCTCCTTTTTTCGTTCTAACAACGACTGCTTTTACAACTTCTCCCTTTTTAACAACGCCACCTGGTGTAGCAGATTTGACAGAAGCAACTATCACATCACCGATTTCGGCATATCTTCTATAGGACCCACCTAAACATCTGATACACATAATTTCCTTTGCACCAGTATTATCAGCTACTTTTAATTTAGTCTGTTGTTGTACCATTTAAAAGTTCCTCCTTCTTTTATTTTTTAATGTATGCAACTTCGTTGCATAAGTAATCTCTAATAAAACAATCTTACTTCGCATAAGATATCTGTAATCGGCATAGCCTCAACATCAATCTTAATTCTCATTCGCTTGTTTTATAAGAGCTTACTTAATAACAGCTTTTTCTACTATTCTAACAAGTCTCCATCTTTTATCTTTTGATAAAGGTCTTGTTTCCATAACTTCGACTCTATCTCCTATTTTGCACTCATTATTTTCATCATGCGCTTTCAACTTATATGTTTTCTTTACTGTTTTTTTATAAATTGGATGTGTCACATTGTCTTCTACTGAAACCACAATGGTTTTATCCATTTTATCAGAAGTCACTGTACCAATCATTGTTTTACGAAGATTTCTTTCTCCCTGTTTTTCCATTAGGATATGTCTCCTTTCTTAATATTATTTAATTGTTATTTAACTCTTTTTGTCTTAAAACTGTCTTTACTCTGGCAATTTCGCGTCGAACTTCTCGAATTCTCATCGGATTATCTAACCCATTTGTTGCCAAGCTAAATCTTAATTTAAACAATTCTGATTTTAGCTCGCTTAGTTCTTTTTCTAGCTCAGGTGAAGACATCTCATTTAATTTTTTATTCTTCATCTAAATCACCGCCTACTTCTCTTTTTACAAATTTCGTTCTTACAGGTAACTTATGACCTGCTAAACGCAATGCTTCTCTTGCAACTTCTTCTGAAATACCAGCTAATTCAAACATAACTCTACCTGGTTTTACAACTGCTACCCAATATTCAGGAGCTCCTTTACCTTTACCCATACGAGTTCCAATTGGTTTGCTTGTAATTGGCTTATCTGGAAATACTTTGATCCAAACTTTACCACCTCTTTTGATATAACGTGTCATCGCAATTCTGGCAGCTTCGATTTGGTTTGACGTAATCCAACCAGCGCTTGTTGCTTGAAGTCCAAATTCACCCTCGTTGACAACATTTCCTCTTGTCGCAACTCCTCTATTTCTACCTTTTTGCATTTTTCTAAATTTTGTTTTTTTAGGCATTAATGGCATTAGTTTCTACCTCCTTCTTTCGCTTCTTTTTTGCTTGGTAGAATTTCACCTTTATAAATCCAAACTTTTACACCTATTTTTCCATAAGTTGTATCTGCTTCAGCAAATCCATAATCAATATCAGCTCTTAAAGTTTGCAATGGAATAGTTCCATCTTTATAAAATTCAGTTCTCGCCATATCTGCGCCACCTAATCTACCAGATACAGAAGTTTTAATTCCCAAAGCACCTGCTTTCATAGATTTTTGCATACATTGTTTCATCGCTCTTCTGAATGAAATTCTTCTCTCTAATTGACCTGCTATATTTTCCGCAACTAATTGCGCATCCGTGTCAATGTTTTTTACCTCTACAATATTTAGATTAACTTGTTTATTAATCATTTTTTCCAATTCATTTTTTAATGCTTCTGAAAGATTTCCACCTTTTCCAATCACTAGACCAGGTTTTGCTGTGTAAACATTTATTTTTACACATTTCGCAGTTCTTTCAATTTCCATTTTTGAAATTCCGCTAACATATAATTTTTTCTTTATATATTTACGGATTTTATAATCCTCAACTAAGTAGTCACTGTAATTTTTTGAATCAGCATACCATTTTGAGTTCCAATCTCTAATCACACCAACTCTTATTCCATTTGGATGAACTTTTTGTCCCATGTCCTTGTTAACTCCTTTCTTATTTACTCATTTCTCTTAAAATGATCGTTATATGACTCGTTCTTTTTCTAATTCTAACAGCAGAACCTTTTGCCGCAGGTCTAATTCTCTTTAATGTTGGACCCTGATTTGCATAAATCTCTGCAACATATAATTTACTTCTATCCATAAAGTGGTTATTTTCTGCATTCGCGATTGCTGATTTTAGCAATTTTTCTAGAATTTCACTTGACGCTTTAGGTGCAAATTTTAATGTTGTTAATGCTTCATCTATGTTTTTACCCCTAATTAAATCAGCAACAATTTTGACTTTTCTACTTGAAATTCTAGCATATTTTAAAACAGCTTTTGCTTCAATTCTATCCACTTCGTTCTCTATTGCCTTTTCCTCCACGGTTTATACCTCCTCTATCTAAATTTTAGAATCTCTTATTTTTTCGTTTTCTTATCTCCTGCGTGTCCTTTAAATGTTCTTGTTGGAGCAAATTCTCCTAATTTATGCCCAACCATTTCTTCAGAAACATAAACAGGCACATGCTTTCTGCCATCATAAACAGCAATTGTATGTCCGATCATCTGTGGGTAAATGGTAGAAGCTCTTGACCATGTTTTTAAGACTTCTTTTTTACCTGATTCATTCATGTTTTCTACTCTCTTAATCAACTCAGGCGCAACAAATGGTTTCTTTTTGCTACTTCTTGACATAAAGATTTCTCTCCTTTCTTACTTTCTTCTCTTCACAATAAATTTGTTTGATTGTTTCTTTTTATTTCTTGTCTTATATCCCATAGCTGGCTTGCCCCAAGGAGTTAATGGTCCTGGTCTACCAACTGGCGCTCTACCTTCACCACCACCATGAGGGTGATCATTTGGGTTCATAACAGAACCTCTAACCGTTGGGCGAATTCCCATATGTCTTTTTCTACCAGCTTTTCCTAATTTAATGTTTTCATGGTCGCTATTTCCAATAGTTCCAATTGTTGCTCTACATCTAACACTAATTAATCTCATTTCTCCTGATGGAAGTCTAACATGTGCATAGGCTCCCTCTTTCGCCATAAGTTGTGCTTCTTGCCCAGCAGAACGAACTAATTTTCCACCTTGCCCTGGATTTAATTCAATATTGTGAATCATTGTACCAACTGGAATGCTTGAAATTGGCATACTATTACCTGGCTTAATATCCACATTTTCACCTGAAATTACTTTGTCACCGTCTGTTAATTTTGCTGGTGCTAAAATGTAACTTTTGGTTCCATCTTCATATTGAATTAACGCAATATTGGCACTTCTGTTTGGATCATATTCGATACCAATTACAGTAGCAACCATATCATCTTTTCTTCTTTTAAAATCAATCATTCTATATTTTTGTCTATTGCCCCCACCTTGATGTCTTACTGTAATTCTACCATAAGAATTTCTACCAGCATTTTTCTTCTTCTTTGCTAATAGAGATTTCTCTGGTGTTTTTTTCGTAACTTCTTCAAATGTTGAAGTTGTCATATTTCTTCTTGATGGTGTATAGGGTCTATAATGTTTAATTCCCATTTTTCTCTCTCCTTTTATTTAATTTATTTTCCTGGTTATTTCCAGATAATTTTACAACAAATCAATATTCAACTTAAATTTCTTTAAAAAGCAAGTATAGCTAGGCAACCAAATTAAAAATTTAATGCGCGTACATAGGTACGTAATTTAAATTTTTAATGAAGGTTAACGACGCTAGACGCCGCTTATTAATGAAATTTATGCATTAAATGCATCAATTGAATCTTTATATTTTTTAGAAACCTTCACTTCTTTTCCGCCTTTGCCAAGATATTTAATATCTCCTGCTGCTGTGTCAATTGTAACAATTGCTTTCTTCCAATCAGAAGTCATTCCTCTATGAACGCCAACTCTTTTTGCTTTTCCTTTTACCGTCATTGTGTTCACATTTAATACTTTTACATCAAATAATTTTTCAACTGCATTTCTAATTTCAACTTTTGTCGCTTTTTTAGCAACTTTGAAAGTGTACTTTCCATCTTGCATATCCATATTACTTTTCTCTGTAATAATCGGCTTTATGATAATATCTTCCGCTACCATTTAAGCATACACCTCCTCTAATTTCTTCACACTATCTACTGTTAGCACTAATTTTTTATATTTTAACAAATCAAACACATTAATTGTAGCCACTGAACTTGTTCTCACACCTTCTAAATTTCTTGCTGATTTTTGAACTTTTTCATCTCCAGCTGGCAACATAATTAATGCTTTTTCTTCCACTTTTAAATTTTTCATTGTAGTTGCCATTTGCTTTGTTTTAATTTCTTTCAAATCAAATTTGTCAACTACAACTAAATTATTTTCCAAAACCTTTGAACTTAAAATAGATTTAATCGCCAATCTCTTTTCTTTTTTATTCACTCTATATTTATAAGAACGTGGTTTTGGTCCGAAGCGCTATACCACCTTTAATCCATTGTGGTGCACGGATAGAACCTTGTCTTGCACGACCAGTACCTTTTTGTCTCCATGGTTTTTTACCACCGCCTCTAACTTCGCTTCTTGTTTTTGTACTTTGCGTACCTTGTCTTTGGTTAGCCAAATAATTTATTAGAACACTGTGTACAACAGCTTCATTTGGTTCAATTCCAAACACTTCTTCTTTTAACTCTAAATCACTAACCTTCTTACCTTCTACGTTATATACTTCTACTTTAGGCATTTTGTTTTCCTCCTTCCTTTCTATTTACTTCTCTTTACACTATCATTTATTTTTAAAATGCTACCTTTATTTCCAGGAACACTTCCCTTAACTAAAATCGCATTTTTATCTAAATCTACTCTTATAATAGCAAGATTTTGAATTGTAACTGTATCAACACCCATATGTCCCGGCAATTTCTTTCCTTTGAAAACTCTACCTGGTGTTGAAGTTGGTCCCATTGAACCTGGTCTTCTATGATACATAGAGCCATGTCCCATTGGTCCTCTTGATTGTCCATGACGTTTGATAACACCTTGGAACCCTTTTCCTTTTGTGATGCCTTGAATATCTACTGCTTCACCAGCTTCAAAAGTATCTACTTTAATTTCATCTCCTACTTTTAAGTTAGACACATCTTCTAATCTAAATTCTCTTAAGTGTTTGGTTGGTTTCACACTTGCTTTTGAAAAATGTCCTTTGCTTGGTTTATTCACCTTCGTTTCTTTCACTTCTCCAAAACCTAATTGAACAGCATCATAGCCATCTGTTTCAACCGTTTTAATCTGAACAACGGAACATGGTCCGCACTCGATTACTGTTACTGGAATGACGGAACCATTTTCCTCAAAGATTTGAGTCATACCAACTTTTCTTCCAATAATTGCTTTTTTCATTTCTTTCCTCCTAAATTTCTATTGGCTGAATTTTCGTTCAGCATGGACTTCTAGGGTTTTCACTCTAAAAATCAAATATTTTTCTAAATAAAATTAGAATTTGATCTCAATATCAACACCTGCTGGCAAGTCTAACTTGGTTAAACTATCAACTGTTTTTTGCGTTGGATAAAGAATATCGATTACTCTCTTATGTGTTCTCATTTCAAATTGCTCTCTAGAATCTTTGTGCTTATGTGGAGAACGCAAAATTGTTATCACTTCTTTTTCTGTTGGAAGCGGAATTGGACCTGAAACTTTAGCTCCTGTTCTTTTAGCAGTTTCCACTATTTTTTCAGCAGACTGATCTAAAACAACATAATCATAAGCCTTTAGTCTAATTCTAATTTTGTCACTTCCTACTGTGTTTGATGTTGCCATTTTTTTACCTCCTTTTTATTTCTCACGCTTTTATTTAAAGATACGATTAACGGCAAGTTATTAACGCTACCATGTGTTTCATTTTACACTTTCCAATAACGTTTAATCAAACTTATCGCCTGGTCTAAGCCATGACATACTCCGCAAGAGTTCCCTCCGACAAGCAATCGATGCTTGCGTAGCCACATCTTGTTTCATCGCAAATCTACACGCTAAGTAGTATTATACTGCGATTACCAAAATTTGTCAATACATTTTTTGCAGTTTTCTGTCTTTTTTACTATTTTTCTTTTACACTGTTACCTTTTCTACAATTCTATCAATTCTCTTCTCTACTTTTGAAAAATCAAATTCCTGAGATTTTCCATCTACTTTTTTTAGTTGATTAACTTTGAATTCATCCATTCGCTGCTCAAATGGTTCAAGCACATTTTTCTGTATCACTTTATAAGGATTAAATTTATAACTAAAAAATTTAGGTATATTTTTCAATTTCCTTTGCTTTCTTACATTTAGACCTATTGCCTTATCCCCAACTTCCATGGCTGCAAAAATTTCATTTTCTTTGTGTTTTTCTAAACTTTTTAATTTTTTCCTAACAACCTTAATTTCTTTCTTGCATTTTAATTCAAGAGCCGAAACATCACTATCTTCCTGAAATCGCTCTGCTTTGCAAGCAGATTTAATCTTCCATAATTTTAACTCCAGTTCCAACTGTTTATAAATCAATTGCTGAATTTTAACATCAAATCCATCCCCTAATTGTTTCAAAACCTCTTCAAAGCAATTCAAAGAAGACATCATTTCTTCCTCGATTTTATCATAATTCTTAGATTTCTCGATAAATTTTGCATTAATATGAAGCATACTCGTTTTCATAGAATTGAGTTGAAAATTTACCTTTTGCTGAATCCATTCCTTTGACATTTTGTAGTTACATACACTCTTTAATTTTGCACTCAAAATAATGTTTTCCTTATTTTTATGCTGATTAACAAGTCCTAAAAGCTCTGAAATCTCTGACGCTGTCATATAATCTAAATTATAGATTTCATTCTCATAAACAATTGTCCCTAATTCCATACTTATCTCCTATCTTTCGTATTCTATATCTTGCATTTTCTCCCCATTTATTTTGATCCTATAAATTTGATAATTCTGTGACTCATCTTTGCTTTGATCCAAATAATACAACACATCTCCTGCCACATTAATTCTCGTTTTAGAGACAGCTATATCCACAATATTTTCACATTTGTTACTTTTTTTCAACTGCATCCTAGCAATCTTGGATGTGTTTTTATCATAATAATACACATATTTTCCGCATACGTTGTAAATTTCATGATTAACCAACACAGACACCAGTTCCACTTTTTTTCCATTTTTACTCACACGAAATAAGGCATTCTCAAACTCATTATAATAATAAATCCATTCTTCCACCACTTGCATTTTCTTTGCCTTGGCGGCTTCATTCAAAGGAACACTTTCGCCACTTTTTAGTTTCCATCTGCAAATTTGATTTTCTTCATTAATATAATAAATTTCTTTTTCACTGACTTGAAAATCTTGTATATTTCCAGCAACCACTATTGTTTCATTCTCGCCATTCAAATCCATTTTGCAAATCCCATTTTCACTATGATTGGTAAAATAATAAATCCTCTCATCTTCTATAAAAAACTTACTAATCGATGTATAAATCGTAGCAACATTTTTCACATTTCCATTTTTTAGATCCACATATTTTATCACAACTTGATTAAAATCTGCAATTGTCATATAATAAATTTTGTCATCATAAAACGTTAAAGAATATGCTGTCTCATCTGTTAATTGTGTTTCTGTATCTCCTTTGACCGCAAAAATTCCTTTCTCGTATTTGTTATAATAAGTTGTTCCTTGGTGCTCTAAAACCAGCCCCATATTTGACACATTTCCATTCTCTCGATTTTGCTGCTTACCAATAATCTTACTAATTACCAATACCACAACTATTATTACCCCTACAATTGCACTAATTCTCACTACTTTTTTCATACTTTTTATTCCTTATTCTTAAGAATCTGACAAATTAAAATCTGCATCCAATGTAAATCGATAGCCACCAACTGTAACAATTGCCAAATTAGAACTAATCGAAATTTCTACTTCATAACCTGGCACTTCCAAACCTTCTAAATCCTGTAATTGCAATTCTCTTCCCTCATTTAGATAATCTCGCATTTTATCAGCCACTGTTTGAACAAAAGCATCTCTTGCCGCCAACCTATCGTTTTCCATTTCTTCTGGTTGTTCCTGTGGCTGGGTTTGTTGCACAACCAATCCTGAGCTTCCCATATCAACAATATTCAAACTTCTATTTTTGTCACTCAAAACCTCTAATGTTTTCTGTTTTATCTCTTCTTTAATCAGTAACAATTCCTCTTCTGATACTTGATCCAAAAACAAGCAATTTTCATCATTTAATTCTTCAATTTGTGCCTCTGCTTCAAAATTTAATGTGTGGTTTGCTTTCAGCTCAAATTCTCCTTTGCTATCCAAATAATGAAAATCAATTTCTGTCGTATATTTTTTCGCATTCATTTTCCCCTTTGTTTCCAAATCCAAAATCATTTTTTGCGTAATTTTTCCCTTAGAAACCTTATTCACATTCACACTATTTTTTACACTTGTATCCCTATCATTTTTATAAAGATTTACTGTATACCCATTTGCCTCACTCGTTTCTCCTTCTAAAACAGATACATTCAAATATTTCTCGTTTTCACTCTTAGAGAGAATTTCAATATCAAAACTTTTCTGCGACTCTACCATCTGAAAATTGAGTTTTACCAATTGATTTTCGCTCACATATGCCTTTACAACCAAACCACTGTCTTCATTCATTCTATCTGTTATCACTTTTTGTATTTGCGCTACCAACTCATCTTGTGAAAAATTCGCCCTAGCACCTGTCAACAAATAAGTTTTCCAATCAATCTTCTCAGCCATTTTAACAAGATTATCAAAAGTTTCCTCCCAATTTTTGCCAATTAAAAAATCACTTGTCTGCGTCTCATCTCCCTCATTCACTTGGATAAAACCTTGTGGTCTAAGATTTTCATTCTCTACAACTGGTTGACGTGACTGTTGATTGTTCACTTGCGGCTGTTCTGGCACTTCCGCCTCTGGCTGTGGCTGTTGATTTTGCTCTGTTTGAGGTTCTTCTTCAATCTCTATCGTTGTACTTGGCGGAATTGTTGTATTTTCTACAGTATTTGTGGTATTTTGCATATTTGTTGTATTTTGAGCAATCGAATTTTCTGTTTGATTTGTCACATTTTGATTTTGCACTGAATTCTCAACTATATTTTGAGGCTCTGTTATTGTATTTTCAGTTGTATTCGTCTCGCCCCAAATCACAACTGATGACTCAAAATTATTTTCTTCTGCATTTGTTTGTGCGAAATCATCATTGTCGCTATATTCCAAAATCGGGCTATCTTCCTCAAAATTCTGAATATTCGTTACCACCAATTCTGGAATGATTTTATCATCATTTTTTATCTTTTGCGATATTTCATTGAACACCTGAGCAGTCTCATTTTTGCCAAGCGAAATCGTATATTCGGTTGTTGCCACTTGCTCGGAATTCAATGTCAAAACCACATTTTCTTTTTTAGAAACATCCTCTGGCTTAGTATGCTTCTCCAAAATTTTCACATAATCATATAACCCATTTGCCTTTGCTATTTCCTTAAAGTTAATCATTTCTCTCTCAATTGCAAAATTTTTAAGTTTCCTTAAAATAGCATAATCAATCTTTCTGTCAAATAATTTCTCTATAACATGTTGTCCATTTTCTATATTGGTTCCCACATAACGATTGACAATTTCATCTGACTTTAGCGCAAATTGCTTTTCATTTGAAATAACATCCAATGTTAACAAATCATTGCTAGCATATCTTCCCACTAATTTATGATAATTTTGCTTAGTTTGATTATTTTTTATCTGTTCATAATTGAATTCAAATTTTGATAAATCCAAATCAGACAACATATCATTTTCCATAGTACTAGAAAGCGTAAATGCAGTATTTGACTGATAATTATCAACTTTTAATCGTTCCAAAATGGATGTATATAATTTATGATCTGCAAAAAAGTTCAAATCATCGTTTCCCATACAAGCAAACAACTCATTTTTTATCACATCATTTTTAGAATTTTTTGCAAAATAACTGTAGGTTGCCAAAGTCGCAATGAGCAACACTGTTAAAAAAACAATAGAAATGATAATTACTTTCTTCTTTTTATGATTGTTTCCCTGTTTCATCGTAATTTTTCTCTCCTTTTTGCCAATTAATTTTTATCATTATACTATATTTGCCACAAAAAAAGCAATACTTTTCATTATCTTTTCCTGATTTTCGCTATAAAAAATCCCTCATACCACTCACTGGGACACACATATAGCGTTCCCCCTAATTTTGTTGGAAGAATAGGCAATTCGTCCATTCTCGCAAACTCAACTGGCACAATTTCTGCCTTTTCTAAAGCTAAAACTTTCTTGACTACATCTTCGTTTTCAAGTTCCAAAATCGAACATGTAGAATACACCATTTCATGGCCCGACTTCAAAACTTTCAATGCTTTTTTTAGCAAATCAAACTGCAATTTCGTTGACCTTTGTATGAATTGCATGGTAAAATTTTTCTCGAAATTTACCTTTTGCGCATCCAAAGTTCCACTTCCGCTACACGGACTATCTAACAAAACACTGTCAAATGCAAAAAAATCATCCATTTTGCGACTATCCATTTCCATTAAATAAACGCTGGAAGCTCCCTGTTTTTCTAGATTATATTTCAAGCGCTCAGCTCGAATATGGTTTCTTTCACAAGCCGTAATATGAGCTTCATTTTGCGTCATTGCGGCAAGTTGCGTCGTTTTTCCACCTGGCGCCGCTGCCATATCCAAAATATCTGTCTTCTTTTTCGGTTCCAAAACTAGAGCAGGCAACATCGAAGACAAACTCTGCAAATAAATTTCGCCATTTTGATACATTTCCAGTTTTTGCAAATCTTTTTCCTTTGCCTTTTCTAAAACAAAGGCTTCCTTACTCCAAGCAGGATTTTTGTAAGCAATTCCCTGTCTTTTTAATTCTGTTTCAATTTTTTCGGCACTGCTTTTGATTGTATTAACACGAAACGTCGTCTTTCGCTGCACAAAATATCCTTGTAATATCTTATCTGCAATTTCTGCGCCATACTGATTTTTCAACAAATCCACTAAAAATTCAGGCATATCATTCTCCTTCCTTATTGCTCAATTTCTATTTCTCCTCTTAATGATGTCAACATTTCTTTTTGTATTTCTTGATAAGAATAGCCATTTCCAATTAACCAAGCTAATTTTGTAACCATGCATTCCACACTCATATCCCAAGCTGGAATTGCTCCCAATTCTAAAGCTAATTGTCCGTGGCTCATTAATTTTCATATTAGCTAATCCATTTGGCGCTTGTGTTGTTACAACAATCGGTATTTGCCTCTCTTGTAAATATTTAAAAGCATTTCTGAGATTTTCGTAAAGTTCATTTTCCTTAGCTATATTCGGATCTCCTGCACCAGTAGACCTTAATATAAAACCTTTTACACCATTTTCTACCAATATTTTAAAATAATTTGCTTGCAATCCGCGGGAACTCTGTTAGACATAAAATATTTGTATCAAATCTATTTTTAATGATTAATCCATTTTTTGTTGTCGCTTGTGTACCTAAAAAACTTAAATGTTTCTTGAATGCAACTTCGTTATATTGGATGCTATTTCCTATCTTAGCAATATCTGAAAAATTTCCAAAAGTTCTAAAAGCATTATATTCAAATTCATTATCTTTCTTTACTCTAGTACCTGTTATTACTTTACTACCAAATACACAGCATACGCCTGCAAGTTTACAATTATCATTTGCTATGATTCTTATAGCATTTTCTAAGTTCATTACTGCATCTGTCCCTAACACGCCATAAGATACTTGGGAACCTGTAAACAAAATTGGTTTTCCGACATTTCCCAACGCAAAAGAAACTGCTGCACAAGTATATCCCATTGTATTAGTGCCATGGGTAATAATAAATGCTGTGTAATAATCGTATTCTTCTACAATCGTATTTACAATTTTTTTCCAATCTTCTGGAACAATATTAGAACTATCTTTATTCAAAATTGTTTTGGAAGCAATTACATCAATGCTCAATTTTTCTTGAAAATTCTTTAAAATATTAGCAAATGTTTCACTTTGAAAAGATTTTTCATTGCTAACTGCAATCCCTTCTTTTGTGTGCGTTTGCGAAATAGTTCCTCCAGTTGATATGATTAATATTTTCTTTTTCTTGTTCATAAACTTGTTATCCTCCTATTTAGGATTAATTATAACATAATTTAGTTAACGTTGTAAATAAATTTTTCTAACTCATTAACACCATTTTGCCAATTGTTTCATAAGCTATATTATAAAGGAGGGAATATTTATGTGTATGAATAAAAGTACAAACAATCCATGTTGTTGCCTTTTCAGCATTGTTGGCACATTACTTGCAGCTGTTGGAATTGCAGCAATTTTCTATAGTGGACTTATTACGACAATTCCTATTTTGCTTTATGTTACCTTGGTTTTAGGAATTTTAGTATTATTATACGTTGTTATTACTGCATTTTGTGGCGGAAGAAATCAATGTGCCATGTTGAACGATTCCTGTTTAATCACAGCAGCTGTTGGCTCAATTATCACAAGTGTTTTCGCTTTGTCTGCCACCAGTTTAGTTGTCGGCTCTCTTTCAGTTGGCATTTTAATTGGTGCAGTTGCTTTCTTTTTGGTTTCAAACTTATTTAACATTATAAATTTAATCATTAGAAAATTATGCAATGGCTATTGCAAGGATTAATAGGAAAGGCAGGTAAAAAACCTGCCTTTTACAAAATCTTTTTTATTTAATTACTGTATCTTCCGAAATCTCTTTTCCATGCACATCTCTAAAGCACTTCAATAGGATATTTAAGAAATCACTTAGCACAAAAGCCCCAACCACTACAAACGCAATCGCACCTAAATATCGATTCATTGCTAACATACAGCCCGCTACAATCGTTCCATATAACATCAAAAAGCCACTTCCAATTTTTCCAGCATAAATGCGATGTACACCAAAAAATCCTAAAAACCAACACAAAAGCAAACTTGTCAACCAATCTTTTTTGCTTACTTTTTCCTCATCATTAAAAAATTTCCCCATCTTCTGTTTCTCCTTATATTCCATATTCTTTTGTTAATTTATATTTATACTAAAATTTTTATTTTGTCAAGAGATTTTTTTAATGTTACAAAAATGTAATATTTTACATCAAATTCTCTGGATTGAGTGGCAACAATTCTTCTAGCACAAATAGCCCATCTTTTCTGACTAGTACATCATCAAACCAAATTTCCCCGCCTCCAAACCCTGGGGTCTGGATATTCACAATATCCCAATGAATACTGGAACGATTTCCATTGTCACTTTCTTCTAATGCATCGCCTGGCGTAAAATGAAAACTGCCTTTTATTTTTTCGTCAAACAACGTGTCACCAATTGGCCTTTCCATGTAAGGATTTACGCCAAGCGCAAATTCTCCAATGTAGCGCGCCCCTTCGTCGGTATCCAAAATTTGGTTTAACTCTTCTGTATGATTACTCGTGGCTTTTACAATTTTTCCATTTTCAAATTCCAAACGAATATTGTTGAAAGTAACACCATTGTAACTCGTCTCTGTGTTGTAAGTAATATAGCCATTGACGCTATTTTTCACAGGCGCGGACGCTACTTCGCCATCAGGAATATTAAACGTGCCTCGATATTTTTCTGCCGGAATTCCTTTGATGCTAAAGGTTAAATCCGTCCCTTTGCCCAAAATATGAACTTTGTCCGTTTTGTTCATAAGTTCCACCAAAGGTTCCATCGCTTTTGCCATTTTTCCATAGTCCAAATTACACACTTTGAAATAAAAATCTTCAAAATCCTCCAAACTCATTTTGCTCATTTGCGCCATAGAATAATTTGGATAGCGCAAAATGCACCATTTTGTATGAAGCACTCTTTCCACAAAATGAACAGGAACTGTGTATAACTCATTGTATAATTTTAGCTTATCTTGTGCAATTCCAGCCATTTCTGAAGAATTTTCTGATGCTCTAATTCCAATATACGCATCCATATCTTTCATGCGTGCCTCGTCATATTTGGCGTACAATTTAACTTGCTCTTTTGACAAATCCTTTAGCATTTCCTTAAGAAGCGATTGGTCAATCAAATTGAAAAATGGCATCGCCCCAATTTTATACGCTTCTTTCATAAGTGCTTTGGCAAGTGGAATTCCATCTGTTCCAATCACTTCAATTAAAATTTTCTCATTTTTCTTCAAATCCACTGAATATGTAATCAATTTATTCGCTAATTTTTCAATTCTTAAATCTCTCATACTTTCCCCTTTTTCTCAAGTTCTCTTGCTTTATCTGCAATTTTACTCATGTTTCGATAAATGCCCTCTCGCAGCTCTTTTTCATAAGCCTCAGGCTCCAAGTTTTGGTCCAAATCTGCCAACTCTTTATCAATATCATAATGTACTCGCACAAATTCAAAACTAAAATCCGCGCCATATTCTTTGGCACCATATTCGCCTTCTAAAATCAAATAATGACTTGCCGTTGTCTCCAAAACATCACTATCTTTCTGTTTGTCCCTAACCACATTAAAACTATTTCCAACACTGCCTACATTAATCAGCGTCTTGTTATAAAATTTATTCATGTAGGGGCAATGCAAATGCCCATAAATAACGACATCTGCTATCTCTTCTGAAACTGTATTTTCACTTGGCTCAAACATTTTGTATTTGTCTTCATACGAATCTTCATTAATAATCACATTGGTTTTTCTAATTGGCGAGGCGTGGAACAACCTGATTAAACTTCCACTCATGTAAAATTCATAGCAAAACGGCAAATTCAGCAAATATTCCTTTGACTCTTCTGATAACATACGATTTAACCATTTTACTCTTGCATGCATTAATTCCATTGGAACATGATGCAATGGTTTTTGATAAATGGAAGTATCCAAATCCACATCACAGTTTCCTTGCACAACGACTTCACAATTTTCTCGCACTAATTTCACACATTCTTCTGGGTGATGCCCTTTTTCTACAATATCACCCAGACAAAATATTTTATCTATTTTTCTTTTTTGAATATCTGCCAATGTCGTTTTTAGTGCTTCTAAATTTCCATGTATATCTGAAATAATTGCTATTCTCATTTTTCCTCCTATACAATGTGTACAAATCGAATTTTTCGGAACTCATATGTTGCAACTGGTCTATTTAAGGCATCTTGCGAATGGGTTGCAATCAAAATATCCCCTAAATAATTTGGATTTTGAATTCCTACCACAATCAAACTATGCGAAAATCTTTGCCCATCTTGCGATAATTGTATCAAATCTCCGATTTGAATTTGATTTTGCAAAACCTCAATTCCACGTGGTCCAACGGACTTGTTGTTGACTAAAAAATCATACAAAAATTTTACCCCAGTCCATGAAGGAGACTTATTGTTTGCACTCCAATAATACCACAATTTCGGATTCATTTCGCCATAGCCCGCATAAATGCACTGTGATGCAAAGTTCGTGCAATCCCCACCAATTTTTTCATAATCATAATAACTAGGATTTCTCGACAGTGCCCATTTGTTAGCGTATTCAAGACATTTTTGCCTATTATATTGCTTTTCTCTCAATATCCATCACCTAATTTAGGATATGCAAATTTTCTTCCATTTGTACATTCAATTTATTTGAATTATATGTCTTACCTTCGCTCAAAGTCAAGTATTTTCGCAAAAAAATTAACTCACATACCAAATTTTATTTTTTGGAAAATATAGATGCAAAAGTTCTAGCAAAATTTTTTCCGCTTCGTCTCTTACTTCTTTTTTATAACAATATTTTCCGCGCCCACGAACTGTCATCAATTCTGGATTGTATAAATTCATTGCACGAGGAAACGCTTCGCTATTAATCATTTTGTGAATGTAACTATACGTCATAAAAATCAGCTCAAAAAACACACTAGATTTTGCACAAGGCTCCAGCAATTCATCTAAAGTTAAAATCAATTCTTTATAATATGCTTCCCAATGTTCTACCAAAATAATTGGAGCAATCAAAATCCCAACTCGATATCCTGCGCGGCATAATTTGTTAATGGCTTGTATTCGATTTTTCAGTGGCGACGTCCCCAGCTCAATTTTGTCAATTAATTCTTCTGGATTAACACTCATTCTGACAATAATCTTTTCTTTTCCTTCCACATCCAAAATCGGGTCCACCATATCAAATTTCGTAGGAAATGTTAAAAATCCTTTTTTCGATTTTGCAAAATTCTCAATCGTCCAAACCAAATTATTCGTAATCGAGTTTTCCAAAATCAAATCACTGTTGCTCCCAATTTCAAAAATTAACTCTTTCTCACTTTTTTCGGCAGTTTTGGTGATTTTATCTAGCATCTGCTCACGGTTGACAAATAATCTCAAATAGGCACATTTGTTATAATGGCAAACCAAATAACAATACAAACACATGGCTGTGCAGCCTGACGATGTATAGGGCACCAAATAATCCGAAACTTTGTGATTTTCTGTATATTTATGGGTTTTTCGAGTAGCCATAATCAAATGCTTTTTCATTTTGGGAAACGCAGCATTGCTTTGGCTTCGCATTTGAGGAATATTGTTATGATTTTCAATTGCGAATTTAGGAATATCTTCATATTTCTGTAACAATTCTCTTCCTAAAACATAATTTTCAATATCTGGTTCAAAATAAATCGCATCTGGCTTAAAAATCATCTACTCCTCCTCAAGCAAAAAATACTTTTGACAAAATTCATCCACTAAGACATCTACTTCTTTGTCGGTTTGTAAAAAATTCTCAATCACTTCTTCGACTTCTTCTTCATCTTCTATCCCAATTGCCTCCAATATTCTATAAAATGGATTTTCTTCTTTAGGTCGAAAATTTACTTCATACAAAACATCCATCTCATTCATATTTTTCACAAACTCTTCCTCAGCTCTTAATCTTAGCACTAATTCTTGTAAAACTATTTTCGTAACATCTAATTTTCGCTTCATATTTTTTTCTCCTTTTTAATATTCTTCCCATTTTTCGCTTTTTCTAAACATTTTTTTATTCTGCTTACTATTTCTTTATTGTATAATAATATTTTACAAAAGTATAGTAAAATTCAAAAAATATTCTTAAATTCAATTTTTTATTAATAAGTCTCGCATTTTTGTTGATTTCTCTCATTGTTTTTGATATAATAGATAAAATTTAAGGAGGACAATTCTATGAACAATGTTTTTGATGTTCTACAAGAACGTGGATATATTGAGCAATTAACTCATCCAGAAGAAATTAAAGAGCTTTTAGGCAAACAATCTGTACCATTTTATATTGGCATTGATCCCACTGCGGATAGTCTGCATGTCGGACATTTTGTGTCACTTATGGTCGCATCCAATTTGCAAAAATACGGGCACAAGCCAATTATTTTAGTCGGCGGTGGAACTGCAGTTATTGGAGACCCCAGCGGAAAAACAGATATCCGAAAAATGCTAACTCGTGAAGATATTGACCACAATGTTGCCGCCATCCAAAAGCAAATTGAAAAATTCGTCAGTTTTGAAGGCGAAAACGCCGCCATTATCGTAAATAATGCAGACTGGCTTTCTCGTTTAAATTACATTGATTTTATGCGCGAAATTGGAACTTTATTTTCTGTCAACAAAATGCTTGCCGCAGAATGTTACAAAAACCGCTTGGAAACGGGGCTTACCTTTTTTGAAATGGGCTATATGTTAATGCAATCTTATGACTTTTTGCATTTATACAACACCTATGGTTGCAAACTTGAAATCGGTGGAAACGACCAATGGTCTAACATTATCGGCGGTGTTGACTTAATCCGAAAAATCGGCAAAGACGATTCTTTTGGGCTTACCTTCAAACTTCTAACCACCAAAGAAGGCAAAAAAATGGGAAAAACGGAAAAAGGTGCTCTTTGGCTTGACTCCGAAAAAGTTTCCCCTTACGAATTTTATCAATACTGGCGCAATATCGATGACGCAGATATCGTCAATGTTGCAAAATTGCTTACTTTCATGCCAATGGAAGAAATTCAAGGAATCGATTTACTAAAAGATGAAAAAATAAATGATGCCAAACGCAAAGTAGCTTTTGAAATTACAAAATTAATCCATGGCGAGCGAGCAGCTATAGAGGCTGAAGATGCTGCTAATGCTTTGTTTGGTGGACAAGGTAATCTCGCTAGTATGCCGTCTACAAAATTGGATAACATAAATATATCGATTTTAGATGCTTTAGTTTTATCTGGCATTGTTACCTCAAAAAGTCAAGCCAAAACTTTAATTGCACAAGGTGCCGTTACTCTAAATGATGAAAAAATCAGCGATATAACTTACCTTTTATCAGACAAAGACTTTACAGAAAATTACGCCATCTTAAAAAAAGGAAAAAAAGTTTATCACAAGCTAGAAAAGGTTGACTAATTTTAAAAAATATTGTATGATTAATTATTATAAACATTTTAAGGAGAAATATTATGTTATGTTCAAATTGCAATAAAAACACAGCTGTTGTTTTTATTAACAAAACAGAAAATGGCAAAACATCAACCGAAGGACTATGCTACAATTGTGCGAAAACACGTGGTATTAATCCTCTTGATGTCATTGTTAAAAATGCTAATTTATCACAAGATGAATTAGAAGATATGTCCAATCAATTTGAGGAAATTTTTCAAGATTTTTCTGGCGAAATGCCTTTTGAAGCCATGAATGTCGAAGAAATTTCTGATGGAAACAACCCTTTTACAGGTATTCTTAGTATGTTTCGCGGTTTCAATAATCAAGCACAAAATGCCAATGGAAATAATGCTTCTAATGCAGGTGGAAACCAGAAAAAAGCTGTAAAAGTAAACAAAAAACCAAAAAATACAAAAAAACGATTTTTAGATACATTTGGCACCAACTTAACAGAAAAAGCCAAAAATGGCCTATTAGACGAAGTGATTGGTCGCGAGCGCGAAATACAACGTATTACACAAATTTTAAATCGTCGCTCTAAAAATAACCCTTGCTTAATTGGCGAACCTGGTGTTGGAAAAACTGCCATTGCACAAGGTTTAGCCATTAAAATCGCCAATCAACAAGTTCCTGCAAAACTGCTAAATAAAGAAGTTTACTTAATTGACATTACTGCCATTATTGCTGGAACGCAATTTCGTGGTCAATTTGAAGCCCGCATGAAGTCACTTATTGATGAATGCAAATCTTATGGAAATATTATTTTAGTCATCGATGAAGTGCATAACATTATTGGTGCCGGCGATGCCGAACATTCTATGAACGCTGCTAACATTTTAAAACCAGCCTTATCCAATGGCGATATTCAATTAATCGGTACAACCACTTTGAGAGAATACCGAAAATATATTGAAAAGGACACTGCTTTAGAAAGACGTTTGCAACCTGTTATGGTGGAAGAACCTTCTATTCAAGATGCGATTGGAATTTTAAAAGGTATCAAAAAATATTATGAAGAATTCCATAAAGTTCTAATCTCTGATGACATAATTGAAAAAACAGTAAAAATGTCGGAAAAATATATTCATGACAGATTTTTGCCTGACAAAGCCATTGATTTGATTGATGAGGCTTGCTCAAAGATTAATTTAGGTAATAAAGCATTGTACGAGCTTGAAATGATTAAAAATGAGTTGAAAAAATTGGCAGAAGAAAAAGAAGAAGCCGTTTCTTCTGACTCCATTGAAGACTACCAAAAAGCCGCAGATTTGAAGACAAAAGAATGCACTTTAACCGAAAGAATGAAAGAAATCGAAGCCACGCTAACGCCTTCTGTTTTGAATGTTCAGGACATTGCAGAAGTGATTGAACGTTGGACAAAGATTCCTGTCACCAAAATTACAGAAGCTGAAACCCAGAAATTGCTGAATTTAGAAGGCAATCTTCATCGCCGTATTATTGGACAAAATAAAGCTGTGGAGGCTGTTTCCAAAGCCATTCGCAGAAACCGCGCTGGACTTCAAAGCACAAAACGTCCACCTTCTTTCATCTTCGTTGGTCCAACTGGTGTTGGTAAAACGGAACTTGCCAAATCACTTGCCTATGAGATGTTTGGCTCCGAAGATGCTATCATTCGAGTGGATATGTCAGAATATATGGAAAGTCATTCTACGGCAAAATTGATAGGCTCTCCTCCGGGATATGTTGGTTATGACGATGCTGGCCAATTAACCGAAAAAGTGAAACGTAAACCATATTCGATTATTTTATTAGACGAAATCGAAAAAGCGCATCCTGATGTATTTAATATTTTGTTACAAGTTTTAGATGATGGAAAATTAACCGATTCGCAAGGAAATACTGTCAATTTTGAAAACACAATTATTATTATGACTTCCAATGCTGGTTCTAATTTGAACAATAATTCCATCGGTTTTGGAAGTAAATCTATTATGGATAATGACAAAATGCTTGGTGCTTTAAGAGAAACATTCCGTCCAGAATTCTTGAACCGTGTTGACGAAATTGTTGCCTTTGCCCCACTTTCTGAAGATGAATTATTACAAATTGTTGACTTGCTATTAGCAAAAACGCAAATTGCGTTAGACGGCAAAAATATTTCTTTGGAAATTTCAATTGAGGCAAAAAAATTTTTACTAAGCAAAGGAACCGATTTGAAATATGGCGCAAGACCACTTCGTCGTTCTATTCAAAGATACATCGAAGATGAAATTTCAGATATGATTTTAAAATCTGAAGTAGTTGCTGGTCAAACTATTTTTGTCGAATGCGAAAACGAAGAATTAAAATTTACTGTAAAATAAATCTAAAAAGCTGGCATTTAAAGCCAGCTTTTTTATTATTTTTCTTTTTTGTTCTCATCCTTTCTTTTTTTCTCTTCCTGTTGTTTTTGTGCCTTCTTTATTGACAAAAATCTTTGCGCAAACATAATTGTGCACCTCCTACTATATTTATTTTAATTTATCATATCATATTTCACATAATTTGTCAACTTTTAAATCCGAGCCCGTAAACTTCTCTGGCGTCAGTGACAATAACAAAAACATTGGGGTCAATTTGCTTCGAGATTTCTTTTATTTTAATAATATGTTTTCGTTTCGCAACACACATCACAATCATTTTTTCCTCATTTGTGTACATACCTTTCCCGTACAATCCTGTCGCCCCTCGTTTGATTTCTCGATTAATCACATCTGCAATTGCTTCATATTCATTAGAAACAATGTAAATCATTTTACTAAAATTAATGCCTTCAAAAATCAAATCTAGCATTTTATTAATCAAAAATATCGCAATTGCAGAATATAAACCAATTTCGATTTCACCCAAAAATATAATATTCAAAATTACCACAATAATATCTAAAATCTGCAACACATTGCCAATGCTGACTTCGTTATTATAAGTCACAATTATATTAGCAATCAGGTCCGTTCCGCCTGTTGAGCTTTTCCCCTTAAATACAAGCGCCAACCCAATTCCAATGATAATTCCGCCATACACACTTGCCAAAATTTTGTCATTTGTGACTGGTTCTATCTTCTCAAAAAAGTTAATTGCTTCCGAAAAAACAAAAGTCGCCACAATTGTCTTTAGCACAAACTGCTTGCCTTCTCTAATAAACGCCAAAATAAAAACTGGAATATTCAAAAGAATAATCGTCGTTCCCATTGGAATGTTAAACAAATAATACAAAATAGTGGCAATTCCTGAAAAGCCGCCACTGGATAATTGGTTCGGAAGCAAAAACAAACTCGTCCCCATAGCCGCAATCATGCTTCCTAAAATAAATAAACTATATTCTTTCATTATCTTTTTCATATTTTTAGTATTGGCAATTTATTACTTTTTATGTAAAAAATAAAAGAAAAAGGTCCCCTACGGGACCAATTTTTGTCAACCTTTTACGCAATTTTCATCGTCGTCTGCAAATTCTTTATAGGTTTTTGTGATTTCCACCTCAATTTTTTTCAAACTATATTTCCAATTTTGCTCGACTTTGACATCTAGATTATAATTCTCTTTTATTTTCTTAATATTTTCTCTTTTATAACCCACAATTTCATTCACAAGCTGTGGATTAACCGTTATTTTTATCTCTTTTGCTTTGGTATTAATTTTCTTGATTTTCTCATTAATCATATCATAATAATAGGACGAACTCACTAACTGCCTAATATTTTCATGATAAGGTCCCGCAACCACTACGCTTCCAGGCTTTTCAGAACTCATAATCGTATCTGTACTTTGCAGTCCTATGCGAATGACTTTCACCCTCTTTTTCTCAAAAAATTGACTCAGTTCCTTACAAATTTCAACCGCTTGCCTTAACGTCAGAGGCTCATACTCGCCTCTCAAATACTCCTGTTCTAGCTCTGTATCTTTAATTACCAAAACAGGATAAATTCGCATCATTTTAGGTCTCAATTTTACCAAATCACGCGCTGTGTTCATTTCGTCCAAACGTGTGCTATCTGGCAGCCCCACCATCATTTGATGCCCCAATCGAAAGCCATATAAACGAATTAAACAAGAGGCACGCTTCACATCCTTATATGTATGCCCTCTTTTGCACTTTTGCAAAATATAATCATTCGTTGATTGAACACCTAGCTCAATCGTTTTAACTTTAAATTTTTTTAGTCGTTTCAATGTTTGTCTATCAATATAATCTGGTCTGGTTGAAATTCGAATACTATCAATTTTCTTCTGCTTAACATACTCATATGCAACTTCCAGCAACTCATTTTGGGTTTCCACATCAATTCCCGTAAAACTGCCCCCAAAAAATGCAACTTCTTTTATCGCCTCTTTTTCTTTAAAAAGGCCCAAATAATATTCAATGGTATTCTTCACATCTTGAGGGGTTACCTTTTTTTGCTGCCCACTAATTTGCCTTTGATTGCAAAAAGTGCAATCATTTGGGCATCCTAAATGTGGCACAAATATCGGTATAATATATTGTTTTTTCATATTTTTTCCTTTCTTTGCTCTAACGCTTTTCTAGCTGCTTCCATTTCTGCTTTTTTCTTGCTTTTTCCAGTTCCTTCCGCCATTTTCTTGCCATCACATTCTACATCAACCGTAAAAATCTTGGCATGGTCAGGTCCCTCTTCTTTTATCAAATTATACTTAATCACGACTTCTCCATTTTTCTGAAGTTCCTCTTGCAAAACAGTTTTGTAATCCTTCATTCCAACGTTCTGGCTAGCAAATTCAATTTGTTCTCGAATATTTTCCAAAATAAATTTTTCAGCAGGCTCCAAACCTCCATCCAAATAAATCGCTGCAATCACTGCTTCCACACTATCTGCAATAATCGCTTTTTTAACAGAATGAGACATTTTCTCGCTTCTTCCCAAATATAAGAAATCACTAAAATTATGCTTTTGCGCAATCTTAAAAAGGCTCTCCTCGCAAACACTATAAGCCCTAACTTTAGTCATCTCTCCTTCTGACAAATTTTCAAAATTCTCAAATAAATATTTGCTGCTGACAAATTCCAAGATGCTATCCCCTAAATATTCTAATCTCTCATTACTTTTGACTTTATTCTCATACGCATATGATGTATGTGTTAACGCATTTTTTAGCAATTCTTTATTCTGAAAAACATAACCAATACTTTCTTCTAACTCTTTCATCTTTTCTCCTCTTTCTTTACACTTATATTGTACACGTTTTTGAAAGAAAAAACAAGGATTTTTTTGACTTTTTATATAAAATAAAAAAGGCAGATGTTTAATCCGCCCAAATTATTTTTCTTACATATCCTTATTCAATTTTTCGATTTTTATATAGAACCCAAATGCTACTGCTATTGCAACTACTGTTAAAACAAGCAACGTATCACTGACACCTGTTTTTGGCATATTTTCATTTGAAGTAGTATTTGTCATTGTGTTGACATAGCTTGAAACATTAGAAGTATTAGTATTCGTGTTTGCCACATTGGTATTGTTGGTTCGGTTAGCTGTATTTGTGTTATTCGCTGTATTATTTGCATTTGTATTACTTGTTATCGTAGGAATTGACAACGTATTATTGCTTGTATTTGTATTCGTTGTATTAGTCGTATTGCTTGTAGAATCTGGCGTGCCAACTGTAATCGAAGTAGAAATATCGGTCGCAGAAATATCTGTTTCACTATTTGAAGCCGTAATATTATTAAATGCTATCGAACCTTTTTTACCTGTTACACCTTCTTTTGTTTTAAACGTAATTGACAAAACCTCCTGTGTTGATGAAACAAACATACTTTTCGTTAATTCAATCTTTCCTGTTGTACTATCATAAGTCGCATTCCATTTATTTAGTCCAATAACACTTGATTCATTAATTGGTTCAAATACGTCAGTATCATATTTTAAATCACCTTTTAAAGAATTAATTCCATTGGTTCCAACATCCAAATTAGAGACTCTAATTCTTACCGTAAATTCGGTTGCTTCCTGAACAGTTGTAGAATTGGTTGACATGGCAGCTGTAAAACTTAGCGCGCTTACTGCAGTTGACATAGCAAAAATTGCTACCATAACAATTAATATCATACTAAAAATCTTCTTTTTCATAGCATTTCTCCTTTTAATCATTTTATCGTTATTTCTATTATACAACGTTTATAAAAAAAAATCAAGTACTTATATATTACATTTTAGTAACATTTTTGTAACGCAAATGTAATATATATTTTCAGCTTTTCTCTTTATTTCTTTGGCAATTTGGTATATAATAAAAGTATCATGTACAAAGGAGTTTTTTATGAACATAAATGCTATCCTCAAAAAAGAAGGAATTGAGGTAAAATCACAATTAGATAAATCACAAATAAACCGAATTGCAAGCCTTATCTCTGAAAAAATTTGTAATACTTTTCCAGAGCATAATTTAAACCAAAACGATATTTTTTCACTGCTTTCTACTTTAACCATGTTTATCGCAAAAATGCCAGCCGATTCCACTGCTGCCAAATATTTTTCAAAAATAAACGCCATTTATTTTAGTGACACCATGGATTTGGAAAATCTTGACACATTAGTTATTCATGAATGCCTTCATGCCATTCAAGAAGTGAAAAATTCCAACGGAAAACTTCTAAAACTTGGTCTATATGATTTTGCTTCTGGCAACGGACAAGGCATTAATGAAGCTGCTGTGCAACTCATGTCCACTAAAGTGGCTGGTATACAAGAAGATACTGTAAAATACTATAACTTAAATTTCCACACACCAAGCCCACTATTTTATCCAATCGAAACGGCACTTATCAATCAAATGGCTTATTTTACAGGAACTTATCCACTTTTTCATAGTACTTTGTATAGCAATTACATTTTCAAAAATACTTTTATTGCAAAATCAAACGAAAAAGTCTATCATACCATTGAAAAAAATTTTGATTTAATTATCCATTATGAGGAACTTTTATCGTTTTCGTATGCAGAACTGGCTGACTATTCCAAAAATAATGCAAGTCTCCATAAAATAAAAAAGCTAAATACAAAAATTGACTCGATTAAAAATTTTATTTTTAATATCACACTTTCGACTCAAAGATTAACCGTTGAAAACTGTTTTAATACCGAGTTAGACAATGTTCGAGACACTGCTTCCTTAAAGCTTGTCCGAGAACGTTTATACACTTTTAACTCTTTTTTATTTATGGCAGAAAATGATGATTTTTATTCAAAATTTTATTGTGAAATGATGAATAAATTGGAAGAAAAAGAAGAACTAATCAACAAACATGGCGTACTAAATTACTTAAATGACCTTCAAACTGACTTGCTTGACTTAACCAAAGACCAATTTGGTTTCAACTTTTTCCGCCGATTATTTAACAAATTAAAATTACTATTTGAAGAAGCAATTCGTGAAAAAAATTAGGGGCAATCTAAAAGATTCCCCTCTTAATTTCGTTTATTCGAGCACATAATCTGTTGAATAAACCGTCCCATTGATATTAATATATGTTTTCAAAATATCATTACCATTTTCAGCAATTTCTTTTTTGACCTTAAATTCCTCAATATTTTCACACAATTTTATTTTATTAAAATAAAGCATATTTCCCAATAAAACAAATGTATTCGAGTTTTTTCCATTTGAAAATGTTACATAACCAGCTGTCTCTGCTTCATCACTGCACTTCCCCACAGAATATCCTCCCTGTGTTTGGTCTAACATATACAAATTAAATTTATTGTATTCTGAGCTTGTACCATTTGTCCTATTGATATCTTTCATATTACTGTTAAAAACAGTAGTTATCACACCTACAATACCAATTATAACCACAAATGAAATAATATAAATAACAAGACTTACCATTGTAATTCCGTCTTTGATTTTCCATTTTCAAACACCTCTTATTTAATATACATTAAATTGCAAATAATATCAATAGAAATCCAAAAATTTTAATCAAAAAATAAGAGACTATTAGAAGTCCCCTATCTTTTATTATATCACATTTTCAGCATTATGTCAAGCATATAGAACTGTTAAATCCCTATTGTAGCTCAACAGTAGCTCCAGCTTCTGCGAATTTCGCTTTCATTTCTTCAGCTTCTTCTTTTGCTACACCTTCTTTAATTGTTTTTGGTGCGCCATCAGCAATTTCTTTTGCTTCTTTCAAACCTAAACCAGTTGCTTCTCTAATTACTTTGATAACTTGGATTTTGTTTGCTCCAGTATCTTTTAATACAACTGTGAAATCTGATTTTTCAGCTGCAGCTTCACCAGCTGCTCCTCCAGCTGCTGGTGCTGCAACTGCTGCTGCAGTTACACCGTATTTTTCTTCAATTCCTTTTACTAATTCTGATAATTCAACAACTGTTAAGCTGTCGATTTCTTCTAACATTTTATCTGTTTTCTCACTCATTATAATATTCTCCTTTTTTAATATAATTTTGAAAGTTTCACTTTCTTTTTATCTCTCAATAAATATTTTTATATAGTTCTGTTTCCAATTAATTTTTATCAAAAACAAGTATTGCAAGGCAGACGAATAAAAAAAGTAAAGGCGCGTACATAAGTACGTAACTGCTTTTTTTATGATGTCTAACACAGCAAGACGCTGTTTTTCATAAAAATTTATGCTTCTGACTCTTTTTTTACTCTAACTGCATCCAATGTAGCAGCCAATTTTGATACATTAGCAAGCAAGCAACCTGCCAATTTTGCAATCAATTCTTCTCTTGATGGAAAAACTGCAAGTGTTGTCAATTCTTCGATGGAAGCAACTTTTCCTTCTAACACACCTGCTTTGATTTTATAAAATTCATTCGCTTTTGCATATTTATAAATAGCCTTTAATGTAGGTAAATATTCCTCATTTGTCATAATCACTGCTGTTGGACCTTCCAAGCTATCTCCTAAATCAAATCCACACTCTGCCAAAGCTCTTCTTGTGATATTGTTTTTAATAACACAATATTCGCCATTTGCCTCTCTTACAGTTTTTCTTAAATTCGTAACATCTTCTACATTAATTCCTCTGTAATCTGTTAAAAGTACCAAACCAGCATTTTTCATTTTTTCTGCTAATTCTTTTACTTCTTTTTCTTTTTGTGCAATAATTTTTTGATTTGCCATCTTTCCTTCTTCACCTCCTCATATCTATTTATACTTTTTATTCTAAACAAAAACTCTTCTATTCCACCCAAAGTAATAGAAGAGTTTTTCCCTCTTATTTATTACCTCGGTAGGAATTTACTATGAAGTTAGCGCTATA
Source organism: uncultured Clostridium sp. (assembly GCA_947571115.1). Lineage (GTDB taxonomy): Bacteria > Bacillota > Clostridia > TANB77 > CAG-508 > Scatovivens. The sequence goes on from CANOWW010000003.1 coordinate 76,480, forward strand.
AGCGCTAACTAAGATATCTGTAACTCGCTTTGCTTCGTACAGCTATCTTAACCTACTGTCTTCGGTTCTATTTATTTTTAGTTAATGTGTAGACTTGGCCCCATGGTTGTTGTTACTGCTACACTTTTAATGTATTGTCCTTTGGCTGCTGCTGGCTTTGCTTTGATAATTGCATCCATAATCGTATTGTAATTTTCAAGCAATTTTTCAGCTCCAAATGATACTTTACCAAAACCTAAGTGAATAATATTTGTTTTATCCAAACGATATTCAACTTTACCAGATTTAATTTCCTGTACTGCTTTTGTTACATCCATAGTAACTGTTCCAGATTTAGGATTTGGCATTAAACCCTTTGGTCCTAATACTTTACCCAATCTACCAATAACACCCATCATATCCGGTGTAGCAACAATTACATCATAGTCAAACCAATTTTCTTTCTCTATTTTTGGAACTAACTCTTCAGCCCCCACAAAATCTGCTCCTGCAGCTTCTGCTTCTTTTGCTTTATCTCCTTTTGCAAATACCAAAACCTTTAAAGATTTACCAGTTCCATGTGGAAGAACTACTGTTCCTCTTACTTGTTGGTCAGCATGTTTTGAATCAACACCTAAACGAACATGCAATTCAACTGTTTCATCAAATTTTCTTTTTGGCATCTTCTCAATTACTTCCAATGCTTCTTTGGCATCATAAATTTTCGCACTGTCTACTAATTTAGCAGCCTCTTTGTAAATTTTTCCTCTTTTCATTTTTAACCTCCCTTGGTACAAACGATACCTAAATCTCCCAAAATTTATTACTAATTTATTATTCTGTTACTGTAACACCCATTGAACGAGCAGTTCCCATAACCATGCTCATAGCAGCTTCTAATGAACCAGCATTTAAGTCTTCCATTTTTGTTTTTGCAATTTCTTCTACTTGAGCTTTTGTTATTTTAGCCACTTTTTCCATATTTGGTTTTCCAGAACCTTTTTGCAAATTAATTGCTTTTTTAATTAAAACTGCTACTGGTGCAACTTTCGTAATAAACGTAAAAGATTTATCTTTGTAAACAGAAATCACAACTGGAATGATCATTCCAGGTTGATTTGCTGTTTTATCATTAAATTCTTTTACAAACTGCATAATATTCACACCACTAGAGCCAAGCGCTGGTCCAACTGGTGGAGCTGGTGACGCTTTTCCAGCTTCTATTTGTAACTTAATAATATTTACGACTTCCTTCTCTGCCATTTTCATTTCTCCCTTCATATTTTAGTTTACTTTTTGAACTTGGGCAAATTCTAATTCTACTGGCGTTTCTCTACCAAACATAGAAACTAGAACTTTTACCTTTTGCTTTTCTTGATTAATTTCTTGTACAACGCCAACAAATCCTTCTAACGGACCATTGATAACTTGTACCGTATCATTTATATCATAATCCACATTCACTGGTACATCATCAAATCCCATATTTCTGATTTCTGCTTCTGTCAGCGGAATTGGATCCGTTCCAGAACCAACAAATCCTGTAACACCTCTTGTATTTCTAACAATATACCAAGATTCTTCTGTTACAATCATCTTAATCAAAACATAACCCGGAAAAACTTTCTTCAAATTTGTTTTTCTTTTTCCATCTTTAATTTCAACTTGCTCCTCCATCGGAACAACAATATTAAAGAAAAAGTCTTCTAATTCTCTATTTTTAATCGTTTTTTCCAAATCTGTTTTGACCTTGTTCTCATACCCAGAATATGTATGAATGACATACCAATTTGCTTTTTCTTCATTTTCTTGAGACATCTATCTTTAGCCTCCTTTATTTATTATTGAACAACATTTTCAGTAGAATTCTGTTCTGGCTCTGTCGTTACCCCACTTGTCTCTGGATTTACATCTGGTTCTACCACATTTGTATCTTCTTGCTCATCTAATGCAGTTTCTTCCTCAGAATTATTTTCATTCTCCTGTTGTGTTGTTTCATTTGAAACTAATGATTTCAATTTCTCTACGCCAAACTCATTCAAATTTTCAAAACATACATCTAAAACAAACACAATTGCAGCAACAATAATCACAATTGATATTACCGCAGACGTACTACCTACTAATTCTTTAAAAGTTGGCCAAGTCACTTTTTTCATTTCTGATTTCAATTCTTTGCTAAAATTATTTTTCTTTTTCTCACTATTTACATCTTTCTTTGCCATAACATCCCCCTTACAGGTCTTACTTTGTTTCTTTGTGCACTGTGTGTTTCTTGCAGAATTTGCAATATTTATTAAGTTCTAAACGATCTGCCGTATTTCTCTTATTTTTCGTTGTTGTATAATTTCTCCTTTTGCATTCTGTACACTCTAAAATTATACATTTTTCTCTTGGTCCTTTTGAAGCCATATTATTACACCTCCGTCTATTTTACTCTATTTTAACGATGTGAGTTTGTGTGCCTGTACTATCTTTTTAATACATGCTTAGATACTCTATCATAAAATCTTGTGTTTGTCAATCATTTTCTTGATTTTTTTCATATTATTTTTTCTTTTTTACCGAAAAGCCAAATTTTCCCAATTTTTTTCCTTGCAAAAAATAGCCCCCATTGCTATAAGAAATCAAATTGCATTTCGCAATGTCAAAAGCTCCTTTTTCATCAATATATCGTTCATCTGCATTAATAGCTAGCACTTCTGCCACAAATTGCGTATGGCTTCCATAATTCTTTTCTTCAATAACTTTGCATTCCACAGAAACTGGACTTTCTTTTATCATTGGACACTGGACAAAATTCGCTTTTTCCTTTGTCAACTTCATCTCCTTAAATTTATCAAATTTCGCGCCGCTTCTAACACCACACCAATCTGTTGCAAAGGCAAGTTTTTCAGTGGTCAGATTAATCACAAACTCTTTACTTTCCTTTATCAAATGATACGAATATCGCTCTGGCCTTACGGAAATATAAACAATTGGTGGATTGGTATTGATAATACCAGTCCACGCAACTGTCATAATATTCGATTTTTCCATCGTTCCGGAACTCACTAAAACCGCTGGAATTGGATATAAAAAAGTTCCCGGCTTCCACATTACTTTTGCCATTTTACATCTCTCCTATTTCCTGTGTTTCTATGCCCTCTGTCTCCTGAGCTACTGGCTTTTGTTGGATTGGCATATAATCTATTTCCTTTTTATTATTTTGAATTCCCGCTTTTTTCAGCGCCTCAACATATTCCCTTTGCAAAGTAAGCAAACCATTTTTCAAATCTTCAAAATTGCTAATTTTCTTAGTTTCCCCATTTCTTAAAACCGTACCTGCCTCAAATTTCGCAAGTTCCAAGCTAGACACCAATTCACTCGTTCCCGAGCCATTATAGAAAATATACGGAAGATCAATTTCCTCTACAGAAAGTCCATTTCTTAATCTTTCTTCTTGTTCTTCAGCACTCAAATTCAACTCTTGCGCCGAAAATTTTCTATGAACCATTTTGCCGATATAGCCATTATTTACCTGATTCGCATGCTCTATCAATTCTTGCGAAAGTTGCACATTCACAAAAAACTCCTTATCTTTTTGTAAGTTTCCATAATCTAGCTGAGCCATTACAACATCATTACTAATTACACTTCCCTCTTCATCTAATTTAGTAACGCCAAGAATATCAGCATGATATCCAAAACCGCTTCCTGCTTTTTGCCTTTCCGTTGGACCATTCATCATTGCTGTATAGGCAAAATCTCCCAATTGGGTCACAATCACTCTTTCTCCTAAAATATTTGCCTCATCCAATAAGCAAAAATTTTCTATATTTCGATTTATTTTAACACCCCAATTATAGGGATATCCTGAATATTCTGGATATTGATTATAAGGATCTTTCCTATTTTTATTTCTCTCTCGTTTCTGTTTTAAAACTTGCTCAGACAACCTTCCTTTCGTATAGTTGACATCGCCTAATAAACTCAAAACCGCCTCAGAAAACTGAATTGTCTCTTGAATACTTTTTTTGTTTTTTTGATATTCTTCTTCTTTCTCGATTGCCTTTAAAACGCCTTCAGAAACCAGCACATTACATGCTTCCTCATATTCTTTTTTAGCCTTTTCTTTATCCTCAGCCCCTATATGCTGCTTCTCTTTTGATTTTTTTAATAAGTAACATTGGCACAAAGCTAATTCTCTCACAATTAATTCTTTCGCTTGGTTCTCACTCTTTTCGCCCAAAAGTTGCATTAATTTTTCATTTTCTTCCTCTGAGTACAAACCCAATTCTTTTTTATCTCCATTTAATAAATTTAACAAACCTTTTTGCGAAGTACTTAAAACATCTGGAATTTGCAATTTTTTACATGCTTGTTTTGGATTCATCTTTTCCTCCTTTGTGCAACAAATCTTTTCTTAATTTTATTATACCAAACTTTGGCACCAAAGTCAAGCTGACTTCTCTTGCGTTACAAAAATGTAATATTTTTTATTCTTGCAAATTTCTTTACAAAATAATTTTTTATTGATATAATTCTAAAAAATAAAAATGGGAGATTCATATGAAAAACTTAAGCGAAAAAGAAATTTTGAAAGCACAACAAAAAAACCAAAAATTATATCAATTTTACAAAATGGTTTCTTGGGACTTACTTTTCTACTATGCCATTGTATTCTTATTTTTAACCCAAACTAAAGGATTTTCAACCGCTCAATATATTTTTGCAGAAGCCTTCTATCCTTTGTTTAAAATCATTTCACAAATTCCTTGCACAATTTTAGTCCAAAAAATTGGCAAAAAAAATAGTTTAATCATCGGCAACTTATTTTTATTTGCCTTTCTATTAGTTGTCATGGGCTTAAACTCCGTTACAGAATACATTATCGCTAACTTTATTTGTGCCATCGCATTCACAACCAAATCACTCGCTGAACCAAACTTGTTATATGATTCTATCGAAAACACAGAAAATAAACGCACCATATTTTCCAAAATTGACGGTCACGGCTCTTCTTTATACTACTACTTAAATGCCATAACAGCAGCTATTTCAGGCTTTTTATTCGTGGTTAACCCCTATATTCCACTTGTGCTTAGCCTGCTTTTTACATTTATTGCTGTTATTTTATCTTACCAATTCACAGAAATACAAAATTCAGAAGAACTCCATACAGCCACAAAAAAATCGTCTTTTATGCTGGAGCTAAGAAATTATATTGGTGATTTAAAACAGGCTTTCCGCTTTATTTTAAAATCCAAAAGATTGCGTTCTTTAATTTTATTCAATGCCATATTCGTGAGTTTCATTGTGATGGTGGACACCCTTCGTCGTAGCGTATTAACCGAATTAAACGTTCCCAATGAATATTTTGGAATTATTTTTGCATTATATGGAATACTTTCTGGATTTTTCTCAAATTCTGCAACTAAAATTCACAAAACTCATGGCAATCACACACTAAGTTTTCTTAGTATGACTTACTGTATATCTGTCATACTTACAGGACTTACTGCTATTTTAAGTGGCTTACCGCCTTTTTTACTATACTTTCTCGTACTTACTTTATTCGCAGTAAACTATGTTATTCCGGCACCTTACTATACACTCATCAAACAATACTTAGGCAGTTTTGCAACCAGTACTCTGCGAACTCAAATCACATCAGCCAATCTTTTTTTAGAAAGTCTCACTCGTACTCTCGTTGCATTTTTAGTATCTTTCTTAACAGACAACATCTCTAGCGCTTTATCTACGTTTATTTTAGGCATTTTATTCATCATCATCTTGCTAATCATTTTGTCTTATATGAAAAGCGTGTTGGATTAAAACCTGAAGAATACTCAAATTCTGACATCAAATTCAACGAATTATATTAAACAAAAACGCCCAAATACGAAGTCCTTCCTTCGCACTTAGGCGTTTTAATCTATATATAAAGGTATATATAACTATATTATTCATAGAACTACAACTCCGTTCCTCTTCTTTGTCAACAATTACTTACGTTAAACAACTTCTTCCGTTGTTCCATTTATTTCATTTGCCTCTGTTTCCTCTTTGTTCACAATCTCTAAACTTGCAATCGAAACCTCATAAGCCACTCTTTCTTCCACAGTTCCATCTTCATGTTTTTTCTCATAAATTCTGCTTTGCACTCTACCCGTCAAGCTCACTTCTGTTCCTACTTCCATATTTTCACAAAATCTTGCATTACGTCCCCACGCAATGCATGGAATGTAATCCGATTTGTTGTAAGCTCTATTTACTGCCAATAAAATATCAGCAATTTCTCTTCCAAACGGAGTTTGTCTGTAAATCGGTTTTTTACAAATATAACCAATTAATTTTACCTCATTTGAAATTTCTTCCTTACTCTCTTCTGCATTTACTTCTCTAATTTCCTTAGCAAAAACAGTTAGTATTAATTTATTTTTCTCATTCTCATAATTATTATAAGATCTAAATTGTCCCTCTACTTTAAGAGAAGTACCTAACCCTAAATTAATACTGGTAAGCAATCTTTCTGATACAGTAATTGGAATAATATCTACTGTTGAGCTCAATCTTACTACTTCTAAATTAAATATGTAAAATTTTTCTCCATAGATTTCATGGCTGTATCTTTTTTCGCTTGCAACCTTTCCAACCAACACTAAGTGGTTGTTTTCTAAATAATTTGTATTCAACTTAAATTCCTCCTTAAATTCATCTAATGTATTTCATATCTGCTATTTTTCGATTTTAATTTTCATTCTTAACTATATTATAGCACACTTTTTTTGATTTGTCTACATAAAATTTGAATTTTTTCAAAAATTTTACAACTTTTTTAATTTTTTCATGTTTTATCCTACATTTTATCTTTGTTTAGCTGCATTTTAGTTATGTTAAATTTTTATTTTGCCATTTTTATGTTTTCCAAAACAAACTCTTTGAATTGATTTCCTCTCTCTTTAAAATCTTTAAAATAACCATAACTTGAAGCTGCTGGCGATAATACACAAATGGTATTTTTTTGTGTTACTTGTTTTGCAATTTTGACAGCTTCCTGTAAATTGTCTACTATAAATAAATGTTTATTTTCTATATTTTTCAAGGCATAATAAATAAACTCACCTGTTTTGGGTAAACAAATAATATTTTCTACTGCTGATTTTCTTAAAAATTCCTCCAATTCATTTTGACTGACTCCTCTATCTTTTCCTCCTACAATCAACGTATTAACTTTTTTTAACGCCTGTATCGTATTTATCGTAGCTTCTGGAATGGTTGCAATAGAATCATTGTAATATTTTACTGCCCCCACTTCCCCAACAAACTCCATTCGATGCTCTAATGCTTCGAAATTTTGAATTGTCTCCACCGCTTTACTCAAATTCAAATTCATCCTATCGCATATGGCAAAAGCAAACATAATATTGTTGACATTATGCATCCCTTTTAATTTTAAAGGTGTTGCCAAATTCATAATGCACTTATCATTACAATGTATGCAATTTTCCTTAATATATACAACATTTTTCTGGTTGGTAATTTCATTTAATGTTACTGCATAATCTGTCGTTTTTACAGGATATTTTTGAATTCTCTCATTATCAGCATTATAGATAAAACAATCTCCTTCTTTTTGAAACTTCGTTACATTAAATTTTGAATTTGCATATTCCTCAAAAGAAGCGTAAAAATCAAGATGTTCTGGATATAAATTTAGCAAAACAGCAATATTAGGAGAATTTTTTACATATTGCAAAGCATGCGAAGAAAGCTCTAAAACAACAACACTTTCCTTCTCTAATTCTTCGATTTTATCAAAAATTGGCTCTCCAATATTCCCCAATAAAAAAGTCTTTTTCCCTTGCTTTTTTAAAATTTGATATACCAAACTACTTGTCGTGCTTTTCCCCTTTGTTCCTGTAATACCAATCGTAAAAACATCCACAAATTCCAATAGCAACTGTAATTGACTTGTAATCTTCTCTTGAAATGCTGAAATATCTACATTCTTAAAAGAAATTCCGGGTGTTTTGATAATCAAATCATACTGCTCTATTCCACTTAAATAATTTTCCCCCATACTAAGTTCCAAATTTATATCTTCCAAAAATTCTGCATACTTTTCTAAAAGATTTGTACTTTTATCACTCATAAATAGCTGCTTTTCCGGAAAATTTCTGCGCAAAAAATCATACGTTGATTTTCCTTCTATTCCAACTCCCAAAATTAATATCTTTTTATCTTTCAAAAAATTCAGCAATTCATCTAACATTCAAAAATTTTTCCTTTCAAAATTTTATCAAATTCGTTCGGTAAATTATGATTTTCACTATAATAATGCAATAAATCATGATCAACTAGTTCAAAATTATCTTTATAATATTGTAACAAAAATGGCAATTTTTCATTCCTTTTTTGAATTGTTTTTGAAACAGCTACACACACTTCCTCGTATGTTCCAACACACTCAAAAGGCTTGTTCTCACTATATCCACAAAGTTCAATAAATGTTTTTAACAAATTTTCCTTTTCAAACAAATCTTCCCCAAAAATATTAATCAATTTTTCTTTCTCTAAAAAAGGACTTAAAATAATATACGGAAATAAGCATTTGGCGCAATTACAACACCATTTCCACGGTTTTTCTTTACTGCCTATATTACAACTTTTAAAAGCTTGATGATATTGCTCTTGCTTAGAAAATAATTTTGCAATTTGAAATTCATTAATAGGACGCAAAAAACTAAAATATTCTGGTCCATTTTTACAAATATAACTTTTTACATAGTCTCGAAAATCATTCTCAAACTCAAGCGTTTTAGAATATTGATGATTGATATTTTCCCCTTTAATATTGGATTCATTGGCACTATCTTCATTTGATAGAACAATATATTTCTTGCCAAAAATCGTTGCTACAAAATACGTAAGCCAAGCAACCATAGCCGAAAATGGCGTATGTCCATTCAAAAAACCTTGCTGATTTAATTCGATTAATTTGTCATCCATTTTTCGTTTGACTTCTATGATTTCATTTTCTTGCAAACCTGCAATTTCAGCACATTTTTGAGAAACATTTTCTAAATTAATACGAAAACCAAATCGCTTATACAAAGACTTTTTCAACAGTTCCAATGTAACATTTGAATCTTTTCCACCACCAATCGGCACAATACAATCACTCAATGAATAGCTTAATTCTTCATTTTGTAACACTTCCCCTTCTGTTATAATTTGTACAAAATCTTCTTGTTTTTCTTGAATTTGATTTATATAACGAAATTCGCCAAGTCCTAAATAAATCAATTTTTGATACCAAGCAATTTGTCTTTCATTTAATTTGCCACATTTTACTACAAAATATTTACTGCAAGTTAATTTATAATAACTAATCGCCTCTACCATTCCTAAATTAAAGGCAATATTTTTCGCAACATTACTATATAAATCATATATTTCAAATTTCTTTTTGGCTATTACCAAGACCGGATTAAACTTGGCTAAATTTTCGATTTCAAATTCATATTTCAGATAAATATTTTCAGCATCTTCTGTAATTTGATAATTTTTATAAATAAAATAACGATATTTCTCTTTTAAAACCTTATATTCCATCCATCTATTTCCCCCTTGAATAGGATTTATGATGTTTATTTATAATATCAAACATTCGTTCCTTTGTCAATATTTATTTTAATTTTTTATAAAAAATTTTAGAGCAGACTTGTTTCAAGTCTACCCCCCTTCTGCTTATGAAGCATGATCTTTATGGCTATACTTTAATTTGGTTGCCATACCACCTCTAATATGCCTTTCTGCTTTATTTTCATCCAAAACTTTTCTGACTTCCATCGCCAATGTATAATTAATATCTAGCAAACGTTGACTTACATCTTTATGTACCGACGTTACTATTCAGAACGGTCGGTGGATTGATTCCAATTTCGTTTAATAATTTCAGTCTTACTTCAATATTGGCTTCGCTGTCGACTTCAATCACATCAATAATTGTTTTTAGCATGGCATTTGTGATTGTTTCATTATTCAAGATATCGTCTACTGTGCTAATCGTTCTCGACAACTCTTTTTCCAAAACATCTTTTTCTTTGATTTCAGAGGTGATTAACTTCAATTCTCTTTCCAACCTTGAGATATCTTCATTCAATGGATTGGTATATTTCTTTAATTCCTGAATATTAATCACTTCATTTTGAAACATCTCCATATACTTTTGTTTCTTTACCGTTATTTTTTCGATTTCTTGAAGTAGACTTTTCTCACTTCTCTCATTATTTTCCCTTAATTTGGTGATTTTATCAAACTCTTTTTGCACAGATTTCATAAATTCCTTCTTATTCGAAATAATGCTTTTCAAATATTCTTTGATAGCATTTAGCAATTCTTCTTCATCAATCACGGTCGTATTTGGACACGAACTAACACCCATCGAATTTCTGCCGCTGCAAACCCAGCGAATATATTCTTTGCCATTTTCTGTGTATTTTCTTTTGGTTCGTCGATACGAATATCCGCAATGTTTGCAATAAATGAGTGTGCTAAAAACATAACTTGTCTTTTCTCGTTTGCAATTTAACTTGAATTCTGTTGACCTTTGTGCCAAAATTTCTTGGGCTTTGTTGAATAATTCGTCAGAAATAATTCGCATTTCTGGCTTTTCTACAACAATCCATTCTTCTTCTGGCAAATCTTTTCTGGTTCCTGTAATGAAATCCGTTACTTCCGATTTTTTGTTGGTTACTCTGCCAGTATAAATTGGATTTTTCAACATTCTTACAATCGAAGTTTGTACCCATCTTGATTTTGTTTTTTTAGTTCGTATGCCTCGTTCGTTTAATTCCCAAGCAATTTTTGTGGTTCCCATTCCTTTATAAACATAGTTTTCAAAGATTTCTTTGACAATTTTGGCTTCTTCTTCATTGATTTTTAGTGTATATCTCTCATCTGGCATTTTGTCATAACCAAAAACAATGTTGGGAACTCGTCCTTTTTGAGCCGTAATGTCTTTTCCAAATTTCACCCTTTTGGACATATTGGCACTTTCTTGTTGAGCCATCGCCCCTAAAATCGTCAAAATAAATTCAGAGCCACCTTCCATAATTTCGCCATTATTTAGAAAATCCACTTCGATACCATAAGACTTCAATTCTCGAATGCTTTGCAATAAATCAACTGTATTTCTGGCAAAACGACTGACATCTTTGACAACTACTTTTTCAAAATTTTTTGCTTTGGCATCTTGCATCATTTGCTGGAATTGTTTTCTGTGTTTGATTTGTTTGCCAGATATTCCTTCGTCTGCATATAATTTGTATAAGTCATATCCATTTTTCTTTGTAAATTCATTGAAGAATTCGATTTGTTTTTCAAGTGAGTCGATTTGTGCTTCTTTTTCGGTTGATACTCTACAATAGGCTGCAATTTTCATAGTTTATTTTCTCCTTTTCTGTTATTTCTATTTCGTTCCGTTACATTGTAGCATATCTATTTCAGAAATGCAAGAAAAAAGATATTAAAATTATCTTAATAATTCATTATTGTGGAAAATCCAATAGCAAAAGCACTCCAATACTTATGGAATGCTCTCATATTTTAGATATAAAATATCACTCAACTTATTTATTATTTTTTCAAAAAAACATTAAGTATGCTTTTTATCTTATTCAAAATTCTATTAAATATATTTTCTTCTTTGTACTCAATAATTTGAACATTTTCAGTTTGTTGCTCTTTTTGAACTTGTTCTTCAACCTTATTACTTTTAAACAAATTCTCATAGCTATATTTCTCTTGATATTTCTGTTCGTTTTGATTTAATATCTCATCATATTCCTTCTTTTCATCTAACGTACAAAAATAATTTCTATAAACAATCGCCATTAAATTTATTGTATCTTCTCTTATATTCTGGTTTTCTAATGGAATATTCATATCAATCGTTACTTGATATTCTTCATCTTTATTTTCTTCTATGTAATTCCAAAAGCTTTGTGGAATTTTCTTTTGTAAATTTTCATCGGTATTTTTTAATATAAAATCAATTTCACTTAAAGCCCTGGCAAATTCCTTTTCTGTTATCTTTTGCATATATTATTAACCCTTTTCTATTATTAATCTCTTTCAAAAACTTCTACTGTATCAATTCCATTAACTCGTGCCATTTGTCTATCCTTACTATTTTTTATTTTGGTTGCCATATCTTGCAAACTAGCAATTGTTCTGTCTCCAATAATTTTCTTCCAACTATCTAATCCAAAGACTGCAACTCTTTGTGATTCTTCCATCTGTTTGACATTTGGCCTAGTATAATCTGGAATACTTTTGGTTGCTGTTCTCATTTGAATTTTGTCATCTGCTGTTTGTTCTTCTATTAATTGTTTCTTCTGCTGTTCTTGTTGGTCTGTATTTAAACTATTAAATGTTTGCTCAAATTCAGAACTTCGATCTAAAACCTCAAACGATTCACTATACGCAATTGCTTCTTCTGGATAATTTCCAACTTCCTTTGCTTTTGCTCTTGCCTTCATCACCTTAGAAAAGTCTCTGTTTTTTATAGCTTCTAAAAAATCTCTTGTTTCTCTTTGCTGGTCTACATCATCATTTACTAACTTTTGTAAGCGATAGGCTGCATAAGCCTTTGCTTTTAGCCCTTCTTTTTGTTGTTCTGTATATTCAACACCTTCTTGTTCTAGTGGCATACATTCTTTAAATATTTGATATGTCTTTTCAAATTTTTCCTTTTCCTTGTTATCCGATGATAAATATTCTTTTTCATATTTATCAAAAATAGCTTCTAAGACTTTCTTGTTTTCAATTTCATCATTTCCAAGAACTCTTGTAGATTTATAAAGAAGTTGATTATAGATAAGTTCATCTTGTATTTCATATAAAACCGCAAGTGTAGGACAACTTTTCCTTAGACTATTTGTTTCTTGATTTAGGCTATCTTGATAATGAGCAAAGCTTTTTCCAATAACACTATTTTCTAAATAATCTTTAAAAGCCTCATCAAATTTTTCTTGCTCTCCTAGATAGATTGTAGAAAACTTATTTTTTTCATATTCCATCAATGCCCAAGGAATTTCTTCTATTGTTTCAAACTCTTTATTCTTCTTTCCTCTTAATCTACATTCTGCTTCTCTTAAAAGTTTTAAATTATCAGGTATAGAAACAAGTGGTGATTCAATTTCCCCATTTTCTTTTACATTATTTACAGCAACTTCTTTTAATACTTGTGCTTGTATTCTTGATAGTTTGTTTGGATCTCCTGAGACTAAATCATCAATTACCTTTTCATAATTAAAACTAGGATTATTTTTTGCATAATAGGAAGCTAATGTTTGACTAGAAGATACAATCTTTTCTGTTGGCAAATCTTCTGATTTCTCGATTCCATTTGTATTTTCTACACCGATTGTTGTTGTTACTCCATCTTTCAATAATTTTAGCATAATGTCTTTTGATAAGATTTTTCCTTCAATTCCGTCTGCTCTATCAACTTGGGCTAAACCTTGTATGTCAGATGGCATAAAAGAAAGAGTATCTGCTAATCTACCACAAATTAATGGTAAATCTTCTCTGGCGCGTTCTGATGATTGGTAAGATAAGTATTTCCCGTGATTTTGTACTCCTTCAATTATATAATCTTTAAGTCCAGAGTTTATAAATTTGTCTTTAACTTCTTGTGGTCGTCTTTGTAATGCTTTACTATTACAGAATTTTTCAAATAATTCTGCAAATACAACTCCACCATATTGATCATGTCCAAATCTGTAACCATTACCAATTTTTTCTCCACACACAACTTCACTTGCGTGTGCCATTGGAAGATGTCCTAAATCATGAGATAATCCAACTATTTCAGAAATTAAGATTTCTTTTTGTTCTTCTTTGCCTAATAATTTTACATTTTTTTCTGTCAGTTCCTTACCATTTTTTCTTTCTAATAGATAAGTAGCAAGTTTTCTTGCATTTGTAGCAACTTGTATCGTATGTAACCCTCTATTTGTTGTATTATCATTATCATCTCTTAAAACTTCATCTCTCATTTGGGTACATCTAAATAATTTTTGATATTCTCTTGAATCTAAAATAAAGTTTTTTAAATCCCTTAGCTGTCTACTACCTATCGATTTTAATATTTCTTCTAGTTTTTCTTTTGACATTTCAAATTAATCCTTCATCTTTTGAATTTTCTATTTTTCAATATCTTGTGTCTGTTCTACATATAACTCATGAATTCTTGATTCTCTCATAGATGCTACATAATATGCCACTATTGTCTGTTTCTCATATCCCTCTAATGCTTTTCTAAAATCTTCAGGTATTTCGTCAGATTTTTTCATATAATATCTATAAGCATTTTCTAATTCACTCTTTCTTATTGGATTTCTTCCTACTCTGTCCTTATCAGATTTCTTTTCTCTTAGAATATCTAAAATCTCTGGATCATCAGTTGAAATAGTTCCTGTTTCTTCTGTTCCACCATAAATACCAGATAAAGCAGCCGTATGCATATCTCTAAATTCATCTCTATCTTTATATTTATTTGCACCATCATATATTTCAGTAGCCAATTTTGCTGCTCTTGTTTCTTCTCCAATATCTTCTTTACCTTCTAAGGCGTCTTCAATTCCTTGATAGATTCTTTCTATTCTTTTTCCTTTTAGTCCGCTTAATAGAACTCTTGTTAAAGCAATGCCTAGTCCACTTTTTTTATAATTAGGAATTTTAGATTTTAAAAATTCTTCTCCCATTCCTTCAAAAATTGGCTTTCCAAGTTCCATTCCAATAGCAATTCCTTTTGTAACTTCTTCATCTCCACCAATACATTCTATTATACTGGCTGCTGACTGTGCTTTTAACATTGCTTCTATTTGTCTATTTTCTCCGTATATGTTTATTTTTCCAGCCAAATCTTGAATTACTTTTGAATTAGTAAATCTACCATTTAATATGGTATCTTGATATAATTTTTTCGTTAAATCATCTTCAGCTCTTTCTTCACTCATTTTTATCTCCTTTAATTCCAATTATATTATACTATTTCATTTTGATAAAAATCAACACTCTATCGTTCGACCTTTTTCGACAAACATTTCTCAGCAATTATCCATCAACACTAATATATTTCTGATTTTTACTCTTCGGCTTATCTTGTATTGTCATTTTCATTTTTCCACTATCTACTAATGGTTTCAAATAATTTCTTTTAAATCGATCCACACTTTTATACCCACAATATTCCGCAATTTCTTTTGCAGTTCTTTCTTCTGTGCAAAATTGTAGTATTTTTTCTTCAACACTATCATACGTCTTTTCATACGTCTTTTCATACGTCTTTTTTTCTTCATTTTTATTATTTTGCGTTAAATCATATAACTCTTCATCCGTCTTTCTATAAAAAACAACGCTAAATCCATTTTTCTTTATTTCAAATTTTACTTTTACATTTTCTTTTTGACACTCATCATAAATTCTTTTAAAGCCAGATCCCCATTTTTCAATATCTTTTGATAAATATAAAGTATTTGCAATCAACGGATTTCGTGGCATCGAGCCTTCCTTTCCTTCAATAAAATCTTCTGGAGTATATCCTTCTGGAAATTCTCCTGGATTAAAGATTTCAATTCTATCTTTATAAATTGCAATTTCATTGCTTTTCGGATTCTTAAAATCTCTGTGTATAATCGAATTGATTAAAGCCTCTCTAATCGCTTCGATTGGTATTTCTGGAATTTCTACTCGCTCCATACTTCCACTTTTAAAATTAACAGGCCATTTTATATTTTTTCTAATATAGCCTTCTCCAGCTTCAATTAATTCAAAAATATTTCCAAAAACTTGGTCAATATCTAGAAAAGTCAATTTTGTTTCTGTTGCAAAAATTGCCATTTGCATTTCTAGTTTTGCTTCCTCAGCAAACAAAATATGTCCTGCATTTAATAACTCACTATTTTTATTAACTAGAGCTAATTTTTTTAAGATTTCTTCTTTGTTTGTATATGGAAAATTGATTCTTTTTGCTTCTCTACCTTTTTCAATAAAACCTTTTAGCAATTCTTCATCAATATTTTGCATTGTATAATCAGAAACTTTATTTTCCCATTTACCGACTTCGTTTTCATCTTTTAAAATCATGTTCCTGATTTCCTTCATAGAAAGTTGTCTATCTTCATCTCCAACTCTCATATAAGCTCGTCCAAATGCCAAATAAGGGATATCATCTCCTTCAAATTCAACTAATATACAGTCTTTATCGTTTACCTTAATTTTATTCACAACTGGATATATTTTCGGCTCTATATTCTCCGATATTGCCTTTGAAACATCTCGAATTGTCTTTGTTGATACTTCTTGTCCAATAATTTCACCATTGTCTTTTATTCCAAAATACAATTTTCCGTTCTGATGCTTATTCAATATCGAAACAATTGAAATAATTCCCTCTTTTAGTTCGCCAGTCGTTTTCTTGAATTCAATTACTTCGTTTTCTAAAAAATTGATATTTGCCATAAATTCGTCTCCTATTAAACCTATATTTTATATTGTAACATATTTTATAAAATATTTGTAGTGTCTTTCTAAAATTTTATAATTCCCATTCCTCTTCATCTTCTGTTTCAATTTCTTTTCTATTTTTATAATCGAAAATAACTTTTTCATCATACTCAGCTAGATTATAAGCCAATACACTTGCCATAGCTTGTACAATTTGCTCTTCTGTATTTGGATTGATAAACTTTATATTCAGTTTCTTTTTCATATTCTCTTCGCCTTTCCTTTAATTTTATTTTTTAATTTTGAAAATATTACTTAAAAAAACTAATTATCGTATAAGGCTTCCCATTCCTCAGTTGTATGATAATCTTCCATAAATGCAAATTTAGTTTGATGAAATGTATCTCTTCTTTCATTCTTTTTATTTTTTATTTCTTTAGTAGTGGTTACTGGTTGGTTATTGGATGGTTGATTTCTGGTTACTAACTGGTTAGCTTCATTCCCATCACCTTGCATCTCGTCATAATTTACAATTGTTACAATCGTATATTTGTTGGTTGCTTCTACAACAATATCGTTAGTCGATTCTAACTTTTTCAAAGCTGTCCTTACTTTTTGAACTCCCATTTTTAATTCTTCTGCCAAATGCTCTCTACTAGTTACAATCTGACCTCTTTTAATTGTCATTTCTTCCCATTCTTTGTCCTTAAAATTAGCTTTCACTAATAAATGTAAATAAACATCCTTTACATTTTGATCTTGATACCATTGCCAATCAAAAATTCCTCTCGGCAATTTTACCCATCCTTTACTTATATCCATAAAACTTTCTCCCTTCTTAAATAAAAATTTTTAAGCAATAGAAAAAAGCCTAATATAAATTAGACTTTTCCTCGGGAAAATTTTATGTGTTTAAATTTTTAAAATCAAGGTAAGAAAAATCCAACACTTTTCCATCCCTTCTTTATCAAAAGTAAATAACCTCACATTATAAATATAAAATGTGAGGTTTTTACTAACATTCTATTGATTTTTACTATCCATTAATTTTGATCTAATAAAATTTCATTTTTCTCTTCCATAATCCATTCTTTTAAAGCATTTATTACTCTTATTTGTTGTCTAAAAATCATTTTATCTGTGTAAGATAAAAAATTTTCATTCTCGAAAAATTTTTGTCTCTTTTTCTCAAGCCCATCTTTTATATAATCAAAATACCTTAGTTGGTCTTTTTTATTTATAAATTCAAAATTTACAATTAGCTCATTTATATCAATAAAGATATTGGTTTCATAAAGTTTCATTCTATCTTCAAGTATTTTTTGAAAAAAATCTATTCCCTTTGATGTAACACTATATACAATAATCTCTCTTCCTTTCTGTTTTCTTTTCTCTCCAATAACATATTCTTTTTCCTGTAATTTTTTAATTTGCTTATATAAAGTTCCTAAGTTAAAGTGAATTACTTTATGAATATTTTTATTTTTCAAATTTCTTCTCATTTCTCCAATATGTTGTGATTTTCTCTTTAGTTCCCCTAATATTATTAAATCCAAACTCATACAAAATCCTTTCTAAGTACTAATATTTATTAACTATGAGAGTTTATACTTTCATTATTTTTTTTAATAATTCTGCATTTTCATCTTTTAATAGGAATTGTCTAATGCCATAAAAAGAAGGTTTTATTGAACTCGGAGTGCAACCATATTCTTTTGCTAAAGTAGTATATGTATATATTTGTTCTTGATTTATATCTAAATTGTAATATTTAATGAATCTATCTTTTTGCTTTTCCGTTTTATCAGAATTATTAATCATTTCAAATAATATATTTTTTTGTTTATTTGACAATTGATTTGCTCTTGCTATATCTAATGTTTTATCTACTATTTCAACTTTTTCTCTTGGTTTCATTAAGCTACCTCCTTACTACATTAATTGCTGTCTTACCATTTAGCAGTATTTTTACTCAACAAAATCTCACCTCCTCTTTTTATATTTTTAAATCGTTATTTCCATAGATTTATCAAGATTTTACAAAGAAGAAATAATTTTCCTTACTCAATTGTTTATGGAAATGAGCATGAATATTTTGTAATATATCTATGGAGAATAGTATAGATGGAGGTGTATAATATTAATAAAAAATATAAAAATGAAACTCGTGAAAATTTAGCAAATAATATTCTATCTATGCGATATGAACGAGATTGGAGTCAAGAGAAATTAGCTGAATTAGCACATTCTAGCGCTGTGTATATCAGTAACATTGAGCAGGGCAAAAGGAATGTTTCAATTGATTTTATAGATAATATTGCTAAAATATTCGGAGTACCAACTTATAAAATGTTAATAGAAAACCCTAAGATTCAGAACAGAGGCAGAGTAGATAGCAAAAAATAGTTGCAGTATTTTTTGCTGTTTTTTATAGGCATTATTCTATTAAAATACAAAATTCTCCATCCATATGAAAGTATATTATATTCTGTATGCAAAGTCAAGATTGGTAATAGATTATTAACTTCCTTTCTGTACAAAGATAAAATAATATATAGTAAAGGAGAAGTTTTTTATGGTAAAATATGAAATAGATTATAAATCAGTCGGAGAAAGAATAAAGAATTCTCGAATTAGCAAAAATATAACACAAGATAAGTTAGCTGAACTCATTGATATAAATCCAAGTCATTTAAGTAATATTGAAAGAGGAAAGACAAAAATGAGTACAGATACTCTTGCAAACATTGCAAGAAGCTTGAATATTTCAATAGATTATTTGCTTTTTGGTGATGTAACTTTAGAATATAATCAATTCACAAATATAGCTTTTTTAGAGATTCAAGAGATGTTGGGAAATAAAAATAAAGATGAAGTTAATGCTTTTATAACTTTTTGCAAAAATTTTATTGACCTTTTACCTCAAATACGCAAATAATAGATAAATTGAAATCAAGGAAGTAAAGAATTTTTTTACTTCCTTAATTTTGCCTTTTAATTCTATAAAAGGCAGGATAAGCACGAGTCGTCCTCGTGCTGAAACTCACAAACAGCAAGCTGTTTGGAATTAGTTATCTTATAAGATTCTAACTCATTTTTAACCCAAAGTACACTTCGGTGTACTTTCAACTATTTTTATTTTCTAACGCATTTAATATTGTTCTTTTTATCATTTTTTTATTTTTAAAATCATCAAAGAAAGGTTCTAATTCAAATTCATCAAATAAAATACTAATTTTCTTTGATAAGTTGCTGTTAGTAAAGATTTCTTCTATTTTCTCTTTTGTTAAATATTCATTATAAGATTTTTCTTTCATCCTTTTGGCTTGAGACTCGTTAATTTTTGCATTCTTAAATTTGATGTAATTAGCAATTATATTTTGTTCTTCTTTTCTCAAAAATGATAAATGTTCTGCAATTTTCAAATTAATTATTCCATTATCTATTGCCTCTTGCAAGTCCTGATTCAAATAATTAATTCTCAAATACCTTTGAATATTTCCATTAGACACGCTATTTTCTTTCATAATCGCTTTTCTGATATTCAAATCTCTTTGATTATCATTCATAATATCCTTATCAACTTTTTCTTTTAATTTCTCATCTTTCAAAGCCTGCTTTCTCATTAAGTAAGCTTTTGCCCTCTCTGTTGGTTTTATTATTGCTCTAGATGTAAGATTCGTATCTACTAAATATAGTTTTGCTTCATCATCTGTTTTTTCTCTCACATAACAAGGAAATTCGGTTAATCCAATATTTCTTCCACATTTTCTTCTCCTGTGCCCTGACAAAATCTGATATTTCCCTTGATATGGTCTTACAATAATTGGCTCAATAATTCCATTTACTCTGATTGAATCTTCTAACTCCTTATTATCCTCTTCATTATCCGTACGAAATGGCTGATTTTCATAATCAATTAGTTCCTCATCTTTCAAAAAAAGTAAATTGTGTTGATTTGCATTTTCTGTGGCTATCTCATTATCTGCATAAATCTTGTCTATATCACTTTCTATTAAAATCTGATTGTCCATCATTTCCAATGCTTCTTCTTTTGTTTTTCCTTCTCTTTTCCATTGTTTTACAATTTCCAATACCTCATCCAACTTTGCCTCTCTAATAATCCTACTTATGTGTGGATTTTCCTTGTAAATTTTTTCATCTTCATTTCCCATAAAAATAACTCCTTTTCAATAAATTTACAATTTTCATTGTTGGAGCTATTGTATTCTTTTTCATTTTTTAAGTAAAAGTAAGAAGAATCCTAAACCCTATATTTTTACTTTATCAAAAAAATTGGAGTAACTTGTAAATAAGTTGTTCATTCTTCATTTGAGTTATTCTAAACAGCTCGCTGTTTATGTGTCTTATCACAAATGTAAGTTGTGCTTATCCTGCGTTTAATCAATTTCAAACTTCGCAAGAATTTTCTTATACAAAAATATTAATAAAATAAGTTTTCTTTCATTTCAATAACTTTTTTAGTTATTTTTTCGAATTTGTATACAGAAGCAAAGATTACTTGATGCTCACCAAAATCTCTTTCCAAAATTTTTAACATTGCTGTAGAATTATCATCAGTTAACTCACTTGTTCTTGGAGAGTCAATTATCAATGGTAATATTAATCCATATTTTCTCTTTATTTCAAGCACATAAGCTATTTTAAAAGTAAAAGCCATTTGTGTTAAAATTCTACCAGTCTTTCCCTTTAGCTGATTAGTTAGTACAAAATTTTGATTATCTTTAATATACTTGTCAAACTCTAATTCTTTAGCATATTTTTCAATAGTCTCATATATAGATACTAAATACTTATTGTTATTTGAAAGAACAGCATGTAACTCTTCTACTAATTTTTGTTTTCTTCTAGTCAACTGCCCTATTATTTTATCAATTTGCTTTTCATTTATGTTGACAGTTTGCAACATTTCATCAACTTCATCTGCAACAGTTTTTACATTAAATAAAAGATTTCGATTATTTATCTCATTTTCAATTTTACTTATTTCATTATTTATTTTAGCTAAAGTTATTTCTAATTCTCTTTTTCTTGTTTCATAAAAAATTTGATTTTCATTATAATTCAAAATATTACTTTTAGATAATTTTATCGAATTCTCTTCAGAAATTTTTACATAAATATCTAATCTTTCAAGATATTCAACTATTTTTTTATTATCCAATAAAATTATATTTACATCCTTAATATCCTTTTTGACTTCAACTGCTCTCATTTTTAACAAGTTAATTTTGCTATATAATTCATTATCCTGATTTTTTGTGTAAGATGTTGTTTCTTCAATCATATTTTCACTTTTGTATTCGGCTATAGTTTTTAATGTTCTATATTTTCTTATCTCATCTTCAATCTTTTTGATTTCATCGTTAATTGATGTAACATCCTTTTCTGATAATGCTGAAATAAAATCTTCTATATTAAATCTATTTTTTCCTATTATAATTCCTCTATTTAAAAGAGTCCAGCCTTTTTCTTGATCAATATAGAAAATTGCTAATAAATTATTTAATATCATAATATCATTTATATCAAATATTTCAGCATGTAATTCATTTATCTGTTCTGGCATTACATATGTTATTTTTTCATCTTTAATACAAAAATATATTATATCTCCATGCCTTTCAATTTTATATACTTGTGAGTTTTTAGTATATTCTATTAATATATAAAAATCATCAAATGTTTTAATTCCGTCCGTTGCTGGTATATTATAACCAAATCCATATAATATGGCTCTTAATAATGTTGTCTTTCCTTTTGAATTATCTTTACTGTATATCAAATTAATTTTATCATCAAATATAAATTCTCTTTTTGCATCTTTCCATTGAATAATAACTTTTTTAATTTTCATATTGACTAGCCCTTTCAAACATTTGCATTATATTTCTTTTTCTTATGAATATCCTTTTTGCTATAATTTTTGAACAAGCTTTTTCTATAGTTTCCATATTATCATTTTTATTATTTTCAAAAACTATATCATATATCTCATTTTCATATTGAATAATAAAAGTATTACTTTTTATATTTTGTATATTGTTTTTAACTTTTTCTATTAAATTGCTTATCCTATTATATGTTTTAAAATCAGCTTCTTTATAATTAATTATTTTGTCATATTTATCTAATGCCTCAAAAAAATCTTCTTCCTCTATTTCCATGTTATCATCATACTTTATTGAGTTGCTATCACCTAACTTTAGTATTAAAAGTCTCCATAAAACATCTTCTCTTTTTATTTTTAGTTTCAGATTATTTTGAGTTGAATTATGATAAGCCTCCGATTCTAGCATTTCTAAAAATCTATTCTTATACTGTAATAAATCTGAACTAATAAAGGTTAAAAAGTCATCAAGTTTTGCAATTATATATTTTTGTCTAGTATCTTTGTCTTCACTAAAAAAAGGTACTTTGGCAATTACTAATTTATCTTTGTCGATATTATTTTTTAACTTTTTAAGTTGATCATCTATTTTTTCTTTTGATGCTTCTGATAGCTCATTATATCTAAGAAAAGATAGTAATTCAAATTCATTCGTTCCAGAATTCAATGGATTAGGTTCTAAATTGCTTATATATATTAGACTTTCAGAATCATTATCATTTACATCTGATAATGATTCTAAAGCCTCTTTTAACTTTGTTGAATATGAACTTGTATCTCCATTATTAACATTCTGCTTTGATTTTGCTTGAGCATAAATCTTCCTATTGTTATTTAATAATATTTCAATATCCTCTTTTTCTCCTTCTATTTTCATCTCTTCGAATTTTCCAAAATATTTAATCATTAAATATATAGCCATATTAATTTGAAATTGCCAACCAAAGGCACTTGCACTAGCATTTCTATTCTTATTATTCATTATCTTTCCTCTTTTACTATCAAAAATTTAATTTTAACAATTAATGTATATTTTCCAAAATTTCTACAATCAAACTATTCTAATTTACTAGCACTATATCATATTTTCATCAAAAAATAAAGTATTTCAAGCATATTTTTGCTCAAAATACTCTTTATTCTACCTTATCACCAACCCCAACCTCACAACCGGATTCCTCTCTGCCAAGAAAATCTTCCTAATCTCAATACTTTCCAACAATATTCTATTTTCTTTGCAATCTTTACATTCTTTCATTTACTAGCATTCCTTCTTAAAATTTACCCATTCGCCCCAATATTCTCTTGTCATAAATCGATTAATTTGTTCCCAATGCGGTAAATCTATCATTAGAATAACTTTATTAAAGATTTCTTCATTATATTTCGAATTACAAATAAAATCATCTTTCATCCCCTGTGGCACAGTAAAATTTCCAACATACAACAAGTCTAAAATAGCTCTTATATGGTTAGCAACATTATATTTTTCAGTATGCTCAGGAATGGCCTTATTTTTCTCAATTCCATAATCGCCCCATAATGAATTATCCGATTCTAATATATGTGGCTTTTCCCATTGAATTCCACTTGCATGCCAATCTCCACAAGTTTCTAAACTACATGGAATATTTAAAGCATGAATTAATGATATATATTTCATTTTTTCTCCTATCTTATATTTAAAATAACATAAATACACTAATTTTACAAATATTGATTTTCTAATAATGGTTTATTTGAAAATTTTATTTCAATGCATATAATCACGTGGACAAAATCAGATAGATTTCGTCTACGATTCACTTTCAAATCAAAAATGTCGCATATAACGGTACAGACTTTATATTATTCTCAAACCCAAAATTCTTGGTTGAAATTCTAATCCCATATTTCGGTTTATTCTCTCTCATATATATATTTAAACTAGTTGATTTTACATTACTTCCACTTTTTACCTCCACTGGTATAATTCCATCCTCATTATATAGGATAAAATCCACTTCAGCATTTCTTCCATATGTCCAATAATATAAGGATGTATCTTTCGATATAAATTCCTGTGCAATATAATTTTCCGTAATTGCCCCTTTAAATGCAAACGGTCTTTCTAACATAATATCTGGATATTTGATTTCTGAAATTGATGTTAATAATCCTACATCACTTAAATACAATTTAAACATATTCTCATCTACATAAACTTTTAGCGGTATTTCAGGCCTTTTTATTTTGTAACTTGCTAAAACCATTCCACTTGATACTAGCCATTCAATCGGTGTTTCATATTTCCTTTTTCTACCTTCTTCATCAATTAAATGATATCGAAATGTTTTTTTATCTTTCGCCAATTGACTTGGTATATTTTTATATACCTTTTCAATCTTTACAGACTCAATATTACTTTTTACATATTTCTTCATATCTGCAATATACATCTCAATAATATTGGATGTTATCTGCGAATCATATTTTAAGATATCCATATCATTTTCTATAAAATTATTGACTGACTCTGGCATCCCTCCCACGCATAAATATTGCTTATACAAGGTAAGTGCTTGCTCATGCGCAAAAGAAGGCATTGCCTCCATATTAGAATAACACTCTTTTATTTTCTCTAATAACATTTCTTTTCCAGTAGCCATTAAAAACTCTTCAAAATTCATTGGATACATATATTCCATTCTTATTTTTCCAACCGGAAATGAACTATTAAATCGATTTATTTTTACTCCCAACAAACTACCAGCACATACAATTTTATATGGTCTTACCGATTCATTAAAATACTTAAGCGAAACAATAAAATTTTCACTTACCTGAACTTCATCAAAAAATAATAACGTTTTGTCTAAATCTATCTTTTTACCAATATACAATTCAAGTTCTTCCAATATTTTTTCTTCATCAATCGTTTTTTCAAAAATATCTCTTATTTCTTTATCTTTTTCCAAATTAAAATATAGATAATCTTCAAAATTTTCTCTTCCAAACTTATCAATTGTATAAGTTTTACCAATTTGTCTTACTCCGAATTACCATTAATGGCTTTTGCATTCCAGATTCTTTCCAATCTAATAATTTCTTTTCAAATAATCGAATCATTCCAATTTCCCCCTATTTATTCTATTATTATCATAAAACAAAAAAATAGTCAACATTTTTGCCACTTTTTGTATTGTTTTTTGGAGTGATTTTGCCACTTTTTGCATATATCTTTCAGAAGTATTTGCCATAATTAGCTTCAGTATAACCGAATTTCTTTTTAAATTAAAATAGCATTAAATTCATTTATAGAACCTAATGCTTTATTTTTATATTATCTAATGTTCTTCTTAATCCTCGATATTTACCATTTACTGATATATCTGCAAAATTAGTTAAACCTATTATACTATTTTTGCTATGTAAATCTATTTCCTTTTTTCTCACAAATTTAGTTTGACTTTTTATTTTGGATTTTATCTTATTAGGTATTACTAATTTATTGTTTGGAGAAATTACAAAACCTGTTACTTTCTTATATTCATTCACCCCATATCGTATAGTCTTTCCTTTACTTAAATTCTGTTTATGTTTTCTTATAATATTTTTTATTTCACTTTCTTCTTTTTGCGTAATATATCTATTTTCCGATGATACTGTTATATCATCTACATATATTGTACATTGTAGCTTATGTTTGTTAGTATATTCTATAATCTCATCAAACATATCTATATTCGCCAGATATGATAAAATTTGACTGGTTGGTGTTCCTGATGGCAAATGGTTAGTATTTTTTATTTTTTTCAATTTTAAAAATTCATATACTCCGTCTTCTATTTCTACATTTTTTTGTTCATAATTAACTGTAACTATATCTGTACAAATTGATGCAACATCCGAGCTCATTTTTAGTTTATTTTTAAAAAATTCATATAGTCTATTTCTGTGTGTGTTTGGAAAAAATTTACTCATATCTAACTTTAACATATATTTACAGTCAATATGATATATGGCATTACCAAATGCAGACCTACCTTTAATTCCTGAAAATACATACTCTGGAAATTTTAATTGATATAATTTATTCAATATAATTCTTTGTATTTTTTTCAATTCTTCACTAGGCTTTTCTAATAATCTCTTTCCATCCTTTACACAAACCTTATATTTGTATAATACATCATTTATTTTTGCTTCATCTACATATAACAATGCATATAAATCTCTTTTTCTTTTGATTTTATATAATTCGCACTCTTTATAATTCATTTTCTCTTTTCCTTTTATAAATAGACTTTTTCAAATCTATTTATAAAAAGAAAAGTTTAATTAGTTTTTAGTGAAAAATTTAATAGTAAATTCTATACTGTCTTTCGTCTTTTTGATAATAAGTTTAGCTTTTACTATAATTCCAAAACCTATAATAAACTTAGCTAAATTCATTACAAATTCTTCACTATAACCACAAGCTTTCCCAACTAACATTACTAAAACTACAAAAACAAATTGTTTTGGAATCTTCATAATCGTTACACCTCCTTTTTTATAGATTAGAACTTATTTAATATAAAATAAGCGCCCCTCTATTTTCTAACCTTAGAAAGTGTACAGCTTGTTTGTGGTTCCTAATTAAATTTCTGGGAGAGCCCCTCACAGGACAAGATATAAATAATCATCACCTTATATAGATTATTATTTATATGTCTTTTATTGCTTATATACTTTATAGTCCTGATAATGCTCTCTTTTGTGTTTAAGTCTATCTATAATATATTAATCTATAGCTAGTCCAAACAAAAATATGCGGAAAATACTTTTACAAGTATTTTCTTCACTATTTCTAGCCAAAATGGGGCTAAATTTCGAGCCTCGTTGAGAATAATTACATTATATATTGCATAATTTAAAATGTCAATATTCAATAAATTAAATTTTTATTATTTTTTAATCATTACTATTCTTATAGTAATAGATTTTAATTTTGATTCAAAAAATCAAAAATTATATTCGTAGGCAACCGTTTCTCAAAATGAACAATAAATTTCATTTTGAGATTTACAAAAAGCACAATACTTTTTTTCAATCACTTTAGCCCCAATAGACACCGTCGGTCATTCGCCTCGTTTCATAGATAGTCTAATAAGTATCTCATTGATACTATAATTGCTAATTACTTATATCGTAATCTTTGTTCATCCTTGTCCAAACTTTTTACAATTATAAATCCACATCCAAGTTTTGCCTCCGAATACTCTTTTATTATTGTGAGCCTATGTTCAAAAATCTCACTTACGCACTTTACATTAATAGACTGTTAACGTTTATACGGATTGATTTTATAGCATCGGCTCATCACACCTATCACTTTTATAGAGTTTGTGGCATTTCTCTTTTCAATAAAAAAAGAAGCTTGTATTTTATTCTTACAAACTTCTTTCTCATTATCCTATTCAATTATTTATCTAATCACCAACCCAAACCTCACAACCGGATTCTTCTCCGCCAAGAAAACTTTCTTAATCTCAATACTTTCTGGAAATATTTGACTTTCTCTCCAACCGTTCTTTTGTGTTACATCCATATGTACTGTACTTTTACTGATTCCAAATCTCTTTGCTGCTCCTCGTACAGTATCCTTTGTATCTATTATATATTGAGCAAGTTTAATTGCTCTTTCTTCAATTGACATTCCCTTCATTCTGATAACCCCCAAACAAATACATTTGCTTAATTGTATTCGTTTAAAAGTTGTCTTAGAACTATCTCTTTTTCACTTCAACACTTTATTCGTAATCCTCTAAAATGGCACTTAATTTTCCTTCTCCAAAAACTGGAATTCCCTCCTCCAATTTGCCAATATCCTCTTCTGGCAAATAGTCCTTTGAAATGTCTGTCGCCTGATATTGATTCAGCTCCCCTAAAGTTCCCACTCGATAAATATTGACCAAATCATTATCCAACTTAATCAAAAAATGCTGATTACAATAGCCATCAATTTCCTTTGTCAAAACCAATTGGTCCTTTGCAAACTTCTCTACTTCCCAGCCTGCATAATATTCCTCCACTTCTTCCTGCGTTAGATTGACAAGTTCGTGTGGAAGTTCCGCTTCCTCATAATCAAAATGACTGCATTCATCATAATATTTTTTTAGCGCAAATGTTGCATTGGGAGAAACTTTTTCCTCTGAACTCGCCGTTGTAACAACTGTATTCTCTTTTTCTGGAACATTTTGCACTTCGTTTGCCGCCTTCGCCTCACTTATATTCGGCGTTCTCTTTAACACTCCCACAATGCCCCCTATCACTGCTGCAATCAAAACTACTAAAATTACAATATAAAGATATTCTTTTCTCATAATACTCACCTTCGCTAGTATTATGGGCAAATTTTGGCAAATTATACAAAATAATTACTAATTTCTTCTAATCCCTTAAATTCACATTGTCTAAAAATATCATACGCCACAATCGCAACTGAATTTGACAAATTCAGCGAACGCAACCCCTCTTTCATAGGAATTCGCATTGTTTTATCTATGTATTTTTGCAAAATATCTTCTGGTAAACCTTTGGTTTCCTTTCCAAAAAGAATAAAAACTTCATCTAATGTGGAATAATCAAAATCAGAATAAACCTGTTTTCCCTTTGTCGTCACAAAAAACATATTTTTCTCTTCTGGCTGATATTTCTTTAAAAAAGCCTCAAAATTCAAATGCTCCTCGATTTCCAATTTGTCCCAATAGTCCAAACCTGCCCTTTTTACTTGCTTTTCCGAAATCGAAAATCCCAGCGGATACACCAAATGTAACTTTGCCCCTAACGCTGCACAAGTTCTTGCAATATTTCCTGTATTTTGTGGAATTTCAGGCTCCACCAGCACAATATGTAATTTCATTTCTTCTCCTTTTCTATGTAACAAGGACGTTTTTCACGCCCCTACAAGTCCCCCAAACGATAATAATAAGATTTTACCCCGTTTAGCAAACTTTCCACATATATCTGATTTTTATTTTCCTCTTCAATAATCATATTCGGATAATTAATCAGTATTTTTTCATTGTCATAATAATCGTTAATCAAACCAGCCAAATCGTCGCTTTTTTCTATTTGAGCATATTTTTCTTGAACTTGTGCTTTATTCGTAATATTCAAATTTTTCTCAGTCGCAATTCTGTAATAAAACACTTTCAAAGTATACGCTGTCAACACGGCATCTAAGCAAAAAAAGGCAACCAATAAGCCAACGCCAACTTTAAAACCATTTTTCTTTGGTTGCATTTTTTCAATCCATTTGTCCACAAAAGGGTTCACATACTTGATTAAAAAAATCGCCAAAACGCCCCATGAAACTGCAAAAAACAAACATGTTCTTCCCTGAATATTGACTAAATAGTCAGAATAATCCCACCATTTGATACCAAACATTTTCTCACAAACAAAACTCATCAAATATTCCACAATTGCTCCGCAAAATCGCACCACCAAAAAATAATTTGACATTACTTTTTTCGCCTCGCAAAGCCAAAATCATCACAATGGCACCAATTCCATAAATCGCACAAAATGGCCCATACAGAAAACTTTTTCTGCTCTCTAAAACCCCTTTTGTAAATAATCCAAACACAGTTTCTATGAAAAAACCTGCGATGCTATACAAAATCAAATACATAAAAATGGTCCAAATATCAATCTTTTTTACCGTTTTTTCCATACACGAACACTCCTTTTGCCTTATTGTTCCAATTTGGCAAAAAAATATTCATGTTTGTTTCTAAATACAATGATTTTCTTTCAAAATTTCATAAACGCGATGAATTGGAAGCCCCAAAACAGCCGGATAATCCCCATCTATTCTCTCAATAAACACCGCAAAAACGCCTTGTATCGCGTACGCTCCCGCACAAAAATAAGGTTTCTCTGTATCCACATAATCCTCAATTTCCAAATCTGTCATTCGTTTCACGTAAACTGTATTTTGTGAAAGTTCCTTATAAACTTTAGTTTGTCCATTTTTCTGGATTAAAACTGCGATGCTTGTAAAAATTTTATGTGACTTTCCTTGAATTGTTTTTAGCATCTTAATAGCTTCTTCCCTCGATTTTGCTTTCCCAAATTTCTTCCCATCAACAATCACTAGCGTATCTGAGCCAATCACACATCGGTCTCCAGCAGTTTTATCAAAAACCTCTTTCGCCTTTCCATAAGCAATTTCTTTGGACTGTTCTTCTAAGCTCAATGTACTATCCACTTTTTCGTCAAAATCGCTTACTATTACCTCATATGGAATTTTCGCCTGTTTCATCAAATCTTGTCTTCTTGGCGAACCCGACGCTAAAATTATTTTCATCCTTCCTCCTCTATTTATAAATCACTTTTATACTTTCCACACGATACATAATCGAATAACCTGGCGCCACCTTACTAATTGTAACAATTGGTTTCAAAATTCTTTGATTATCTGGAACAACAACTTCAATTGTCTGTTCCTTTTTTTGCCCCATTGCGTTCAAAATAACATTTTTGGAAACAGAAAAATTCGAGCTTCCATCTTCAACACCAATTTCAAAAGTACCAACTGTTTCATTCATCCCAGCATGATGGCCATGTTGCGTATCTGATATCGTAATCAACAATTTTGAAACTTGCGCCCCTGATGCCATAGAATTCAGCTTTGATGTAGTCATCGTATCTGTTACCACAGACCCATTTTGCGGAAATACTTTATACCCTTGTGATACTGGCAAAGCATTGGTTTTGTAAGTGTCAATTCTCTCTTTTGCAATTCCAATATACGCCGCTGTCTGTTTAGCGACGTCGTCGCTTCCACCTTTTTTTAAACTTTTAACTTTTTCATAATAGTCGGTTTCGTCCTTTTTGTCAAACAAACTTCTTTCATAATAATTGCCTGTATTAATACAAGTATAACAAGCTAAATTTCTATGGTCATAGCTATATTCTGTGGAAGCAGGCTTCAAAACTTTATCAAACTTTACTTCTTTTGATTTAAAACTCATAAATTTATCACTTGTGGCATTCCAAACAGGGCAATCAATCCTATGGTAATCTGACTTTGTATCATTAAATTTATCACTTTCTACATAATAAATTTCGCTTGGCGTAACTGTTAATTCGTTGTTCGTACTACAAACCATCTGATAATCATTATAAATATTCAATCCACAATTCCAACCTTGCATAAAGGAAACAATGGAAACATTGCTCAAAATTTTGTCCCACTCTTCCTCCTCTAACACTGGCAAACTAAAATTATAAGAAGTATTCATAGTATTGGTATAAGCCGAAATCGCCAAATTCAAATTATACTTAATCGAATTTTTAATAACTTCCAATTTATGAATATAAAAGTTTGATTTTTCATCTTCTGGATCTTGACCAGCATCAAAAATCTTTCTATCATCTGTGTCTTTAAATTCATAATAAATACTTGTTTCTACACCAGAAGAAAATTCATAACTATCAATTGAGTCAATTTGCTGGATATTTCCATAGGTCAAATCGCCCAAATATTCGTAAACCCAATTTGAAAAAATTTGTGAACTAATATAATAAGCCACCGCCTTGCAATTTTGAATTTCATATTCGATTTCATTAATGGCACTTAGTAAACCAGCTGTTGCTGGATTTTTGCCTTCATCATATTCCTCATACATCTTTTCCAAATATACTTCTGCATCTTTGATTGTCTTAATTTCTACATTATATTTTGCATGTAAAGCATCTGCTACCCTTCCAAAATCAGAATTTATCGTTCGACCATTAACCTTAACACTTGCGTTTTGGGCTGCAATAATGGTCTCTTCATCTGCCACCTTTTTCAACCCTAAAATTTTATTTTTGGCATCATCTTCATTTAAAGCCCAAATGTCGCTATCGTTAACACCATCAATATGAGGTTGCTCTACCAAATCTTTTTTTATTAAATAACCAGTTTTCGTGTAATAAATATCATTAATTGTCCCTACAATGTTCAAATAATTATCTAATGTATAATTAATCGTCACATCTTTGTTCCCCTGTACATACCTGCCTGAATATTGCACATACGATTTCAAAATATACGAATCCTTTTCTTCTTTTGGCTTGGCATTCTCACGATGAATCGTATATTTTCTGCCACCACTTTTGGTCTCATCTGCTTCAAATAAAATATCTCCATAAACAGCTGTGTCTGCTCCTTCTATTTCAGTATCTGGTATGATTTGAGCGCCTGTTGTTTTATCTATTTCACCATAAAATTGATACCCCTCTGTTTTGATTAAACCACTACTTTCCTCTGTCGTTTTTTGAGCCACAACTGGCACTTGCGTAGGTGCATAAATATAGTAGCCGTCATACAACGTATACAAAACTGCTGGGATATAAGGTTGCAACAATTGCCTACTGGCATTTGACATTCCTAAACTGGTTGCCAATGTATCCAAAAACACGTTATTAGACGCTTCGATAATGCTTCTCATAGAATCTGCCACGCTTGACAAATCCTCATTGGCTGTATTCATCTCGAAAGCAGACATAGCACTATAAGTAGCTGTCAATAATTTCGTATTATATTGATTTTCAGTCGCAATCGTATCCA
Source organism: uncultured Clostridium sp. (assembly GCA_947571115.1). Taxonomy (GTDB): domain Bacteria; phylum Bacillota; class Clostridia; order TANB77; family CAG-508; genus Scatovivens. The sequence goes on from CANOWW010000003.1 coordinate 109,461, forward strand.
CCTGCAAATGAATATAAAAAGTAACCACTAATATAATTGGCAATAAAATAATTGCTAGTACAACTGCTAAACCATCTACTTTCATAATCATTCTCCTTTGTTTTTGAAAAAAAGAGATGTAAAAAACTCTATCTTTTTTACATCTCCTTCTTCATTCTATTTTATTTAATCATTCCTACCAGAAGTTACAATTCCTGAATGTGTCGCATTAACTTGATATGCCCCATTTGAAGAAGTTGAATAAAATACACTTCTTAAAGTTTGAGATATGGTCGTATTATTATTTTTGGCTGTACAAGTAATTTTATCTCCTTCTTTCATTTGCCAATAGCCTGCCCCTTGCAATTCGCTTAATATTTGAGAAGTATAAACAGAATAATAAACATTTTCTCCTACCACTTGCTTATTGGTCCATGCAGACTTCTTCCCAATATTTTCATCTAAAACTTGTACTTCCATTTCAATATCATATGAATTTCCTGTTGCATTTAGCGCTCCTACTAATTTATCATAATTTGCCATTGTTATTTTTCCAATGGAACGCGAAGTATCCACAAAATCTGTTACCGCTGTTTCAACTGCTAATTGTGAAATATCGTCTGTTCTTTCAGATACGGACAACATTGGAAATATGAACATTAGTACCACTGCTAAAAAGATAGCAACAACTGTCATTAAAGTATCTCCCATAAACCTAACTTCCCTTCTATTCTATTTTTCTGTATATGTTATGATAATTTTTGAACTTTCTTGTGTATTTCCTGTAATCGTTTCCAGCCCATTTGCTGTAGAAATTGTATCACCTGTATAGGCATATTCAACAACACTTTCGATAAAAATTGTCTCATTTTGAAATTTCCCTAAAAATCCACCTTCATTTGAAAAAGCAGGACTTCCATTGCTATAATCAACCAATGTATTATTGATATATCCCTTTGTGCCATGTAAGAAAAAATCAATGCGAGCCCTTGTATTTTCGTCTGTACTACCTGTCCAAGGTGCCTCAAATAAGTAAGCTGGCTTATCAGATTTATTATAAATTGACTTTTTTAAGGATACCAATTCCTTGTCAACTCCCTTGGTATCTGCTGCAGCTCTTGCAATTTTTCCTTCTAGATTGACATCAAAAATTTGAAGCAATGTGCCGTCTTTTTGATAAATCTTAACAGTATAATTCTCTTTGTAATAACGATATAAAACTGAAACAATCGTATCTACTGTCACTTCTCTTGTATTTTCTCCACTTTCTACTTCGATGTTATCATAATATTTAGAAGCAGATACTGTATCTAATAGCACTTCTGAAGTTGACATCAAATGGTTAATTAAATACATCGAATACGAAAATCCAATCACAAACATCATCATACTAAAGGCCATCATCAAAGCTTTTGTAATATTCTCCATATCTCTTAACCTTTTCTAATTTCTAAATTTGCTCAATTATAATTTTTACAATCAAACCACTTGTCCCATAATCAGCAGTTATTCTATAATTGTTTTTAGAAATAATATCATTTTTCATATTACTAATAGAATTTATGTAATTTTGAAGATTTGATTCAGCCGTTTGTCCTCCTGTTATCTCTGTTCCACCTTCTAATTTAATGGCTGGCAACTTACTTGGTTCGTCTTGATTGGTATTCGCATTGGATATAGCAGATGAAAGCATGGTTTTCACTTGAGAACCTAAAATGCCTTTTCCAGAATTGCCTGTCAAATATTTATCAAATTTTTTATTGAACATGTCAATCTCAGCTGCATCTAAACTTTCTGTACTGGCTGCCCCTCGTGCTTTATTAAAGATTGTTACACCCATTGCAATAATCAAAACTGCCAACAGAATAGAACCAGCTATAATCAACGCTTTTGATGCATTTTCCATATTCTCACGTCCTTTCTGTTACTATGGTCCTGTAGAACCTCCACCTGAACCGCTACCGCTGCCCGTATAAACCACTATATCACATGTATCAATTATTCCATCTGCTCCACCATTAGTAAAAGTTACATTATAAGTTGTATTTGTTTTTACACTACTTAATACTCCTCTTATATCTGCTGAAGCATCAGAAGATAATGATGGTTTGTCGATTGATACAGTAATGATTCTATCTTCATATTCTTCATTGTTTTTTGCAATCATGTTTAGCAATGTTCTAACTTGTGTTCCTTTAATTCTTCCTTCATAAGCTGTAAATGTTTGATTGTGAGAGTCAATTTCTTGAGCACTCATATCTGCATTTCCTGTTGCAGAACTTGCGCTATTATATATATTCATACCTAGCGCGATAATTAAAATTGATAAAAGTATAGCACCTGCTATAATTAACGCTTTTGACGCATTTTCCATAATTTTTTCCTCCTTTGTTTTAACAAAAAAATAAAATTTATTTTAATATACTTTCACGTATATATTAAAATCAATATTCAGGTAATATAAAAGTCATTTCAGCAATTTTTCCCGTTTTTTCATGATACTTCACATCTGCGCATTGGAAAGTTAGCTCTCCAAAAAGCGCTGTAAAATCTGTCAAACCAATTTCGACGATTTCCTCCATGGGCGAAGGCTTGTCTTCTGCCTTCAAGCATAAATAAATTTTTATGCTATCTGTCTCATTGGGAATATACTGATTTTTTTCATCTTTTGGAACAGCATATGTTTCATTATTGTCCATTGCCTTATTGATAACTGTTGTAATATCTGTCCCCAAAATCGCTTTTTGATTGTAAAATTCATATGTTTTATTGAACTTTTGAGCCTCTGCTTGCGCCATCGCCATTTGTTTGTAATTCATATAAATACAAATGAGGATTGTCAAAAATATCAATAATATTACAAAAATCGCCTTTTTCATACCTATTCCTTTTTCTATTTTAACATATAATTTTTTTAATTTCAATATATTTTTAGAAAAAATATTATTTTTCTACTACCTTTCTTCTGCCCTAAAAATCACTTGATCAACTTTTCCTGAAGCCGTGTTATATCCAATCTCTTCGCATACAAATTTATATTGGTAGCCTTGTGCGGGATCATCATTTTTCAATTGCGTATATTTTCCAACAATTTCGCTATAAATATCTTTTTCAGTACCTGAAGTTCCCTCCTGCATGGTATGTTTTTTTATTTCGTTACTATCTGAAATACTATATTTACAATTTCCTCTTTCCCAAATTTGCACTGTCACACCACTTCTTGGTTGCCACTGTGCAGACGTGTTTATATCATACGCAAGATTTACCACTGTAATCACGTCAAAAAACGTATTTTCGATGTCACTTCTTTGATATAATTCAAATTGGCTATTAAATTTGACAAGCTCATTGCTCGATAATTGACTATCAAATTCGCTACTCATTTGCCCACCTTTGCGCAAAAGCAGCATCATAAAACTGATAACTAAAATGCCAATAAGTACTCCAGCCGCCATGAGCAAAGCTTTTGATGCATTTTCCATAATTTTGCCTTTCTATTTAAAATTCTTCAAATTCAATTAAATCGACACGACTTGTTTGCGCATTATAGTGCACACTTGTGCACCTAAATTTTCTTGTTTTCATGCTAAAAGCTGGCGTTTCCCACTCTGCTCGTATCCAATTATCTTTTACCAAATCATATTTGGAATTTTGTTTCATCTGCTTCAAGTTACCAGAAATAGCAAGTAATGCTTTAATCAAATCATCTGTCTGTGTTTCTTTATGTAATTGATATTTCTCATCAATATTCATGGATAACTCACTGTTCATTGGTGCCAAAGGTTTTGAAAAATCAATTCCATTCACATGATCCTTATACTCTTTAGAAACTTCAAATACATCTTCTAACTTCAAGTTTTTGTTATTGGTAAAATCAGCACTATTATGAGCCTCTTTTTCTTTTTTAGAATCCTTTGACACATAATAGACACGTATCGTTTCTGAAAGTTTTTTCTTAAAAGTTACATTAACTTTTACCAAATAAGAATCTGAATAGCCTTCTTCCTCTACTTTATCATTGTTGCTCTTGGCCTTATTTAAGCAAGAAATTACATCCACACCATACATCAAATCTTTATCAAATGCTTCATATTCTTTATTAAACTTTTCTATTTGCTCTGTCGTTTGTTCCTCATTTTGTGTGGTCGACCAAGAACTCATTCGTCTAAACGAATACATCATAAATGCTACCACGACCATGGCCAACAACACACCTGCTGCAATAATCAGAGCCTTACTCAAAGAATTATCCATACTTACTCCTTTTTACATCGAAGACATTGTATTGAAGGCTGATGTCATGCTTGACAAACCAATTACGCATAATGGTAAAATCAAATATCCCACAAACAGAATAACCATTGGTGCAAACCCTAATACCTTGCCTATCATCGATTTTCTCGTAATTAATCTTTCGTTTGACTCTTTTCTTTTTTCCTGATAATATGCCCTTTCTGTGTCTAATTCGTCAAATGCCTCACGAATTGGAATCGATTCCACCGCTGATTGTAAACCTTCTACAAGAGTAATCAATTGCTGGAAAGAAAGCTCATTTTTCAAATCTTCCAATGCTTCCCAAGCACCACTTTCAAAGTTATTCACACATCTTGAAATTGGCTCCTTGAAAATGTTAGCATACCTTTCTAGCCATTCCAAAATCATCTCAACATTCACTCTTTCGATTTTCATTAACATCAAAATAATCGTTTGGAACTGCATAACTTCATTTTCCATTTCCATTTGTCGCATTTTCTTTTGGAATTTCAATAACCAAATTGGTCCATAATAGCCAAGCGTTCCTATCACACAAGCAATCAATAATTCAAACCACTTCAAATATTGGGACTGCACAACCTGTAATTTGCCCCATATTCTTTCTACAATCACATCCATATCTTTTTCGGAAGAGTCCCCATATTCCTTTGATTTTTCCAACGTTTTTCTTAATTTATCTTGGGTAATGGTTCTATCTGTCTTAAACTGGTCCAAAAATACATTGTCTGCTTCTGTTTTCTGCATCGCCGTTTTATGCTCTTTTTCTGACAAATTTCCTAGCACATTATAATCTGTCGTCGGCTCTGTATATACATAGTTAATCGCATATTGATGCGCCTCCAGCAAAATAAACATTGACACAATGAAAAATATAATCGTACACCCCACACGGTTTATGTATAGCCATTCCATCTTCAATTTTGACGCATTATCTTTTAGCAAAGTCGTCACTTTTTTGTATTCTTTCGTGCCGTCTTTCGGCATCAAATAATCAATAAATTGCTTTACAATTTTGTGATTATACAATCTCTTTTGAATTGGATTTTCCGTGTTCGTCGCAGTATTGACACTTCCATTGTCTTTCAAAGAACGTACAAAAATATAACACAAAATCGTCACAATTACAATTCCCATTTGCGCCAAAAATCCAAGCGTTCCATTGTAAAATTCTGAAGTAAACGAGAATTGCCCAATCGCCCAATTTTTCATGACATCTAAAAATAGAATCGGAACCGCCGCAATCATTGACAAACTCTGGAACACATAGTCCAATTTATCTCTTTTTAAAATTTCCAACTGCATTTCTTGCACAATATTATTCAAGTTTTTCAAATATAAAGAGGAGCCATCTTTATCTTTTCTGTCACCAAATTCTTTTGTCAAATAGGAAACGCCAGCAAACTCTTTCAAATAACTATTGGGTGCAATGTCGTAGTATTTTTCAAGTTCATTTTCTGGGTCATCTGATAGTAGCACTTCATGAATTTTTTCTACCTGTCTTGAAACTTCTACTTCATCGTTTTGAGCAACATCATACAAAGCCTCTTCAATCATGTTATACTCGTGATAAGCATGACGCATATCACTAAACATTTCAATTTGCTCTTTCAAAAGTTTGTTATCAATCTTATCAACCATACCTTCCATAAACGTTTCTATAAAGAATATTTCAAATAAGAACAACGTAAGCATTAAAATAATATTTTGTCTTGTTAAGTAAATAATCATTCCTGTCAAAGGAAATATGATAAAAACTGCTCTTAACAAAATTTTGGCTGTTTGTTTTCTAGTTAAATACTCGTCATCTAGGTTGATAATTTCAATTCTTCTTCTAATTTTTAATACATATCTTTTTAAGAAAGGTATCTTGGTACAATATATATAGATTTTCTGATATATAATATCTGAGCTAAAGCTACTTGTTTTAGTACCTTCTGTCAACTGGGCAATATATTTGGTCTCTTTGGATTTCATCTTTTTATTTAGCATATACCACGCAATAATAAGTATGAAAAACAATCCGCCCAGCACCAAACATAAGGTACATCATCATTTGATTATTATCCATCCATCATACTCTCCTTTCCTTCGTTTATTTTAGCCTTCCGCATCTGGTTTTGTTTTTCTTGGCATTGGTCTTGCCTGTGGCTTTGTTTGCGTTGTTCTTGTTTGTGAATTAGTTGCGGTGCTTACAGACCTTCTGGCTGGTTGTCCTTCTTTTGTCATCGCTGGTCTTCTGGTGCGCATTTTAGGTGCAGCTTCAGTTTCAACATTACTACTTGAAACCGGCACAACTTCTACCACTTTTTCTTCTGGTTTATTTGCTTCGCCTGGCATTTCAGGTGGCTTGATTCCCCAATTTCTTTCCAAGAATTTATCAAAATTTACCATATCGGTGTCTTCCATATTAATACGCATTTCTTTGATATTCGTTTCACTAATTGGGTTTGTCAAAACATAAGCATCATTCACATATTCCATAACATTTCTGTATTTGTACATTTCACGGTTTGTTGTTTTACCAAAAAAGATGGCGGCATTGTCCATAAATTTATCTAGTTTTCCCTCAATCGTACTTTCATTTCTATGATCAAATGTATATTCATTTTTTTCTTCCACTGGAATACATTCTGTAATTCTTTCTATGTATCTGACGCCTCGGAAGTCTTTCACTAAATGAATGTCAAAATTCATAACTTGCACAACTTGCTCCTCAGCCGTCTTTTCATCTTTAAATACACCAGCACGAAGCATTGAGTTACGAAGTGCTGTTACTAAATCAGGAAATGTTTTGGCGTGGTGCGTAAATAACGTAAACTTAGAAGCAACCTGTGCAGACTGAATCATCCAAGATGCTACGGGGTCTGTTGCAACCTCTCCGGATAATGTTTACGGAACCGTCAGTCTTTTTCTGAACATCCAAACAATCTTGACCAGAAATGGTCTCTGTCTCACGCATTGACAAAATATTTCGGGTTGGGTAAATTTTTCTCAAGTGCAACTCGAACGCTGTTTCTGTGATACGAAGGTTCATCGTTTCGTAAATATTATCAATCATCGCCATAAGCAATGTTGTTTTTCCGGCAACCTTGCTCACCAGTAAGAGAAATAATTCTGGCGCCTTTTACTAAATATTTTAATAATTCAATTAATTCTTGTCCACCATTTGCTTTACGATACATTTGCTCCAAAGATGCTCTTTTTACGTCGAACTTTCTGACGAAAAATGCCCAAGTTTCAGACATGCTAGGTCTTACAACAACGACACGCGAACCGTCTTTCATTTCATTGATTTTGAAACCATTGGTATCAGATAACTGTCCCGGATTATTGTATTTATAAATATTCTGGCAAACTCTTTTTAGTTCTGCTTCTGTTCCAAATGTCAAAAATGCTAAACGAATGGATTTACCATGAAACATAATCCAGATACTGTCACACGCTCTTGGCACTTTCGCCTCCATCGCTTGTTTTAAAAAATCGCCATCACTTTGTGCAACCTGACTCAAGAAACTTTCTGGCAAACCTGATACACCACCAGAAATACCATCAATATTCATATCACGTACTTCGTCAATACTACTAAATCCTTTGTACGATTGATAAATTCTTTGAACAACTACTTCTAGTTTATCGTTAAAATCTAATTGAAAATTTTCTTTCTCATAAATATCATTAATTTCGTCTTCTGTGATAACATAGCTTGGTCTTGACTCTCCTTCAACAAATTTAAACACATCTAGATTATATTTTTTTATCATTTCTGATAATGCCTCATATCCAAATGTTTTTTTGTATTCATGAATTAAAATGTCGAATTTATCTTGCGCTGTCAAAAGGGATGGGGTATCAAAAGGCAATACTCTTATAATGTTTGTTTCGTTAATTCCATATTCTTTTGAAAGCAAATCATAAATCAATTCTTTCACATATTTTTTATCATTAACATCGCCATAGGTACAACCTTTCAAGGCCTTTTTCAATTCGTATTTTTTGTTTTTTCTTCTTTTTAATTCTTCCTCTGACAAACCAATATCATACAAGTTAATTTTCGTGATTTCGTCTAGTCTCTTTTTTACGAATTTAATCATTAACTCAAAAGTATATGTTTTATCATCAGCAACAACTTCTTCATCAACAACCTCTTCTTTATTCTTTTTAATAAAATGTGTAACAGTAAAAAATACAATTACTACTACAACAAACATTAATATCATATTTGCAATCATTTAAGAGTGCCCCCTTTTCTTATGAATCTAGTACTCTACCATATTTGATTTCTTCAAATTTACGGATTACTTTTTGTGATGTCTCAGCAACTGACTTCAAAAATTGTGCATTTTTATCTCTTGCATTTTTGCTTCTTATCGCATCCAAGAAAAACTTGGCAACTTCGCCTTCACTAGCAGACTCCAAAAATTTATTATTATAAGAAATATACGCAAGTTGTTTTTCTCTCACAAACGTCGAAACGTTCTTTGGGTTGTATTTGCAAAAATCATTTGCACTTCCTAATAACGGAATAACTCTTTTTAACTCCTGCATTTCATCTCGATTTTCTATAAATTCATTAATTTGTTTTAAATTTTGTGACATCGTATACATCACAACATCAGATGTTCTTAAAATATCCATTGTTGTTTGTCTTTGGGTTGTTTTAGGCAAATCAACAATTACCAAATCGTAAAACTTATTTGCTGCTTTTAACATATCTGGGTACAATTTCAAATAGCTATCATACTCTTCATAGTTTGTTGTTTTCAAGCCAAGCAATACGTCAAACCTTTTGTTAAACACTACTTTTGTATAATTAGATATGATTTCTGGGGACGTTTTGTTGCTGGCAATTGCACTCATTAAACCTTCTGTTCCAGTTGCAATATCCAATTTTCCCTTGTTCAGCTTTTTCTTCAATTCTTTATTTTCGTCTGGTTTCCAGAAACATCTTTCTAATGTATCATCTTTAAATGTAGCATCCACTACTAAAGTTTTTCGATTATGCTCAATTGATATCTGTGTAGCTATTGCTGCAATTGATAAAGTTTGTCCTGCTTCCTTTGGATTTCCACTCCAAAAACTTAATATTGCCATTCTCATCCTCCACCTTTTCTAAGCATCTAATAATTTATACGCATTTTTAATTTTTCCGGAACTCTCTCCTGTAATCGCTTCCGTCAAATATAAAACAGAATCTACATAAGTATTACTCAAACCTTTCATTTGAATTCGACCTGCCCTTTGATTAATATAAATCGCATTTAAGTCTACTGTTTCAAAAGGAAAGAAAACAATGTCTGATTCATCCCATTTTATTTGATAATCTGCTGCCAAATAATTGAGATATTCATCCTCTTCAGCAAGCATACTCTTTGTATAATATACTTTTGTAACAACTGCATCTTTTTGAATATATGCCAAAACCTGCAGTCCCCTTTTTAAATTGTAAACATCAAAAGAAGTTACGAAAAAATGACGATCCTCAGCAGTAATCTCAAACTTTTGATAAGCAATCGCTCGGTCAATATCCATTAACGCAAAGTCATATTCAGTAGCGCCTCCAAAATTTTGTTGATATTTTTGAATGGCTTCAAAATTCTCAAAACCAATTGCCACATCAATATCTTCATAAGTCGTAACGTACTGTTTTTCCTGTATCATGGTAGGAACAATATAGCGACTTTTTTTCAAAATCGTTGTATCTATTAATAATACCTTTTTCCCCATAAGGGTTAAAATTTTAGCCACATACAATAGCATGTCTGTCTTATCATAAGTCCCTATAAATACAATTTTTTTCATTCGTCCCTTCACCTCTACTTTTATTGTAACATCTCTACAAACTCTCGTCTTCCTTCTTCACGTGTCACAAGTTCTTCTTGCAAGCCTGTTTCAACAGCTGAATTTTGTGAACCGACATATGGTGATAATGTTTTATCAATTCTTTCTCTTACTTGAACTTGCTCTTGGTCATGATATCTTGCATACAATCCATCTCTTGCTTCTGACCTAATGTTTGGATTGGTACCAATAATACTCATAACATCTTTGCTAACGACATAAGTAGGCACAGCAGCATCTTGCAAGCCTGCTTGTGTATATGTTGTTGCATATAATTTAGAACCTTCGATGGTATAGGCTTCCACAATTGCATTTCCTAACATTAATATTTCATCTTCATTCATTTTTAGCCAAATTGTTTTCTCATCTGCTTCCACAACCTTCTTCTTTGAAACAACAACATAATCTTCCCCTGTTGGAAATTGAATTCTAACATCTATGTAATCATCCGCTGCCAGTTTCGTTGGAAGAACAATCATGTTATACTCCTGAAGTCTCTGGTCATTTGTTGTTTGATCTTCCACCTCTTCCAACAAGTCTTTGGTAATAATGGTTCCTTTCGGAATATCTGTTCTTACTTGAATGATTTTGTCTGTCACACTACCGTCCTCATTTTCTTGTTGAAAATCAATCGCCCTTACCATTTCATTATCAGAAATTGATGTTTGAACTTTTTCCCTTTTAAAAGAATCCATTGTAACTTCTGTTCCTGATTGAATATAATCACTTGCTACAAATACTTCTTTTTGTTGTGATTCTAATTTTTCATAACTTTGTTTCAAATCTTGCATTTTATATAAAAGTAACATAACAATTAATGCCATTATAATCAATGCACACAAAAAACCGATTAAAAACGAATTTCTTGCTCTTCTTTTCATTGGATTCATTGCCATAATACTGCCCTCCTAAATTTCACAAAAACTAATCTATTGATATCATTCTATTTTATTTTACTACATAAATAAATTTTTTTCAACATTTTTCAACAATGTTACAGAAACGTTATATTTTCGTAACACAATTGTAATATTGGCAAATTATGGTTCTTGCATATCCTCTTGTGTTACTGTATTAACTCTAAATTCATAAATATACTCTTTGTTAGGATTCGCTAACTTTTCCGAACTCTTCAAATTTCTATAGGCATATATTGGCAAATACGTATTTTTATCAACCAATAAAGTTTCCATTTTTGTCATTATCTTATAACACTTCTTCCCCTCATATTCCGTTGAAGTAATACGATAAATCTGAAACAATTGGTCAAAATTAAATTTATTATTTTGATAAATTAAAGAAATAAAATTCGGTATATTGGTTAAAAAATCACTACTCTCAATGCGAGAGTCTAGCTTACCTAATTCTTCCTCATTTTCATCAAAATTTCTCAATTCAAAATACCATTTTTTCAAATCACTATTTAATACTAAATATTTCATTTGATTATCTCTGTAAAAAATCTCTTCATTAAAAAGCATTTTTCCATTTTGAATGGTTCTAACAGAATAATATCGATTTTTCTCACTTATAAAATTTTCAATCGCTTGATAAACATTATGTATGACCACATAATGATAGGCTTTAAAACATAGCCAGATAAATAAAACTACAAAAATTCCTATTACAATTCCTTTTATCAAAAATTTCTTCATTCGTTCGCCTCTTAATTTCTAAACTTATTCCACTAAAATCTTTATTGTATAACTAATACTATCTCTATTATTACAATCCAATATAAATTTATAAACATATTCTCCTTTTGGTAGATAGGTTTCACTTCCCAAATTTATTAATCGATAATCCGTTTCATCATTTAATAAGTTATGCCTTTCATATAAAATAATTTTCTTATAATCCCCACCTTCTGCCAAAACCTTCAAACTGTCTCCACTCGAAAGCTGTACTATTTCTTCTTCTGAAATATCTATTTTTCTACCATCTTCTAGTTGTAAATATAGTTTTGGAATTTCTAAAGCATCATATGAAGTTGGATATAAAATCAATAACATAAATAACATCATAAAAACCGTAGCAACAAACATTAATACTCTATATTTTTTAAATTCTTCTTTCTTAAAAACAGCATCAATTCTATCATTCAACTTTGTCTTTGTGCTAACTAACCCCAAAATATGATCCATCTTTATACTACTTAGTTTTGCTACTTCTATAATAACATCACAATATTCTGTATCTTTTACACCTTCCATTTTGCTAATCGCTAACGCATCTGTCGCAAGTTCCATATCAATTTTCATATAGACCAGAAACACACTTATCATTGGATTAAACCAATATAAAGCTTTCAGTAAAGTAATCAACCAATTCACAAAAATGTCTTTTCTCTTATAATGTGATAATTCATGCATCATAATACTTCTTAGCTCATTATCTTTCAACAAAAGTGTTGTATCAGTAAATAAAATTTTTAATTTAAAAATCCCAATAATAGATGGTACTTTGATTTTTTCTTGTTTGACAATTGCAACGTTTCTCTTGATTTTCAAAGCTTTCTTGCAATCTTGTAATATTCTTTCTATTCTCTCTTCTTCTACGACTTTATCACGTATCCTACCATTTAAAACCATATAAGCCACAACTGACCTAAAAAATTTCAAAACAAAAATAACAAAAACCATATCCAACATGAGCTTTGAAAAATAGTGTTCATTTCCATGATTATTATTAGAAATTTCATTTTTCATATTATCATAAATTGCAAGCTCATTTACACTCCCCGCCAAACTTAAAGTATCGTTTGAATAATGCTTATTTTCCTTCTTTAAAACACTTAAATCAATAACATTATAAATGCTCATTTTACTTGGAATCGTAACTGGAAAAATCAAAGCAATGATAAAAATTGCCCAAATGATATAATGGCATCTGGGCTCTAATTTTTTATCAGTTATCTTTCTAAATAGCAAAATAAAACAACCAATAATTGTTGCAATAACTGACATATAAAACAATTGATTATAAAGATTTACAATAAAATCCTGAATCATTTTCATCGTTTCCTTTATTTCTTCTTTTCATTTACTTTATTTACTAAATCCTGTAAATCTTCTTTTGACAACTCGTCATTGTCAATAAAATTAAGTATCATGTCATGAATCGAACCATCAAAAAACTGTTTCACAAAATTTCTACTTCTCTTTAATTTATATTCATCTTGCTTAATTAAAGGCACATAGGTGTAAGTCTTTCCTTCTTTTTTAGAAATACCAACCGCTTTTTTAGCAATTAATCTATTAATTAAAGTTCGAATCGTATTGTCATTCCAGTTGCAATGTTCCAATTCTTTAATAATTTCTAGTGAAGTTGTCTCTTTTCTTCCCCAAATTACTTTCATAACTTCCAATTCTGCATCTGATATTTTAATCATACTCTATACCTCCTTATTTGCACTGCATCTTCCAGCAATTTCTTTCTTATTTTACTATAATTTTAAAATAAAGTCAACACATCTCATTCGTTTTTTAAAAAATATGTCGTTTTTTGTCTTTTTTTGTCAAAAAATGTCGAAAGACTATTGACATTTGTAATTTGTCGTAGTATATTTATGATTGTAGTTTTTGTGATTTCTTTACTTTTACTTATTCATGCTGATAAAAGATGCTTTTTAGTTATCTTTTTATCATAAATGATGGAATAATGGGAATTTTTTATTTTTAAGGAGGAAAAATTTATGAAACAAAAATTATTAAAAAGTACAAAAATTTTATTTATAATATTTACATTTGTAGTTTTAACTATTAATTCTGTCCCAGCATTCGCTGCGACAAATATAACAGGAGACAATGTCCTTAATATTGCATTCTATGAAGATAAATGGTTTACCGAAATTAGTGAAGCTGAACCAATTACTTTGCATATGGACGCTGATTCAATTTCTTTCTGTGCGGTGTGTCAAGATCGAAATGCCACAGACACTATTCTTTGTCATATAACTGACTTAAATGGTGGAACTTTTAATTACACCATACCTTTCGAAGCTGATGGCTCTGTCACAACCGATTTTATTTCTATTCCAGCAGGTACTTATCGTGTATTTTTTACTGGTAACACGGAATACATTGAACATGCTATTGTAGCATTTACTGTTGTATTATAATTTATTGCTACTTATTTAGCAATCCCATTAACCATCTTAGATTTATAGAAACAAATTTTTATTTGTTTCTTTTTTTATTTTTTTGTAAATAATACTTGACAAATTAAGATTTTTATTTTAAAGTATAATTTGTTGTATGTTACAAATGTAGCCAAAATATGATTAAGAAAGGAAGAAAAACAAATGAGTTTACTATTGATTACATTATCTTTTATATTTTTTCAAAAGCTTTTTAAAATTACCTTTTCCAGTAAAACTTTAGCCATTTATGTAATTTCTAATATAGCTATCTTTCTTTTAGGTAATATTTTTATGAATGATATCTATCGTTATGTTCTTATGCTTATTGACTCATGTTTTATTTTTATTTATTTAGAAAAAATATCTATCCTAAAAACAATTTCTTACTTTAGTTTCAATTCTATCATTATCTTAAATCTACAACTGTGTCCTTTCTTCATAAAATTTCCCATTGGACAAATAGTATTAATTCTTCTTTACTTAAGTATAGCTTTCTCAATCTATTATTTTATGCACCATCATCATTTTGACTCTTTGTCTATTACAGCACTCAATGAAAATTCATCTATGATTATCCGCTTGAATACTCTAAATGCACTTTTAACATTTATTGCTTATTACTTTTTACAAACTTTATTACTTCATATTTCTTATCTTATTACTTTGGACATATACTTTGTGGCTTCTATTATTACTACATTACAACTATGTAAAATTCGATATGCCAAACGAAAAATAGATAATTTAACCTTATGTAATAAAACCATTTTAAACATTCATGATGATTTACGTGCATTCAAACATGATTTTCATAATATCATTCAAGCCATTGGTGGTTACATTACCAATCGTGATTTAGATGGACTACAGCAATATTATAGTGATATTTTAATGGAATGCAAAGTTTTAAATAATCACTTTAAATTAAACTCAGACTTAATTAATAATCCAGCCATTTATAATATTTTGGCTAACAAATATTACATTGCTCATAGCAACAATATCGAAATAAATCTAGAGGTCTTGTTAGATTTAAACGAACTAAATATAAAAATCTATGAATTCACTAGAATTTTAGGAATTTTACTAGATAATGCAATTGAAGCATCCAAAGAATGTCAAAAACGTTCTATAAACATAGTATTTACTAAAGATAAATACAAGCAAATGCTCGTCATAGAAAATACATATGATAATAAAGAAATTTCAATTGATAAAATTTTTGAAAAGAACTATACAACAAAGCCAAATAATACCGGTTTAGGCTTATGGGAGGTTAGAAAAATACTAAGCAAACATTCTCACTTAAATTTACATACTACCAAAAATAATGATTACTTTTCTCAACAATTGGAAATTTTTACAAATTGATTAGAAAAGTAATTTTTATTATATTTCTTCTTCCCCCCTTCTTCCAAATACAAATTTTACTTATACTCAAAAACAGCAATTTCGCCTGTTTTTGTTTTTTTGCAAAAACGAACAGAATTCCTGTTCATTGCAACACTAATTCTGTTGTAAAATAAATATGGGTAAACATTTTCTCTACCTATTAGAAAAACGCTTTAAACACAGAATAACTGAAACTAAGACCTTGAAATTCACGCAAAAACTCATACAATATAGGAATAGAAAAAAGAAAGGGGAATACTATGAAAAAATTTAACAATCATCCCAATTTAGTTGGTGAATTAATTAAAAATGCACAAAAGAAAAAGAATTTTACAAAAGTGGACTTATGTAGAGAATTAGAATTGCTTGGTATTGCTATGTCACGTAATGAAATTTATCGCATTGAGAACAATCAAATGATTGTAAAGGATTTTGAATTGGTTGCTTTCTGTATTGTATTAGATATCAATTTTAATGACCTAAAATCCTACTTTGATTAATATAACTATTTCTACATCAAAAATCCAAAATAAGTTTTTAACTCATTTTGGATTTTCTTTTCATCCCCTCTATAGAAAAAACTTTTATGAATACTTTACAGATTTTTGTCAAAGTGATATAATTTTCTTGTTAAGAAAAGAGGAATAACTATGGCAAAAAAATATTTAGAAAAAAACGTATTAGATGCCGCCATCGAACGACTTGAAATTATGTTTCAAAATTTTGACAACATTTACTTTAGTTTCAGTGGTGGAAAAGATAGTTCTGTTATGATACAACTTGCCAACATGGTGGCAACTCGATTAAATAAAACATTTGATGTACTATTCATCGACTTAGAAGCTCAATACTATTACACCATTAAACATGTCGAAGAGTTGAAGCATTTATCTCAAATTAGAGATTTTTATCATATCGCCCTTCCTATGGCCCTCCGAAATGCAGTTTCTGTTTTGCAACCAAAATGGATTTGCTGGGAAGAAGAAAGCAAACATTTGTGGGTACGTGATATGCCCGAAAATTGTATTAATATCCATAATTGTCCTTTTCCTTGGTTTAAAAAAGGAGAAGAATTTGAAGACTTTATTATCCAATTTGCTGATTGGTATCAAAAAAAATATGACGGTCCTGTGGCTTGTGGAATTGGAATCCGAACTGATGAAAGTCTAAATCGTTTCCGAACCATTGCCTTTCATAACCATAAAATTATGTTTCAAAATCATCATTGGTCAACCAAGTTAAAAGTCCATGAAAAACACATTGATGTTTACAACTTCTACCCCATTTACGATTGGACTGCAGAAGATATTTGGGGCGCGGTTAGCCAACTGGATCTCAAATTTAATTATATTTACGAATTAATGTATAAAAATGGAATTAGCATTTATGAGCAGCGCCTTTGTCAACCTTTTGGCGATGATCAAAAAAAAGGCTTAAATCAATTCAAATCCTTAGAATACGAAACTTGGAGTAAAGTTTTAAATCGTGTTAATCGGTGTTAATTTTGGAAACATTTATTGTAAAACAACTGCACTCGGCAATATCAAATCCAGCAAACCAGATTTCATGACTTGGCAAGAATACTGCATATTTTTGCTAGAAAGTATTGGTCTTTATAATCGTGATTTAATGCTACATTATTATCGAAAAATCAAAAAATTTATGATTTGGCACAGAAACAAATATGGCATCGAATTTGACAAAATCCCCGAAACAGTGAAATGTAAACTCGAAAGTCAAAAAAAGGCAATTTCTTGGCGTAGAATTGCAAGAGCCATTGAAAAAAATGATTTTTATTTGCGACGACTTTCCTATGCTCAAACCAAAACGGATGACAAACAATTAATGGAATTGATTCACAAATGGGACAATCTCTTAGACCACACAACCATAACAGATGATAAAACACTACAAAAAATAATTTTAGAAAAATCTACTAAAAAAGGAGTAAATTTATGATTTTAAAACTAACCAATAAAGATGAAAATTTCTATCAATATATGGGAAAATTTTTTGGTTCCAGAACCGTTCAAAGGCAGACCAATGATAGAATCTTTGACGATAACAACAAAACCTGGTATTTATCTTTAGAAAACGATGTTGTTACAGCTTTTACATCTGTTACTGGCAACGTCATAAAAAACATTTATTCCACAAATGACGAACACCTTGTGGAAATTTTCAAAGAAATCAAAAAAGAAAACAACAATGAAATTGCCAAAAGTATTGTCACAACTGCTTATTTAGAAATTTATGAAAAATGTAATTTTCAAATAGAACCAAGACAATTTTCGAAAAACTTCGTAACAATTTATATGAAAAAAGGAGACTAAAAATGAGTGAAAATGAAATAGAATTTCCAGTACTAAACGTAAAAATGGTTGATATCGACAAAGTTGTCGCCAATGATTATAACCCCAATAAAGTTGCCCCACCAGAAATGGAATTACTAAAACATTCCATTGAAGAAGATGGCTACACTCAGCCAATTGTAACTTACTATGATGCTAGTAGAGATATTTATATCGTCGTTGACGGTTTTCACCGTTATCGTTGTGCCAAAGAATATTTTCATTTAAAGCAAATCCCCATTGTTACTATTGATAAAACGCTTGAAAACCGCATGGCAAGTACAATCAGACATAATCGAGCCAGAGGAACCCATCAAATTATTGACATGTCACACATTGTTTTAACCCTCACTCAAAACGGCTGGACAGAAGCACAGATTTCAAAACATTTAGGTATGGAATTAGACGAAATCATTCGTTTAAAACAAATTACAGGATTAAAAGATATGTTTGCCAATCATGAATTTAGCAAATCTTGGGAAGAATACGAAGATAATATCCTGAAAAAACATTAGTTAAAAAAATCGGAAAACCAATCATTTCCGATTTTTATTTTCTCACAAAATCATATTCAAACTTCCTAAAATAAATCCTATCAAAGCACCCAAATTTACAATTGCCCCCAACTCTTTTTTCATTACTTGCAAAATTAATTTTTCCAAATCAAGCACATCCATTTGCCTAATTTTTTCCTCCACGATTTTGGCAATATCAAACTTTTCTAACAGTTGTCCCATATGATTTAAAATCAAACTTCGATAAACCTCTCTTATTTTACTTTCCAAAATCCTACTACCAACTCCCAAATCTTCAGCCAAATCTTTCAGCGATTTCTCCTCCAACTCAGAAATTTGATTTTCTACAACTGGCTCAATTTTTTCATTTCCATGCTCTTGCAAATAATTTTCAACTTGACTTCCCAATGGTTCCACAATAGAATTAATCAAGCCATCTGTCACAAACATCTTGAGCATACTTCCACTTACTTTCTCACGAATAATATTCCCACCTTCCACTGCTATTATCTCGCCAATTTCAGCTTCAATCAACCCATTTTTAACCTTCTCACTGATCCATTCTATTAACTCTTCTCTTTTTTCCCCATAACGCTCCTCATTTATGCACTTCAAACAAACGTCTTTTACCGTATCTTCCTTGTTCAATAGCCCAAAAACATTTCGCAAAATCTCATTTTCAACCTCTTCACAAAGCAACATCTGTTGCATATCCTCTTTTGTAAACAAATGTTTGCCAACCATTTCCCCCATCGCCACAGCCAATTTCGCCTGACGCCTTGGGATAATTCCCGGCGTAAACGGCACTGTAAATCTTCCAATTTTAATTGGTTTCAATGGTCGAAACAACATCTTAATCGCCAACCAATTCGTTCCATAACCAATCACCGCACCAATCATTGGTCCTGTTAACATTGATAAATCCATATATTTCTCTCCTAAACAACAATAAATTTTTCTTTTATTATTTTATAATCTAATATCTTAAAATTCAAATTCTCTTTTTGGTACAACATTTCTGCCCACTTTTCCTGCGTCATATCCGCCACTAATGCCACATTTTCCGCATACATTGTATCTGTTATTTGAACTTTATTTTGTTTCAAATAATATTTCAATTTTTCCAAATCACCATAACTAACCACCATTTTCACTTCTTTTCCTAGTTCCTTTTCCACCACAATTGCCTTATTCACTGCTTCTTGCAGCGCTGCTGTATAGGCTTTGACCAATCCACCAGTGCCGTAGCAAAACTCCACCAAAATAACGCGTCACAATTACCAAAACATTGGACAAATTCTGCCCAACCAAAACATTCAGCATTGGTACACCAGCCGTTCCAGAAGGCTCGCCATCATCACTAAAACGCTCTATCATTCCGCCCTTCGCCCATAATACGAAAAGCATAACAATGATGTCTAGCATCAAAATAGGTTTTATTCGCTTGTTTGATAAAAGTTTCCGCTTCCTCAGCACTTTCCACATAATACAAATTCGCAATAAATTTCGACTTTTTCTCCACAATCTCTGCGCCCACGTCTTTGTCAATTGTTTTAAACATGATTCCCTCCTGCTACAAAACCAGTAGAATATGCTATTTGCAAATTAAATCCACCTGTGTAACTATCCACATCAATTACCTCTCCCGCAAAAAACAAACCGCTCTACCTTCTTAGACTCCATCGTTTTCGGGTTAATTTCCTTGACACAAATGCCACCCGCTGTTACAATTGCCTCTTCAATCGGCCTAAAACCAGTAATGGTCACTTCAAAATGTTTCAACAATTCTACTAATTTTGTCCTTTCTTCCTTCGTAATTTCATTCACTTTTTTCTCTGCCGGAATTCCCGACAATTCTATTATAGTACCAATCAGCTTTTTGGGCAATAACTGGGCTAAACTATTCTTAAATTCCTTATTTTTGTAGCTTTCAAAATCACGCCTGATGCGCTTATCCAAAGCTATGCTGTCAAGGGCAGGTTTTAAGTCAATTTGCAATTTTATTTTCCCTTTTTTCAAGGATTCGTCAATATTTTTTTCACGCAATAAATGCGCCGAAGAACTCAAAATCGTTGGCCCGCTTACTCCAAAATGCGTAAACAACATCTCTCCAAAATCCTCATATATTTTTTTGTGATTTTCTGTGTTCACTAGATGAACTTTTACATTCTTCAAAGACAATCCCATCAACATTTGGCACCTTTTTTTGTCTGCTTCCAATGGAACAATGCTAGCTTTTGGCGTAATAACGGTATGTCCTAGCGCTTCCGCCAGTTGATAACCATCGCCCGTAGAGCCAGTTCCGCGGATAGCTCTTTCCTCCTGTCGCTAAAATGACCTTATCTGCCGTTATTTTTTCGTTCGAGATGCATCTCACACCCACTACTCTTTGCGCCTTCTCGTCCCTTACAATGCAAATTTCAGTCACTTGTCTATTCATTTTTACCTCCACCTGATGCCTCCTGAGTTCCTTTTCAAAGCAATTCAGCACACTTTCAGCCTTATCTGTTATAGGAAAAATTCGATTTCCTCTCTCCCTTTTTACTTCCAAACCATTTTCTTTCAGCATATTGATGATGTCTTGGTTCGTAAATTGTTCAAAACTGCTATACAAAAATCGCCCATTTCCCGGTGTATTTTGAATGAATTCGCTCATCTCCAAAGAGCTAGTAATGTTGCACCTTCCCTTTCCTGTTATTAACAATTTACGCCCCAATGATTTATTTTTTTCTAATAAAATCACTTTATTTCCATTTTTTGCAGCAGAAATCGCAGCCATCATTCCTGCTGGACCTCCACCAATCACTACTACTTTCATGTTAACCTCATTTTCTCTTAAAAATTGGCAAAAGCCCGCCTAAAACAGCGGACCCGCCTACTTTGCCAGAACTTGAAGAAAATTAAAATTCTCTTACCTTTTCCTCCAACATTCTGTAAAACGCTTCATTTTCCGACTCAGGCACTCCTTCAGAGACCCTAAAATACTCGTCCACAGTTGAAATGAATTTCAACCGTTCACCTACTGACAAATCGGAATAAAATGCTTTAAATAGCGCTTCTTTCGCTAATTTCTCAAAATTCTGCCTTGATGCCATTATCTGGCACCTCCCTTCTTTCTGCATGCAAAATATATGCTTTTTTGTAAATTTATTATACCACATTTTGCATATTATGTCAAATTTTTATTTTACAAAAATTTGCTTTTTTTCCCATTTTGTGGTATAATAAATTTAAGGAAGGACTTAAGAAAATGAATACGAAATCTCTTGAAAAATTAGAATTTGATAAAATACGCAAAATTTTAGCAGAGTTTGCGTCTACTTATATTGGGAAAAATCAGGCATCTGAATTGGTGCCTTTTACGAATAAAAAAGACATTGAAAAAGCACAAAAACAAACCAGTGAAGCAGTTACACTTTTGTATCGTCTTGGAGCAGCTCCATTTAGTCAAATTGCAGATATTACCATTCATCTAAAACAACTTGAAAATAGTAATTCTTTAAACATAAAAATGCTTTTGGAATTAACTCATATTTTGCAAGTTTCGCAAGAGCTAAAATCCTACTTCTTTACGGAAATCGTCAATAGCGCCGATTTTCCAAACTTGA
The DNA here is from genome assembly GCA_947571115.1 of uncultured Clostridium sp. Classification (GTDB taxonomy): domain Bacteria; phylum Bacillota; class Clostridia; order TANB77; family CAG-508; genus Scatovivens. The sequence continues at coordinate 131,560 of CANOWW010000003.1, forward strand.
CAAATTTATTTGAGAATTTATATTCCAACCCAAGTATTGTAAAAGTGATTACTACTGCCATTATTGACGAGAATACAATTGACGATAATGCCTCTCCTACTTTAAAAAGTATTCGTAATAATATTCGCAAAAAGGAAGCTGAAATTCACACAAAACTACATTCTCTTTTGCATTCAAAATACATCCAAGAACCCATTGTAACCATCCGAAATGGGCGTTTTGTGATCCCTGTAAAAAGCGAGTATCAATCTCAAATAAAGGGGTTTGTGCATGACACTTCTACTAGTGGTTCTACTGTATTTATTGAACCTATGGCTATTTTTGAAATCAATACTGAAATCAGCAATCTGCACACAGAAGAAAACCTTGAAATTGAGAAAATTTTAATGAACCTATCTTCCTTATTTTTTGATTTAACTGACGAATTAAACAATACAACCAATTTAATTGGGTTCCTTGATTTTATTTTTGCCAAAGCCAAATTTGCAAAAGAATTTAATTGTACTGAACCTGTGATAAATACTGAAAAATCCATGTGTTTGACTGACTGTTTTCATCCACTCATTCCACTTGACAAAGCCGTAAAAAATACCATTGAACTTGGCAAAAATTTTACAAGTTTAATTATCACAGGCCCCAATACTGGTGGAAAAACCGTTCTTCTAAAAACCGTTGGATTACTGCATATAATGGGAATGGCAGGACTTCCTATTCCAGCAAAATCTGGTAGTAGTATTTTTGTATTTGATGAAATTTTTGCTGACATTGGAGATGAGCAAAGCATTTCGGATTCGCTTAGCACTTTTTCTTCCCACATGACAAATATGGCACACATTTTAGAAAAAGCAACCGAAAATAGTCTTGTTTTGCTTGACGAATTAGGTTCTGGAACAGACCCAATCGAAGGTTCTAGCTTAGCTATCGCCATTTTAGAGCATTTTAATCATGCCCAAATTCTGACCATGGCAACTACACATTATCATGAAATAAAAAATTACGCTTTGGTTACAGAAAACTTTGAAAATGCTAGCGTGGAATTTAATTTTGAAACTTTGTCCCCTACTTACAAACTTTTAATTGGCGTTCCCGGTCGTAGCAATGCTTTTATTATTAGCGAAAAATTAGGGATTTCGCAAAAAATCATTCAACGCGCTAAAAATTTTATTGAGACAGATACTGCCAATATCGAAGATTTGTTAAATGAAATTTATGAAAACAAACGACAACTAGAACTTGACAAATTAAAAATTGAAACGGATTTGCGTGAAGCAGAAAAACTAAAAAATCAATATAAACTTGATTTTGAAACACTTACCCAAGCAGAACACGAAATCATTGAAAAAGCGAAAATACAAGCACGAGAGATTTTGCTAGAAGCCAAAGAAGACGCCAATATCATCATTCGAGAATTAGAACAACAACCAAATGCCAAAAAATCAAACCAAATCAGAAGTGCGTTAAATCAAAAAATTGATAATTTATCTTCCAGCCAAAAAGTCTCTCCAAAGCAGCAAAAATCCTTGCAAAAAAGTGATGTAAAACTTGGCGTAAGTGTAGAAATTCCACGTTTAAATCAAGTCGGAAACATTGTTTCTAACTTGACAAAAAATAATACTATTATGGTTCAAATTGGAAGTATGAAAACTTCTTTTAAACTAGACGATTTAGTTTTAGCAAAAAACGAACCCCAAAAACAAGCAACTTCTTCTAATGCTAAACATGAATTTAAAGTTTCCAGCATTTCTCCTGAAATCAACGTGATTGGAAAAAATGTGGAAGACGCTTGCTTTGTTGTTGACAAATATTTGGATAATTGTGCATTAAATGGCTTGCAAAATGTACAAATTGTGCATGGAAAAGGGACTGGAACATTAAGACGCGGCATCCACATTTTTCTAAAAAATCACCCCCACGTCAAAAGTTTCCGTTTAGGCACTTTTGGTGAAGGCGAAGATGGTGTTACGATTGTAAAATTAAAATAACTATTTATACAAACTTAAATTGACTTCCTTATAAGCAAGAGGCGTAGTATAATAATGCTGCCCCTCTAATTCTGTTTTTGTAGCAGAATAAATCGTGTGACTTACCTCGTCAATGTAATAATCGGTTTGACTCAAAGACAAATTTTCTAATTTGCTTAAATCAATTTTGTGCAAATTTCCACTATTATTGGGATTATAATTGACATTATCTGAGGCATAATTTTCAATTAATTCCTGAATATTCTTCGTCTCCGCAGTAATCGGCAAACTTTTATTTTGCACATAATAAATCGCGATTTTCTCATCTAGCAACTCAATATCTGCGCACATATCATAATAGCCTTTCATCTTAAAACTAGAGCTAGATGAAAAAGATATACTCCCCACTATAATCGACATAATGATAATAGTTACAACCAATATCATGAGCGTAATTCCTTTTTGATTTTTCATTTGATTTTCCTCTTTTCTCTTTATTTTTTGTTAAAATATTTTTGCTTATATTCCGCCAATGTCTCAGCCAATAATTTCTTTGTTTTAAAAGCAAATATATAATTGATTTTTTCTTTTCGTCTTTCTTGTCCTTCTCTAATGTGATTTTTCAATTCCTCAAATTTGACAATGATGTCATTTTCTTTTGCAAATTTTCTAAGTTTTACCACTAAATTAACTGAATTTGCAAAATCAATCGTCAATATTCCAAAGAAAAATCCAATCACAAAAGAAAACGCTAAATTATTTGATAACCAAGCAACCGCATGAAGCATATGTTTTTGTATGAAAAAATAGTAACAGGCCCCCAAAATGCTCCACAAAAACGTAAACAAGGGACAAATAATTCCATCCACATTGCCCCATCGATCTGAATAATCCCATAATTTAACATGCATCCCTTTGATAAATAGAATTCCTGCTATATATTCAATCAATGTCATAGCTAAGCCCATAAAAACAACCATCAAAACATTTTGCCAAATGGTATCTTTAACCCATGATAAATCCACCAAAGATAATAAAAATAATGTACATAGCCCGATGCCATAAATGGGTAAATAAGGCCCTGTTAAAAATCCCGGATTAATCCACTTTTTCGTTGACACAAAACGTCTAAAAAACAATTCCAAAATCCAGCCAAATGAACTTCCAATATAAAACAAAAATGCTAAAACTAATAGTACATTCATAATTTTGTCTCCTTAAAAAGAATTATAACATATACTTTTTGGAAAGTAAATCATTTTATTGCAATTCAAAAAAATCAATTTGCTCTTTTTCTGGTAATTCTAATTTAAAATTTATTGCTTTCCCTTCGTAATTTAATCCAGATTTATACGCCATTTGCATTTGCAATTTTTTATTTGGCAAATGATATTGCTTCCCATCTTTGATAAATTCTGTGCCTGTTTCAAAAAATTCAAAATTCACATCATGCAAAACACATTCCTCATACAAACTCTTTACCCACTCATACTGGAGTGGACGACTTCCTGCGTAATTCTCGCCACCACAAGTCACTTGCTCAATCACATTTTTTTGCAAATAATTCCCAATATGCACCTTATCAATAAACGGAGCCACCATAATTCCTTTATGTTTAAATGGCAAATCAAACATAATTGGAATTCTTTCGTCTGCTCTTTTTTGATTTTCGCAAGTCACGCTAAAAAATACGTTTTCCCAACCATTTCCCCAATTTTGAGGCAAACACTTTTCCACCCTTTGTGGACGTTTGGTCAGCAAATGAAACACAACATCTGGACGCTTTCTAATAATCTCCCATGCTTCATCTCTCCACGCATCTGCTTCCTCTAAAAAAAAATCAGATGTCATGCACACACGAACTTGCTCGCCACTTTTAACTTTATAAGTACCATCCTTATTTTTCTTAAGCGGATAATCAAACTTATTTTTTACTTTATAAATATGGCTGCCATCTTGCTCACGCATTTCATCTAGAAAATACATATAACAATTTTGGCAGCCTTCGCTAATTTTTCGACATCCATGCCACGGATTCCATATTTGATGCATTTTACATCCTCTCTCAAATTAAATGCCTTTTTTGCAATCTAAATTGCATTTTTCCTACTTTTATTGTATCACATCTCTGCATTTTTGGCACTTAATTCTCCCCATAAATCAAAAATTTCCTCAAATTCCACAATAAATATAAAGGAATATTCAGTACATCCTCTTGTCTATCCACATTTTGCAAAGAAGTTTTTATAGCCATTCTAGGCTCATATTTTTTTCGATATAATGTCAAACTTCTCGAACTTAAATTTTTTCCTGACTTCACTTCAACCGGAATTGCCTTTCCCTTAAATTGCCAAACAAAATCAACTTCAGCCTCATTTCCAGAAGTCCAATAATATGGAATTCCTTGGTTATTTGAAATTAATTCCAACAATACAAAATTTTCCGCCAAAGCGCCTTTAAATTCTTTATAAATTTCTTTATCGTCTTCCAAAATAATACTAGCATCCACCTTAGCTTTTCTTCTTAGTAATCCCACATCACACATATAGATTTTAAAACTTTGCATGTCCATATAACTGGAAAGTGGTATGTTAGGTTTTTCAATTCGATTGATTTGATAGCACATTCCAGCAGATATCAGCCATTGCAAAGCATCTTCCAAATCCTTTGCACGTGCCCCTTCTTTCACATGTCCATATATAAATTTTGAATTTTCCCTAGACAGCTCTCTTGGAATATAATTCCAAATTAAACTTAATTTCGGTGTATCTGATAAGGGAGCATGTTTAGCAAAGTCTAGTTCATAAGAATTCAAAATCATATCTTGCACCTTTTCAACATGCTCAATATCCTTCGTTTCCATCCATTTTTCAACAGCTTCAGGCATTCCTCCTACGATGTAATAATTTTTTAAATAATTTTGTAATTTTTCCTCAAATGTAATTGGAACTTTATCGATATTTTTCTTCAAATAATCAACTAGCATTTTCTCATCATTTGCCAATAAAAATTCGTAAAAATTCATTGGTCTCAATTCTAAAAAATCCACTTTCCCTACTGGAAATGATAATGGTTTTGAAAGTAAAATCCCTAATAAAGAACCTGCACAAGCAATATGATATTCTGGCGCATTCTCATAAAAATATTTTAAAGAAGTCAATGCTCGATTGCAGAACTGTACTTCGTCAAATATAATCAATGTTTTTTCTGGTGAAATTGCTTTATGATGTAAGATACTTAATTCCTCAATAATTCTATCAATATCTAAATCTTGCTCAAATCTTTGTTTTAAATTTTCATTCCCTTCAAAATTGAAATATGCCACATCCTCATAATTATTTTTTCCAAATTCCTTCAAAAGCCACGTTTTCCCACTCTGCCTTACGCCCTTTAAAATTAATGGTTTTCTATTTTCCGAATTCTTCCATTTTAATAAATCTTGATAAACTACTCTCTTCAAAATCATCACCTCAATTCTAACTTGTTGCAAATTAAATGCCGTTTTTGCAATCTAAATTGCATTTTTCATACTTACATTGTATCACATCTCTGCATTTTTGGCAATTACTTCCCATTAATTTTTAATTTTTTAAAGATTTCTACAATTACGATTGGCGATAATATCAAACAAATCGTTTCCACTAATTTGTCTGTTGGCAATACTTCTAAGCTGAAAATGGCTCTTAACCCCGGCACAAATAGCACAACAAACATCAATCCCGCAGAAACTAACTCCGCCAAAATCAATTTGCTGTTATTGAATGGATTTGTTTTAAAAATAGAAACTTGGTTATTTCTCACGTTAAACACATGCACCAATTCTGACAAAGCTAGCACGCTAAATGCCATGGTTTGCGCCACTGCAATTTTGTACTCTTCCGTTCCTTCTGACGAAAGTCCCAAAATAAATGCAATTAACGTAATTAATCCAACCCAAGCACCTTGGTACAAAATGCGCCACGTCATGCCTTTACTAAAAATTCCTTTACTGTTTTTTATTGGTTTTCTTTTCATGATACTGCTATCTGCTGGGTCAACCGCCAATGCCAAAGCTGGAAGCGAATCTGTCACCAAATTAATCCACAAAATGTGCATTGGTAATAAAGGCTCTAACTGACTAATATTCGTAATGCCAAATATTTTTGACAAAACTGGAGTTAGCATAATTGCTAAAAATAATACTACAATTTCGCCAATATTACTTGACAACAAAAACGCAATTGCCTTCAAAATATTATCGTAAATTCGTCTGCCTTCCTCAACTGCTGCTACAATAGTCGAGAAGTTGTCATCTGTTAAAATGACATCTGCTGCTTCTTTTGCCACATCAGTTCCCACCATTCCCATTGCACAACCAATATCTGCATTTTTCAAAGCTGGAGCGTCGTTAACACCGTCACCTGTCATGGCAACCACTTCACCATTTGCCTGCCAAGCCTTGACAATTCTCACTTTATGCTCTGGTGAAACACGCGCATACACAGAAATATTTCTTACTTTCTGCTTCAATTCCTCATCTGACATTTTCTCCAAATCACTACCAGTAATTGCTTCCTTTTCCTCTTGCAAAATTCCTAAATCCTTGGCAATTGCTGTTGCTGTAATTTTGTGGTCACCTGTAATCATCACTGTTTTGATGCCTGCAGATACGCATTTTTTGACAGCCTCTTTTACTTCCTCTCTTGGCGGGTCAATCATGCCACACATGCCAACAAAAGTCAAACCACTTTCCAAATTTTCAATATCATCTTTTGTCAAAAAATGATGGATAATTTTATAGCCAAATGCCAATACACGCAAAGCCTTTTCTGCCATATTTTTATTGGTTGACAAAATCAATGATTTGTAATCTTCCAAATCACTTTTAACTTCGCCATTTTCTTGGTAGCTATTGCAACATTTTAAGAGCTCATCAACGCCACCTTTGGTATAAACAATGTATTCGCCTTGCTTTTGAGTTTTGTGAATGGTCGTCATCAGTTTTCTATCTGAATCAAATGGAATTTCAAATTCACGTGGATAGTTTTCAAGCGTATAGCCTTCATAATCCAAGTTAAATCCCATATCAACTAATGCTGTTTCTGTTGGGTCACCTGTTAGCGTGCCATCTTCTGCGATTTTTGTATCATTACATAGCATTCCATTTGCCACTAAAACTCCAAGTTCTTCGGTTTTATCTTTGATTTCTTCGATGTTTTGAAGTCTGCTATTGACAAAAATTTTCTTGACTGTCATTTTATTTTGAGTCAAGGTTCCTGTTTTGTCAGAACAAATCACAGAAGCACAACCAAGCGTTTCAACAGCTGGCAATTTTTTGACAATCGCATTTTTCTTAACCATACGTTGTACACCAATGGCTAAAACAATGGTCGAAACAGCTGCCAAGCCTTCTGGAATCGCTGCAACAGCAAGTGATACAGCTGTCATAAACATGTGGATTGGTTCTTTTCCATATAGAGTTCCTACCACAAAAATTACAGCACATAGAAGCAAAGCCACAATTCCTAGCGTTTTTCCTAAGTTATTTAATTTGACTTGCAATGGTGTATCGGTTTCTTCTGTCTCGTCAATCATTTTAGCAATTTTTCCAACTTCTGTATTCATTCCAGTTTCCACTACAATTCCTTTGCCTCGCCCATACGTAATCAAGCTAGAAGAAAACAACATATTTTTTCTGTCGCCTAAATCGCAGTCGCCTTCAATGGTATTTTCTGATTTCTCACTTGGCACAGATTCTCCTGTCATGGCTGCTTCTTGTGACTTCAAATTCACTGCTTCGATAATTCGCAAATCTGCTGGTATATAGTCTCCTGTTTCCAAAATCACAATATCGCCAGGCACTAATTCTCGTGATGGAACAACTAGCAATTTTCCATCTCTTACCACTTTTGCCACATGACTACTCATTTTTTGCAAGGCTTCTAACGATTTTTCTGCTTTATTTTCTTGCGCAACACCAATAATGGCATTTAACACAACAACGATTAAAATAATAATCGTATCTGTAATTCCCTCTCCTTCTTGAATTCCCACAATGCCAGAAACAACTGCCGCAATAATCAAAATAATAATCATAAAATCTTTAAATTGTTCTAAAAATTTTACCAAAATACTTTTTTTCTTTTTGGCATTTAATTCATTGAAACCATATTTCTCGCGCTTGCATGTAACCGCTTCGCTCGTCAAACCATTTTCCATATTGGTTTCCAATTTTTGTGCCGTTTTCTCTGCACTTAAGTTAAACCACTTTTCTCCCATACTTTTCTCCTTAATTCACATTTTTCCAAATTCCAGTTGCATTTTTATTCAGCAAAATTACCAATCGAACACCCAGCCTTAATTCTGAAGTACTTGTAATAGCATAATTTTCAACACGATACAGTTTATTGGAATCCGCTTTATCTGTTGTAGCTAGCCAATAATAAGTATTTGGTACTGACAAATAAAATAATTCACAATTCTCTGGTACAGGCGAAATATCATCTTCCTTGCGATTGGTTCCATAGATTTTATTACAAAAATGATTTAAATCCACCAATGAAAGTGTCTCTATTTTGCTAGAAAGCCCTCTAACCGCAAAATCTTTCGCTCTTATATAATCTTTTTGTGCATCTCTTAAATCAGTTAAATTCTCAAAATCATCCATAAAACTCGTATTTCCAGCTCTGTAATACCATTTTGCTGGCATTCCTGTACTAATGATTTTTACTCCTTCATGACTAGCTTCAACCACTCTCCAAGCCCTTGTCGCATCATAATGTTCTCCTGTAAACACATCCTTATACTCCATAGGATATTCAATATAGTCACCTAATTTTACATTTTCTCTTAACAAATTTTTATTTGCATTGTCCACAGACCATTCGCCAAACCAATTCAGTTCTTTTCTTTCATGCTCCGCAGCTTCCTCCGCTTTGCCAGAAGCTAACACTGCTTTTTCAATCATATAATTATTTACAATAATCCAACTCACTCCTGCTAGTATCATCAAAACAATAATCGTAATCGCCAGGGCAATCAGTGTGATACCTTCTCCATTTTTTACTACCTTCATATCACTTTTCTCCTTTTAAAATTTTTCATTTCTATTTTAACCATTTTTTTATAATTAATCAAGAACCTATATACATTTTTTTTTATTTATCATATAATAGGAAAGAAATTATCATGTAGGAGGATTTTTATGAAAGATTATAAATTGGCCCTTGTTGGTGCAACTGGCGTTGTAGGAAGAACCGCGCTTGAAGTTTTAAAAGAATTTGACTTACCTATTCGCGAATATGTTTTTTTTGCATCAAAACGCTCTGCTGGCACAAAAATTAATTTTAACGGAAAAGACTATATCGTCCAAGAATTAACTGACCATTCATTTGACAGCGGATTTGATTATGCTATTTTCTCTGCTGGTGGCGATACTGCAAAACATTTTGCCCCAATTGCGAGTTCAAAAGGTTGTGTTGTTATTGACAATAGTAGTGAATTTCGTATGGACAAAAATGTGCCTTTAGTAGTTCCAGAAGTCAATCCAGAAGATGCTTTCCAAAACCATGGTATTATCGCAAATCCAAATTGTTCTACCATTCAAGCAGTGGTTCCCCTAAAAATTATGAATGATTTATATCCGATTAAACGAATTATTTATTCTACGTATCAAGCAGTTTCAGGCGCTGGAAAAGCTGCTATTGATGACTTAAAAAATAACACCACCAATAAATTTCCTTACCCAATTCAAAATAACTGTTTGCCACACATTGATGTATTTCTTGAAAATGGTTATACCAAAGAAGAAATAAAAATGATTAACGAAACGCGCAAAATCTTACATAGACCTGAGCTGAAAATCACGGCAACCACTGTGAGAGTTCCTGTTTTGAATTCGCACAGCGAATCCATTAATGTGGAATTTGAGCAAGACTTTGATTTAGAAAAAATCATGCAGCATTTGCAACATACCAAAGGTATTATTGTGCAAGATGATTGCAAAAATAACGTGTATCCAATTGCCACAAATGCGACTGGGCATAATGAAGTTTTTGTTGGTCGCATAAGACGCGATGATAGCATTCCTTATGGTTTGAATTTCTGGTGCGTTGCTGATAATATCCGAAAAGGCGCTGCCACCAATGCCATCCAAATTTTGGAATTGTTAATAAATCATGAAATGTAAGGTCTAGTTGACAAAATGTAAGCTTTAGTTGACAAATTGCAAGCCAAAGCTGGTAGACTTTTTCTCATTTTTGTGGTATAATGTGAATATTTTTCGCCAAATTCCAAAAACTATCTTCGGAGGCTTTTATGAAAGGTATTGTTAATTTGTATAGCGAAACTGCTGGAGAAATTCAAAAATTTTTGAACCATTTCTATTCCAAAGAAATAGAAATGGCTCAAGATTTATTTTGGGAAATTGAATACGAAAATCCGATTGACATGATTGAACTTGTGAGCTGTTTCATTGATAACAAAGACAAGTTCCAAATTAATCTCTGGATTAGCATTGACAACGGCGTTTTCATTAATGTAACAGACAACAATCTCGATGACATCATCAAATATATCTATGACCGTTTTCCTGATATTTAAATATCCTTTTCGCGCAATTCTAAATAGATATTTTTTTCGTCTTGTATCATGGTGATTTTTCCGTGCCCCGGATAGACAATCGTTTCATCTGGAAGTGTCATTAATTTATCTGTAATAGACCCCATAATGTCCACAAAACTTCCAGTTGGCAAATCGGTTCTGCCCCATGTGCCTGAAAAAAGTGTATCTCCTGTAAAAATCAAACGTTCTTTTTCGCAATAGGCGCAAATGCTGCCTTTGGTGTGCCCCGGAGTGGCAATAATGTTGAATTCTAAATTTCCTACATGAATTAAATCTTCGTCGTCAAGCCTAGAATCTGCTTCTAATTCAGGAATTTCCATATTCACATAATCTGCTAAACTAATTTCCTTTTGATATAAACCATTACTGTCGTCACGACTGATTAAAATTTTTCCACCTTTTGCCTTTTTTAGTTCACTAATGGCCCCAATATGGTCAGCGTGACAATGCGTCAAAAAAATATATTTTAAATTTTCTACTTCCAAAATATTTAAAATTTCAACTATTTTTTCTGGTTCTCCACCCGGGTCAATCACCATCGCTTCCTTCGTATTTTCATCAAATACAATGTACGAATTCGTCAGCAAACGCGGCTGACCAGTCTTCACTTGTAATCTTTTTAAAATCATTTTATCCTCTCTTTCGATAGACATCATAAACACTCTCGACACTTTTCAATGCCTTCATCAATTTGTTTAAATTTTCAATATTTGCTGTCTCTAAATTAAGATCCAAAATAGCGGTATTATCTCGATTTGTCCTTGTATTCACGCCCATAATTTTAATTTTATAATTTTCGACTTGCTTAATCACATCTCTCAATAAACCTGTTCTGTCATTCGCAAAAATCTCGATTTCCACTGCATAAGAAGCCTTCACGTCTTGTGACCAAAAAACATCAATCATGCGGTCTTCTTGCCCAATCAAATCCTTCAAATTAATGCAATCCTTGCGATGCACGGAAACGCCTCTACCTCTTGTAATATACCCCACAATCTCGTCTCCGGGAAGCGGATTACAGCATTTTGAAAGCTTGACCAAACAATTATCAATTCCTTTAACATAAACCCCTGTTTTAGACGGCTTTATTTTCGCTGGCTTTGCTTGTGATAACTCCTCTATTTTTTGTTCCAAGTCTTCCTCTTCATGCTCTTTTCTGTATTCGTTTAAAAGCCTCGCAATTACCTTTTTGTCAGACAATCCTCCGAACCCAATACTCGCATACATATCATCCACAGTGGCATATTGGTATTTTTCCAAAATACCTTCTAGCCATTCTGACTTCAAAAGTTCTTGATTTTTCAAGCCCAATTTTTTAATTTCTCGCTCAATAATCTCCTTGCCTTTTTCAATGTTTTCTGTTCTTTTTTCGCGTTTAAACCACTGATTAATTTTCGTTTTTGCAGAGGAACTTTTGACAAATTTTAGCCAATCACGACTCGGCCCTTTTGGCTGTTCTGAAGTGAGAATTTCTACAATATCTCCATTTTGCAATTCCGTAATAATTGGCATCATTTTGCCATTGATTTTGCAACCCACCATACGATGCCCAATTTCTTGATGCACACTATACGCAAAATCAATTGGCGTTGCGCCTAAAGGCAATTCCTTAATCGTCCCTTTTGGCGTAAAAATATAGACTTCATCTTCAAATAATTCTGTCTTTAGCGTTCTCAAAAATTCTTTGGGGTTTTCTGTATTTTGCTGCCACTCTAAACTTTCTCTTAACCAAGCTAATTTATCTTCATTCACAATAACGCTTTTTTTGTTACCATTGTTGCTTTCCTCTTTGTACGCCCAATGCGCAGCAATACCAAATTCCGCAATTTTGTGCATATCCCAAGTACGAATTTGCACTTCAAATGGAACTCCTTTGGGTCCGAGCAAAGTAGTATGGATTGACTGATACATATTCGTTTTTGGTACCGCAATATAATCTTTAAAACGTCCCGGCATTGGTGTGTACATTTCATGCACAATGCCAAGCGTCGCATAGCAATCACGCACCGTATTGACCAAAATGCGCAAGGCAAACAAATCATAAATTTGGTCTAATGTTTTATTATCCCTTTGCATTTTTTTGTAGATACTATACAAGTGCTTGGCTCTGCCTGTAATCTCAACCTCAATCTGCTGTTTTGCAATCTCCTCTTGTAAATCCTCTTTTATTTTATGAATAAACTTCAGACGTTCCTCTCTTTTTTTGTCAAGTTCCACCACAATTTTATGATATTCTTCTGGATATAAATATTTGAATGACAAGTCTTCCAGCTCCCATTTTAGGGAATACATGCCAAGTCGATTGGCAAGCGGAGCATACAAATCCATGGTTTCTCTAGCATTTGCAAATTGTCTCTCTGGTGCCAAAAATTTCAAAGTTCTCATGTTGTGCAAGCGGTCAGCTAGTTTAATCAAAATCACGCGAATGTCCTTGCCCATTGCCAAAAACATTTTTCTGTAATTTTCTGCCTGTTTTTCCTCAATACTTGTAAAACGAATACTTCCCAATTTTGTTACACCAGCTACCATTTGCGCAATCGTTTCGCCAAATTCTCTGACTAAATCTTCGTGTTTCAAATCCGTATCTTCCAAAACATCATGCAAAAGTGCCGCACAAATACTTTCGTCATCCAGCCCCAAATCTGCCAAAATATACGCCACATTCATAGGATGAATAATATAAGGCTCACCAGACATTCTGCATTGGGTTCCATGCTTTTCTTTTGCCAAGTTATACGCTTTTTTAATCAGCTCAATATTGGCAGCATCTCCATAATTTTCAATTTGCTTATCAATAATTTCTTCGATTGCAACATTTCTTACTTCTGTCATCTCGTTTTACATCCCCTTTAAAACTTAATATGATTTGCGAATATCTTTTAAATTAATCTGTATATTACGATTATTTCCAAACTCATTAATTTCTATCATACCAATGATATCTACTTTGTCGCCTAACAAGAAATTTTCTGCATGATAGCCCAAATTAAAACCAATCACATTCACAATATGATTTCCGTCTTGCAAAGTCAATTTCAAATGCTTGCCTTCCACCAAAGTTCGTATTGAATCGATTTTCAAATTTTTAATCAGAAAAAGTGGCACTTTGTTAGACGTTCCATAAGGCTCCAATTTCGTCAATTCTTCTGCCATTTCAATTTCCAAATCTTTGCCTGCAATTTCCTTATCAATCGAAATAATCGGCACCAATTGCTCAGTGTGAAGCTCTTGCGCCCTTTTTTCCAATTCCTCCGCAAATTTATCAAAATTGCTTTGGCTTACCGTCACGCCCACTGCCATCTCATGTCCGCCATATTTGTCCAAATAGCCACCCAAACGATGTAAGGCATCATGCAAATCAAACCCCGGAACGCTTCTGCCAGAGCCCTTTCCAATTCCATTTTCAAACCCAATTAATATGGTTGGCTTAAAATACAACTCCGTAATTTTTGAAGCCACAATTCCAATCACTCCATGATGCCAGCCTTCTTTTCCAATAACAATGGTATTTTTATGTTGCATATTATTTTTTTCAATGATTTCTTTCGCCTCTTCAAAAATGCTTTTCTCAATTTCCTGCCTCGTTTTATTATAGGAATTGAGTTGCTCTGTCAAATTATGTGCCTCTACAATATTTTGTGTCATAAACAATTTGACAGCATCTTGCTCATAACCAATTCTTCCACATGCATTAATCCTTGGTGCCACACCAAAAGAAACTGTGTTCGCATTCACGCTGCTATTTTTCCCAACATTTTCTTCTAACAAATATTTCAGCCCAAGATTACGCGTTTGCGCAACCAACTTCAAACCTAACTTTGAAATGACACGGTTTTCATCTACTAAAGGAACAATGTCTGAAATCGTGCCAATGCACACAATATCCAAATATTTCAAATACTCTTTTTCTTCTAAATTTAAGCGCTGACTAATTGCCTGAATTAGCTTAAACACAACTCCAACACCTGCAAGCCCTTTAAATGGATATTGATTATCCTTTTTTTTGCAATCAATCACAGCAACCGCGTTTGGCACTTCATCTAGTGGTTCATGATGGTCTGTTACAATCACTTCCATGCCTAATTCGTATGCATATTTTATCTCCTCCATACCGGTAATCCCGCAATCCACTGTAATAATCAGCGTATAGCCTTCTTCCGCTATTTTTTTGACACTTTCCTTATTCAAGCCATAACCTTCGTCCAATCTTTTCGGAATGTAATAGCCAACATTTGTCATTCCTCGGTCTATTAAAAATTTCTTCAGCACCGTGATGCTTGTTACCCCATCAACATCATAATCCCCATAAATAATGATTTTCTCATTCTGCCCAATTGCCTGTTCAATTCTATCCACAGCCGCTTTCATATCTGGCATCAAAAATGGATCATGAAAATCATTTCTAGTCGGTTCTAAAAAAACCTCAATTTCTTCTTTTGTGCTAATACCTCGATTAACCAATAATGTTGCCATCAGTTCCGATAAATTATTCTCCCTCATCACTTTTTCAACTAATACTTTATCATATTCGCAAATCTCCCATTTCTTGTTCATTTAATTTCTCCCTAAATCTCATTTGTGTATATTATATATCATTTTTTCCAAGTTGGCAATAAAAATTTTCGGCTTTACTATAAAATTACAACCTGATCATATTTTATATTTCAACATCCATTTTTTCGCCCTTCCGCCAGCCATGCTCTTGCAAACCTCTAGACTAGAGGTTTCAAAAGGAACCAGTCGATGGTTCCTTTTGCAGGGAGAGGTGAAAGTTTTTGAAACTGTTAAAGCTCCGCTTGTTACAGTTTCAATATGCGTAAGAAAGAGGGCAAGCCGCCCTCTCCTTAAGCTATTCTATTCCACATAAAGCACCATTCGAAAACCAACAAACCAAAGAGCATCCCCAGAAGCTGGATGTCCAGCACTACGAGTTGTAGCCACCTGCTCAAAACCTTCGAGATTAGCCCCTCCACCACGAAAAACTGCGTTCACTCCGTCGGCAAATTGAGGAATTTCTGTCGTCCACTCCCATACATTTCCTGCTATATCAAATATATTTTTTTGTGTCGTATTTCTGCCAGCTGCTGTTGTAAATTTCCCTGTTGGAAAAATCCAACGATTAGAACTCGTTCCTTTTGTCACATTCGTTCTTGAAATCCAGTCACTTTTTGCATCATTTGATGTAAATCCAGTAAATGACCCACTTGTCACATTGCTATAATTTCCCCATGTACTACAATCTCCATCTGCCACATTCCATCCAATAAACTTACACATTGCATCCCATTGATTTCCTGTTATCATTCCACTTTGAAAAGCCACTGTTCCCTTTG
>CANOWW010000004.1 GCA_947571115.1 uncultured Clostridium sp.
ATGTTTTACAACTCCAAACTACAAAAACATCCTCATTTGTTATTTGTTTATTATCCGACTTGTCCAAATGCTCATTCGCATAATCTCTCACTAATTCAATACATTTTTTCATAAATTCTTCATTTTTCATAACTATTTCCCCTCCCTTTCATTCATCTCAGGCAACCCAGCCACACTCGTAAGCAACGACAAAATTCCAGCCAGCAAACTGCTTGATCCAACCATCGCCCAATCCACATCACTCATCACTGCTCCCACGCCAACAAGCGAAACCGCCGTTTGAGCTACCGTCTTAATCGCCCTCACACCAGCACACTTAAGCCAACTTTTAAAATCATACTTCATATACCTTTACCCTTTCCTTTCCAACAACTTATCAATCTTCATACTCTGATTATCCATACTCTTTTGCAACAAATCCAACGACTTCTCCATATTTCGATTACTATCCTTCATCTCCTCCAAACAGCTACTAATATTCAAATTCGTATCCTTCATTGTTGCTAAAGTATCTTTCATGTCTTTTTTGTTTGCTATGTAATCCCATAAAAAAATCGCTACAATTACAATCATAACCCCATAATTTGTCACTAATTGTGCTATTTCTTCCATTCTTGCACCTCCACTTTCAATTCGTTTACATCGTTTTCAATTGATATAATTCTCTCTTCTACTTGCTTCCAGCGCTCATTTCCACTCGCCTTACTCTCCTGATAACCAACAAACGTTTCAAGAGAAGTCACAAAATTCACAACCAAAAACACCAGAACCAATACACACACAGCAATAATTCTCTTATCCTTTTTACTCATGCTCTTCCTCCTTCTCCACTTCCTCATAATTCTCTGCCCTATCATGCTTCCCCAAATAAATCACTTCTCCAGAAATATCTGGAACCTCTTGTCCCAACTCCTCATCAAAATGCGTAGCTTTTGATTGTATTATTTTTCCCTCATTAGCCACTAACATAATATTCTTATTCTTCAATTTAACTACTTCCATAATTACCTCCCTACTAGCTCATTGTCCAATTTTTATTCGTCGCAATTGCAATCTCTTCTTCTGTCAATTTTGCTAAATTCGTTGCTCCTAAAACAATCGTATGCGTACCTTCCGTATCAGCCGAAAAATCTTGCAAAGCGTCAATAAATCTTAACAACGTTTCATAATTCAGTCGGATACAATCTTTAAGATTTATTCCGCTAACACTTATATTCAACATCTCTCCAATCTCACGCAAATTAGAACAACCACTAAACATATTTCGAACCTCAGTCGCACTCGCAAAATCCAACCCATTAATATACCTCAAAAATGGCATATTCATAAAACTAGCGAAAAAATTCGTCACATTTTCAGTCGAAAAAAGTAAAACCTTTTGTGCCCTACTATCCGAAAAAGCCGTATTCAAAGTCGTTATTTTCTCCCCCGCATTATGCGACAAATCAATAACTCTCTCATTCGACAATGTAAACGTCTGTTGTATGCTAATCGAATTATCTGCTAAGTCAAAGCTCGGTATTTTAACCAGCGACCCGCAATTATAATACGTTTGCACATTAATTAAAATTGTCGAATTTAACATTTTAATATATTCCAGTAAAATATTTCTCATAAACGGTGCCTGATTTATAACCACGCCCTTTATATTTTGAAAAATAATATACAATGAATTTACATTAAAATTCCTTGAAAAACTAACATTTTCAGTGTTATAATAATAAATAATATATCTTGTTTTATAACCTAAGCTACACGCTTTATCTTTTGTAGTATCCCACTCATGCGAAATCGAATCTCCTACCGTCTCATACACCATTCCGTCACTTGTCCTAATCTTAGTAGCATTCATACCATACAAACTCGACATCTTCTCGCTATCATCCAGCAAACAAATAATCTTCGCAGGATAATCCTCTGTATCATTCTCCAAAATAGCATCAATATCCAACCAATCAGGCTGTGGTTGCCAATTTGGCGTAATTTGCGGAATACTTCCAATCGTCTTCGCCAAACTCTCACTATTTCGCACAGTAGGCAAAGTAGCCCCCTTTTCCTCACATTTACTATAAGCACTCGCTATATTCAACTCAATCCTTTCTTGACTATCCTGTAACCTCTGCAAATTCTCACTAATCATTTATATCGCCTCGCTTTCGTCCGCTATGCTAGCTAGCAATGTATCTATATCGCCAATTTTTTCGTCTACATACTCTTTGTTCGCCAAATTCTCAATATCTTCTTTTTTTGCATAATCTGTCAAATCAATTTCAGACGCATCAATTTTTCCAATCTCTTCCCTCACAAAATCTTCACTTGCCAACCCTTCCATCTTCTTCTTCACTTGCTCGATTTCTTCTTTCGTATCTTTCAAGTCATCACAAATCTGCTCCAACCCTTTCTGCAATTCTTGCAATTCAATCTTCGTTTTCTCCACAAAGCACGGATAATCTTCCTCAATGCTTTCAACCGCATTAATTGCTTCCATTACATGCATTTCAAATGTAGCAGTTTTATAAATTTCAACACCATTGCTGATAGTTTTTAGTTGCATTTTTACATCTCCGTCATACTTTAGCAAACTTCTTTTTACTTCTAATTTATAGCATTCATTTTCAACGTCCTTTTCAAGTTCGATACTATGCTTGCTTCTATCGCAACAATTATCAACTGGGAGTATTAGCTCCAGATAAGCCGTTCCATCAATAAATCCTTCGTCTATCTTAAATACTAAGATTTGTTGCTTATTTTCTCCACTTACGCCAAGCACTCGACTATCTATTTTTGATACTTCTTTATTCTTAAAAACAATATTATTCTCCATTTTTCTTTTCTCCCTTAGACTTATTCTTTTCTTCTAAAGTTTTTTTCGTCATTTCTTCAAAATCCTTTTCTTCTTGCTCAATCGCTTGTTGCATAAGATATCGAGTTTCATTCATCAAGTCACCTAGAATATAATTAACCAAAGTTGGCGGCAACCCTGAACTATTAATCAAATCTACCATTCCAACCTTCAAATCTCGACACGCTAAATCTAATCCTTTTCCCATCCTCTTTTCTTCCATTTTAGAACTCCCCCTCTATAAAATTTTTTCTTCCACTCTTTCCAATCTTTCTATTACTTCCTGCAAACATTTTGTTATATGTGGAAGCAACGCTGGTTCGTTAATCTGACACAAATATTCCTGCTTTGAACCCTCTGGCTGTTTAACCTTCAAAACCAAATCTGGATTTAACTTCTCTAGTTGTTGTGCAACATATCCCAGCTTAACAAACTCATTATTCCTAACCCAATAAAAACGATAATGCTCAATTGCTTTTATAATTTCAGATGCATTCATATTTGACTTTTCAATATTTCTCTTCAAATTCTCATCTGACTGAAAAATATTAATTCCAAATGCTCCATAACCTTCTACCTCATAGTGAATATAACTCGTATTATGCGACATAAATTTAATGTAATGACTATCGCTTGCTGTCGTCTTTATTAGTGGTTGTCCTCCCACCAATATTCCATTACACGCAATATGCCCTGCACTGTTCCAAGTACCAGCGCCCTGTCCAATATTCAAATCCGCACAATACACATTTCCATTCCAAGTAA
Source organism: uncultured Clostridium sp. (assembly GCA_947571115.1). Classification (GTDB taxonomy): domain Bacteria; phylum Bacillota; class Clostridia; order TANB77; family CAG-508; genus Scatovivens. Next base: position 3,608 of record CANOWW010000004.1, read on the forward strand.
CTCGATAAATCGCATTAGAAGTAGCACCCGTTGGGTCCGCCCAAAATGCCCAATACTGATTATTCGTCATTCCACACGATGCTGAACTAATCGCCTCATCTGTCAACGTAAATGGACCAATTTTTCCACTACTTGCAAACATTTTTCCATTTTGATAAACACGAAACGGCGCTCCACCAATATTCGCATTATTACCACCCGCATGAAAAATAATATACGAACCATTATGCGGCTGTGAACCAGCCTTCCACAATCCAAATCCATCCAACACAGAGCTTCCCGAATAATACAAACCACCACTCGAAATATCAATTCCAGCAATCTTTCCGCTGCTCGCCTCTATTGAACCATCCAAATTGATTTTAAAATAATTATTCGCAGTCACTGCACCGTTTAAATTAATCTTATTTGCACTAATCGACACCGCCTCAGCAGACTGATTAATAGAAGAAATTACCTTCTTCTTTTCTACAAAATCATTTGAAGCATTTGTTTTTGTCAAATATGTCTGCGACACCGTACTACTAAATCCATTAATTGAAGCTGTTATACTATTTTCCATAACCGTTTTTGTCACATAATTACTCATCTGTGCAGTAATCGTACCATTCAGTTTTGTCTCAATTTCCCCAGCCTTCGTCTCAATTATGGTACTAACTTGAGCTGTTGTCGGATAATCCTTCAACTTAATACCAAGCTCCTTCTCTGTTGCCTTAATTGCTTCATTTACTGCATCGCTTTTTATATTTGCAATATTAGTTGTATTTTGTGAAACTGTTGTTTTAATGGTATCAATATCTAATTCAATTTTGGCTACTTTACTTTCATACTTTGCTTGCTCTTCTGCTAATAATTTGATTTCGCCATTTTGTTTATCGCAGATAATTTCTGTATTCTTAATTCTTTTCTCTAAACTAGAAGCATACTCATATTTTGTTTCTGCAAATTCTGTTTCTTCTGCATATTGCTTTCCTGTAATACCTGTATTGATGTTGTCTACGATGTTTAACAAGATTGTTTTATAAGAATTACCATCTAAATCCTTTATTGTCACAATATCCCCAAATTCAAAATAACCAAATCCATAATGTTCACATTCAAAAACGTAATACTGTAACCCATTAATTTTATTGTAAATTCCAACAATAAAATCTTCTCTGTTCTTATCCATAATTTGATTATTTTCAATCCTGATTGCCAATTTTTCATCCTTTGCAATATCCGTTGGATAAAAAATATTGTCTTCTTGCGGAGCTCGTGACAAAACAAGCGTATTAAAAGCCCCGACTTTATTTCCAATGTCAAGGCTTTTTAAATCTTCTTCATCAATTACTTCTTTTGTCTCTTGTGGATAAGCTACATACAAATCTTTATTGAATATCTTAATAAATCCACCTGCGCAACCTGCGATTTCGTCTAAAATATCTCGATATGTAACATCTAAATTCAAATATTTATCCTCATAAACTATTTTATTTGAATTTGCAAAAGTTAAAGTTTTAAGTGTAAATCCAAACTTATTACAAACCGCTTGTAATAAGTCTTTTACTGTAATATTATCGTTTGAATAATCTAAGTCCAAAGGCTCATCTTGATATTTGATATGTGTATCAATTAAGTGGTCATACAATTCCAATTTATGCGATTTCGTATCAACGCAATCTTTCACATCACGTATAACAAATTTTCCCCAATCAATATACTCATATTCTTCGTCATCATCAATTTTGACACCTAACTTAATATTGATTTCGGTTTCTTTTTCAAATGTTACATTTTCAACTTTTTCAAGTTCTAATGTTAAAGCTCTACAAACACTTGTAAACAATTCTCCATTGATATTTTGTTCTAAACCGACAACTTCGCTCTCGTCCCAAGTAGTATTCTTGTATTGTACTAAAACATTAATTTGTTTTCCGTAAATTTTCATATTAGATTTAAAAGTATCACTACAATTTAACATGCTTTGCCTCCGACCTTATTGGAATTAAATTTACTGTAAAACCTTTGTATGTCATATCTTTTTTTCTTCTTAGTTTTGTCTTATAATTTCCTGCATAATAATTTGCCCTACATGCCTTTTTGTATTTATTGTTATAATAAACACATTCAATTGATGCAGTATCTAAAATATCTTCTATTTTTTGTAATTCGTCATCTGTCATAGGTCCAAATTCAAGATACAGCTTAGGAAAAATTCCAACTAAAGTTCCTTTATTATCTCCTGCCATATTTCGCCCTGTATCTGAACCCCATAGCTTATTTCTTTCTATTTCATAAGTAACAAGTTTCTTTATAACTTGTCCGTTTAATGTTAGTAATTCTCCACTATATGGCATTATGAACACCTCCCGTTTGTTGCTAAATTTTTATTACGACTTCTTCGTGCAAATACTCTTTGCATTAATTCTCCATCTAGCATATTATTAACAATAGTTTCTCCAAAATCTAATTCTTCTAAAACTTCTCTAATTTTATCAGCGAATATTTCCGCCATATCATTCATCCATTCTGTATTATTTTGTAGTGGTAAAATCGCCTCTTTTCCTGCTTCACCAACAATTGCTTGTGTTGGTTGCATTGCAATACCACCTCTAGCCAATCGTGGCAAGCTAACTTCGCCCATATGATTAATATGAAATCCTATGCTCTTATTGCCAAACATTGGCACCCAATCTGGAATGTGAATTTGTAAGTTATTCAACGTATCTATTATTTTATTCACACCTCGCACAATTCCATTTGCCATTGCTTCAATTCCGCTAAGAATTGAATTAATAACATTCTTGATTGCTCCCCAAATGCCGTCCCAAATATTAGTTACAATAGTTTTTAAACTGTTCCAAATATTCTCCCAGACTGTTTTTATATTATTTAATGTATTTGAAATATTAGTTTTTAAATTATTGATTTTTTCTGAAACAACTGATTTTATATTTTCCCATATTTCTTGTGCTTTTGTTTTGATGTTGGTAAATATATCAACTATAGATGTCTTGACTTTATTAAATATAGTTGTTGCTGTTTCTTTTATATTATTCCATGTATCACTAAAAAACTCTTTAATCGCATTCCAAATATTACTTGCTGTTTCCTTAATACTGTTCCATATATTGCTAAAAAATTCTCCTATTGCTGTAAATATTTCAATCGCCTTTTCTTTTAGCCATTCCCAACCTGCTGTTAATGCTGCCGAAACAGTATCCCAATTTTGAATTAATAAAACTATAATTGCAATAATTGCCGCTATTGCTAAAGTAACTAATGTAATAGGAGAAGTTAAAAATTGTATAGCTACCCCTAATCCAGTTGTTACTGCTGTAGCTATTGCACCAATAATGTTCCAAGCTTCCATTGCTGTTACAACCAATAAAATTGCTGTAGCAATACTTCCGATAATAACTGCAAAAAAATCACAGCTTTCAGAATTACCCAATATCCAATCTGCAAATTCGTTAAATTTGTCTACTATCCAACCAATTGCATCCAACAATCCAGCTAAAGTATCTCCCAACACATTCTCAATTCCTTGTACCAGCTGATCTATCGCTTCTAGTATTTTTGCAAATATTTGTGCTATATTTGAACCTGCATCTAATAAACTTGTAAAAGCCTGTTGTCCACCATTATCCCATATTTTCTTTATATTTGCAGTTATATTCTCAATCCATCCACTTATTGTTTCAAATATACTTACAACCGCATTTGCAAAAGCTTGTGCCTTATCGGTTTTCCACCATTCAGCAAATGTTCTTAAAACGCTTTCAATCACTGCTAAAATATTATTAAAAGCATTTGCCAACGATTGAATAATTGAGGTTCCTTTTCCTCCTTGTTCCCATGCGTTAGCAAATGCTCTTGAAATATTTCCTATAATATTTAATATATCTGCCACTATTTTTAACAATAATTCTGCCGTTGTTTGTACCGTCCCATTAGTCCAAATTTCTTCAAAACTTTTTCCAACTGCTAGTATTAAACTTTTTATTCCATCTAGTGCATTATACCAAGCATCTATTACTTCTTGTCCTGTTTTCTCCCATGCCATTTTAAACGGTTCAAGTATTTTGTCTAATATACTTTTTATTTTTTGTGCTAAATCTGCAAATTGGTCTGCTAATTTTGTATAATCAACACTAGGCGCCAAACCTCCACCACCACTTGAACTACTATCACTGCTATTATCTTGTAACTTTTCTTGTTCATCAAATCCAACTGAGCTTAATTCTTTTTTTAGTTTCTTCGCGTTTCCTGTCGCAGAACTTAAATTTTTGCTGGTAGCATTCGCAAAAATATTGACCCCTGTAAATGCTTTTATTAAACTCGCAACCACTCCTAATATTTTAATTATTGTATTATAAATAAACTGTATAACTGGTTGTAATCCACTTCCTATTGCTACCGTTATACTATCAATATCGGTCTTTAACTGTTTTGTTCCTTCTGCTCCACTATTAAGCCAAGCACTTGCACTTGATTTTAAACCTTGATATATCGAACGTATTCCAACTAATGCCGCTCCATATTTTAATATTTTTGATATTCCTTTTCCAATGCTATTGGAAATCCCAAGTGATTCTGTCTTTAGTGCCTTACTTTCGTTTTTTGCCTTTTTTAGATTTTCTCCTAAACTTTTGGCTTTCTTTTTGCTCTCTTCTAATTTCTGTGTTGTTTCACTCTGTTCTTTTTTTGCTATTTGTAATGACGAATTTAGTTGTGTTTGGTTGCTCTTTGCATCTCCTAATTTTTTCTTATAGCCTTCAGCTTTTATTTTCAACTGTTCTTGTTCAGATATTAACTTTTTATATTCAGAATCCGCTTGAATTTGACCCTGTATAAACTTATTAAAACTTTCCTCAGACATTCCACCTTGAAAATCCTTGTATGTCTCAAATATCCTATCCCCAATCATATCCATTTTCTGTTCTACACTCTCTAATTCTCGAGATGTATCAGAAAATTTACTATTTAAGTTTTCAACTTCTTTTCCTGCTTTTGCAACCCCCTGCTCTAACTGTCTTACTTTTGCATCTGCTGTTTTCTTTAATTCCTCTAATCCTTGCTCTGCACCTTTTCTATTTATTTTTGTATCAATACGAATTGAACCATCTGCCAACTTTCTCACCTCTTTTCTTTTTAGTAATAAAAAACACCAGATTTCTCTGATGTTTTTTTCTATACTCCTACACACAAAAGTTTAAATGTTTCTCTACCTTTTGGCGTAATCAATGTTTGAGTTCCAACCCAACCAGTCTTTTCATTCTTTCCTTCCTTTATTTCAAACAATCCATTATTCTTTTTAGCTGTTGGTTGTAATTTTCCTTTATTGTCTCTATAAATATATTTATGTTCCAATAGAAAGTTAATAAAATCATTTTGTTTTATTCCTAACGCCTTCGCTGTTTCTCGAAAACCTGTCAGCAAATTTCTATCCACCAAATCATCAAAATATTCTGCTTTTGGTTTCATGATTTCATTATTTACTGCTAATTGTGCATTTTGTATTTCTAACCTTTGATTTTTAGTACTTAATTCATTTATCTTATTATTGGCAAATAACAAAGCTCTCGCCATTATTTCGTCCTCTGACATTTTTTCTTGACCTGCTATATATCCACCATGTTTGCGAATGCTTGGTAAAACTTCACTTGTTACCCATCTTTTAAATTTCTTTGCACTTGGTAATTTGCTAGACATTATTAAACTATATAAACCACTTTCATTTATTAATGTCATATTTCTGTTTTGACCTAAGCCGTCGATTTGACGGGTCAGCTTATCTTCAATGTCTACATGTTTTCTTATGGCTTGATTTGTATCTTCATAGCCTAAAATTTCAGCTACATCCTTTCCTACAAAATATGGCTCATTGTTTATTTCTAATGTTCTTATTTCTCCAAATTCTTCATTTTTAAATATTTATAATTCATTCATAATATTTTTTCCTTTCTAAATTCCTAATATTTTATAAATTGCACCTGTTATAAGTGCTGGTATAATTCCCGTTATCATTCCCATAACTAGCACTGCAATTATCTTATCTCTCATTCTGCAGCACCTGCTTTCTTGTTTAAACGCTCTATTGCTTCTTCAACAGTAAATCTGTTATTATTCACACCTCTATAAATTCTTCCTGCTATTTTAAATACATCTTTCGCAATATTTCTTCTTTTTCCTAAATATCCTCTTAATATTTCTGTGTATTCTCCCATTATGCAACACCTTCTTTCCACTCTTGTTGCCATGCTTCAATTTGTTCTTTTCTAGTTTCTCTAAAGTGTTGTATAATTTCTTTTGCTCTTTCTTCGTCTTTAATATTGATACAAACTCCATAAGTTTTATTTGTTCCATCAATATAGAAACACGTTTTCACATGTTCTGAAATATAATTTTTTTTCCATAATAAAAAAAGCTCCTTTCAAATTTTAAATAATACTTGAAATTAGCTCTTATCCATGTTATAATATTTCATAGATAGAGTTAATCTCTGTTGGGATAGATATAATCTGTTTTGTTTTCCAGACACGTCAGATTGTATCTATTTTTTTATTCTACTATTTCTTTCTTCTATACTATCTCTTACTACTTCAGAACGGCTTTTATTTTCATGCTTACAACATTCATCTAATTTTTCTAATATTTCTTTATCCATTCTTACCCTTAACATATAATCCTTTGAGTTTTCCATAGTAGGTCTACCCATTTTAGCAACCATATAATCACCTCACTTTCTGTTGCTACGGTAATTATAATATTGTTGCTACAATTTGTCAAGAAGTTTTTCAAAATTTTACAAATTATTTTTGAGTAAAAGAAAAACACCTACCTAAGTAAGTGTTTTTAACGTTTAATTCTTATTATTTTGAAATTTCAGCAATATCTAAAGAATAACCTAAAACCTCTCCAACTTTTGTTATTTTTCCTTTTATACGAATAGTATCACCTTTGCTTAAAGTCTTTACAATTTCCTTTTGTTCATCATTTTTAATGTAACATTGAACTCCTGTCAAATCAAAATCGTTAGTTAAAGAACGTAAGCTAATGTATTTTAAATCTGAATCAATTGTGCTAAGTTTTCCTGTAATCTCGAAATACTTATCAACATAAGTATCTTTAGCTGCTGCTGCATTATTTTTTAAAGCCTCTTCCATAGTATCAATATCTACTGCAGTATATTCAATTGGTTCTTGTATATTCTCTGTTTGTTTTGAAGTATCACTACTCGTTTGTACAGTATTATTAGAACTATTCCCTCCACTTATAGCCGCTATTATAATTAGTATTAAAACTATTGCAATAATTGCTTTTTTCATTTCATTTCTCCCTTCAATAAAATCTATTATAATTATAAACTATCATTTTTAATATTGCAATTTATTTTATTCGACATTTTTCGACAAATCAAAAACAATATTTTACTTTTTATAGTCTGTAACCATTTTATCACTGCTGTATACAATATGTCAAGTTTTAATTAAAATAATTTCCATTATTTGACAATTTACTGCAATAATTATATAATAATTTTAATCCTTTTTGCAAGGAAATCTTGAGGAAAGGAGGGACTATTCATGAATAATGCAGACTTAGTATGGCGTTTGGTTGAATTATTACTTCAAAAAGAAAAAGACTTAAATCAAGTAGCACTTGACCAAGCCCAAAATGACAATATACCAAACGACCACAAACAAAATGAGGTTTAGCTAACCGAAAAAGGATAATGCAACACTACCATATCGTTGCATTATCTTTTTTTATATAGAAAAGAACTGAACGCTACCATACATTCAGTTCTTTTCGACTATTCATAAATAATGCTTTTCTTTAATTATAGTATACTATAATTTTTATTATTTGTCAATAGTTAAACAAATATTCACAAAAAGAATATATGTCGTTACTCATATATTCTGGTATGCTTAATGACAGGATACTCATTTAAGCTATTTTTATTATAGCATCTTTTTCATTTTGTGTCAAGTTTTTTCTATCCAAACAATGCTTCAAACTCGTCTATTTCTTCTTGCTCTTTTTTTGACAGTTTCACTGGCAATGCTACATTCTCCATTGCTTCTTTTAATTTCTCTCTTTGTTTTGTATCTTTATATTCTCTTAAATCAATATTTCGTTCTTAGATAAAATAGAATTATCAGTAAAACCAGCAATAAAGTCGCAATACTCCCACCAGTGCATTTGTTTTCTATCAATATCAATCTGATAATCTGACATAAATGAATCCTTAATATATTTTCTATCATAATTAAAATCCATATCTTTTTTACTTAGCTTTGCTCCTTTTGGTTCTTGTCCACAACAAAGAAATCTTCCTGCAATTTCCAACGCCTTTTCTAGCATTTCTGGCGTTTCATCTGGAACATTTTCTATTTCTCCGTCTTCGTTTTCTTGTCCGAAAAGTATTACCGCAACTGCAATTGCTCTTGTTGTATCGTTTAATTCATTACTGTCAATTACTTCAAAGGCTGCTAATCCATAGCGATAATCTGTATTGATTTTATAAATCTTGCCAAATATCTCTGCTTCTTCTGGATAATCATTATCATACATAAGCTACCTCATAATTCTTTTTGATTTTTTAGGCATATATTTTTGGTAAATATCTTTCTTAACCTTTTCTGTATTAGCCCCCATTTTTTCAAACTCTGGCAACAATTTATCAAATAAATCATTAAACATTAACTTATAGTTACTATCACCAAATATTTTCTGACAAGCACCTTTACCCAAAAATCCATCCATAATTTCTCTACACTTTAAATAAAATTCTTTTTGAGCATAAATTAACTTTTTTTCATTTTCACTAATTGGCAACGCTAAACTATTGATGTATTCTTCTATATTTGCAAAATCAACATCGTCTGTATCTTCTAAAACAATTTCATCCGACTTTTTATTTTTTCTCTCTTCTTCTATTTCTTTTACAAGTTCATTTTCTATTTTAACAAATTTGGCTAATTCAGTTTGAATATTTTGCCAACATTCAATTAAATTTGTTGATAAATTAATGTCTTCTGTATCAAATGAAATTGTTTCTCCTTTGTCATTTACTTCTATCACATACAATGTTTTACTTTGCACCCTAAAACTACTATTTATATTTTTATCAGACATTATAAAACCCTCCTAAATATAAAAAGAATTGAATTTTCTTATTCAATCCCTTCAATTTTTTTATGCTGTATATTCTCCTTCTGTAAATGTTACAGCACCATTCGTAATTGTTACATAACCAGAAATTGGGTCGCCATTTTCATTTACTGTATACCCTATTTCAGCACCGTCAAATTCTGTTATTGTTACTATAACATTACATTTTTCAGCTTCATAAATACCTTCTGCTAATTTTTTAAACATATATACTTTCAAATCATCACTCTTTGCTTGGTCGCCAATTGCTCTTAATCGCATTTTTTCATACATATATTCAAAAATCGGTTCGTTTTCATACGTTTTTTGTGTTGTATCATAAGCTGGTGCATATCCACTTACCTCTGTTGTTGCGCTATCTTCATGAATATATTTTGTTGACTCTGTTTCTGGATTATAATTTATTTTTTGCTCCTCAACACCTTTTCCAAATCTAGCGTAATTTGGAGCTGCGCTCGTTCCTACATTTAAAAATGTAGCAAATCGACTTCTTTTTATTCTTTTTTGTTCTTGTACTTCTGACATTTAAAATTCCTCCTTTATTTTTATTTAATCTGTATAATACTCAATCCTTAATTGAATTTGATATCTTGCATCTTTTATTCCTGTTTGATAAGCATAAGCTGTACTTGTACATTCGATTTTTTCAATTCCGTCAATATCTGGTAAGATGCCTTCTTTGTCATTTTGCTTTATCCATTTACTAAATTTTTCATAAAATTTACTATTGAGCATATTTTGCATTGTTTCAGGTCCATAGCTTTCACGACTTGCCAAAACAAACGCATATTGTTCTAGGCAAGAACCGTCAATATCTTTACTTGCAACCGGCTTTACTGGGATAGGCTCTATACTATAAGCCGTTGGCTCATTACTCAAATAATCAATGCCAATTTTGCCGTCTTTTAGGTAAGGACATTTCGCTATGTATTCTCTAATTTTGTCAATAATCGTTTTTTCTTCATTCATAAATCTATACTCCTTCATTCAGCATCTTTTGAACTCCGTCAATAATTTCTTGACCTCTATCAGCTTTCATTCTTTCAAACCAACGTACCCCTCGCATTGGAGCACCATTGTATGTTAAATTTTTGTCAGTTGCTTTTTTGGGTGGCTTTCCTACCATTACTTTACCATAGTATAAATATCTAGCTTTTACACTCGTCCACTCAACAACACCACTTCCGACAACTGTTCCTAAAATTCCTTGATTTCGAAGCGTTCCTGTTTGAAACGGTACATAAGGGTCGCATAACCTCAATACTTCACTATCAATAAATTTTTGTATTTGTCCACCTTCGTTTAAACCAATTCTTTTTAGAATTTTGTCGTTTGAATCTAAATTAAATTCCCCGTGAAACTCTATCATTTAACTCCAACCTCCCAATGTGGCAATCCACCTTTAAGCTTTGTGTCAACACTTGTTATTTCATAAACATCGTCATATTGTTGCCTTAATTTTACTATTGTATTTTTACCACCAATATCATAACTAATCAAGTCTAAAACAATAATGTCGCCAACTTGTAAAGTCCACACTCGTTTATTGTTAGATTTTGTACACAAATTTTGAAATTGTTTAGGCTTAACATATTCCTTATTTCTGCTATCAACTTCTTCAGGAATAATGATTGTTCCACTATCGGCATCTTGTAATCCTGATTTTATAACATTTACTGCTTTTTTCAAGTCAACATTTACACCACTTAAATAAGTCTTATTATAAACGTCATCTTTTAAACGTGAATTATAAGTTTTATTAAATATTGTAATTTCGTCCTCAAACATAATTAGCACCCCCTAAACAAAATGGGAGTGCCTTCACTATCTTTTACTTCAGACAAATAATTTAACAAAATATCATATAATTCATTATTCCATTCTGCATTTTCAAAATAGGTAGCCGACCAGCTTCCAACCGTTTCTGTTTTCTTTCCCGCTTGTTTTTGTATCTTATTCATTTTTTCAATTAAAGAACACATACACAATTTTACTTCTTGCGGAATATCTTCTACATCAATTCTATTAAATGTGTTTTTCTTTATATATGCTGTCGCTTCAATGGATAAAGTCTTAAAATTAGATTCGGGCATTTTTCCGCCCATATTCAGTTCTATAAAAACTATAATCGCAGTACCTCATGCCCTATCCTCCTTCATTACTGATTTTTACTTTCTAATTTAGCAATCTTTGCTTTTAACTCTTCATTTTCAGAAGCTAAAATTGCTTTTGCTTTTTCAGTTTCCTCAACTTTTTCTTCTAATTTAGCAATCTTTGCTTTTAACTCTTCATTTTCAGAAGCTAAAATTGCTTTTGCTTTTTCAGTTTCCTCAACTTTTTCTTCTAGTTTAGCAATTTGTACCTTTAATTCAGTTATTTTCTTATTATCTTTCTCAGATGTTTTTTTATTTTTAGCACCCATTCCAACTAAAGTAGCCATTTCATTATCCTCCTTTCCTAAGCTTTGTGGTGTAAATAAATACCAGCCAATTTATTGTCAAACACATCTACAATTCCATATTTACGATATTTTTGCATCCAAGCATCTGATGTTTGATTTTCAGCTGGTTCAATAATATCAGAAGCTGTATGTTTATCCGATTTTAACACTGCTGTTGGATGTATAACCATAAAGTTGATATCTTTTCCTGTTGAAGCTTTTACGTAACCACCAATCGTTTCATCAACAGCATTCTCGCCAGTCGTTTTTGTTTTTCCGTCATACAAATCAATTGCTGTATAAAATCTACTTTGTGGCACTTTAACGATTTTGCTAAATCCTCCTAAAAGCTCTCTTGACTTTGTTGTATCCATTGCTTTTACGGCAGATAGATTTCCTGGTGTAATATAAAGCAATCTACCTTCTTCAGGAACTTCGTTTTCGTCCATTTTATCTAACGCTACCTTCAAAGCATTCATCACCGCACTACCGTCAGCCAATGTTGCACCAGTTGACACTTTTGATATGCCTAACTTTCCTGCTAAAGTTGCAAATGTAAAAGCATCAGCTTCTGGTGCAACTTTAGTTCTCATAAATTCTGCTGCTAACATTCCAAAAGCCACTTCTTCTGTTTCTTGATTATCCATTGTATCAACTTCAAACTTTCTACCCCTATCATAATTGAAACTTCTCGTTTCGTATGTTAGAGTAACATCTCCTTTTGTATACCCCTCGTTTCTTGAGTAATCAGCCAATCCATCCATTGACAATTTAGGCACTAAAATTTCTTTTGCATTAGCACCCTTTTTTATTAAATTTTGATTTGCATTCAAATCTTGTGTTAAAGACGCTTTTTTAAACACTTCGTCTAAAAGTGGTACGTACTGTTTGCTTAATTCAATCGCCATTTTTCATACTTCCTTTCTTTTTTTTAATCTTTTTTTAGTTCCAGTCCCATAGCTCCTCGTAAAGCATTTTCACTATCTTTATTTGGACTAGTTCCTGGTGTTGAATCTGCAAATTGTGGTTTCTTAGTATCAGTTTCGAATAAATAAGGGCTAGTTTTCACAATTTCGGAAAATTGCTCTACCAATCCAGAAACTTCGTCATTTTCATATTTGATTTTTTCATTATCCAAATATCCTTGAAGGCCTTTTTTATCCTTCACTTTATACTTTTTGCCATCAACTTCAAACTCTTGTGCAAAAATTTTGTCTATTGCATTTTGCCTTTTAAAATTTTCAATTTCTTTAGAACCTTCAGCAAAACCTTCTTCTTTAGCTTGCTTTTTAATCGCCTCAATATCAACTTTTTCAAATTCAGATATTTTTTCGCTCTTTTGCCTAATTGTTTCTTCTTTAACAGCCACTTGCTCCGTTAAATCATCAACTTTAGCCTTTAATCCAGTCAAATCTTTGCTATTCTCAGCCATGATTTTTGTAATCGCTTCTTCTTCCAATCCTAAATCTTCTAAAAATTTTCTTTTCATACTGTTTCCTTTCTCCTACTACGAACTTTTACGTGTTTTTCGTTCACGACGTAGACTTGTACTTATTCACGTCCTACAAGTAGACGAATTTAAAAAAAAAATAAACATACTAAAATATGTTCATTTAATTACTACTTATTTTTTTCTTTTTGTTCTGCTTTTCCTTCATTTTTATCTATTGTCTGTACTTCAATTTCTTCAAGTTTTTTTACCAAACAAGGATTTTTCAACAATTCCTCTGCTCGTTTTTCAGAAAATTCAATTTCGTCATTTCTTTTATAAGATTTTCCATTTTCCTTATCTTTGAAGTTTTGAAGTATTTTTAACTTTATAATTTTAGCCATATTCTCACCACCTTTCAATTATATATATATATTTCTTGACTATTTGTCACCTATCTTAATTGTTCTATTTCTAAAACCTCTGTCAAAACCTGCAACTCTTTCTCTTCCTCTATCCCTTTTAAATCCAGTCTGCTTAATAAAGCTTCTTAATTCTTTTTCTTTCTGTTTTAATTCATACGCTTTGTTTTGAAACTTCCTATCAGCTTGATTTATTTGTTCTTGATTTGTTCCATTTAATTTTATTGCCTCATATCCTGCTAGTTCTCGTTTTATTTTTCTGATTTCTCGTTCTTGTTTTCTTTGCATTTGCAATGCTTCATATTCTCCATATTCTTTGCCATTATAAGTCACTTTTCGATTGTTAATTTCTTCAAGCTGTTTATCTGTATAATTTCTTTTGGATATTCCCTCAAAAAACGGATAATAGTTGTGCCTACAATTTATTCCACCTAATCCATCTACTTTTCCATAGCCTGTCGTTTTTTTGAAATCTGGATATTTAGGATGCATTCCGCTTCTGCTATATATTTTTCCTTGCCACCAAGCGTGGTTCGTCCAATCTTGCTTTTTTGTTACCCTTGCCCCAGCGTGTGCTGACGTTTCAACTAAATCGCATCCCATTTCCTCTGCTCTTTCATCTTGCAATTTACAAGCCGTTTGATTAACACCAGTCAAAACTGCTCTTCTTACTGCAACATCAACTTTATCCTTCTTTCCAGATGGATATGTAATATCAATTCCATTTTTGCTTATTTCTTCAACTGCATTAAAAATTGCTGTATTATAGTCAAACGCTCCACTAGTAACTTGCAAATAAGCTTTATTTGTTATGCTCACAAATTCATTTGAAGCATTTTGAGCAGTCGTCATTGTCAAATTAGAAATATCTTTTTGTGTTTTATTTAAGCCCACATTCAAAATTTGCAATAAATTAGGACTTTGCATAAGCGGTATTGGGTTTAATCCCGCTAACTCATAAACTTTGTCATCGTATCTTAAAGTTTCAATTGCAGCACTTTCAAAAACCTTTTTAATTGTCTGCTTTGATTGCTTGGTAATTCTTGCAATTTCTTCAATAATTTCATTATACAATTCTCCGCTTTGTTGCATTACTTTTATTTGATGTCTTGCTGTTTCTGTCATTATTCCTGCTGATATAATCCTTCTTGCTATATCTCTAATAATTGTATTTTCTAATTCTGCATATAAGCTTATCGCATCGTCTGCAACACTTTCTAAATAATCTGGAGTTAACATTTATTTTTTACTCCTCATCTTCTATTTTTCCCTCTTCTTGTTCCTGTTCTCGTGGCATCATTTCTTTTGCTTGTTCTTCTGTTACCCCATATCTTTTCATCAAATAAAGCTCCTTTTTTATAAATCCTTGTTGCGCCTCCTGCATCATTATCACCTGTTCTTCTTTAGCATCAACCACCAAACTGTCATCCCAATTAAAAGAGGTCTCATAATTTCCATCAGGTGCCAATCCATAAAGGCTTGTCAAAACATCCATCGCATAAATTAAATTTTCTAGGGCCTTCTGTAAATTATCTTGCATCTTAGACACCGTAGCATAACTTCTTTGCTTACTTGATTTTATTTCTGTCGCTGTTTTATCTACTGTATTCGGTTCTGATAAAGTACCATACGCTAAACCAACATTAAATTCTATTCTTTGTAAAGTCTTGTTTAAACCACGCCATAATGCTTCATCTCGAATTTCGGGAGAGTAGTCTTTGAAAAATTCATCCTTTCCAGTATTAAGCGTTCTATACAATCTTTCTTTTAATTTTCCTACAACAAAAGACTTTTTATTTACTTTATTTTGAGACGGTTTTGTTGCTAATTCATCTACATAAACAGCTTTTTCAGATGCTTCGTATTCCCACACAATTCTACCAAACTGTCTATCTGCTTCTTTTATTAAGTCAATGGCTCTCGTATAAACAGAAACACCTATTGGGCTTTCAATATCAATATTATTTGCAATCGGCGGTTTATAATAACCAAAAAGTGGTTTTTCCAAGTATTTAATGGCCGTTATTGGTTCTATTGTTGCCCATTCTTCAATGCTTTCTAAATCTACTTGTGTTCCTAGTGTCAAATCATTTTCACTTCTATAAGCTACATTTTTTATTACATAATTTATACTGTTTTCAATTGGGGTTTCATAAAACTTGTGATATTCCAATCTCGTATATATACTTTCGCCCTTTGTCATTTGGCTTACAAAAATTCCTGCAATTATATTACCAGAGCTGTCAAACTCAGTAGGATAAAATTGACTACCTTTTATCAAATCAACATACAAAGAATTATTTTTAACATAGGGCTTAAAAACTAACCCGCCTACAGCATTTCCTATTTCAAGATTTTCATTTAGTCTTTCTTTTACTCTGTTGTATTGCTCATTTAAATAGTCAGCTCTCTTGCTACCCGTTATTTCTGATTGCATTTCAAGCGTTGTTAATCTTGCAAACTCATTAGCAATCGCTGAGCCTAATTCTAAACTTTCAACTTTATCTTTCTTTAGCCACGGCGCTTGATTTATATATATTTTTTCAAATAAATCAATCGCTTTTATCATATCATTCGAAATTGCCACCTCTACAGCAAGAGCGTTCTTTATGGTATCTTTGCTAAACATCTTTTTTACCACTCCTTTGATAAAATTTAATAACTTTTGAAACATACTATTCACCTCGTCTGCCCCATACTCTTTCTAGCGCATACCTAACAGCGTCAATATGATGATTATTTTCATCTGGGTATCCCGTTATTACATTTCCATCTTTGTCTTTTTCAAACTCATACTCCTCAAACTCTGTTGCTGTATTAGGGCATCTCTCCCTGTCTATGACTATTTTTTTCAAACTAGATAACCACTTCATGCTATACTCGACGCTGCCTGGTCCTTTTTGTGCTCCTCTGATGTTAGAACCATAATCTCTATAATCACCAATTGACTTATTTTCTGCCGAATCCGCTGTAATCAAATCATCCTCTGTTACTCCTTTTTCTTGCAACGCTTGCCACGTCAATTCATTACTCATCTTATTTGCATGGAACTCATCAAAAATATACAACTCTCTTTTTTGGCTATTGTAATACATGTTATTGTAAGCATAGGGGTCAGGATACCAGCCCCAGTCAATTCCTTTGTACACCCAATCAAATTTTTCTATCTCCTCATCTGTTATCTCTCGAATTTCTAAATTCTCAAAAACATTTCCACCATCGCCCGTTTCATGTCCTAAATACTCGTTTTCATAAGTTGTTGGAAGCGTTTCAGCAACAAACTCAGCCTCATCAATAAAAGCCTGCCCTAACCATTCTTTCGGAGCAGACCTATAATCTGACAAGTGTACTAATCTATTCTTTTTTGGTACTTTCTTCTCTTTGTTCACAAAATGCTGTTTACTAGCCGGTGTGTTACAAACATACAACTGTATAAAATCTTCTCCACCTCTTACAATCGATTGATTAATCTTTCGAATCGCATTCATTCCTTGCAATTGGTCAAATTCCTCGTAAAGAATAACACCTATATACATGCCTCTTGGTGGCTTTATTGATTTTATCTTTCCTGGGTCATCGGTTCCCCTAAAATATATTTTTTGACTTGTAGTCTTTTTTGTCACTTCCATAGGGCTGACTTTAAAATCGTATGTATCTATTAAGCCATGAAATGTTTCCGAAAACTGCGAAATCGTCCATTCAGTTTGTGCATAAACAGAATCTCGTAGCGTATTTGTATAACGCCTAATGATTATTGCACACATTTTAGGGTTATTTTCAAGCAAATCAATCAAAGCCTCATTTGCAAAAGTCGATTTAATACTACCCCTGCCACCTAAAAGCCAATATTCCAAATACTCTCGATTCAAAATTGACCTGTAAATATTAATAAACGCAGGCGGTATATCTTTAGCGGGTATAGAAACTTTGTACTGTTCAACTTCTTCTTTCTCCTCCTCGGCTCCTATGTATTCTCCGGCTGTATCCCTTACAAACTTAGCACTTTCCAAATTTCCTTTCATTGCCTTATCTATTTGTTGAACTGCAATTTGTGTTTGAATTGTTAAATCCTCATCGCTAATTCCCATTTTGCGCAAACTCTCTTTACCTTCCGACTCTGGCATTTCCAGTGCTAACAACATTTTCATCGTATCTTTTATTGCCTTTTTCTGCCTTCTTACCTCGCCCGATTTTTGACCGCCTTTTCGACCATTTCTCTCGGCTTCCTCACGGCTTTGATTACTCGTGAATGGAGTTAAATTTTGTTCATTTGGCATACACCTCACCCGCTTATATTCCAATAATCGAATATTTACTATGTATTCTATCGTATTTCAAATAATCTTTAGCGCTCAAATATTTCAATCCCATCGGCGCTCTTCCTCTTTCCACCAACGCTACATACTTTTCAGCTGTTTCTTTCGTCCATTTTCTTTTCATTTCTACCTCACAAATTAAATAAAAAAAAAGAACCAGAAACGACACTATGTGAAACCGTTCCAGCCCTTTTTTTGGTTAAAATCAAAGGAGAAATAAGTTTTAGGTATTTTTCTCATCTCTCGATTGTATATATATCACACTTAATTACTCAGATTCAACCAGTTTTGGTAAGATGTTTTATAAATTTGCATACTTTTGTAAAGCTTTTCCGTGAATCTCAAATACATATTTTCTGTCATAATTCAAAATTCGCGCAATCTCTTCCCAGCTTTTCCCTCTGCTATACCTCATAAACAACACATCTCTAAATGGAAATTCAAGTTTATCAATCTTTTCATCAATTACGAATTTCTTTAACAGTAACTCCTCTAGCTTTTTGTCTTTCTCCTGCTCAATTCTGCTAATTCTGTCAATCCCATCGCTAAACTTGTCTGTGCTCATACTGTTATTATCCGTTTTACTTAGTGACAATCTTGTTGTTGTCTTCTCTAAAATTCCCCTCAATTCCTCGATATCCTCTTGTTGCTCTTTAATATACAAAATGCTTTCTCTATATTCTTTTAACTCCTTTTTAGCTTCTTCAACTGTCTGCATTCTTCTGTACCTCCTTCTTTCTACAATTTTTATCTGATTCGCCCAAAAGTCCTGCGTTATGTAGTAATTACTCGTTTCTGTAATTTTCGCATATACTACTACTCTTCGGAATTTGGGCTTTTTCTTAAATAAATTTATTCCCATACATTATCAAACCTCATGTAATTTTCAATAAATTCCTCTAGTTCATCTGTCATCAAATTTTGTTGTCTTAATTCCCTTTTAAATTTATAAATATCAATAATCGTGTTATCTCCCATTTCTTCTTTGATATGCAATTTTAATTCTCCCATCAAATAATCTAAATCCATAATTTCATTCTCCTTTCACTTGTTTAATTCTAGCCTTCAAAATCTCTAGTAATTTATTCTGATTTGTGTCCTTTTCCTCCAAAGCTGCCAATACGTTTTCATCAACACACCCAGATGCTACTAAATGATGAACAACAACTGTTGCCTTCTGTCCTTGTCTATACAACCTCGCATTTGCCTGCTTGTACAACTCCAAACTCCAATTCAGCCCAAACCAAATAATGTGATTTCCTCCGTCTTGTAAGTTAAGTCCGTATGCTGCCGAAGCTGGATGCGCCAATAAAACGTCTAACTCTCGATTGTTCCATTTTGCAATGTCTTCTGAACTTTTCAAAATGCCAACTCTTAGTTTCATTGATTTTAATGCTTTTTCCAGTCTTACTAAATCGTGTTTGAAATTATAAAATACCAATGCCGGCTGTCCCTGCAATGCTTCAATTAACTCTTTAAATGCCTCAATTTTGCATTTATGGACCTCGACAAACTCATCGCTTTCTTGCTTGTATACGGCTCCGTTCGAAAACTGCAATAATTTATTGGTCAATGCCGCTGCCGATGCCACATCAATTTCATCCTCGTTCTCAAGCTGTAAAAACATTTCACGTTCAAATACGTCATACATGTATTTTGCTTTGTTATCCAACTGCACATATTTCGTATCGATAATCAATTCAGGCATATTCAAATAATCCTGTGCGCTTAGACTTATGCAAATGTCTGATATTTTATTTTTTATCAATTCCACAGAAGATTCCTTCGGTTTGTAACTAAATACAATTTCCTGATTTCGCTTATCGGGGTCAAAGTACTTTTTCCTGTAATGTGTAATATACTGCTCTAGTCTCTCTCCTTGATCAAGCAAATAAACTTGTGCCCACAAATCAATATAGCCATTTGGCGCTGGTGTTCCTGTTAGTCCAATAATTTTTTTGATTAACGGCCTAACTCGTTTCATTGCCTTAAATCGTTTCGACTGCGGATTCTTAAAACTCGATAACTCGTCAATCACAACTAGGTCAAACGGCCAATCGTTTTTATAATAATCCACTAACCATTCGACATTTTCTCGATTTATTACATAAATATCCGATGGCGTATTCAGTGCCATAACTCTTTTTTTAAGACTTCCCAAAACCGGTATTACTCTTAAATTCTTGAGATGTTCCCACTTTTCTTGCTCTCTCGTCCAAGTATCCTCAGCCACTTTCTTTGGTGCAATTACCAATGTTTTCCCGATTTGAAATCGGTTATATTTTAAATCATTAATAGCTGTTAGCGTTATTGCTGTCTTGCCGTAGTCCGCATATCTAGAAACAACCCTAATTTATCGTCTGTGATACATCTCGAAATACAATACTTTTGATAATTATGTGGTTTAAAAATCTGTTTCATACCATTAACCTTTCTGTAATTTTTCTAAATATCCATCTATTAGACTTTCGCTATCTAACACTTCTACACTACAGTCCAAACTTCTTAAAAATCTAATCTGACAAACTTGTAATTTACTTAATCTGGCAGACCTATTTTCTGGACTTTTCAATTCCACAAATCCGATTTTATTACCGTGGTAAGACAATCAACCTATCAGGCACTCCACTATTTCCGTGGACTAATAAACTTAAATGCTCGTCCACCTAGTTTTTTCACTTTAACCACTAATTTTCTTTCAAGTTCTTTTTCTGTCATTTGTTTTTAATCCCCCCATTTCAAACTATATTTATCTTCAAAATCTTTTCTTAAAACTGTAAAAATTTCCGAATCATTATCTGACGATACGGTCATAATAGCCTCATTTTCAAACTTTTCAATTTTAATATTAGATATATTTTTCAAAGCAATTTCATTGTTACGATTAATCATTTTTAACATTTTTTCAATTCTCGCCAATTCTAAATTTATCATTCTCTTTTACTCCTTCTCAAATTTAATTTTTGTAGCTCAACTTGTCTTTTTCTATATATAATATATAAATATGACGTATTAGGTATTATACATATGCCTAATTACCTATTTATAATAATTAATATAAAATTATTAACTACTAAACTACCAAATCCTTAAAAGGCTTTAGCCTCTAAGGCTATATTGGTAGTTGCGCATAGCTACCGGTTAACTACTTAACTACTTTTTGGTAGTTTGGTAGTTCCAGAATTTAAGTGGAACTACCAGATAACTACCTTCGCATAAAACCAGTAGAAACCTTATTTTTACTGAACTTTATGCTTTTTTTATATTCCCAGTCGTCCAACTTGAATAAAATGCTCAAAACCCTATTTCGTGATTGTCTGTCTTGTTGTTTAATTGGTATCTCTAAACAGTTCTTAAGTATCTCCGAAACACTCACCCTGTCACGTTTTATTAGCTTTCCTGAGGCATCTAGTCCTTTTTCGTACCAATCCTCATGAATTTCCTGTTCAAGATAATCCACAATGGCACTCTCCCACGGGTCTTCTTCTAGTCTTTCCTTCTGCCTTCTTCTTGCCTCCGCTTCTAATTCGTCGTCAAGATATAATTTTTCGCCGTTTTCAAATAGCTTCTTTGCCTCCGCCCAGATTTGTTCTTTTTCGTTGTCAAAGTCCTTGAATACATTCTTTTTATTCTGATTAACACCACACTCAATGGGCCAATAACGCCTATTCCCTGTGCTATCTCGTAAAAACTCTTTATCATTTGTTGTACCAAAAAATACACAATGCCTTGGATGTTCTTCCTCTCTACGCTCATACGGTGCCCTAAATTTATCCGTCTGTTGACCTAAAAACATCTTTAGCGTATTAACATCTGCTTTCTTAAAACTCTGCAACTCTGCCACTTCTGCGATAATGCAATTTTGTAATATCAACAACGTATCTTTACTACTAAAATCAACAATATTATCCGTAAACCAATCTCCCGCCATTTTACTCAGTATTGTTGATTTACCAATTCCCTGTGGACCTGTTAATATAATCATATTATCGAATTTTACGGGCTTTTCTGTTACCGCTCTTGCCACTGCTGCGACAAATATTTTTCGTGTCACGGCTCTTGTATATGGTGTATCCTCAGCCCCAACATAATCAATAAATAAAGTATCTAATCTACTTATCCCATCATGCTCTGGTAATTGTTCAAAATAATGCTTGGCCACATTAATTGAATTTCTATTTTTAACGATTAGCAAGGCATCATTTATCAAGTCTTTTCCTTTAAACTTGTCGTAATTTCTTTCTAAATATAGCCTCAATTCAGCATCATCACTGTCAAGCCATAAACGCGGATACGTCATACCTTTCCTATCCCACGGCAGTTTTTTTGTAATCAAAAATCGATTAGAAAATCTATCAAACACCATATTTGCTTTTAAATGTACATCATTTGTCAAAATCGTAACTGCGTTTGAAATTGTTTTTTCCAATAATCCCGTTTTGGCATTTATCTCTAAACTATCAATCCATTTTGTATCATCCAATTCTGGCCCGCCAGTAGTATCAAGCGGTTGCGAAAATTCTTTTTTGGTTATCTCTAACTTGGTCCTTTTTAATTCTAAAGCCACTTTTTTATCCTCTAAAGCCAATTCACACATTTCTGTAAAACTCGGCAATCTGTTCGCTGGCGTACCTTCCTTTGCCTCATCGTCTAAGTCTTTAAATTTGTGTATTCTGACTAAGTCAAAACTATTACACAAAATTCGGCTTGCCGGATCTGTTGCATGATAACTATACAAGTATTTGCCACCGTCATACACAGTAGCGCCGTTTGCCACGCTTCCGTCAATGTAAGTGTATTTATCAGCAGTAATTCCGTGCTCATATACATCAGACAAATAGGTGTCTATCGCATTCGGTATGTCATAAACTCTGCAAAAAGCACCAACGATATTTTCTTTCAGCAAGGGGTCTTTCTGCTTAGAAACTTGTCTTTTGATAATTTCTGCCTCATCTTCAAATTGGGGCCACTCGTTGCAATCTTTCCAATTTTGATACAAACTCAAAATGCCTTCGCTACTTGCAAATGGCTTATCCTCATACACAAAAACGTATTCACTATCGCTACTACAACTTGGCCAATACATCAACCTTGATGCCTCAAATGTCGATTTATCCATGATACGCATATCAATCAAACTTGCTATTTTTCGAGCAATCGGCTCATATTTATCAGGTGTAACGGCATTATCGAGCGGTATCAAAATTCTAAGTCTAGGCTTATACCCAGTGTGCTTTCTCGTCGAATACACGGCATAACCGCACCCTAAAGCCGACACTTTTTGCAAAATATCTTTCGTCTTTCCTGCCTCAATGTTATCGGCATCTAATGTCACAATACATCTATTTATTATGTTTTCGGTTTTTCTTCTATTATCCTTTAGTGTTCCTGCAACAAAGCCTCCAACATCTTTTAATTCATCTTGTTTTGGTTTACTGAATTTCAAGAATTCATCTATTTTTTCACTGGTCCTAACAGGCTTACTAAGTTTCATTAAAAAATCTGACCACTTCATCGTCTGCAATATCCAATTTGTCGATTTCCTGCTTTGACCAGTTGTAATTTTTATTTCCTTATCAAACTTCATCGCCTGTAACTCCTATTCTTTCTTATAATACTTCGATGTAAAACCGTCAGCATTCAGTGGCAATCCCTCTGCCCAAACTATCGGTCTGCACATAATATCAATAGCCTTTTCCAAAGTAAGATTAGAACCAATTGGAACTTCGCAAATTACCTCGTCGTGGATGTGAAACACAGGAATATAGCCTTCTACAACTAAATTCTTAATACACACCGCCAAACAATCCCTGGCAATTGCTTGCACAATATTTTCTGTCATTTTCCCACCATACGTCGGGATTTTCTCCCACTTCTTTGTCGTCTGGTTCTGGCCCATATACGCAATTGATGCTTGCCCAAATTGATTGGTTATCAACTCTGGCTTAATATAAAATAGCTTTCGGCCAGATGGCAAAGTAACTGCTAAATTTCCATTTTCAATACCAAAACATATTCCTTTTTGCATACTTTGAATCTGTCCTGTCTGTAAAGTCTTCAAGGCACAATTCTGCACTGTTTGCCATAAATCCACAATCCTTTTATTTGAACTGCGCCAACGCTCCACAATTTCTGGCAATTCATCTTCTTTCAAGCCCATATCCAAAGCCCCCATTTGCATTAAGGCTCCAACACTACCTTGATAACCGAGTGCTAATTCCGCTACTTTTCCTTTTTGCCTTAAATTGTACTCTGGATTTCCTTTTTTAATTTTTTCAATTGGAACTCCAAACATTTGGCTAGCTGATGCTTCATAGATTTTGCCATGCGTCTTAAACACCTCTAATCTCCATTGCTCCCCCGCCAGCCAGCTAATAACTCTTGCCTCGATTGCCGAAAAGTCAGCAACAACAAATTGGCAATTATCGGGTGCAATAAAAGCGGTTCGAATTAGCTGTGAAATCGTATCTGGTACATTTCCGATAAATTAGCTTAAGCGTATCGATTTTTTGATTTTTCACCAACTCTCGGGCCAAATCAAGTGTCTTTAAATAATTACGCGGTAAGTTTTGAACCTGCACAAGTCTTCCAGCCCAACGTCCCGTTCTATTAGCCCCGTAAAACTGCAATAGCCCTCTCACTCTGTCATCACTGCAAACTGCGTTTTCCATTGCGACATATTTTTTGGTACTTGTCTTTGACAGTTCCTGCCTAATCTCTAACATTCTTTTGACTTTTTCAGAATCCGTATTTTCGATTAAAACAGGCACATCTGCTTTATTCAAAGAGTTTACCTCCTGCCCTGTTGCTTCTTCAATCCACTCTTTCAACTGTGAAACCGAATTAGGATTGCTTAAATTGCTAATTGCCGCCGCCTCTGTCAAAAGTTCTTCGGTTCGAATGCTATCAATCTTCAAAGCCCCTTCTACCAATTGTCTATCGATTTTTACGCCGTAAGCATTCATTTTTTGGTCAATAACCCACATCTCTTGTTCACTTTGCGGAAATTCAATAACATCTAATTTCTTTTTAATCTCACGTTCTGTCACAACATCTTGTTTGCAATATTCTTTAAAAAGCTCCCATTGCTCTGGCTCATGATGTGGCAAATTTCTTGTTCTACCACCATTCTTTTTCGTTTGCTTACATGGAACACAAAACTTTCTAATTAGCGCTTTTCCTGTTGATAGTTTCTTTTTATCCTCAGACAACCCCATTGCATTACCAATCGCTGCTAGTCCTGCCGGATAGCCACAGTACAACCCTTTCACCATAGTACAGCGCCATTGCTTAATCGGTGTATACCAAAATTTACTTAAGCAATACCACTCAAACGCCGCATTGTAAGCCGTTTTAACCACATTTTTATCAGAAAGAGCAGCTATCAACTCTTGTGGCAACTGCTCCCCTTGTGCTAAATCTATTATTTTTACATCTTCATCATCAAAACTATAAGCAAATAAAAGTATTTCGAAGTCAGGGGATTGTACATAAGAATACAACCCCGCTTTTCCAATATCTTTACTGCTAAAAGTCTCTATGTCTATACTGAGATTTCTCATAACTACACCCCATAAATATTATTAATTGGCTGGCCTGTAATCGGATTCACCTGAGGCTGCGGTTGCCCGTAAACAGGTGTCTGTTGATAGTTTTGCGCTTGATTATATTGCGGATTTACCGGTTGAGGTTGCACAGGCGCTTGTTGATAATTTTGGACTGGCATTCCGAAATCCTCTGCCGCTGTACTTCTACCTGACAAAGGTTGTCCGTCTTCTAACTTTTGAATGTTATTTAAGCCACACCCAACACCTTTATTTCCGTTTGTGTTATAAGCAAAAAACACAATTGATGCTCTGCCATAACAACCACTATAGAAATCACTTCTACTCATAATTGGATTACAAGCACTATCCACCAAATCTGGTTTTTCAGTTGAGTTTGCTACAATCACCCAATGCCCTTTGCATTCCTCTCCGAACGGTTCTCCACTTGGTCTTAATCCATCTCCATCATGAATTGGCATTTTGGGATTTGTAGGTTTAATCCCTCCAAATTTACTTGCAACGGCCTCATCAATTGTTACATTAATTGCATTCAATATGCTGTTGTACGTTGTAACATCTGATTTTGGTATTAACAAAGTAACCGAATATTTTGCGTCTCCTCCGTTTAAATTCTCCTTTGGCTCAAAAACATGAGCATAACTAAATCTTACCTTTCCTGTAATCACTTTTTCCATATCAATTTTCCTCTCTTTCCTTTTTATAATTTATTCTCCTATATTCATAAATGGTATTACGTCTCCCGCATTTGTGGTTGGTAATTGTCCATTCCATTTATTAATAAACGCTTGTTGAATTTCCAATTCTTTCAATCGAATTGCTTGTTCCGTTGTACTAGCATTTTGAACTTCCATAACCCTCGCATTAGCTTCTGCCTCTGCTATTTTCTTTTCGTTTTCTACTTGACTTTTCTGTAACTCGTATTCTGCTTGTTTTGCCTCTTGTTCTGCTACTTGTTTCTTCTCAATTGCCTGATTGTAAGCATCCGAAAAATTCAAATCTGTAATATTAAAATCAACCACATTAAAGCCTTTGTTAATTATTTTTTGTTTCAGCAAATTCTGCATACTATTTGAAACATCAGCCCTTTTTGTAATTAATTCCTCGGCCGTATACTGCGCCGTTATAGATTTCACACTTTCCAAAATAGCTGGATTCACAACAATATTCTCATATTCTTGGCCAATTTCTTTATACAAAGTATTAGCTGTATCTTTTGTGACATTATAATTAACTGCCACTTTCAAATTTACATCTTGCAAATCTTTGCTAGCTGTATTGCTTTCCACTTCTAATTTCTGTGTTTTACAATTGATTTTTACTATTTTCTCTATAAATGGTACTTTTGTATTTAAACCTTCTTGGATTACAGTTTCCTGTACCTTTCCAAATCTCGTTTTTACGCCTACACATCCTGTTGAAACCGTTGTTATACTGTTACATATTATGATTAAAAATAATACAAACACACTTATACAAACTCCTAAAATTATATTTCCTTTTTCATTTTTCATATTAATTTTCCTTCCCAATAAAATCATTTAATAAATTATCAAATTGCTCTATCAGAGCAGTTAGCTTTTCAGCTTTTCCCACTGATATTTTAAATGGGTCTAACTCAAATAGCAATTTGTCTATAAACTCGTTTCTTTTCTTAAGGCAAATACATCTTTTATCTCCGAGTCTTTACCATCGTATCTAATAGCCTATCTGCTGCTTGTTTTTTTTTCTTTAAATCCTCTGGCATCCTAAGCACCTCCACTTTTTGCGAAATCCTCTTTCGCACTACTTAATTTATAATTTTCTCTTTTATCATCTTCTGGCGCTAGCGTTGGAGCCCCCTTCGGTTTTTCGATAAAATCACTTAGCAATTTCTCAAACTCCTTTTTGCCTAATAATTTTTCCAATTCTGTTAGCGTCAACGGCTTGCGTTCATACAACAACGCCTCTTCGGTACCGTTATCTACTAAAACCTTGAAAGCCTTATCAATGTCAGTTATCACTCTGTTACTTCTACCTGCTACTGCTTTCCAGCCATCCACCTTTTCGCCTTTCAAAATGCAATCAAGTGCATAACTTTTCAAGTCTTTTACCCAGCTTTCTACGTCTGTTATTTGACTTAAAATTGTGCCAATTTCATTTGTTGTCAAAACGCCTTTTGCCACTTTATCCAGACTTGTATTTTTCTGATTTTTGTTATAATCAAGTGGCTTAAAATCCTCAATTGCTTTCAAGTTTTTATCAGCTCGAGCCGAGCAGGCACCCTTCGCTTTGCAAAATCTGCAATGTTCACCAGGCATATACTCACCAAGTCCCAAATATGCTTTTTCGGCAGCTGGCATTACGACTTCATTTCCCCACTTCTCTAGACTTTCTCTTGACAACACATATTCAGAAATGTTATCTAGTCTAGGTTGTACAATACAAAGATGTATCGTTTCAATCGGATATATCATTCTATACTTTTCCAAAGCGCCTAATGCATAGAGTTTCAACTGCGGATTCTCTTCACTTGAAACCGGCACACCCTTTCCATATTTAAAATCAAATACATACAAATCTTTTTGAACTAATATCAAGCAGTCGGCTGTACCAAACCCGTCTTTTGCATATTTGCTATAATCTACTTTCATTTCGATTGCGACAGTCGGCATAACCCCTGACCTCATGGCCACTTCTTTCAAATAATCCAGATAGACTTCTGTATAGCCTTCCATCTCGTCTTTGTAATTTTCATCTGCTTTTAATTTTTTCATCTCGCTATTGAATTTTCGCTTTGTCATCGGTTCTAAAAAATAGTTTCGTGCTTTCAACTCACAAATTGCATGCGCCAAAGTCCCTTCTGCCATATACTCGCTTGTTTTATTTTCAAATTGCTGTTCTAATCGCACAGAAGGTGGGCACACAAGCCATTTATGCGCGCCACTTGCACTAAGTATTGCGTGTTCTTCTGCTGCCATTAAACATCAACTCCAATCTCTTTTAATTTCAAAGCCAAATCATTGTATCTCTCCTGCGGTAATTCCATTAAGCTACTTACACCAAAGCTTGAAATAATTGCTAAAATCTGCGATTGTTTCCCGCTGTCAACTGCTCGTCCCATTGCAACTGCCAATTGTTCTTGTGTATATGTTTGTACCGTATTTGAAACTGGTATAGCTGTCTGAACTGGTATCTGTTGCATAGGTGCTGCTT
Source organism: uncultured Clostridium sp. (assembly GCA_947571115.1). Classification (GTDB taxonomy): domain Bacteria; phylum Bacillota; class Clostridia; order TANB77; family CAG-508; genus Scatovivens. The sequence continues at coordinate 32,140 of CANOWW010000004.1, forward strand.
GAATCTGTTGTGGAACTGGTTGCTGTACTTGTTTACACTGTTCACATTGAGTAGTTAGACAATTGCACGCTGTTTCAACTGCTGTTTCAACTGCTCTTTCAACCGTTCTTTCCTTTTTCACATCGTTTGCTATAGCCTCTATTCCATTAGCTATTCTTTTCACATCCTTAAAAAATTCTTTTAATTCTTCCATTTTTACTTGTCCCTTCTAACTTTCTATGCTATAATAAAGAATAGAAAGTATTTTTATAATATTTTTAATCGTTTAGTCAATGTTAGATGTGTCGCAATTATCTAATATTGACTTTATTTTGTTTTGTAAATTAATCACGCTGTCATATTGATTTTCAGAAATTACTATGCGAATTTCTTCTAACTTGCTAAAATGCTTAGTTGCTCTTTGTTCTGCTTGATATGCTATGCTTTTAAGTTCATCAATTTCTGATTCAGATACCAGTTTCTTATTTTCTCTTTTCAAATCATCTACTCTGCTTTCAAGTCTAAAAATACAATCTTCTGCATTTTCTAATTCAGAATAGTAATGAAACGCAATACCAATCAAAACTAAAATCACAAGAATTATTACAATTGCCATTTTCTCTTCCTCCTTTCCGAGATTTTAAATCCCAAATATTTGATATAACATCCCACACAAATATATGGGTAATATCCCTGTTACTAAACTTAGCATAAATAAATCTACTAATCTATAAATTATAAATCTAGTTGCTTTTTGTACTTTGGTTAATTTCATATCTCTACTCCTTTCTATCTAAATTTTTGTATTTGATAGACATTTTCTTGTTTAATTGTTTGACTATTATTAAGCACTTTTTGTCTTTTCTCGCTATAATAGCGGTCATAATCTTCAGCAAACACATACCTTGCTCTTCCACGTTTTTCATGCGGTAATTGCTTCACTATTTCATACGCTCTATCTCGTCCGCAATTTTCTAATTCTTTTATTTGCTTTACGCCATAGTAACGAGGTTTTAGTTTTAAATCTTCCATATTCTCTCCTTTCTGGGCATTCTGTGTTTGTTTATTTTAATTAAACTTTTGAAATAAAATTTTTTTGATTGGTATTTTTAATATTTTTGAAATTATCAAAAGTTGGCTAGCTTTAGGTTCAGTTTTTCCAGTCTCAATATTATAATATGTTGCTGAACTCTTTGCTCCAAGGAATTTTGCCATATCTCTATGAGAATATCCTTTCTCTTCTCTAATCTTTTTTAAATATTGTGTATCAACTATTTTTTTCACTTTATCGCCTCCTTTGTTTATTTTTGATAAACTTATTATAGTTTATTTTGAATAAACTGTCAAGTACTTTTTTAAAAAAAGTTTATTGACATTAAATTTTTCTACAGTCTCTAAGAAATTTTTTTATAAAGTGTTTACTTTTAATAAACATTGTGTTATAATATTTATATATTTTAAATAAAAGAAGGATTAATATGGAATTAGATAAAAAAGCTATTGGAAATAGAATAAATCTTGAACGTAAAAATATAGGTTTAACCCAAGAAGAACTAGCTATTAAACTCGGATTAAACAATAAAAGTAGTGTTTCACAATACGAAAAAGGCGATGCATTACCTAGTGATGATATAAAAATGCAAATGTGTAATCTATTTAATTGTTCATTAGATTATCTTTTATGCAAATCAGAAATACGTAATCCAGAAAATGATATTGATTTTGACCCTGACAAATTACGTATTGGTTTGTCTAAAAAGGATTATGAAAATATTACTGAAGAACAAATAAAACAAATTGAAGAATTAGCAAAAGTAATATTGAAAGACAATTTGAAAAATAAGAAAAAAGAAGAATAATTTTTTAAGTCAAATCTTTACGTATGTAGACAAACATTATATTAGAAGGAGTAAATATGGAATTAAATAGATTATACAAGATAGCAGAAAATGAACACATCAAAATATATGACTGGCATATTGAAGATTGTAACGGTATTTATCTTAATTATGACAAAATAAATGCTATTGCTTTAAATTATGACGAATTAGGCACATACATTGAAGAAAAATGTACATTAGCCGAAGAATTAGGTCACTATTATATGGACGCGTCTTATTCCCTATGCGCTGACTTAAATTATATAAACAAACAAGAATATCGAGCAAAGAAATGGCGGTTATATGTGTCTTGTTCCTTTCGAGGATTTAAAATCAGCCATTTTAAAACGGAATTAATGAAATACATCAATTAGCAGATTATTTTGAAGTTACAGCGCAATATATGCAAAATGCAATCGAATTTTATAAATCTAAGTTTGGATTTATATACTAAAGAAAAGTAGCAATTTGAAGCTACTTATATTTTTAAGCATAAACGAACAAATTTTTGAAGGAGATTAAGAAATGAAAGTTGGAATTAGAACAAACAAACTAAAGAATGGCTTTTCCTATACTGTTTTCTTAGACTATGGAATTGTAAACGATCATCGCAAAAGAGAACCCTTAGAAACTTTCTCTAAAAAAGGAGATGCTGAAAAATACAAAAACAAAATGCAGTCTCAAGTTGATAACAATACTTTTATTAATATACCAGACATTACATTTTCACAAGCTATTGATGAATGGATGGAGAATTATGTTGCTAATAACTGTGAATTAAATACCGCAGCAGGATATAAGTTAATAAATGAAAAATATTTAAAACCCCTTTTAGGACATATTCCTTTTAAAGTAATTAGTGGGGTAACAGGAATAGATATTATAAATGATTATTATAAATACCTTAGATTTGAAATAGAAGGGAAAAAAGACGCAAAAACAGATAAAATGATGAAAAATTTATCTTATTCTTCTATTGAACATCATAAAGCTCAAATTTCTGGAATATTTTCCTATTTTGTTAAATGTAAAAAAATTTCAACCAACATATGCACTAATACCGTAATCCCTAAAAATGAGCAAGAAAAAATGCTTGATACTGTTATTGAAGATATTGAAAATTACGAAGATAACATAGATAATATTGAATACGAAAACTTTGTAACTCCAGAACAAGCAATTACAATATTAAATTTATTCATGAACACTTCTATGATGTTGCCAGTTGCTCTTGCCATATTTTTGGGATTGCGAAGGAGTGAAGTCTGTGGCATTTTAAAAAATAAAATAAATAAAGCTGAGCAAACAATCATAATAGATTCAAGCCGAATAAGGGCAGGAAAACAAACTATTTTTAAACATAGAAATAAAAATAAAAGTTCAACAAGAAAATTATATATCCCAAATGTATTGATGGATATTTTAAATCTCAATGAAAAAAGACAAGAAACTAACAAACTAATTTTTGAAAATGAATATATTGAATCTAAATTTTTATGCACAAATGATAGAGGAATCCCCTTAAAAGTTGATTATATTAGTCAAAAGTTCGAAAAAGTATTAAATAAATATATAGAAGAACAAACCATAAAAGATGAAAATTTTAAATTTCCAAAAATAACCTATCATAAATTACGTCATTTAAATATAACAGCCCTATTAGAAAATGGTGCAGAATTAATTGATGTAAGAAATAATGCTGGTCATTCTAGTATCAATACAACAATCGGATATACCCACCAATACACTCAAAATAAACAGCAAATTGCCAATAAAATTGATGAAGTTTTTACTCCATATATAACTGTAAAATAGAAAGGTATATTTACTATATCTTTCTATTTTTTACACCCACTTTGGACAAGTTTTGGACAAGTAACGCGATTTATATAAAAAAATAGCAATCTTCAATCTCTTGAAAACCGCTATTTATATGGCTCGGGTGGTTAGATTCGAACTAACGCATGTCGGAGTCAGAGTCCGATGCCTTACCGCTTGGCGACACCCGAATATTTTAAAATTCACACAATTTTTACATTTCTTTCACTTAAAATTCATAATCCTGTGTCTATTTTTTATAAATTAGGGTTGATATAGGAATCAACCCCCTACTTTTTTATTTTTATCACAAATTTTACAAATTGTCCATACCTTTGACACATTTTTTTAATTTTTCTGCATTTAATTCAAAATAATCCAACAACTCTTCTGCCTTTCCAGACTTTCCAAAAGTGTCCTGCATGCCTAAACGCATCAGTTTTACAGGATATTCCTCTGTCAAAACTTCTGCAATTGCTGTTCCTAGACCTCCAATCACACTGTGATCCTCAATTGAAATCAATTGCTTCGTCTCTTCCGCACATTTTACAATCGTTTCTCTGTCAATTGGCTTAATCGTATGAATATCAACAACTCTAACGTATTTTCCTTCTTGTTCCAACATTTCCTTAGCTTCCAACGCTCTGGATACCATAATTCCTGTAGCAAAAATTGTGCCATCCGTCCCTTCTCCATGCACAACTGCTTTTCCAAACGTAAAATTCTTCTCCTCATAAATCACGGGACTAGCCAATCGACACAATCGAATATAAACTGGACCGTCTATTTTTGACGCTTCTTCAATCGCCCATTTGGTTTGCAAATCATCCGACGGACACATTACCCTCATATTCGGTAAGCCTCGCATCAAACCAATATCTTCTAGTATTTGATGGGTCGCGCCATCCTCCCCTACTGTAATTCCTGCATGTGTTCCCGCTATTTTTACATTCAAATTCGGGTAACAAATACTATTTCGGATTTGGTCATAACTTCTCCCTGTTGCAAACATCGCAAATGTTGCTGCAAATGGGATTTTTCCGCAGCTTGCCAGTCCTGCCGCGGTTGACATCATATCTTGTTCTGCAATTCCCATATCAAAAAAGCGCTCTGGAAATTCTTTTGCGAAAATACTTGTCTTTGTGGCAGCCGACAAATCGGCATCTAAAACAACAATTTTTTCATTTTCTTTTCCTAATTCCGCCAAGCTTTCTCCAAAACTTTGACGTGTTGCTATTTTTATTTCTTTATTCATTTGTTTTTCCTCCTATTTCAAGCTCCTTCAGTGCCATTTCATATTCTTCTCTTGAAGGTGCTTTTCCATGCCAACCAGCCTGATTTTCCATAAAAGAAACGCCTTTGCCTTTCACTGTTTTCGCAATAATCGCTGTTGGTCTGCCTTTTGCGGTTCTCGCTTTGGTAAAAGCCCCTAAAATTTCCTCTATATCATGTCCGTCAATATTGATAACATTAAAACCAAAACTTTTGAACTTTTCATCAATCGGCACAGAATTCATAACATCTGTAATTTTCCCGTCAATTTGCAAATTGTTATAATCCACAATCGCACATAAATTATCTAACTTGTAATGACTTGCTGTCATAGCTGCTTCCCAAATTTGCCCTTCCTCAATTTCGCCGTCACCCATAATGCAATAAACGCGGTAGTCTCTTTGGTCCAATTTAGCAGCCAGCGCCATACCATTTGCCGCAGATAAACCTTGTCCCAAAGAACCAGTTGACATATCCACACCCGGAATTTTTTTCATATCAGGATGTCCTTGCAAAATACTGTTAATCTTACGGAACCCTTTCAAATCTTCCTTTGCCAAAAATCCCTTTTCTGCCAAAGTAGCATATAAAGCCGCAGATGCATGTCCTTTTGACAAAACTAGCCTATCTCGATTTTCATCTTTCGGGTTATTCACATCCACTCTCATCTCTGAAAAATACAAACATGTCAGTAAATCTGCACACGACAAAGCTCCTCCAGGGTGACCTGAAGAAGCCTCATATATCATTTCAACAATATTTCTTCTAATATTTAACGCTTTGCTTTGTAAATCCTCCATTTTTTCTTCCTTTCTTCCTTCGTTTTATATTAAACCTACAATACATAACCAGCCAAGTCCGTAACCCCACCAAGGAATGCTACTTAGCCAAAATACACTCCAATTCCAGAAATTACTTCCCGCACTTTTTACATTCGTCCAGCTAAACATATCGGTTAATTTGGTTCCAAAAATAGTAACATCTGTCAAATCAATACCAAGCCCAAAAACATTACTCAAATCAATTTCCCAACCTAAAACATTGATGATATTTGTTTTGTCTGGCAAAGCTGCCGCCATTGAAATGGCGTAACTATCAATATGATTTGCTTTAAATTTGATATCGAAATGTTTCGTACTATCTGGTGCCATCTGACGAATTTCTATATATTCTGTATCTGCTAACAAATCTCGCTCATTATATAATTCTATTTTTAAATAACATTGATTGACTGCAACACCTGTTGAATTTCTCAAGTCAAAACTCATATAGCCATTCACATTACAGGCTTTTGCTGTCATATTTTCAAGCTCAAAATAATTGCCTGATCTTGTGTAATAGCCATCAAACTCGCCATGAATGTTAGCATACATAGCGAGTAATAATCCATTTTCCAATACCATAGATAGTGCGAAAAATCCTACAATCAATAAGACATATATAAGAAACGTTTTCATTCTATCCATAATTTTCCCCTTTTGGTTTATTTTTTAGTATAAATAATCTTCTGGATTAAGTGGTGTTCCATTTTGTCTAATTTCTAAATGCAAATGTGGTCCTGTTGAATTTCCTGTCGAACCAACTGCTGAAATCACAGTATGGCAATCAACTTGCTGTCCAACTGTCGCATAAATCACGCTGCAATGTGCATAATAGGACTCAATTCCATTTCCATGATTGACAATAACTAAATTTCCATAAGAACCTTTTCTTTGTGCACAAGTAACGGTTCCTGGTGCAATTGGTGTAATCGGCGTTCCAGATGAAGTCGCAATATCAAGTCCAGTATGACTACCAGAACGAATAGAACTTCTGCTACCATATCTTGATGTAATACTACCACTCACAGGTTTAGCTAAATTAATTCCTGCAATCGTTCCCACACTTTGTACCGTTTTGGTTGAAATAACTTTCTTTTTTGCTTCCTCTTGTGCTGTTTTACGTTTGGTTTCTTGCGCTTCATTATAAGCCGTGATTTTGGCTACTTTAAAAGTATTTAAAACATCAGAAGCCTCCTGCGCTGATTGTAATTGTAAATTATCTGTGTATTCCTCAATAATTCCTATATTAAAACCAATCCTGTCAGCATCAATATCTGACTTTAAAGTTTCTACAATATTTTTGGCTTCTTCCTGTGTTGCAACAGATGCCTGTTTTACGCCATCCACTGTTACCGCATACGTTCTATACGTTGTTTTCACAGTTGCCTCTAAAGCCAATAAAATCTCCTCTTCTTTTGTTTGTTTGTCCCTATTAATTAGTTTTAATTCATATTCTGGAATAGCTGTCTTCTCTCGAAAAGCCACATTTCCAGAAATATCTTCAATATAATTTTTATATTCTGATTCTAAATTTTCTTTATTTTCAATATAACCTAACTTTTCACCTAATATTTCTACTTCATAAGCTGGCTTATATTTAATCCATACCACACAGCTTATGATTAAGGCTCCAAATATTGTTATTTCTAGGGCTTTTGCAATCTCTTTTGTGTAATGTTTAACCCATTGTAATAAAATAAACTTCACTCCTTTTCTTTGCGGTTTTTACACACATATATATTAATTATACCATATTTTTTCAAATTTTGCAATTCAAAATTTATGGTTTTAAGCTATTTTTTGCATATTTTTGTAAAATTATACTTTATTTCTATTGGATTTTTTTGCCATATCTCTATTTTTCTTGTTTTTTCTTCATTTTTCTTGTTTTTTGAAGTTGGGTAAGTCAAGACTTGCCCCTATATTGCTTCTGTATCTTAATTTAGTTGCATCGATAATAATTTACTAATTCCTTTTTCTTCCATTGTGATACCATAAACTGTATTGGCAACTTCCATGGTTCCTTTTCGGTGTGTGATGACCAAAAATTGCGTTTTTTCGCACAATGTTTTCAAATATTCTGCAAATCTTGCTACATTGACATCATCTAGTGCTGCTTCAATTTCGTCCAACACACAAAACGGAGAAGGATTGATTTTCAAAATAGCAAACAACAATGCAATTGCAATAAAGGCTCTTTCGCCTCCTGAAAATGCCGCCAAATTTTGAATGGCTTTGCCGGGTGGTTGCACCTTAATTTCAATCCCGCCTTCTAAGACTTTTTCCTGATTTTCTAGTACCAATTCTGCTCTTCCGCCACCAAACAGTTCTTTAAATACAACATCAAAATTTTGGTTAATCACTTTAAATTGCTCTTCAAATTGAACCTGCATCGTTGCCGTCATTTCTTGAATGACTTTTCGCAATTTTTCCATAGAATTTTCCAAATCCAGTCTTTGCTCACTTAAAAAATCATATCTTTCTTTGGCTTCTTTATAACGTTCAATCGAATCAATGTCAACACTTCCCAAATCGCGAATTTCACTTCTTAAATGAGTTACTTGTTTTTGCACCTCAACAGGATTTTCAATTTTTTCGACTTCTTCTACTGTATTTGGTGTGAGCTCATATTCCTCCCACATTTTGTTAATGACCTGATTTTGTTCTAATTCAATTTTCGATTTTTTCATCTCCAATTTTGTCATTTGTGCTTTTAGCTCTTCTACTTTGCTACTTTGTTCTTCCATCTCTTGTTCTAGTTTTTTCAATTTTTCATTTTTCTGGGTTCTGTCGCCTTTCAAATTTTCTACTTTTTCTGTCGCATGTTCTACTTCTTTTTCTAGCAACCCTATCTGATTTTTAAAATCCTCAATTTTAATATTCAGTTCCTGATTTTCTACTTCAATTTTTTGCAGCAACTCTTTTTTTGTTTGAATAGCTTCTTGATTATTGTTTATCTCTTGATGAATTCTATTTAATATTTCATCTAGCGAATTTTCCCCTTCATCAAAAGAAGATACCGATATTTTCAAATTCGTTATTTCGCTATTTAAATCGTCTATATAACTCTGATTATCCTTGTTTAAATTCGTATATTCTTCTATTATAATCGTTAGTTCGTTATTTTCTTTCTCTATCTTATTCACTTGTGCCTCAAAATGTTCCTGTTTTTGCAAATTTTCTTTCTTTTCTTTTTCGTTTGTTTGCAAATTTTCCCTTAAAGCTGCAAGTTTGCTTTCCAATTTCTGAATTTCCAAACCAAGCGTTTCTTGTTTTTGTTTTTCCGTAGCATACAAAATTTCCACTTCTTGGAACTCTTTTTGCTTTTCTTCAAAAGAATGCAAGATTTCTGTGATGCTTTTTTCATATACTTCTTTTTCTTGCTGGATGGCTTTCTCTTTCTTATCTAAATCTTTCAATTCAGCTTCCAACTTTTTAATTTCGTTTTCTCTACCTAAAATGCTCGTCGTTTTAGGCGCCACAGAACCACCAGAAATCATGCCTGAAGGATTAATCACATCCCCACCAAGAGTTACAATTTTGAAACTATATTTATTTTTTTTCGCCAAGCTAATCGCAGCATCCATATCTTCCACAATCACAGTTTTGCCTAATAAATTAAACAGAATTCCTTCATATTGTTTGTCAGCTTTTACCAAATCAGAAGCAATCCCGATATAGCCCTGCATTCCAGTTGCATTGATATTGCTCAATTTATGACCTTTCACAGACTGAATTGGCAAAAACGATGCACGACCAATTTTATTTTCCTTCAAATATTCCACCAATTTTTTGGCATCTTCTTCTGTATCTGTGACAATATTTTGAAGACTAGCGCCTAACGTCATTTCAATCGCAGTTTGATATTTCTCTTCACCCGAAATCAAATTTGCCACCACTCCATGCACACCCTTGGCAAGTGCTGTATTATTCTCAATCGCCTTCATCAAAGTTTTCACACTTTTGCTGTAACCTTCTTTTTCCTTTTCTGTCTCAATCAAAAATTTGCATCGAGAGTCTTTCATGCGAAATTCTGTTTGTATCTGATTTAACTTTTCGTCAAACTCTTTTAGTTTCTCACCACTTTCTTCTTTTTTTTGCTTGATATCTTGCAAAGATTTTTCTAACTCATTTTTTCGTTTTTCCATTTCCTGAAATTCTTTTGCCAAATCATCTCTCGTGGTGCGCGAAGCATCCAAATCCGAAATCGTTTCTTGAATTTGATTTTTTAGCGTATTTTCCTGTTTATTCAAATTTTCAAAATTTGCCTGCTCCAATGCTTTGTCATTTAAAATCTCGTATCTTGCATCTATGTTGGCTTCGACTTTTTTCTTTTTCTCTTCTATTTCAAGCGCCTGAGCCGAAAGGGTTTGGCTATATTTTGCTAGTTCCTCTTCTTTTTCTTTCAGCTCGGTTTCATATTTCTCACGATTGGACAGCATATCTTCTTTTCGCTCTAATTTTTGCGTTTTTTCCTCTTCTAGTTGAACATTTTTCTGTTCCAATTCTTCGATGTCTACCTTATAGCGTTCCGCATTCGTAACATTATTGGAAATTCTTTCCTGATTAATTCCAATTTCGCTATTGATTTGTTCCCTTTTTTGCGAAGTTTCAAAACCGCTATTTTGGATTTTTTCAATTTCCTCAATTAATTGGTCAATCGCGTCTTTTATGGTTTCCTTTTCTATTTGGAGATGATTTGCTTTTTCCTCTTCCTTCACTTTTTGTGTCTCAAAAATATCTATATTTTCTTCCAGCTCTTTGATTTTCACTTTAAAATCTTCAATATTATGAACAAACAAGCCAACTTCAATTTTCTTTAGTTCTTCCCTCAAATTCAAAAATTTCTTCGCCTTTTCAGATTGGCTTTTGAGTGGATTTAAGTTCGTTTCTAATTCTGTAATAATGTCATTCACTCTTAGCAAATTGAGTTTTGTATTTTCCAGTTTTTTTTCAGACTCTTCCTTGCGCCTTCGATATTTGATAATGCCTGCTGCCTCTTCAAAAATATGCCTTCTGTCTTCGGATTTGTTACTCAAAATCTCATCAATTTTGCCCTGCCCAATAATCGAATAGCCATCTTTGCCAATTCCAGTATCCATGAACAGTTCCTGAATATCCTTCAGGCGACATGGTGTTTTGTTGATAAAATAACCAGATTCGCCACTTCGGTAAACTTTTCTTGTCACAATCACTTCATTATACTCAATTGGCAATTTTCCATCTTGGTTATCAAAAACAAGCGAACCTTCTGCAAAACCGAGCGATTTTCTATTTTGGGTTCCGACAAAAATAATATCTTCGATTTTAGCACCACGCAAAGTTTTCATACTTTGTTCCCCCAAAATCCAACGAATGCAATCCGAAATATTGCTTTTTCCTGAACCATTTGGCCCAATCACAGTCGTAATTCCTGGCATAAATTCCAACACCGTTTTATCCGCAAAAGACTTAAATCCATACATCTCTAATCTTTTTAAATACATCTATTTTTCCTCTTTACCTTATTTCGCCTTTGGCAGCTCCAACTTTTTCTTGTTTCCCATATACTTCCATAAAACTTCTGGAATATCAACACTTCCATCCTGGTTATAATGATTTTCCAAAAAAGCAATCAACATTCTTGGCGGCGCAACTACCGTATTATTTAGTGTATGTGGATAATAATTTCCCTTTTCGCCTTTGACACGAATCCCCAAACGACGGCTTTGTGCATCTGTCAAATTTGAGCAACTTCCCACTTCAAAATATTTTTGTTGCCTTGGGCTCCAAGCCTCCACGTCCACGCTTTTCGCCTTCAAATCCGCCAAATCGCCACTACAACATTCTAGCGTCCTAACTGGAATTTCCAAACTTCGGAACAACTCAACTGTAAATTGCCACATTTTGTCATACCATTCATAACTCTCCCCTGGTTCACAAACTACAATCATTTCCTGTTTCTCAAATTGATGAATTCGATACACGCCGCGCTCCTCAATGCCATGTGCGCCTTTTTCTTTTCTAAGACAAGGAGAATAAGAAGTCATGGTATATGGCAAATTTTCTGGCTTCAAAATTTGACCTTTGAATTTGCCAATCATAGAATGCTCGCTGGTTCCAATCAAGTACAAATCTTCGCCTTCGATTTTGTACATCATGGCATCCATTTCTTCAAAACTCATCACGCCAGTTACAACATCACTACGTATCATAAAAGGTGGCACGCAATACGTAAAACCTTTCTCAATCATAAAGTCACGTGCATACGTAATGATTGCAGAATGAAGCTGGGCGACATCGCCCATCAAATAATAAAAACCATTTCCAGCGACGCGACGTGCACTATCCAAATCTAGCCCAGCCAAACGCTCCATAATTTCCGCATGATACGGAATTTCGTAATCCGGCACGACTGGTTCGCCATATTTTTGCACTTCCACATTTTCGCTATCGTCTTTTCCAATGGGCACAGAGCTGTGCATGATATTGGGAATTTTCATCATGATGTCAGTCACTTTTTGGCGATATTCACTTTCCAATTTTTCATTGTCTGCCAATTCTTGATTAATTGCATTTACTTTTGCTTTGACTTCCTCTGCCTCTACTTTTTTTCCTTCCGTCATTAAATTCCCGATTTCTTTGCTCAAATGATTTCTCTGGCTACGAAGTTCGTCACCTTTTACAATCAATTCTCTGCTTTTTTGGTCAAGTCCTAGCACCTCGTCCACCAAATCCAATTTGTGCATTTGAAATTTCTTTTTTATGTTTTCCTTAACCGCTTCTGGATTTTCTCTCAAAAATTTAATATCAATCATAGTTTTCTCTCCTTAAATAATGTAGTTTTTTTGTAAATCTTCACATAATTCAAAACGATGTTTTTGCCCTGTTATATTATCTGGACGCTCTGGAATTTCTTCTAAAAACATTGCTTCACGCCTTACCCAAATTCCACAATCTGTTCTGTCATAAATCGGCTTATAAACAACCATTCTCTCTTTGGTTTCCGAGTCCAACGCAATATTTTCCACAAAATAATAATTTCCTTTAAAATGACGATACACTTTTCCAATTTTTACTTCTTCCATATTTTAAACCTCCAATTTCTTTTTGATCATTTTGAGAGCTTTTTCTCTTGGCACAACAATCACATGTTCGCAGCCGTAAGCACTTAAATTTGAAATCCACTCCCACACGAGTAATTTCCCACTTTTTGCTCCCGACAGGGATGTTGTTTCTTCATTTCAATCTGATCTCCAACTTGATATTCCATCTTCACTCCTTTTGATAGGATAAATATATCATTAAAAACCATAAAATGCAAGATAAATTAAAAAATATCTTGACTTTTTATGTAAATTATAGTATAATAATCTAGTAAATAAAATATTTCTTAGGAGGACAAACTTATGTATGAAAGAATTTCAAGAAGTGAACGGATTCGGGCATACCTCGAAAAATTAATGGAGGATGAATGCAGTTCTGAAATCACACAGAATCTGTATAACAGTGAAATTGCTTGGATTAGAAAAAACTTTCCAAGTGTTGAGGTTACCGTTATTAACGACTGCGGAAAGCTGAAAGCATGCAAAATTAAAAAGTCCAGTGACACAGCAGAGTTCTGATTCTGCAAAAAAATGGGCTGTGCCAAAAGCACAGTCCATTTTTTAATGCTCATACATATTCCCAATATCATTTCTGTAATCTAAAACGTTATCCACTTCCTCCTGAATGACCTGATAAACTTGCTTTTTGATTTCTTCAAAATCGTCCCCCGTTTTTTCAATCGCAAACAATCTCGAATTGCTCACAGAAGTATATTGATTTTCTCCAATTTTCTTAGCATTGGCAAAATAAATTTTCACGCCTTTGCTCTTCACGCTTTCTTTATTTAAAACAAATTCCACAGGCGGAACCTTTGATTTTAGTGCATATTCTTTGCTTACCACATAAACCAAAAAACTGTTTTTGCCATTAAATTGGCACTTCTCTGGCGTCAAATTTCCCTCAAAAACGCTGGTTACCACCTCCGCAAAAGGCGTTTCAAAAGAATGAATCACATTCATGGCTTCTGGGTCTCCAAAACGCGCATTAAATTCAATAAACTTAATTCCTTCCTCTGTTTTGAAAAATCCACCATATAAAATTCCAGTAAATTCTTGGGCGTCTTTGTTTAAATAATCCACTGTTTTTTGGATTAGATTACTACAAACCACAACATCTTCTTTGCTCAAAAACGGCAATAATCCATTCGCAAAACCAATACATCCCATGCCACCAGTTCCAGGCCCCTTATCTTCATCAAAACGATAGGGATAATCAAATGTAATCGGAAGAGGAACCACTGTTTTTCCATCCGTAATGCACATAACAGTAAATTCTTTGCCTTTGACTTTATCTTGCACAATCACTTTTCCGCTTTGCTGCAAACATTCTTTTGCATAACTTTCTCCTTCTGCCTTTGTCGCAAAATGTACACCACCAACTTTCACACCTTTTCCGCCAGTCAAACCTTCTGGCTTAATCACAAAATTCTCGTCTGGATAACGTGCTAAAGCCTTTTCCAAATCTGCCAAAGAAGCAACTTCAAAATTCTGAATAATCATTTCCGGCGCCAACTTTTCAACTACTTCCAAAGCATATGTTTTACTCCATTCGATTTTGGCTCCTTTGCTCGTTGGACCAAAAGTCCTTAATCCCAGTTCTTTTGCCAAATCAATCAAACCATCTTGCAACAAATTATCATTGCTGATTATGCAATACTTTATCTCATTTTCCTGAATAAACTTTTTTACTAATTCTTTGTCAAATGGATTCCCAATCTCAAATTTCCCACTTGACTTTTCGACAAATTCTGCAATGGACGGATTTTCATAAGGCATAATAGTATACATCTCATATTTCTCGCTCATTGCTTCTGCCATTACCGCTTCCCTTGCGCCATTTCCTAGTAACAAACATTTCTCCATAACTTTTCCTCCTTATTCGTTAAAAATAGTATATATGATTTTCTGTAAAATTTCAATAGGAGGATTTAAAATTAAAAAATATTTCTATTTTTCTTCCATTTCCAATACTTCTTTCTGATTTATTTTTACTTGTTTTTCTTGGTTTTGAAAACTTCTTGCAAAATTCGTAAAAAAAGCATCGACTCCTTCCACTGTTGTTTTTTCATCTATAGGCATTCTTATGCTTACAACTCTTTTAGGATAATAACCATCGTTATAGCTTAGTACAATATGTCTTTTTTCAAATTTATCAGATAATTCTTTTTCTTTCTTGTTTTCAGAAGGTTTCTGCCTCTGAAAACTTCTCGATGGCGCAACAATATCAAAACAGCTAGAAGAGCCACGTATAAACCAAATCGCCTTCTCTCCTGTTTTATTTCCTGATTTGTCTGTCTTCTGTTCTAAATGAAATAATAATTCTTTATTCTGACAAGATAAACTATCAAAATTTAGCATAACCCAAGCATAACCTCTACCAATATCTTCAAAAGTTGGTCTATCTAAATAAAATTCCTGATTACAAACATCTTCTTTTTCAAGTCTTTTTTGCCCTGAACATAATATATTATTTTTGTTTGCACTACTCATGACTGTTTCAATTCCTTTGTCTTTCAATATTTTACATGCCTGCCTTAGAGGTAATTCTATCTTTTCATAAAGTTCATTACTATCTGTTTCAGTTACTATACTTTTTCCAAAAGTTCCAATTGGTTCTATTTCTTTTATTAACATTAAAATCACTCCCTGCTATTAACATAATTATTATATCGTAATTTACCATTCTTTGCAAGAAAAAAATGAATAGAAAAAATAAAATTTACATTTAATAGTCATATTTTTGCCTCAACTCCTTAAAAAACATATCTGCACTAATTACCTCTCCTTTTTCAATTTCTTCTTCTGATTTTTTCAATTTACTTATAATATCTTCTTTCATTTTATATTCCTCCAAACTCATAATCATGATATTATTTTCTTTGCCCTTGCTAAGCACGATGTTTCCATATTTATTGATTGCAGTTTCTATTTCCTGCATGTTCAATCCTTCCATAAAAACTCCCCCTTATTATCATAGTGTATGAAATGAATATATACCATTTTACACAAAAATGCAAGAGAAAAATAACAAATGTCAAGATTTTTTCGTCTTTACACTATTTTCCAAGTTTTACATAATTTATTTAAAATAATATTGACAAACTTCACATAATATTATATAATAATATTATAGATTAGTATATTCTAATCTGTATTTGAACATTGACAATCTTTTGTCAAGAGCTTAAATTCGTCCATATCTTTTGGTTGAAAAGATATATACCAAAAAATGGCGAAATACTTAAGCTCAAGACAGCTATTTAAAAAGCCTACGGGCAGGAGGAAAATTTTATGAATACAAAAATTAACATTACTCACTGTGATGCTTATTACACAACAGAACTAAAAGTAACACAAGATATTGAAGAAGCTACTGCTATTACTCATGCTGAAAAGTTTTACATTTCTGATGTAATGGCAACTCTCATCTTGGCAAAAACTTTGGGTAATTTGACATTATGCCGGGCATGGCAACTTCCAGAATGTCTGCCATCCAATGTCATCGTTTATGACATTCAGCCCGGTCAACATCATCATTCGGCTTCAAAAATTGATTACGGTTTCCGCAAAAATAATATCCCCTACTCAATCTGCGGCATTATATGGAAAAAGTTTGGCCATCAGTTCTTAGAAACAGAATTTGAGCAAAAAAATGAAGCTATAGTGTCCACAGCATGGGAGATTATGGATTCAAAATTGATGCAGAAAATTGATCTTGATGTCAATAACCAGCTGAACCATAAGTACTCAACAGATGTGCAGCCATTAACTGCTGCACAGATAATTAGGTACTTCAATGCAAAAGACAGTCGGGATAGTGATGAAGCCTTTCTGGAAGCCGTACATTTTTCAGAATATATTTTTGATAACGTTTTAAAATGTGCCATTTCCCAGGCATGGAATGCTTTTGAAAATAATCGGTTTTAAGTCAGGTAATTAAATAGCTACAGCAAAAAGGCAGATTTTCCACGATTGTGGAAACTGCCTTTTTGTTTTCTCTTTTACCCCGTTTTGCTCAAAATTTCTTTTTTCATTTTCTTCATGATTTTCTTTTCCAATCTGGAAATATAACTTTGCGAAATACCCATCATATCAGCTACTTCTTTTTGCGTTTTTTCTTTGCCCTCGCTGGTTCCAATCCCAAAACGCAGCTGCATGATGTCTTTTTCACGTTCATTCAAATGTTCAATAGCAATTTGCAACAGTTTTTTATCCACTTCATCCTCAATCCCTTTGGAAGTCACGTTATCCTCGGTTCCCAAAATATCCGAAAGAAGTAACTCATTTCCATCACTGTCTTTGTTAAGTGGTTCATCAATCGAAACTTCAGATTTCAACTTCGACGTACGCCTTAATTGCATCAGAATTTCATTCTCGATACAACGCGAAGCATAAGTCGCCAATTTAATGTTTTTTCCTGTGTTGAACGTATTGATGGCTTTCATGAGCCCAATGGTTCCAATGGAAATCAGGTCCTCTAAATCCATTCCCGTATTCTCAAACTTCCTAGCAATGTAAACAACCAACCTTAAATTTCGCTCCACCAATATTTTTTTAGCTTCTTCATCATTCTCATCTAATTTTTGAAGCAGTTTTTCCTCTTCTAAAATGCTTAAGGGTGGCGGCAAAGTTTGGCTGCCATTAATGTAAAAAATTGGAAACTTTTCTAATTTTTCTCTGTCGAAATATTTTCTTAAAACCTTCCCTAATTTTTCTTTGATTTTTTTCCAAAAATTCATTTTCAATCCCTCCCATTTTTATTTTTAATGAATAGAATTTTCTTTGACTAAATGTTTTCTATTCGTTAATATATTTAAACCAATTAAACTTGTATATAAATTAGATTTGCAAAGTCTGCCATTATAAATCCCGATCATAACATCATCACGAATGCATTCTTCTTCATCATAAATCTTGATATAATCAGGCTTAAAGCCGAATAAGCAGTCCATTCTCATTTCCCAGAGACGAAAATGGGATGACTTTAAATTTATAGGCATAAACATCTTCTTTGGAACTCAGCCACTTGCCTTGCAAAATATCATCCAAATGATCCAGAATTTCGTCAGGCATAATTCCTCTAAGGCTATTTTTTTCTACAATAATAACATCTGTCTGGCTAATTGGTTCTTTCAGGAGATTTCCCGTGTCAATCATCGTTTTGAGTTTTTTGTAATTTCCTTTATAAAAAATTTCCAAATCGCAGAGCATTGATTTTACTTTCAACCTATCTTTAATCACATAAGAAACAATGGCAATTACTACAAAACCTAAGAGCCCTCCAATGATTGTCATTTTGACAGGATAACTTCCCACCATTAATCCATTTTTGAATACAATATTAGCTGGATTAATCAAAAATAACAACATAAACGAAATTCCGCCAAACGTAAAGGAAACGAGGTAAAATAAAATCAGCTGTTTTAAAATCGTTTTTGGTTTTCGATTATCAAAAGCAATTAAAATAATTAGTATCGAAATTAGAAATTTTACGCAAAAACTTAAAACGCTTTCTAATTCCCAAATGTAGGCCAATATACTGTAAAATCCTGCTAGCAAACTTGCCAGGCTAATACGAAAATAATGGATTTTGGATTTGGAAATAATGGCTGTGGAAAATATAATCATATAATTCATAATAAAATTTTCTATTAATACAACATCTAAATAGATTTTCATAATTTGTTCCTTCCGTAGCTTATCTTATCACAGAAATCCTAAAAAACTTGTCACTTTTTCGGGGAGAAAAAAAGAACTAATCTACAAAAATAGATTAGTTCTTTGAAATTTTATAAATTTTCGACATTATTTTACTTGCTTCCTAACCCTTTATTTTTTCTAAGGAAAGTTGGAATATCTAACTCGTTTGAGTTATTGTTCTCGTTATTAGAAGAGGCTGATGTATTTGGTGTATTTCTCTTTTTCCAAGCCTCAGCCACAATATTGTCGTAGCCTGAGCTGGTTGTTGTTCTTCTCTCTTCTTCTTTTTCAAAACCAGTCGCAATCACTGTAATTTGAATTTCATCGCCTAGACTATCGTCAATCACAGTACCAAAAATAATGTTTGCTTCTGGGTCAGCATTGCGTTGAATTAATTCAGCAGCCGTATTTGCTTCATGTAGTCCAATATCAGAACCACCTGTGATATTGATAATAACGCCTCTTGCACCTTCGATAGAAGTTTCAAGCAATGGACTTTGGATAGCTTGTTTTGCAGCATCTTCTGCTCTATTTTCTCCACTTGCATTACCAATCCCCATATGTGCCATTCCTTGGTTTAACATAATTGTCTTAACATCTGCAAAATCTAGGTTAATTACACCTGGAATTGCAATCAAATCAGATATACCTTGTACACCTTGTCTTAACACATCATCTGCCATACGGAATGCTTCTACAATGGAAGTTTTTCTGTCAATGACTTGTAATAATTTGTCGTTTGGAATCACAACCAAAGTATCGACTTTTCCTTTTAAAGAAGCAACACCACGTTCTGCCTGAGCCAATCTTTTTTTACCCTCGAACGTAAATGGTTTGGTCACAACACCAATGGTTAAAATTCCTAATTCTTTTGCCGTTGCAGCAACAATCGGAGCCGCACCAGTTCCAGTTCCACCACCCATTCCGAGCAGTAACAAATACCATATCAGCACCTTTTAGTACTTCTGCAATTTCGGCTCTACTTTCTTCTGCAGCTTGTGTTCCAATATCAGGATTGGCACCAGCACCAAGACCTCTCGTTAATTTTTCTCCGATTTGGATTTTGGAATTAGCTTTTGAATAATCCAGAGCTTGTCTATCGGTATTAACTGCGATAAATTCAACATTTTTGATGCCACTTTCAATCATGCGATTAACAGCATTATTGCCAGCACCTCCAATACCAATTACTTTGATTGTTGCTGCTCCATCCATCATATAATTTAATTCCTCATTATTATCCATTATCATAGGGTATATCCTCCTTTTTCTATTTAAAACCTATATCTTTTTATCTATTTTACGAATAAAAAAAATCTTTTATTTTTTCTAATATCCCTTTTACAATGCTTTTTTCTGTTTTTGTGCCAATACTGCTTGATACTGTTTTGGCGTACGGTCTTGCCGCCACATATCGAACTAAAGCAAAACTCACTCGATACGCTGGTTTGACAGTATTCATCAGCCTTCCTGTTGCGACTTTTACAGGAATGTTCAAAATGATTTTTCCAGCCATGTCACTTTTGTTGATATTGACAATCCCCTCTCCTGTCAAAATCACATTATTGATATTATTTTTAGCACCATAAGCTGTAATATCTTTATTGACTAGACTGAAAATTTCCTCAATTCTGGCTTCAATAATTTCCACCAAATCAGAACTTTTAATCGTTCTATTTTTTTCATCTCGGCAAGTATTCAAAACAATATTGTTGTCATTATCAATAAAAGATTTTAGCGCCAAGCCATATTGCCTTTTGAGCTTATCTGCTTCTTCTGTTGAAATTCCTAAAACATAACTAATATCACTTGTGATATTATCTCCCCCTAGAGCAATTGTATTAGTGTAGACAAAAGAAGAGCCATTGAAGATGCCAATTTCCGTATTACCTGCCCCCATATCCAAAATCATGATATTATCTGTGAGTTCATTGGTATCTAAAATCAAATTTCTCTCAGCAAGCGTTGTTGGCACAACTCCATCAACATCAATTCCCGCTTTTTTGAAAATCGATGTAATTTGTTTCATATATTCTTTGTCTGCTAAAATAATTTGAGCCGTTAGGGTAAAATTTGAACTAAACTTACCAACAGGATCTTGCACTGTTTTGCCGTCTTCGAGTATGAACTTATCTGGTACTATGTCAATTAGTACTTTATCTTCTGGGATTTCAATATCTCTCACCTGTATAATAGCTGAAGCAACATCTCTTACGGATATGCCAGCAAACTTATCTTTTGCTTCTTTTACGATACTGTTTTGTACAATTGTTATATACTTGCCCGGTATAGTTGTATAAGCAGAATTAATGGTTAAATTTGAAATTTCTTCTACTTCTTTAATGGTTTTTGCAATCGCTATACTTAGTTCTTCTTCCTCTACAATAACACCTTTTTTGATAGCAGAGCATTTACTTGTCGTGCTGCAAATAATTTCAATCTGGTTGAAATTATTGACTTCACCCACAAATGTACTTACCTTGGAGGTTCCAATATCGATACCAACGATTATATCCCCTATTGCCAAGTTACATTCCTCCATTTTATTTTTTACTTACTATTTAATTTTTTTCATTTCCCTTTCTTAAATCGGTAGATTAAGAATATTACATTTTTGAAAAAAAGTCAAGACTGATTGACACATTTTTGTAATATTTTTGTTACAATTTTGTAATATTTTTCTTGACCTCCTTATTCTGCCACATTTTCCTGTTTTTTATGATTTTCATTTTTTATTTTATCTTGAAACGTCGTTGTCCATTTTTCAATATAGTATCTTCGGATAATTCCCAAATTATTAAACATTCTCCAAACAAACACAAAAATAGCGGCCAAATAGATATCAACATTTAATTTTTGCCCTAAGTATGTCAGTAGCATTGACAAAATCGCATTTCCAAAAAAACCAGACAAAAATATTTTTAAATCAAAATTCTTCTTAATAACTGACGAAATTCCTCCAAAAACGGTATCCAAAGCCGCAATAATCGCAATCGACAAATAAATCGAATACGTATAAGGAATGACTGGTGCATTCATGCCAACCAAAGCTCCTGCAATACAGCCAATTAAAATGGAAATATAAATCATTTTTTCTCCTCCTTTTTCATATATTCTAATGGCATTTCCCCTTGGTATTTCGTAATGACAATATTTTCCTCGACACTATAACCAACGGTCTTTTCCTCCACTTTTCGCATTTCATCTAAAAAACCACCTTTAATCGTAATCGCACTTTCTAAATGTTTTCGGTCTCCAATTGCTTTTACAATATAAGGCGTTGACGTTCTCCTACCATTAATCAAAATCATTCCATAATTAATCGAAGCAACATCCGAAACAGAAACAATGCGTTCATCATTAATGGAAATTGCCTCTGCGCCCGCAATTTTCAGTTCATTGATTAAATTAATCAAATCCAACCTTTCAATTTCCTTTTTACTACTATCTTCCAATGTTACAATAATGCCTTCTCCACGCACATCCGTATTGCCCAAATATTTTTGCGCCTCTTCCACTTCTTGCCTTAACAAATTGGTGGCATCTTGCTCAGAGGACATTTGACTTTTATATTCAGCAATTTTAGCATTGGTATCCATTAACTTCGTTTCGGTTTCTGCATACTTTTCCTTCCATTCTGCCAATTTCGTGCGAAGCTCCGTCTCACGCATGGTTTCCATAGCAACAATATCCGTATATTCAATTGTTTTAAATTGAGTAAACATGACCATAGTCAAAATAAAAGCAGCACAGCCAATGGAAATACTCAAAATTCCTTTTCCTTTCAAAACCACTTTCCTCCTATTCTACATTTTCAGCATACTGAAAATTGTAAATTCCATCATATTTCGGAATGACTACATTATTCGATTCTTTAATATCTACTTGCAATCCAAATTCATTTTCCAAACGATACAAATAGCCTCCGGGCATTGCCAAAGCACCTTTGAGCCTCTCTACCAAACCAATGGCGCGAATCACAAACGGCGAACTTTCTTTTCGATCATTAATTTTGATAATATTGCCTGCACAAGTAATCGCAGTCTGACCTACAATACGCTCATCATTAATCGAAATGGCTTCTGCGCCTGCTTCCCTTAGTGCATTTACAATTTCCAACAAATCGCCATCATGCACCAAATAACTCGCCAAATCTACTTTTCCACTAAGTGTGGAAGTATTGGCATCTTTTACCGTAATCACTAACCCTTGCCCTGTTACTTCATTAAGCCCCAGTAGCATATGATACTGTTCCAATTGTTTGCTCAAATCCGCAGAATCCGTATCCTGTGTCGAAATCGTTTGTCTTAAATTTTCCAATTCAGTTTCTTTGTTTGTTTCCTCTTCATACAAACGTTCATACTTTTCCTTCCACTTTAAAACACTATCTCTTAACTCATTTTCTGTATGCGTTTTCCCAACTCCAGTGGAAGAGTCATTCACGGTTTTAATCTGAATGCAAATTCCAATGGTCAGCAACATGCAAATAAATCCCAATAAAATTCCGATTTTAAATTTACTCATGGTTCGCTCCTTTCTATACCGTTTCTCTAAAATATACATATTCTGAATTCAAATCCACATTGACTACGATTTCTCCAGATTTTCCTTGATAATATTCCAGCAATTTCTTAACATACAAAAAACGAATATTTAGCTGACTACCATCTCCCAAATAAGCAATCTTATTTTCTGTATCTAAATAAATAGTATAATTCATTTTATTAGAAACGTCAATCCTTGTAATCAATTTTTCTAAATTTACATTTTGAGCCATCTCCATAATTTTAAGAACCATATTCATTTTCTGTAAATCCTCTTGTACTAGTTGGTCATTTTCTTTGATATTGCTCAAATCTGTCGTAAAACCAATAATGACAGGAACTTGCGGAGCCTGCGTTGAAATCTCTAAAACATACCCTTGTTTGTCAATATAAACATAACTATTCGCCAGCTGCATCGAAAAATCAACTGTTCGCTCCTCTGCTATTAATTCTATTTTGTTAGGCAAAACTTTTTTCACTTTCACATCATTCAGATAAGAAAGTTCCTTCAAACGATTTTTGACATTTTTTTTAGAAACCGCAAAAATATTAGTTCCTTTCTCAATACCCGAAAAACTAATGATTTTTTCTGCCGAAATTGTTTGATTATTTTCAACTACAATTTCCGCTACATCAAACGTTCCTGAAACCAGCACAAAAGCAATCGCAGCTATGATGATAACAAACGCAATCATCCATTCTGTAAAAGGCTTCTTTTTTTCTAACGTTTTTTTTGACAGCTTGTCCTTTTTCTGTGAGGCTGTAGAATTTACAGCCATTCTCGTTTTTTTCAAATTAATCTTCAACTCCTTCTTCTCGCACAATATTGGCACCTAAAGAATTTAATTTTTTATCTAAATTATCATAACCTCTCAAAATATATTCCACTTTTTGCACTTTGGTTATTCCTTTTGCCGCAATGCCTGCCATCACAAGGGAAGCTCCACCACGCAAATCCGTACTTTCCACATTCGCACCATGTAATCTCTTCACGCCTTTAATAATCGCTGTTTTCCCCTCGATATTAATCTTGGCGCCCATTCGTTTTAGTTCTTGCGTAAATTTATAACGATTTTCAAAAATATTTTCTGTCACAATCGACGTTCCTTTACATATTGTCAAAAACGTTGTAAACAGTGGTTGTAAATCCGTTGGAAAGCCCGGGTATGGCATCGTTTTAATTTCAGTTCCCAACAATTTCCCATTGGATTTTAAAGAAACGGCATTTTTTTCGATTTCGATTTTGCATCCGCATTCTTGCAATTTATGTAAAATCGGGCTAATATGCTCTGGGCACACTTTATTCAAACGTAAATCCCCTGTTGCCATTGCTGTGGCAAGTACCAATGTTCCTGCCTCAATTCTGTCTGGCATCACAGTATAAGAAACTTCTTTAAGAGATTTCACACCTCGAATTTTGATAATATTCGTGCCAGCACCAATTACTTTTGCACCCATGCGATTTAAAAAGCACGCCAAATCCACAATTTCAGGCTCCATTGCCGCATTTTTGATTATCACTTCATGATTTCCAATCACAGACGCCAAAATCAAATTTTCAGTGGCACCAACGCTTGGAAAATCCAATTGAATTTCAGTGTCTTTTATTTTATCACATTTGCATATAATATTGCTAGTGTTTTCGTCAATTTTTACACCTAATTTTTGAAATCCTTTTAAATGCAAGTCAATCGGACGACTTCCAATGTCGCATCCACCTGGATATGAGAAACACGTTTGACCAAATCTGGAAATTAGCGCTCCTGCAATAATCACAGAAGAACGTAATTTGCGCATTAATTCTTCTGGAATTGCTGTCACATTCACATGTTTACTATCAATGACCAATTTTTTCTTATCTTTCTTTACTTTGCAGCCAATTGCCTCTAAAATTTTAAGAGTCGTTTGCACATCCGCAATATCTGGCACATTGTACAATCTTGAAACTTTACCATTTAAAATCGTTGCTGCCAAAATCGGTAAGCTAGCATTTTTGGAACCAGAAACATCCAATTCTCCGAGACAATCTCGTGCCTCCTTTTATTATGTAGTTATACATTTTATTTCACCTCTTCATAATTTTTGTATTTTCATTTATGTTACATATTATGAAAAGTTAACGTAAAATGTTCTTTGCTTTGTTGACATTTTATGTAAAATATGATATAATAAAAATATCAAAAAATCATTTTAGGAGGAAAAACTCATGACTACTACCGTGTTTACAATTTTTAATGACTATTTTCAGAAAGTCCCACAATGGCAAACTGAAGCCATTACGGCAATTTCCCAACAGGGCTGGGATGCTCCCAAAACCACCATAGCCATGCGGATTATCAGTTCAATCAGCACTTCCACTTTCGGCTTCCCAACAGGCCTGTTAGAAGCTAATATGGACATCTTCTTCTCGTTCTCTGAATGCAATATGCAAGGTAGAACGGCTGAGGATTTAGCCATCTACATTGAATCGATTTGTAAGTCAATCAATGAATTTTCTCGTTTACATTTACGGTTCAGAGGTCTCCTTACCGCAACTTTAACGGGAGCCACCATGCATATCGGATGGGAATTCTAATGTGTTCTCCTACCCCTCAGCGCTGCACTACGCGCTGAGGGGATTTTTCAATCCTTCACAACCATTCTTTCAAACTTGCCTCGAATGTATTTCTCCAATTTTCCCATAAAAATGTCAGGTTCAATTTCTTTTTTGGCAACCATATCCAGCCCTTTCTCCCAACTCGCTGTCAATTCTGGATTGAGCATATCTGGCATTGACTGCAAAATCACATCATAAATCGCCTCTCCTTTGACTGTCGGCGTAATAATCTGCGTTTTGCTATGGATTGCCAAATACTGAATGCGCTCCAATTTTTCAATAATCGCAGCCCTTGTCGCACTAGTACCAATGCCCGCCCCTTTGATTTGTTCACGCAAAGCCTCATCTTCAATCAACTTTCCAGCATTCTCCATCGCCAAAATCATAGAACCTGAATTGTAACGACTTGGAGGCGACGTTTCCGCCTCCTTTGTCTCAAAATTGATGATTGGCACTTGTGCATTCTTTTTCAAACTTGTCAAAATGTCAAGATTAGAAGTGTCTTCATTTTTCACTTTATTTTTGAGCACTTCCAGAAAACCCTGTTTGATGCAAACTTTCCCACTTGCTGTAAAGGTTTCGTTTTCAATATTCAGCGTTAGCGAAACTTTGTTATATTCCGCAGGCGGATAAAAAATCGCAATAAAACGTCTCACAATCAATTTGTAAACATTTTTCTTCAGCTCTGGCAATTTTTCATAATTTTCCAGCCCTTGCCCTGTTGGAATAATCGCATAATGGTCCGTGATTTTGCTATCATTGACATATTTCGTTTTGACCAAATTGGTACTATATTTCTCGTCAATCATTTTTTTGATAAAACCGCTCACTTCTTTATCCTTAAAATTTTTGTACAAACCATTCAAATTTTTGCCAATTTCTTTCGCCACCGCAGTCGACAAAACACGAGCATCTGTTCTCGGATAGGTCACCATTTTTTTCTCATACAATTCTTGAATGATTTCCAATGTCTCATCTGGCTTAATCTTGAAATTTTTCGTACACTCATTTTGAATTTCCGCCAAATTGAACAAAAGTGGCGCATTTTCCTTCTGCTTCGACTTCTTGAGTTCTGTCACAATCGCCTTTTTTCCTGCAAAACTGCTGATTAATTTTTTCGCATCTTCCTCTTTTTTAAACCCATTATCATTATACAAAAGTCTACTTTGAAAATATTCCGACTTTTCATTCACTTTCCATTCTGCCTTAAACGAAGAGGCTTCCTCGCCAAATTCTCCCACAATTTTATAATATTTTGTTTTCACAAAATTGCGAATTTCTCTTTCTCTCGAAACCACCATACCAAGCACGCAAGTCATCACGCGCCCAACCGACACCGAAACGCGCTCCTCGTTAATTTGTTTCGCAATACGCCTGCCAAAAATAATGGACAGCAATCTCGAAAAATTAATTCCAATCAAATAATCTTCTTTGGCACGCAAATACGCAGAATCAGACAAGCTGTTATATTCTTCCATATTTTTGGCTTCCTTAATGCCACGCAAAATTTCCTCCTCTGTTTGCGAATCAATCCACACGCGCTTCATTTGCGCCTTCGGATTTGGCTTTGCCATCATAAACACAAGCCTTTGAATGTACTCTCCTTCACGCCCAGAGTCGCCTGCATTGTAAATTTCGAGAACATCCTCTCTTTGGAGCAAACTCTGCACAATCTGAAATTGTTTTTCCACATTCGGAATAACCTCATATTTATATTCTTCTGGCAAAAACGGCAATGTCTCCAAACGCCACTTTTTCAAGTTTTCATCATATTTTTCCGGATACGACATCGTGACCAAATGGCCCACGCACCAAGTAATAATCCAATCATTGCCTTCCAAATAGCCATTTTTTCTGGTCGTATTGATTTTCAGGGCTTTTGCAAATTCCATGGCAACCGACGGTTTCTCTGTTATGATTAACTTCATTTATTTCCACGTTCCTTTATTTTTTCTTCTATTATATAAATCGAAATTCGTTTTGTCAATTATTTCAGCACTACTTTTCCATTTTCGGCATCCAATAAAATTTTTTCTTTCACATGTCCCTCCAAAATTTTCTCAGCAATTTTGTCTTCCACCATATTTTGAATAGTTCGGCGAAGCGGTCTTGCACCATATTTATCGTCCCTACCATTTTCCACAATCAGGCTTTTCGCCTCTTGCGTAATTTCCAATTCAATCCCCTGCTCCTTCATGCGATTTACGATTTTTTGTAGCATTTTATCCGTAATTTCGCCTAACTCTTTTTGTGTTAATAAATGAAAAACAATCAGCTCATCAATACGGTTCAAAAATTCTGGCTTAAAAGTCATTTTGGTTTCCTGCAAAACATCTCTTTTAATTCTGTCATAATCTCTTTGCGCATTTTCTTCCTGATTTTCAAACCCAATCGTCTTCTTCTCTGTAATCAGCCTTGCGCCAACATTAGATGTCATAATCAGCACCGTATTTTTAAAATCAACTAGCCTACCTTGGTTATCGGTTAACCTACCATCTTCCAAAATTTGCAGCAAAATATTCATCACATCTGGATGGGCCTTTTCAATTTCGTCAAACAACACAACCGAATACGGATTTTTTCTCACTTTTTCTGTCAAAAAACCAGCCTCATCATACCCTACATACCCCGGCGGTGAACCGATCATTTTCGAACTCGAATGAGCTTCCATATATTCTGACATATCTAGACGAACCATCGCATTTTCTTGGTCAAACAACACTTCTGCCAGCGCCTTTGTAAGCTCAGTTTTGCCCACACCTGTTGGTCCTAAAAATAAAAACGAACCAATCGGGCGATTTGGGTCTTTTAACCCCACTCGACTTCTACGAATGGCTTTTGAAACCGCTTCAATTGCCTCATTTTGCCCAACCACTCTTTGGTGCAAAACCGTTTCCAAATTTCGCAACTTTTTATTTTCATCTTGGCTCAGCTGCATAACAGGAATTCCAGTCCATCGGCTAACGCATTCTGCAATATCTTCTCTAGCAATCGTAATCAAGTTTTTAAGGCTCTCATTTCTCCATTCTTGTTTTTGATTTTCCAAATGATTTTTCATTTTTAATGCTTCATCACGAAATCTTGCCGCTTTTTCAAATTCCTGTGTGTTAATCGCTGCTTCTTTTTCCGTATTTAATTTATCAATTTGCTCTTCCAAATCCTTCAAATTTTGTGGCTCCATATACGATTTTAGCATTGCTTTGCTCGAAGCCTCGTCAATCAAATCAATGGCTTTATCTGGCAAAAAGCGGTCTGTGATATAACGGCTCGATAACTCAATCGCAGCTTGAATAGCTTCATCTGTAATTTTCACATCATGATGTGCTTCATATTTGTCACGTAGTCCATACAAAATTTGGCGACATTCTTCCAAACTCGGTTCCTTAATTTGAATTGGCTGAAAACGCCTTTCCAGCGCAGAATCTTTTTCAATATATTTGCGATATTCTTTCAGAGTCGTTGTTCCCACTACTTGAATTTCTCCTCGTGCCAGAAGAGGCTTCAAAATATTGGCGGCATCAATCGCACCTTCTGCCGCCCCAGCTCCAACAATTGTATGAATTTCATCAATAAACAAAATGATGTCGCCCGCTTTTTTAACCTCGTTCAAAGCCTTTTTTATGCGCTCTTCAAAATCGCCACGATATTTGCTACCCGCCACCATTGACGTAATATCCAATGAAACCACTCTTTTATTTCTCAAAATTTCTGGAATATTGCCGGCAACAATTTTCTGCGCCAATCCCTCAATGACAGCTGTCTTTCCAACACCCGGCTCGCCAATTAAACAAGGATTATTTTTCGTTCTTCTCGACAAAATTTCAATCACTCTTTCTGTTTCCAAGCCTCGCCCGAATCACTGGGTCCAAATTTCCCTCTTTTGCCTCTTTGGTTAAATCATTGCTAAATTGGTTTAAAAATTGTGTGAGTGAATAACTTCCTAAATCTTTTTCGCTTGCCAAAGAGTGGTCACTGACCGAATGGTCAAATTCGT
This sequence comes from uncultured Clostridium sp., assembly GCA_947571115.1. Taxonomy (GTDB): domain Bacteria; phylum Bacillota; class Clostridia; order TANB77; family CAG-508; genus Scatovivens. The sequence continues at coordinate 61,829 of CANOWW010000004.1, forward strand.
TTACCACTTTGGCAATATCCTGATAAATCGTTTCTGGATTGACTTTCAAACTGCTCAAAATGCGCATAGCAATACTGTCATCCTCACGCATAATGCCCACCATAAAATGCTCTGTTCCAATATAATTTGAGCCAACTTTTTTAGCTTCGACATAAGAATTTTCAATCACACGCTTGGTTCTTGGTGTAAAACCCAAAACCGCAATTTTCTCTTGCGTATTTTTCCCAATTAAATCTTCTATTTTCTCTAAAATCACTTCTGGCGTTACACTTTGCTTTTTCAATATTTTGCTTGCCACACCATTTGGCTCCTTAGCTAAACCATACAAAATATGTTCTGTTCCAATATAGTTATGTCCGAGCTCAGCTGCCACCTCCTTGGCTATTTGCAAAACTTTTTCACTACTGACTGTAAATTTATAAACCATTCTCCACGCACCCTCTAAAACTTTATTTTATTTCTAATTTTTCCCATTTTTGTAAAAATTTATTCAAATTTTTGCAAATAAGAACAGACAAACCTTTAGCATTATCTTTAAAATACAAGCTCAGAATTTGTACGAGACTTTTCACTTTTTTGATGGCACGCTACAATCCCCCATTTTGAAATATTTTTCCACCAGCGAGGCTCTCGTGGGAGCCGCTGAAGACTGTTTGCGAGGAACGAGCATTACAGGATGCCTCAGGAAAAGCCGAGCGGAGCCACTTATCTCCTGCAACCCCCTAGACTGGAGGTTTCAAAAGGAACCATCGACTGGTTCCTTTTGCGGGGAGAGGATTTTAAGGAGAGGGCAAGCAGCCCTCTCCTTAGATTTCCATATTTGTCAAAATTTCTGTGTTGGTTCACGGGTCGGTCAAGACCGACCCCTACATCTTAATTACTTAAATCCCAAGCCGCACCATTCCAACTTGCTTTTACGCTAGACTTCAGACGGACTAGTGGACGGACGCCATAGTTTGTAGCATAATAATTACCATAGCTCACGCTACCATCGCAGTCCGAACGCCACATGCTGATAGAGCTACTAAAATACGCCGAAGCCAACCAGTAAGCGCTAGCACTAGTAGTACTTGTAATAATGTAAGGAAAGACTTTGTTTGTCACTTTAAAAGAAGTTCCACTACCTAGTCCATCTGAATGAGATGTTCCATATTTTGCATTATAGCTTGCTACAAATTGTTCTTTGCTTGGTCCTCCGGTAAGCTTGATCTGCATAGCTTGTATTGACATACTGACTCCAATTTGATGTTGTTGTTAACCAGCTTACTAATCCATCTCTACTATTTCCTTTTACACAGTAATCGTTTCCTTCCACTTTCGCAACATCACTTGTAATTGTCATGCCACTGCTTGGCACATAATAACTTGAAATTAAATAGATACTACTTTCGTCATTTAAGAACACTTGCCAATCTGTTACATCGTTTGCTGAATAATTAACTTTTTCCCCATGATACTCTGGTTTGATAGCTGCTGTTCCAGCTAACGTTTCCCACACAGCATATAGCGTCACACTTTGGCTCCCCATTGTAAAACTTCCTAAAGACTCATATTCTGGCGTCGTTGCTGTGCTGCTTGTCGCCCAGCCTAAGAAATTTGTACCTTTTTTCGTTGGTTTTGTCGTAAAATCAATGCTCACGCTTTCTCCTGCTGCATATTTTTTGCTAGCTGGCGCGCCTGTTCCACCATTCGCATTATACGAAACTGTATATTTTGTCACAATTTGATTGCCACTTAACTCGCCATCAATTGTCACAGTTCCGTCTGAATTGAATGTTCCTATTTCCAAACCTTCGTAACTCAATTTTCCACTTTCGTCACATGAAACTTCTGCCCCGTTAGAAAGTTCTACACCTTTTTGTAATTCTGCTTTGACGTACTCATTCGCACTTGCAAAATTGTTGTCTGTCATGTAGTAATCCATTTGCAATTCTGCAATTTTGAGCTCAATTTCTTCCTTAATTTGTGCCATGTTGTTCACATCTACTGCCTTTTGGGCTCGTCCTAAAATCCCGTTACTGCCCGCTACTAAATTAATTGTCACGCCGGCTAGAATTAATAAAACAATAATTGTCAGAACTAGCGCTGCTAACGTGATACCTGCATTTTTCTTCGAATCGATGTGGGCATCGACCCCTACATTTTGTTTTTTCATTTGAATTCCTCCTATAATTTTTATTTTTTAACTTATTTTAAGTTATTTTTACAATATGATAACTTATTTTAAGTTAAATGTCAATAACTTATTTCAAGTTATCTTATAATTTTTTAGGAGGTACAAAAATGTATCAAAGAATTCGAGATTTAAGAGAAGATAGAGATTTAACACAAAAACAAATTGGTGCTTTGCTAAATATGTCGCAAACTGGCTATAATCAATATGAAATCGGAAAAAATGATATTCCTACTAAAGTGCTTATTCAATTAGCTAGTTTTTACAATACTTCAATCGATTATTTGTTAGGCTTAACCAATGAAATCAAACCTTATCCCAGAAATAAAACTCTATAGTTCAAAAAAGAGCTGTCAAAAAACTCAATATCTTACATGAAAAATTTGGGGCAATGCCCCAAATTTCTCTCTCTTCTTTGAGAAGATATTGTTTTTTACAGCTCTTTTTTGAATATGATGCTGCCTTAATTTTAAATATACTCAACACCATACTTATCGCAAAGTCCTGCCATTTCCTTATTGTACCCTTCGCCAACAGCCTTAAATTTCCAAAAGCCATTATGGCAATAAATTTCTCCAAACACAACAGCAGTCTGAATAGAAAAATCCTCACTGAGATTATATCTTAAAATCTCTTCTTCTTTTTCGGCATCGACAATGCGTATATAAGCATTGTCCACTAATCCAAAGTTCTGCCGTCTCTTTCGAGCTTCATAAATCGTGACTGCAATTACAATTTTCTCAACTTTTTTGGAAATTTTGCTAAAATCGAGAAAAGCTGTTTCAGCATCATTTTCGCCACTGCCTTGCTTGTTGTCACCTGAATGTACAATTGCTTCTTCAGGGTCTGTTAACTGATTGTAAAAAATCACATATGGGTCACCCAGACAGTGACCATTTCCGTCACACATAAACATGACAAGGTCTAAATCAGCATCTTCTTCGCCCCTAGTAGCAATATCCCAGCCAAGTCCAAGCATAGCTTTTTTGAGTCCTGTGTCTTTGGTAAGATTAACCCGATTTCCTTTTGTCACTGTGATTGGCATAAAAAATTCCTCCTGTCTTACTCTACTTGCATTTTTTGCTAATCATTTCAGCAATGTTTTCGACTTTTACGCCTTCTCCAATTGCCTCAAAATGCCAGTCATTGCCAGAACGTTCCAAGTCTGCCACAAAAATTCCAGTCATTCCTTCAAAGTTACCATCAATTTCGTATCGCACTAATTCTCTGCGAGTAGCCATGTCAGTCACATGAACATAGCAGTTTTTTATCTCTCCAAAACTTTGTTTTCTCTCATAAGCACGGTAGATATTGATAATGATGGAAAGCGATTTTATCTTTTCTGGTATTTCATCCAACCGGATTTCAATCTGCTCATCATCCGCACCTTCTTCACCTTGACCAGTTAAATTATCGCCATAGTGCTTAATAGCTCCATGATGATATTCTAAGTTTCTAAAAAAGACTAATTTTACATAGGAATTTTTTTTACCAATGCAAATAACGCTGGCATCAACATCAATGTCTGGGACCTCTGTGTAAGGCTCATTTGACGGAATTTCATCAGATACCCCAAAAAAATCCATTAACCTACTTAAAAACGTAGTTTGCTCAACCGCCTTGTGCTTTACAGCCTCTTGCTGCTCCACGGGATCCCAGCCTAAACCAACAAGCACCCGTTTTAAATTTGGGTTATCTTTTCTGAGATTTACTTTCTGTCCTTTTGATAATTTTACTGCCATTGCAATACCTCCTTCTTCATTGCATTCAAAGAAAAATATCTACTAATTTGTAACACAATTAGTTTATCATAATTTACATAAAAAGTCAATGTTATTTTTTCTTTATATTGAAATTTTTTTAACAAAATAAATTTTATATATATATTTACTTTTTCGATTTTTTATGTTATATTATTGTATATCAAAATCTAAGGAGGTTTTATTATGGATACTATTTCAACTGAAAACTTATTCCAAAAAACTATGGCTAACGCAACAACTTATGCGATTCTTACGCATAAACGGCCTGATGGAGATGCAATCTCCAGTTCACTGTCAATGTTCTGGTATCTCATTGATATTGGAAAAAAATCCAATAACATTGACGTAATTATTCCTGAATTTGTAGAAGAATTTTCTTTTATCCCAGGAATTGAACATTTAAAAGCAGCGCCTACAAAGGAAAAATATGATGTAATAATCGTCGTTGACTGCGCCGATATGCACTTGCTAGAAGGGATCCCTATCCTAAAACGTGCAAAGACACTGATTTGTTTTGACCATCATGAAGAAACATCCATACCTTTTACACATAGTATGATTGATACATTGGCACCTTCTTGCAGTTACATTATTTATAAAATGTTTCCTTGTAGGAATCAACATTTCCTGAATTGTATTGCTACTGGATTAATCTCCGACACCAGCAATTTGTCTATGAATGTAACATCTTCTGTAACCAATATGATTAACGAATTAAAGCTTTTGGGAGTAGATATAAATTATATATTATCTAAACTTACCTCTCCAAGCCGCAGAACTTTGGAATTAGTTAACCTCATAATAAAAAGAGGATACTTCAAATCCGATGTGTTTTGTTCCTATTTATTACAGGAGGATTTATTGGATAGCGAGAAAAACTTAAATACCATAAATCATAAAGCTATCATTTCAGAATTGCAGAAATCGATAAACTATGTTTCTTTAGTTCTGTTGATTGAAAATGACAAAGGAGAATTTAAGGGCTCTTTACGCACATCCCATTCAAACGTTGATTTGAATGCTATTTGCTCTAGCCTTGTATCATCAGGAAAATTAATAAAAGGAGGCGGACATAGTTACTCATCAGGCTGTACCGCAATCGGTTCTTATCATGAAATATTAGAGTTGATTACCTCTGAAATTTTAAAATACTAGAATTATTACAACATCAATAACAAAACAGCAACTGTTTAGTAACTTTAAATGGTTGCTGTTTTGTTATACTTTTTTCCTAAATTTCACTTTCAATCTGAATCAAACGATTATATTTTGCGACACGGTCTGTTCTACAAGGTGCCCCAGCTTTGATATAACCGCCATTGACTGCTACTGCTAAATCACTAATAAACGTATCTTCTGTGTCGCCTGAACGATGTGAAATCACTGCTTTATATCCGTTTTGCTTCGCAATTTCGATGCAGTCTAATGTTTCTGTCACAGTTCCGATTTGGTTTGGTTTAATCAAAATTGTATTGGCTATCCCGTTTCTAATTCCTTTTTCAAAACGAGCTCGGTTTGTCACAAAAATATCGTCTCCAACCAGCATGATTTTATCTTTTAACTCGTCACTTAATTTTTTCCAGCCATCCCAATCTTCTTCAGCTAAACCATCTTCGATAGAAATAATCGGATATTTTTCCACCAAACTTTTCAAATATTCAATCATTTCGTCTGTTGTTTTAAACTCCCCTGTTTTCCAAAATGCATAGCCATTTTTTTCCTCTTTTCGAGCCGCATCAAACATTTCAGTTGCAGCTACATCAAGGGCTAAATTAACGTCTTTTCCTGGCTCATAACCCGCATGTCTAATTGCTTCCAAAATATATTTGAATGCTTCTTCTTCATTTTGCAAATCAGGCGCAAAACCGCCTTCGTCCCCAACTGCCGTTCCATAGCCATTGACTTTCAAGATTTTCTTTAGTGCATGGTACACTTCTGCGCCCATTTGTATGGCTTGTTTGACGTTACTTGCACCAGTTGGCATAATCATGAATTCCTGAATATTGACATTATTTTCGGCGTGCTTTCCGCCATTTAAAATATTCATCATCGGAATCGGCATCATTTTCGCATTAATGCCACCAATGTAATTATATAAAGTTAGCCCCAAAGATTCCGCTGCCGCCTTGCAAACCGCCATGGAAACTCCAAGTGTCGCATTGGCTCCCAATTTTGTTTTATTTTCACCCGCCAGTTGAATCAACTCTTCATCAATGCGAATTTGGTCATATACATTCATTTCTTCAATTTTTTTCGCGATTTTTTTGTTGACATTATCAACCGCAGTCAAAACTCCTTTTCCACCAAAACGCTTTTCATCACCATCACGTAATTCCAATGCCTCAAAAGTTCCTGTTGACGCACCAGAAGGAACAATTGCCTTTCCGCAAAACCCACCTTCTGTTACAACTTCCACTTGCACAGTTGGATTCCCCCTCGAATCCAAAACCTCCAAAGCCTTCACACTAACAATCTTTAAACAATCTTTCATATTTAACCTCCTATTTTTCTTTTGGTTATTATTACCAAAAAAATAAAAGATATGCAAAAAGCCCTTGCCATTTTTACATAGCAAAGGGCTTTTCTCATTAGATAAAACAACGTTATTTTACTTTCCTTTTTCAATTACCTGCTGCTGATTGTCTGCAGTTTTCTCTGTCTTGACACAAGTTCTGCAAACATTTGAACACTCATATCTTTTCTCACATACAGAACAGCAAATATTCCGGTTGCATTTTTTCTCGCATTTACAATTTCCCATAAAGTCTCTCCTTTCAAAAATTACCACCAAAGTTTTAAGAAAAATATTGTTCCTTTTCGATCTGGCGAAATATTCATCGCCTCATGCTTGCTGTTGCGACATATCGATAATCTCCGATATTTGCCATTTACCAAAATTTTTCTGGATAAGGTAAAATAAATTTCCGCATGCCGCATAAACTTTCCATCATACATTCCATCAAAATGCCCATGTTTATCTATGGTTACATTAGGCTTTAAAACTAAGCGTCCGAAGTCTGTTTTAATTATTGTCCGAACAACCTCTCCTTTTCCAAGGTCACGACAAATTTCTCGCATAAATTGACCTCCTTCCTATTCTTTTTTGTAATTTTATTATATCATACTTTTCATAATTTGTCTACCCTATTCTTTTTTCACGATTTTTTTCATTTTTCATATTCTATTCTATAAAGGAGGTTTTATGAAAAAATATTTTTATTTGGGCAGAAAGTTCAAATTACTTTCTCTTTTCTTTATCTTATTGTTCCTACCAATTTCTTGCTTCGCCGCTACTTATTCACGGAATTGATGTGAGTGATTGGCAAGGCTCTATTGATTATGCACAAGTCAAAAACGCGGGCATTGAAGTGGTTTACATTAAAGCAAGTCAAGGAAATTCCATCGTTGACGCTTACTTTAGAACCAACTATGAAAATGCCAAAGCAAACGGCTTAAAAGTCGGGCTCTACCACTTTTTAACAGCAAGAAGCGTGGAAGAGGCTGAGCAACAAGCTGAATATTTTTCCTCTGTTATTTCTGGAACCTCTCCAGATTGCAAGCTAGCCATGGATTTTGAAATTTTTGGCAATTTAAGTGTCGACGAAATTAATGCAATTTCTCTTGCTTTTTTGCAAAAAGTGCAGGCTTTGACGGGAAAAGAAGTCATCATTTATAGTGATGCTTCTAATGCAAGTAACACATTTGGTCCAGAACTTGCCAATACGTATCCTCTTTGGGTTGCCCAATATGGCGTCAGTCAGCCTAATACTGGAAATTGGAACCAATATGAAGGTTTCCAATATAGTGATACAGGAACTGTTTCCGGAATTCGTGGCTACACCGACTTAGATACGTTTACAGAAGGCATTTTTTTAGGAGCGCCTAATGCCATTTCCACTCCTGAAAACACCAAGAATCAAATAACAACTTATACCGTTCAAGCTGGTAACACGTTAAGCCAAATTGCGCAAAACTATGATACAACGGTTCGTGAAATTGCTGGTTTAAATAACATCGCAAATCCAAATTTAATTTATGTTGGGGAAGTTTTAAAAATTGATACAACACATGATATTTCGGTCAACACAAGCGACAAATATGAAACAAATCATATTATTTACACAGTGCAATATGGCGATACTCTAAGTCAAATTGCACAAAAATACGGTGTTCCAATTCGATGCATTGTGCAATTAAATCACATTAGCAATCCAAATTTGATTTACGCCGGCGAACGTCTCAGAATTGAGTTGTATTAAAAATTAGAAAAGTGTCTTAGAACTTTTTAAGACACTTTTTTATGCTTAATTTTCATAAAAATATTGGTTTAGCAAATATAATGCTCTAACCTTATTACTGCTATCATTTCCGTCTCCCTTTAAAGGATTATCTGATGTTCCCAAAATACAATACTTAGAATCCACCTGATAAGAACTTCTCATATACGCTTCTGGTCTATTATAATAAAATTCTTTTCCACCAAATAAAATTACTTCATAATTTGTTACCATTCCTGTATATGAACCATTAATACCGATATGTGACAGCTGAAGGTTCTGTACTCACTAAAATTGGACCAACCCAATCATTGTCAGAATATGCAATAGCACAAATAGCTGGTACTTCATTCATTTTATAATAATTTCTACCCCCTATTGTACATAAAATATCTTCTTTTTCATTCACATAATATTCATCTTTTTTTACAGTAGCTATATCTTTTGCTTGCACAGCCGTATTCCCAGCTCTATCTTTTACTTCCACTTGAATAGGATACGTTTCTCCTGAAATATCTCCTATCAAATCTGCAAATTTATAGGTATGATTGGCTTGATAATCCGTCCAAGTATTGCCACCATCTTTGCTAAAACGATACCCAGCAATGTCACTCTTCCCACTTGCAGAACCTTCTCTGTCCGCTGCATTGACTGTTAATTCTATACTACTGGTTGTAATTGCCCCATTGCTTATATCCATAATCTGAGGTGATAAATTATCAATTGTACTAATTTGACAGGTAGCCGTTATTCCTGCTTGATTTATACTATCCAGCGCCGCCACATAAATCGTACAATTATTATTTACTATAATTGTTTCTCCACTTTTTATGTCTTCGCCCACTATTTCTGACGGCATAGTTCCGTTGGTTGTGTATTTTATGTACTTATAATTTGAATTAGCAGCCACAATTGTCACTTCCTTGTTTTTTGTCCAAGTATCTGCATTTTTCACAGTTATTGTCAATTCAGTTACGATAGCTGTTTTGATTTCTTTCGCGCTACTCACATTGCCATTGGCGTCTTTTGCCCAGATGTAATAGGTCGTGTTATTTGCCAATTATCAATTGTATATGTAAAACTTTTTTGTACTGGCGAAACTTCGTTCCACGTTGTTGGCTCGCTATTGGTTGTCGAATAATTCCAGCCTGCCACACCTGTCAAAATGTCTTTTGCCACAAACGTGATTGAGTTTGTAGTTGATGTTGCAGAAACACTTGGCGCTTTGTCATCTTTTACGCTTCCATCTGCTGAAACTCCACCTTCTATCGTCACTTCTCCATTATTTGCAATCGAAATAACTGACGTGTTGCCTTGTGAGTCAGTAAAATACAAATTTCCATCGTCGTCGCACGCAAACATAACATTACCAATTTGCCAAATTCCGTCTTCATTTTCCTCGCACTTTTTCTTAACATAGCTTGATAGCGTTGTCCCGTTTTCCTTCCACATAATAATCCATCATAATTTCTGCTAATTTCAATTGTAATTCTTCCTCTGTCTGTGCCTCTTTTGTAATGCTAACTACTTTAGTCGCCCTTCCTAAAATGCCATTACTACCGCGCAACAAGATTGATTGACACGCCGACTAAAATCAATAATATAATAATTGTTACAACCAAGGCAACTAGAGTAATTCCTGCGGGTCCGCCCAAGACAAACTTCTATATTTTTCATTCTCTTCGGGTCGATGTGAGCATCGACCCCTACATCGTTTGACGAATATTTTTGCATTCTTCTTGCGGGTCGGCCTTGACCGACCCTTACGGATTGTTTTTTCATTTGATTTCCTCCTTTATCTTACACAATATGTGTTAACTATATTCACAGTTAAATATTACAATTAATTTATTGTTTTGTCAATATATTTTTCAACATTTGTATAAAATATTTTTCAAGCGCTTTTCATATGTGATTATTATTCACTTCCATATTTCCCTTAAAATGATATATTTATAAGAGGTGATTTTATGATAAAAAATAAAGATATATTAGAATGTGTTGGAAAAAAAATCAAAAAAGCAAGATTAGATAAAAATTTTACACAAAATGCGTTAGCAGAGCAAATCGAGATTTCTACTGATTTACTAAGAAATATAGAAAATGGTCGTAATATTGGAAGTATTGCAACTTTGCTGAATTTATGCAATGCCTTAGAAATTACAACTGATTTTCTCTTTGCTGATTTATTAATTCACACTAACAAAGAAAACGACTACACCTTATATTCCTATTTTCAAAAGCTTTCTCCTGAGAGTAGAACTCTTTTAAAACAAATCGCAACTTACCTTGACGAAACCTATTAAAAAAATAGCAAGCTATAAACTTGCTATTTTTCTTAAAATCAGTTCATATGTAAACTCTTGCGATTTCAAACCAGTATTTCTATCATAAGGTTCCTCTAAAATTTCATTATTTGAAATCACTCGAATTCCTAGCACAGGAATTCCAAAATCATTTGCAATCGTATATACTGCAATTCCTTCCATTTCCTCACAAAACGTGCCATATTTTTGATGAAGCATTAAAATTTTATCAGCCTCTCGGTTCCAAATATCTCCGACTACCAATGGTTCCAAAATGAACTTTGCCTTCTGAGTAATCTACTTTTTTGGCAAGTTCAATCAAAGGTTTATCGCCATACTGATAAATCAATCTATCCTCTTCCCCTTCAATAAAGTTGACTAAATTCCACTTTAAACTATTACTTCCTTCACCTTCTTTTCTGCGTGGTGTTTTCACACAAACAATATTCACGCATTTTTCGCCAATAATAATATCGCCTGTATGAATCTCTTTTCCATGTGCACCTGCAGTTCCCTGATTAATAATTGCAATTGGATTGTATTTTTCAATTCCGATATAAGTTGCAACTGCGCTATTTACAGTATGAATATGACAATGGCAAACAACCACCGGATAATTTTGTATGGTTCCCTCATAAAAGCTATATTTCCCCACTTTTTCACAAACTTTATTTTCTAGTTTTTCTAATAGAAATTCCGCTTCAACCATCATTGCAGCAATCACCAAAATTGGTCTTTTTTCCATCTCTTCCTACTTTCTTTTCCAATTTAAAATTTGATTATTGACTAATTCTTCATCTTCGTCATCATCCATTTCAATGATATCTTCGATAATCATTTTTTTCTTCAAAAAATGATGTTTTTTTTCTTTTGGAAGTGCTGACACTTTCTCAGCCCTTGCCAACGCTTCGTCAACAGATAACGTTTTTTCATAATCTACAATATTTTTAACTGGTTGTTTATAAATGCCTTCTAAGTATAAATCCCTTTTTGGTTGTTTCGCATTTGTTATAAAATCTACATATTTTTTTATAATTTGTTGCTCCTTTTTGGAAAACAATTGCAAATCTAATTTTAAATATAAATATCGCCAAATCACATGTCTTTCATAAGAATCAAATTGTGATAACTTCAAATTCTGATAATCATATTCTATTTTAAATTGATGATTTTCAACGGAAATTGTCAAATTTGTCCATTTTTTATGATTTTTATGAAACCAAATTTGCCTTAGCTTCTTTATTTCATTGTACAAATCCGTAACCAGCCTAGAATAAACATCTTCATCAATATTAAATGCAGCTGGAATTTCATAACCGATTGACTGCCTTTTTCTTAATAATACCCTTGGGAAAATAATAAAAATACATTTCTCCAGTTGATCTTTTTTGCGGCTCTTCTATAACAGAAGCATATAAATAAATACTTTCCCATTTTTCAGGTATAATATAAAACAACTTTTTTTGTATCTGTGAATAAATTTCTTTTTCTTCTGATAAACCTGCCATACTTTTCTCCTATGTCTAATTTGCCTCAATTAGACTCTCACCAGTCATTTCTTCTGGTTTTTCTAAGCCCATAACATCTAGCATTGTTGGCGCTAAATCAGCCAATCTTCCCTCTTTTAATTTTTTATTTCCAATTCCAACAGCAGCCAATGGCACAGGATTTGTTGTATGAGCTGTATGAGGTTCTCCCGTTTTGTAGTCAATCATTTGCTCTGCATTTCCATGGTCAGCCGTAATAAACAAACAACCGTCTACGCTTTCAATTGCTTCCACCACTTGATTAACACATCCATCTAGTGTTTCCAACGCTTTAATCGTTGCTTCAACATTACCTGTGTGCCCTACCATATCTGGATTTGCAAAATTCAAGATAATGACATCATATTTTTGGGACCTAATCGCCTCAACCACTTTTTCTGTTACTTCCAAAGCACTCATTTCTGGTTTCATATCATAAGTTTCTACTTTTGGAGATGGTACTAATATTCTATCTTCGCCTTCATATTGCTTTTCCTCGCCACCATTAAAGAAAAACGTAACATGTGCATATTTTTCTGTTTCTGCAATACGCAACTGCGTTTTTCCTAGTTTACTAATATATTCCCCAAATGTATTTTTGATTTCGTCCTTTCGAAAAGCTATTTCAACATTTGGCATTGTTTCATCATACGGCGTCATGCATACAAAAAATGGATGTATTTTTTCTGTTTTAAAGCCATCAAATTCATGATCAACAATGCTTCTTGTTAATTCTCTCGCACGGTCTGGTCTGAAATTAAAGAAAATAACAGAATCATTTTCTTCGATTTTAGCTATTGGTTCTCCGTTCATATTGGTAATAATGGTTGGCACAATAAACTCATCAAAAATTTCCTTTTGATAAGATTCTTCAATCGCACTTGTTGCAGAAAGTGTCTTTTCGCCTTCTCCTCTAACAATCGCGTTATACGCTTTTTCAACCCTTTCCCAACGTTTGTCACGATCCATGGCGTAAAATCTTCCTGCAATTGTTGCAATTTGCCCAATTCCTTTTTCCTTCATTTTGTTTTCTAATTCAGAAATATAACCTTCAGCTGAAGCTGGTGGCGTATCTCTTCCATCTAAAAAACAATGCACAAAAACATCTTCAAAATCTTTTCTTTTTGCCATCTCAAGCAAACCATATAAATGGCGATTATGGCTGTGTACACCGCCATCTGATAGTAATCCCATAATATGTAGTTTAGAATGATATTTTTTGCAATTTTCGATAGCAGCTACAAATTCTGGCTTGCTAAAAAAGTCACCATCCTCAATAGATTTTGTAATTTTTGCCAAATCTTGGTAAATAATCCTTCCTGCTCCAATGTTTGTGTGACCAACTTCAGAATTTCCCATCTGTCCTTCTGGCAATCCTACATCTTTGCCACTTGTGTGAATCACTGTATTGGGATTTTCTGTTAGTATTCTATTTAAGTTTGGGATATTGGCCATTTTAACTGGATTTCCCTCTTCTTTTTCATTCATTCCAAAACCGTCTAATATCATTAGCATTGTTAATTTTTTGTCCATTTTTTTAACTCCTATTCTTTTTATTCTATCTTATTCAAAATTGACAATTTTTGCGAATTCGTCTGGTTTTAAACTGGCTCCGCCTACTAATCCACCATCAATATCAGATGTCGTAAATAATTCTTTTGCGTTAGAAGATTTCACACTTCCACCATATTGAATGATAACCTCATCTGCTACTTCTTTTCCATAATTTTTCTCTACTTCTTTACGAATTTCCTTAATACTGTTATTTGCATCTTCTGAAGTTGCTGTTTTTCCTGTACCAATTGCCCAAATTGGCTCATAAGCAATCATCGTATTTTTTACTTGCTCGCTACTTAAACCTTCTAAAGCCAATTTTGTTTGACGTGTTATGACTTCCGTTGTTTTTCCTGCTTCTCTTTCCTCCAAAGTTTCGCCAACACATACAATTGGCTTTAGTTCATTGGCAAAAGCTGCCTTCACTTTCTTATTCACAGTTTCATCGGTTTCAGCAAAATATTGTCTTCTCTCAGAATGCCCAATAATCACGTATTCTACACCAATCGCTTTTAGCATTTTTCCTGATACTTCTCCTGTATAAGCGCCACTTTCTTCCCAGTGCATATTTTGCGCCCCGATTTTAATATTGGTTTCTTGTGCAAAATTTAAGCAATAAAATAAATCTGTGTAAGGGACACACAAAATCACTTCGTTTTTTGTGTCTTTTACCAATTTCTCAAATTGTTCCATATAGGCAATCGCTTCATTAGGAAGCATATTCATTTTCCAATTTCCTGCAATTACTTTCCTACGCATACACATTTCCTCCTTTTATTTTATGAGATTTAAAATCTCTGCTACATCCGAAATTCTTGATAAATAGCCATTTTTAAAATGCATATCAAATGTAACATCTCTTCCAAACCATTCTGGTGGATTAAAATTTGCTGCATCTTCCTCAGATTTAAACTCAACTTCAACAAATTTTAGTCCATCTAAATAGCCCTCAAAAATATCTAATTCAGCTACTAAATCATCCTGTAATGGAATTAAATAACGATTTTTTTCGACAATTCGCCCATCAATTTTTTTCATCAAATGTTCAAAAGATTCCTCTACCAAAGGCAATTCCACTTCTTTTGCCACATTTGCTGCTTCTTTTTGCGTTTTTTCTTTAAATTTATACGATAATATGTATTCATCCCCATATTTTCTAACACGCAAAGAGGGCGTACCAGAAGTACTTAAATATCCTTGTACAACATGAATTTTTCGATACTGATTTAAGTCTCCTGGCAAACTTTTTATCAAAAATTTCTTTTCAATTTCTTGCATAATAACTTTTCTCCATTTAATAGTTCAATTTATCTGTCTTGCAAAGCTTCAATTCCTGGTAATTTTTTGCCTTCCAAAAATTCTAGGCTGGCTCCTCCTCCTGTTGAAATATGAGTAAATTTCTCAGCTAATCCTGCTTTTTCAACAGCAGCTGCTGAATCGCCTCCACCAATAATTTTAACTGCATCCACATTGGCTAGTGTTTTGGCAATTTCATTTGTTCCCACAGCAAATTGGTCAAATTCAAACAATCCCAAAGGACCGTTCCAGACAACTGTTTTTGCATTTTTCAACTCGTCACTATACATTTTAATCGTTTCTGGACCAATGTCAAATCCTTCCCAACCATCTGGAATTTGTGTATATTTTACATCTTTGCTTTCCGTATCTGCAGCAAATTCCTTACCAACTTTTGTATCAACAGGCAACATGAATTTTACGCCTTTTGCTTTTGCCTTTTCTATCAATTCTTTCGCCAAATCCAATTTATCATCCTCACAAATTGAATTTCCAACAGAATATCCCATGGATTTAAAGAATGTATATGCCATAGCGCCACCAATCATTAAGGTATCTACTTTTTCAAGCAAGCTGTTAATCACACCAATTTTGTCAGAAACTTTTTTTCCTCCTAAAATTGCAACAAATGGTCTTTCTGGATTTTCCAATGCAGTCCCTAAAAAGTTTAATTCTTTTTCAATTAAAAATCCTGAAACTGCTGGCAAATAACTTGCCACACCAGTTGTTGAACTATGAGCTCTATGCGCTGTTCCAAAAGCATCATTAACAAAAACTTCTGCTAAAGCTGCAAATTTCTTAGATAATGCTTCGTCATTTTTTTCTTCACCAGCTTCATATCGAACGTTTTCAAGAAGCATAACTTCTCCTTCTTTTAAATCATTCACTAATTTTTGTGCATCTTCCCCAACAACATCTTTTGCCATTTTTACTTCTTGCCCTAATAATTTGGAAAGTTCCTCTGCCACAATATCTAAAGAAAATTCAGGTTTTACTTTCCCTTTTGGACGTCCTAGATGTGAACACAAAATCACTCTGCAGTGATTTTCGATTAAATATTGAATCGTTGGCAATGCTGCCACAATTCTTCGGTTATCTGTGATTTTTCTGTTTTCGTCATAGGGAACATTAAAATCACATCTGACCAAAACTTTTTTATTTTTAATATCGATATCTTTTACGGTTTTCTTATTCATGTTATTTTCCCCTTTTTGTATAATTTCTTCCTAACAATTCGCGAACATACCTATATATAAGGAGCGATGTAGGCATCGCCCCCTACCATTCACTTATCCTAATTCTGCGAAATATTTAATCGTCCTAACCATCTGACTGGTATAAGAATTTTCATTATCATACCAAGCAACTACTTGAACTTCATATAATCCGTCTGCTACTTTTGTTACCATAGTTTGAGTAGCGTCAAATAGAGAGCCATTTGTAATTCCAATAATATCTGAAGAAACTAATGGTTCTTCTGTGTAACCATAGGAAACGCTTTCTTGTGCTTTCATGGCACTATTAATTGAATCAACGGTGATATCATTTCCTTTTACAACAGCTATCAAAATTGTTGTAGAACCTGTTGGAACTGGAACTCTTTGTGCTGAACCAATCAACTTTCCATTTAGTTCTGGAATAACTAATCCAATTGCTTTTGCAGCACCTGTTGAGTTTGGAACAATATTGACTGCAGCTGCTCTAGCTCTTCTTAAATCTGCTTTTCTATGAGGTCCATCTAATACCATTTGGTCACCTGTGTAAGCATGAACCGTTGTCATAATTCCTGATTGAATAGGAGCATAATCATTAAGTGCTTTGGCCATTGGTGCTAAACAATTCGTTGTACAAGAAGCTGCTGAAATAATTTTATCTTCTGGCGTCAAAATGTTTTCATTAACACCAAATACAACAGTTGGCAAATCATTTCCAGCTGGTGCAGAAATGACTACCTTTTTAGCTCCTGCGGTAAGATGGGCAGATGCCTTTTCTTTGCTGGTATAAAAACCTGTACATTCTAAAACAACATCAACACCAATTTGTCCCCAAGGCAAGTTGCTAGCCTCTTTTTCTGCATAAATTTTAATGGTTTTTCCATCTACTGTAATAGAATCTTCTCCAGCCACTACGGTATCTGCTTTTTCATATCTTTTTTGTGCAGAATCATATTTCAACAAATGGGCAAGCATATTAGGGCTTGTTAAATCATTAATGGCAACAATTTCATAACCATCTGTTCCAAACATTTGTCTAAATGCAAGACGTCCTATACGTCCAAATCCGTTTATCGCTACTTTCACTGACATAATAAAATCCTCCTCTTCCTAGGCTTTTTTAGCCTCTCACTAAATTTTAGTTTTTACAACTATTGTCATTTTATACCAGTTTATACAAATTTTCAATAGATTTTCTCAAATTTATTTGATTTTTATATAGTAAATTGTTGCATTTCCTGCTGTATCACTTGCAATTACTTGGTAGTTTCCACTTTGTATTAATTCATTTTCTACCGACTTAACTTTATCTTTTTCATAATTTTCCACAATTTTTTCTAATGAACAACTTTCTAGCACATTTCCCAATTCATCCAGTGCCTCCACTCTAATTCGTGCATTCTCCTTTAAATTTACAAATGTGTATTCTAAGTTTGTTACTGTTACATACATTTTATCATCCACATAATAGCGATATTTACTACTTCCTAATGGATGTTCATCAATATGTACTGTAAGATTGGAAGGATTTTCTAAATCTCGACACCCCACAATTGCCAACTCATAACTATATCGGTCAATTTTAATATTTTCTATTTCGTGGTTATCTAGAAAATCAAACACTATAGGTGCCTCATAAATTCCGCCATTTTCCAGCCCTATTATTTGAGGTGGCTCTTTGTCAATATTATCCACACTATATTCAGTCTCTGTATAATTCCCTGATAAATCTCGAATAACAATTTCCTCTTTTTCGTTTTGCGAAACTTCTTTTGTTAAAACTTTTTTATTTTCAGAAAGTAAAAACCCACTAACTGGCTCAATTTCTTTATTGGATTCAATTGTCACTATTACATTTCGATTTGTCAATTCACTTTCTGAATAGGAAACTCGGCAAATTGGCAGAGTGCTATCTCTCGTAAATTCTACGATTGTTTCCTCTAAATTATATATATATTTCGCAACACAACAATTTGAAATCATCCATAAATTTATAAGAAATACTAGTATAATTTTTTTAACCTTCATTTTTTTCCTCCTGTTTTTGTTCAATATTTACTTTTAATTTCAGTTGAAATTCATCTGCCAAATCTCTGTTCAATTCTTGCCACTGAAAAATAACTTTAAACTTTTGACTTTCTTTTACATTTTTCCCAATTTTCAAATTCTCACTTTTACCATCTATCAATCTAATTTCTTGGTTATTTCTAAGTTCTACTAATTGATAACTTACTGGAAAATCTTCTGTTGAATTTTCTAACTCTATATTATATTCAAATTCCACTTCATTGATTTCCTCTTCTTGATAATTATTGATACAAAAATAATATTCTATGGGAAAAGAATTTTCGTTAATTTGTTCTTTCAAATAATGATCTGTTTCAATAACAATAATGGGCTTAGCTGTTTTAGCCTCCACTTGATATTGCCCTATTTCCCCTTTGTTAAAAATTGTAATTGCATTGATAAAAACAACCACCATACTGATTGCCACTAACACTTTTCTAATTTTCCTCTGTTTCATTCTCTTTCCCTTTCATCACACTTTTTATCCAATACACAGCCACTAGCACAATGACATATATCAAAATTAAAAACTTTAGATAATGCAAAACAAAAATTCCTAGCTTTTCGGAATGAAAAATAACTTTTCCTTCTATATTTTGCAGGCTCTTTTTTTCATCTGGCACAGCATTTCCATCACCTTTTGCCACAAAATGATAGGTATCTTTCTCAATCATCCTATGTGTGATTAAAACATTATCATAATCTCGATAAGTAACAATATCATTTAAAGAGTAATCTTTTTCTTCTTTTATTAATACCAGTTCATTGCCCTTTATGGTTGGCTCCATACTATCCGTCAAAACAATCAAAATAGCATATCCATATAATTTCACAATTGGTTCTCGTTTTATATATTTAACATAGCAAACAAACAATAACACTAGCATTAAAAAAATCAAGATAACTTGGTTAATTCTGTTTATTATTTTTCTCATTCACAGCTCCTTTCTTTAGCTTTCTACTAAAAACATCTCGCAATATCCTTAGCAGAGAGCTAAAACTCTCTGCTCAATTTTATATAAGGTTTTAAATTGGATATAATTTTCATTACTGGAAAATGATTTTCCAAATTATGTAGTAGCTTTTGCCTGTGTTCCTACTACTTTTAATGCAAATGTATAATTTTGTAAATTATTTTCTCCATCTTGCGTATCTTTTTTATCATTCTCTAAAATATCAGCTTCTGTATTTCCTGTCTCATATGGCCAAATTGCGAAAATCTCAATCGTTCTCTTTTGATTTTTATCTGATTTTAAAATTCTTCCTGTTAACTCTTTTTCAGCAAGTTCTGCCAATGTTGCATAAGAGACCGTAGAAACGCCATCTATTTTGGCTTGGAAAAATAAATTACTTGGTTTATTTCCATTTTCTGTTGCTTCAATACGATATTCAACATCAACCTCAGATTCTGTTGCATCAAGTTCTAATTCTGCTTTTCCAGAAAATCCTGGAGCCATTTTTCCATTCTCCAAATTTACTTTTCCTTCATGATCCACTGTATCTAGTAAAGAAATTTCATTTGTTTCAGACGTACTCCAGCCATTTACTTTGAAGCTCCACTTAGCCACTTGAAGCGAACCTGCTCCTTGATAATTGGTATAATATTTTGCAAATGTGAAACCAGCTAAAAACACCATTAACAACAATACAATTAATATTGAGAATAATAACGTTTTTTGTTTTTTATCCAATAGGCATCCTCCTTCCTTTATAAAACTTAAGCTAAATATTCTCTAACGCATTCTTCATCTATATTTAATTGCTGGGGGCAATTTTTATAAATACAATTTAAATGAACACTAGAAAATTATAAATTATTTTCTTTTCACATCATGTTTCTTGGGGGATACTAATATGAAAAAATTAATTAACTAAACATATTTTTATTTTTTCTGGAGAATGTAAATTTCGATATAAAATTTAGTGAAATTTACTGTTCTAAAGATTTTTTGATTAAAATATACGTCTTCGAATATTTAACTTGAATGTATTATAGCACGTCAAATTATATTTGTAAAGTGTTTTTTGAAAATTTTTTATATTTTTTTCAAAGAAATCATGAAACCCTTGATTTAACTAAAAAAGAAACTTTTTATTTTTTGAAAAAAGTTTCTTTTTACTGTTAAATTTTAATTATCTTGGTAATTTTACCGTAAAAATTGTTCCTTTCGGCACATTATGTGACGCTTTAATCGTACCATTATGTATATTTACAATTGTAGTTGCTATGGAAAGCCCCAATCCACTTCCACCTGTTTCACGACTGCGCGCTCTATCTTCTCTGTAAAATCGGTCAAATACATGCTTTAAGCCTTCATCACTAATTCCAATTCCTGTGTCAATCACCTCAATGTTACATTTATTATCTTTGAAAAATGTACGAATTTCAATGGTATCGCCTATTTCAGTATATTTTATACTATTATCCAGCAAAATTACTAGCAATTGATGAATTTTATTGGTATCAATGCTAATGTCCTTTTGAAAATTCAAATTCAAAGTAAGCGTCTTTTCCTGCGCCAAAACAATTTCCTGATAAGGAGCCACTATATTTTGAATAAATTCATCCATTTTAACATCCTCCTTTTGCAATTTGGCACTCTTATTTGGCACTGAACCTCGCAGCAAAATCATCAAATCTTTTGTCATTTTGGACAAACGTTTGGTCTCGCTTAATGTCAGCATAATTTCCTCTGATTTATCAATGATTTTTGCATTCGGCTCACGAAGCAACAATTCTTGTTTTGCCTGAATAATCGTCAGTGGCGTCCTCAATTCATGAGAAGCATTTTGCACAAATTCTGTCTGTTTTTTCAAGGTTTCTTGAATTGGTTTCAAGGTTTTGGTTGACAAAATCAAACTTGCCACTCCAGACAAAATAATCCCTACCATCACTGCTTGGATGATAATATTTTTATAATTATGAATCAAACTATTTTCACTATCAACATTAATCAAAAGCTGGACATAACGCTCTTTAGAAGGATCCGCTGAGCCCAGCAAAAAATTCAAACAGCGATAATTATATTTGTCATTAATTCTAACACCATAAATCGTGTCCAATTTATTTTTGTCAAAACTCAAATCAGACGCATATTGAAAAAATTTCCCTAATTCATCCCCATTTAAAATTTTCTCGTTTTTATCTCGAATAATGCAACTAACCTGCGGATTGTCTACTTTTTGCGCCAAACTATAATCAAAATTAAGATTGTTATCCAAAATGCGATATTGTTCCATTCCAAAAATATCGTACAAAATTTCCAATTTTCCCGTTATATTAACAAATTTATTACGCGCTTCATTCAGTAGATTGTCACTTGAAGCAAACGTAATATTTCTTACCATTAAAAACATCAGTATCCCAAAAATGATGAAAATAGTTGAAAACGCAATCATATTGTATATAATATGTAAAATAAATTGCCTTTTTAAATTCTGTTGTTCTCCCATGATTTTTCCCTTCGTTTATTTTTTAGTTTACTCTGACCAAATATAACCAACGCCCCTGACAGTTTTAAAATACTTATCATAGCCAATTTTTTTGAGTTCCTTTCGTAAACCGCTGGCGTACACTTCAATCACATTAGTACTCGTTTCAGAGTCAAATCCCCAGATTTTATCGAAAATTTGGTCCTTCGTAATAATGGTATTTTGCGAGCCAAGCAAATACTCCAAAACATCAAACTGCTTTCCTTGCAAAATAATTTCTTGCCCCTTGGCAGTCACTTTTCGACTATTCAAATCAAGCACTAATCCTTTAAATTCTAACGTTTTTTGAATGGTATAACTCCCTTTTGAGCGGCGAATAATCGCATCCAAACGAGCCAACAATTCATCACGATTAAATGGCTTTACCAAATAATCATCTGCCCCCACACGAAAACCGCGCAATTTATCTTCCAAAGCATCTTTTGCCGTCAAAATCAAAACTGGTGTAAAATTTTTTTGATTTCTTAAAGTAGCTAAAACCTCATAGCCATCCATAATTGGCATCATCAAATCCAAAATAATCGCATCATAAATGCCTTGTTCTGCATACAAGACGCCCTCTTCGCCATCATAGGCACAATCGACATCATAGTCATTTTTCACGCACTGCTCAATGGTTCTTGACAAAATTTTATCATCTTCAATAATTAAAACTTTCATTCTCTACCTCACTTTTTTAGGATAACACAGCAACCTTAAATTTACCTAAAAATTGACATCAAGTCCCATCACAACAGTGGCTATTTTGAAAAATATTAACACAGAGCACATATCTGAAATAGTTGTAATGACTGGTGTTGCCATTAACGCTGGGTCAATCTTTAGCTTTTTTGCGAGCATCGGAAGGGTACAACCCAAAAATTTCGCTAGCACCACAGTTCCCAAAAGTGACAAAGATACGACAATTGCTAAATCGATGTCTTGATACTGAAACCATATTCTTAAGCTGTTGGCAATCCCTAACATAAACGCTACCAAAATCGCTACTCGGAATTCTTTCCAAACTGCCCTCAAATAATCTTTTAGCATCACCTCGTCATTTGACATACCACGAATAATCAATGTTGAAGTTTGAGAACCGCAATTACCTGTTGTTCCCATAATCATCGGAATAAATGCCACCAATAGCGGCACTGTTGCAAACGCTTCCTCGTATTTTGTGATAATCGAACCTGTCACAATGGAAGACAACATCAAAACCAAAAGCCATATAATTCTACTTTTGGCATGTTGAAATACGCTTGTCTTAAAATACGTTTCTTCATTTGGCGTAATGGCAGCCATTTTCTCAAAATCCTCTGCCACCTCATCTTGCAAAACGTCCATGGCGTCATCGACTGTAACAATTCCCACTAATCGATTTTCTTTGTCCACAACTGGAATTGCTAAGAAATTGTATTTATCAAACATTTTCGCAACCACTTCTTTGTCTTCCAAAGTAGAAACTGTAATCACATTCGTCTCCATAATGTCTTTAATAATGGTGTCTTCTTCGGCAATTACCAAAGACTTCAAATTCACAATTCCTCTTACTTTTCTATGTAAATTCAAAACATAACAACTATAAATCGTTTCTTTTTCCAAACCAATTCTTTTGATTTTTTCCAATGCTTGCTTAACTGTCATATTTTCTTTTAAATCAATAAACTCAGTCGTCATAATGCTTCCGGCGCTATCTTCTGGATAATTCAAAAGTTCATTGATGATTTTTCGGTCATTGGCACCAATATTTTTTAGAATTCTTTTGACAACATTAGAAGGCATTTCTTCAATCAAGTCAACCGCATCATCCATAAAAAGTTCTTCCATGACATTTTTCAATTCTTTGTCCGTAAAACCATTAATTAACTGTTCTTGAATATCACTATCAAATTCTGCAAAGGCCTCTGCTGCTTTTTCCTTAGACAACAAACGATAAATAATCAAAATATATTCTTTATCTAGCTCATCAAACAAACTCGGTAAGTCGGCGGAATTCACACTTTGCAAATAAATTCTTAAATCATTAAATTTTTTTTCTTCAATCAACTGTAACACATTTTCTTTCATTTTTATTCCACCTTTCTTGTTTGAGATTATATTTGCCAATAAAAAGAACGAGATATGGTTTCTCGTTCTTCGTTTGCATTATAAATAATACTGATTTTTAATCTTCATCAGTAAAATTAAATTCATCTTTGAATTTTTCTTTGAAAATTTCAAAAACTTGATTTAAAGTTTCTTCATCATCAACACTGACATATGATTCATCTTCGTCATCTTCAGAATCTTCTACTTTTAGAATAACAACTTCTCCGTCCTCTTCTTCGCCTTCCTCAACAACAGGCAACAAAACGACATATTCTTCTGAATCATATTCTATTAAATCTAAAAATTCAAATTGAACATCCTCACCATTTTCATCACTTAAAATTATTATATTATTTAACTCTTCTTCTTCAAAATCATTTATTGAATCCTCATCCATACTATTTTCTCCTTTCTTTTGTCATGTGTCTACCACATATATTATCATACACTAAATCAAATTATTTTGCAAGTGTTTTTTCTATTTTTATTCTGATTTATTTTTATTCATATACGTTTCTAAAATATAAACTGCTGCAAGCGTATCTTCGATTTCCTTTTTTTTACGTTTATTGACTTCCAAAAAATTCAAAGTTTTGTTAGCAGCAATTGTTGTATATCGTTCATCTACTGTTTCTATTTTTATTTTGTTATATTTGCATTTGAGTTTATGTAAAAATTTTTCTGTTACTTCTGCTCTTTGCGTTTTGGTGCCATCCATGTTGTAAGGCATCCCTACAACAATCGTAGAAACTTCATAATGTTCCATCAATTCATCTAATTTCCTGAGCAACATTTTATCATTACCTTTATGCACAATCGTATATAGCCCTTGCGCTGTAATGCCAAGTGCATCCGTAATGGCTAACCCCACTTTGGCATCTCCATAATCAATTCCTAATATTCTCATTCTTCTAATCCTATATAATACTTCACTAATTTTTCCAAAAGTTCATCTCTTTCTACCAAACGAATCAAATTTCTCGCATCATTATGGCTAGTAATATACGTTGGATCCCCTGATAAAATATAACCAACAATCTGATTAATCGGGTTATAACCCTTTTCCACTAACGCTTCATACACTTTTCTCAATATCTCTTTTGTACGCAAACTCTTATCCCTTTCTACTTTAAAGCTCATCGTTTTATCACTTGCCATAAGTCATTCCTCCTATATATAATTAATTTGGCTTTCCTCTGCTGGTGCCTGATCAATATACTCTTCCAATTTTTTATTAAGCTGCTCTAGCCCAGTTCCTTTATAATACGTTGATACCACAAAATTCAATTTAGGCGAAGCCACTTGTTTTGGTTTTACTTCTCGAACACGCACTTTTTTGCCTTTAATCATTCTGATACTCTGAATTTCTTCCTCGTCCTGAATTAGCTCTAAATTTTCGATTTCCTCTTTCAAACTGCTCAAAAATTCCTCAACACTGCCTTCTTCCACCCCAGAAAAAACAATAATAAACTTAGGTCCCATATATCTTACAAAAACATATTGTGCCGCCATTTTCGATTTGATAATATTACTAATCTCTGTAATAATATCATTCCCCATTTCACGATTAATATTTTTGTTAATTTCTTCAATATTGGTAATGCGAAACATGCAAACTGCAGAAGTTGGATATTTTGAAAAAATTCTTTTCGCATTTCCATATAAATATTCCGCTGAATGAAGCCCCGTAAATTTATCAATTCGGTCAATATTTTCAATCGTTTCTTGATAAGAGGTCGTTTGCAAAACAGAAATAATATTGTCTTTTACCACTTCAATAATCGTTGTATCTGTTTTATCAAAGGCATGCATTTGCCCACTTTCCATAATCCAATAACCAATATAAATATTATCTATGTAAAGCGGAAAGAACATTGCAGACCTTGCTCTTCCCATTTCAAATTTTTGATAAGGTAGTTTTTCGGTTTCTGAATCAATGGTAATGTACTTTGGCGTAGCAGTTGCCACACTATCTTGAAAAATCTCTTCTGTATGAAGGTTCGACAATGTTTCATGATGCCTACTATCCACATTAGAAGCCTTGATAACATACTCCGCCCCGATTAAATACAACAATTGTGGAATATTTTATATCATATTTTTCAATAATAATTTCATTAATTTTTCTTAATTTTTGGTCAACTGTTTCTTCTTCGCCAGCAATGCTCATAAAATCCTGCAAAACGGTCAAATTATTAATTTTTTGATTAATATTTTTAAACGCATCTAATTTCTTTTGTATGTTTACATTCAATACAATCAAAATTACGATGGCCAG
This sequence comes from uncultured Clostridium sp., assembly GCA_947571115.1. Taxonomy (GTDB): domain Bacteria; phylum Bacillota; class Clostridia; order TANB77; family CAG-508; genus Scatovivens. The sequence continues at coordinate 87,845 of CANOWW010000004.1, forward strand.
CACTAAAGCCAAAATAACTACTATTATCAAAATATTCACCTCTAAATTTGTTTTTAATATTTTTTCTTCATTTTGTTCAAAGTATTATTCATACTATTAGAAAAACCACCTTTATTTTGCCCATAATTTTGATTAAAACCACCAGAATATGTTTGTCTGCTTGTCAGTGGATATACCATTTCGCCTAAATTTTTCAGTTTATTCATAAAATTCTTTGGATATCCCGCAATCGAAACTTTGCAATTTAGCATCGCTTCTAAATAATTTGAATACACAGTTTCATCAAATGGAATATTACAATAAGTTACCGTATCTTTATTAAATAACTCTGTCATAAATGACATAGCTGGGTCATTATAAAATGACATACCACCAATAATTGCTTTATTTGTAAGCCCTCTTACTTTTAACTCTTTATTAATAACCACTCTTACTTTTTCCGGCTCCAAAACGCCTTGTGTTTTCAAATCTCGCAAGAAAGATGTGAGTGGTTGAATGGTCAAAATATCCATAGATTGCACTAAATAAATTTCTTGGCAACTTGCAAAATAAGAAGGATTTGTATCAAAATCGCAATCAATCAAAACGAGTGAGTGATTTTGCACCAAAGTCGACAAAATCGGTTCTGCCATTTCATAATTTTTTCCATCATTTGGAAGCGCTGTATACACCGTCAAATTCTGCTTTACTTGAATTCCTTCTGCCACTCCGCCTTGCAATTTTTCCAAAGAAGTATACGCAATTTGTCTCAAAGCCTCCTCATTTTGTGTATAAATATAATAAGAATTTCGATTTTTCGTCATATCCAATATGGCTGTGTCAATGCCTACAGAAGCAAATATTTCTGCTAAATTGTTTACCAAGAAAGACACCCCATTTTTCGTGCTTCCCAAGAAAGTAACAATTTTCTTATCTTTCGTCATCAAGCTATTCAAATTTGACATTGAATAGTCAATTGGTGACTTTATGGTTTCCAAGTTTTGATTACCATAATCAAAACTTTCTGGCTCAGCATTGTTTTCAAACTGATTATAATTTGGCTCAGAAATCATTTCAAAATTCTCTTCTGGCACCATATTTTCTGGCTCAGCAGTTTCCTCTAATTCAGACAACAAATCTTCACCATCATTAAAATCCAACAATAAATTGCTATCATCTTCTTCATCTGCGCCATCCCCTGTTGCAAAAGAATCCATATCAAAGCTATCGATATCTTCGATTTCCTCCTCAGGCGTCTCTTGAAAATCAACTTGATTTTGTGCTGGTTCCAAAATATCTTCCTGATATAATTCCTCTACTGGAACTTGCTGTTTTGCCTTTGCTTTTGTCTGATAAGCCCCATACTCATCATAATCATTGAATTCGTCAAAAGCTTCCTCTACAACATCTAAAAATTCGTCATCCTCTATCTCTCCTACATCGTCTAAGTCATCTAATTCTGGAAGCGCAACTTCTTCCGTTTGTGGCTCAAATTCTATATCAAAGTCATCTGTTTCAACTGGCTCTTCCTCTATTTCTACAAAATCCTCAAAATCCATGATATTATCTGCAGAGTTCTCATTTTCAAAATTTTCGTCTTCCAAATCACTCATATCAAAAAGAGAATCTGTATTTTCTTCGACCTCATCAAATTCTTCAAACGTATTTTCTGCAAAATCATCATTAAAATTCAAGCCTGTTTCTGTAATCGTATCCAAATCTGGCAATTCATCTTGTTCAATTGGTTCCTCAATTTCTTGTATCTCCACAGTTTCTTCAATCGGATTTTTACGAGGTCTTCCTCTTTTTCCTTTTGGTTTGGTAGGATCTGGCAATGGTTTGGTACGAGGTCTTCCTCTTCCTCTTTTCACTGGTTCTTGCATCGTTTCTTCTACTGCTGGTGTAACTGCCTTTGGCGCTACATCAAAACGAGGCATTTCAATGTCATCTATTTCGTCAAAAGTATCATCCAACGCTTCCACTTTTGGTTGTGGCACGATTTGCGGTTTTACGACTTTTTCCGGAGCCTTTGTCATTGGAGCTGGCATTCTACGTTCTGGTTTGACTGCTTTTACTGTATTTTCTTTCTTTAAAAATAAATCATCATTAGCGTCCATTCTATTTGGAACTGCCTTTTTAGCCACAACATTACTACTTTGCACCGTTTTTGGTTTTCTTACCATTTGATCCTCGCTCACCTGCAATGGATTTGCTTTTGGCTGAACCACTCTTTTGGCCGCCACGGTTCCCGTCTTTTTCACTGAATTCGGTATAACAATCGATTGTGGTGTTTTATTCTGATTTAATTTATTTTCAATAATATCAATTTTTACGCCTGTTCTCTTTTGGTCTTGCTTGGTTTCAAGATTTGAACTTCTCACACCTCGCACTAATCTGCCACTAACCGCCATAATTTCTTGATATTTACTTGAGGTCTCCTCTAAAACAGCCTTCACATTAATCGGCAAACAATTAATTATAATTTTCAATTGTTCGTCTGTATATTGAGCTGCAATATTTTCAAAACTTTCTGCATATTTATCTGTGTTTCTTCCCAACTTTTTAAAATGAGATAAAATATTTTGAATTTCTAACTCACTTACTTCATTCTCATTTTCAGCACGATAATTCACATCATCTGTATCAATTTTATAATACATTTTTGCTTCTTTCTTTGTACGGGGCTTATTAATCAAACGACAAACTTCCTCCATACTACGGTCATTTCCCAAAAGTGCATTATAAACACCAATACCAAAAATTTTTACCAAAAAAGAACTTCCCTTTGTATGGCGATCCGAACAAATTAAAATAATCGAAATTTCATTTCCTTGTGTATCATGTGCCTCATCACTAATGCCATCTAATTTCTCAAACACAAACTTATCAATAGACTCATAATTGTTATTTGAAAATGGCTCTAAATCTTCACTTATAATAATTCTATCATAAGACTTATCTTTTTGTATCTCTTTTATAATTGCATCAAAATAATAAACATTCTTATAAGACAAAATTTCCCTATAATCTTTCTGATATTTCTTAATAATCGCCTCAGAAATGCTTTCACTATTTACTGCAAATAAAACTTTCATTCGTAATTACCCCCTCCAGCCGTTTACAACTACGGCAAAAATTAGTGGAAGAACTTGACAAATTAATAATACCGTCACAAACGAAACTATTATCGCAAATCCTCTATCTCTCAAATCCAACTTTCTTATGCCTATCACATACTGAAAAATCGAACCAATCGCAATACCGATAAAGCAAAATGGTATACTATAAATACGAACCCCATTTAATATGTACGCCGTAATTCCATACGGTGTTGACCCATACTTTTCAATATATTCATCCATTTTTTGCTTGGTTGATTCCTTCATTTCTACCAGTTGTGTTGCTTGCTCTGATTCCAAAACTGCATCTCCTGTAATCGCATAGGCATATGTTGTACAAGAAATAGCAAATATTGTTATGATTATCATTATTATTTTTCTTAACATAACCAATTAAAACCTCCTTACCACAGACTATTTCTATGGTATATTTTTCGATATTAATATCATACAATATATTGATAAAAATAGCAACCTTTTTCTAAAATTTTTTGCAACTTTTTGTTTTTTATAATGATATTGATTAATTTTGAAATGACTTGTGGGGACCGTTCAGAAATTATCAAAATCTTTGATTTTGTAATAATTTCTAGAATGGGGAGAATGGAAAAATTAATCAATATCATAATTTATGATACAAATATTCCATCCATTTATAAACACCTTTTGCCCAATTTTTATCACTCGCATATCGCTTATTCACTGCATTTAATGTCGGTCCACTATAAAATTTTCCACTCGTTGCTGTACCATCATAAATCGTTGTTCCTGCCGGATTCAAATAATATTTCACAAACACACGTGAAATCAAATCAATTCCTTCTGCATATGTACCAAATGAATACGAGCCGCCATACGGATTTGAATCCACTGCGCCATAGCCAAACAAATTCTTTTTATTATTCGCAATTGTAGACGTACCCCAAGCGCTTTCATGAATACCAACACTCGCCACAAAAATTCCGTTAATGCCATATTGTTTTTCTGCATAATAAAAATATTCCGCATTTTGCTCAAAAACACCCTTTTTATCATTTTTGTCTCCTGACAAAACTTGCTTAAACTGCTCTAGCGAAAATCCACTTGGCTTTCTCAAATCCATCTCGAAACTCAAATTGCTCAGCAATTGCTGTTTTGTGAATTGTGCATTTTCTGCCAAATCCTCTTGATTTGGATTCTTCGCAGTCATACAATTCATTGGCACATAACCTTTTATTTCTGTATTCGAAACAAACAGCCAATCCCCCTCTATTTTAAGCACTTGCACTTCGTCATTTTGATTGAAAGTCCCAATTTTTTCTGTACCTTGACTTGGCTGCAATCTTACTGCAACCGATTCCGCCACCACATAAACTTTATCTCCTTCGCTAATTTTATAGCTATATCCATTCCCTGTTCCAATTCGCACCATTCTGTCAACAGGTGCTTTCACAATATTCTCAGCCACTTGTTGTTCCGAAATCAATTCACCATTTTGATATTTTTTAATCACAATTACATTTTTCGTTCCTGCTCGTCCCTCTTGTAAGACCTGAACCGTATCTTTAGGAAGTGTGCTATCTTGCTGATATCTCGTGGTATATTCCAAATCAACTTCTTCTGTACACATTTCCTCTTGAATATCTACCTCAGAGTTTTGAGCCAAAATATCCTCTAAATCAATCGGATTTTGATTTCTATAATAAATCTCTTGTTGAGCATCACTAGAAACTTCCTTCTCATCTTGCGCAAAAATTTTGCCATTGAAAAAAGTAAAAATAAGCACAAAAAAGAAACACGCAAAAAACACCATAAAAAGATACAAATTTTGATGATATGTACTTTTTGTTGTTTTTTCATGTTTCTTCATTCGTAATTCCTCCAATTTCTTTCATTTTTATTTTAATATTAATTACTTATTTTGTCAATGAAAAATTTTGGGTAATTTTATTATTTCCTTACTTCCTTAGCTCTGCTCCAAGTAGCTCCAATTCTTTCAAAATCTCCTCCATCGTGGTATTGATTTCCTCATCTGTTAACGTCTTATCTTTACTCCTAAACTTCAAAGAATATGCCACACTTTTTTTGCCTTCCCCGATTTTTTCATCACGGTAAACATCAAACAATTTGGCTTCCTCCAAAATTTTCTTGCCTTTTTTCTCAATCGCCCTTTCGATATTGCCAACCTCTATCTCTTCATCAATTACCATCGCAATATCTCGCTCAACTGCTGGAAACTTAGCAACTTCTGTATACTTTTTATTCATTTTTCCATATTTTACCAATTTATCCAGCCAAATTTCTGCCACATAAACATCGCCCTTGATACTGTAATTATCTGCCACTTCTGGATGAATTTCTCCCAATGTTGCAATCACATCTTTTCCCACTTTGACATTCGCCGTTTTGCCCGGATGATAGCTATTGTTGGATTTTTCAGAAACCACATCATAACGCAAAACAGAACTAATATTCAAAATCTTCTCTATCAAGCCTTTCAAAACATAAAAATCGACACTTTCCCCATACATTCCAATTGTCACAATCGTGTCCTCTGTTGGCACATTTCCATTTTCAATTTGGTGCTCCACATTTCTGTAAACCCTCGAAATATCAAACAAACCAACATTCTTATTTTTCTTAGACTGGTTCGTCACAATGGTTTGCAACATGCTTGGAAGGGTCGTCGTTCGCATAATCGAATAATCCTCACTCAGCGGATTTTTAACCGGAATGACTTGGCTACGCAAATCGCTATCTTCAGCCACACACAATCGGTCCAAATCTTTCTCATTGATAAAACCATACGTACAAATTTCCGACAAACCTTTATTCACTAAAGTCTGACGAATTTTATCTGTCAACTTTTGTGCCTTGGTACGAATTCCCAAAGTCGCCTCACTATTAATCAGTGTGCAATCCACTTTATCATACCCATAAAATCTAACAACCTCTTCTGCCAAATCCGCCAAACGTTCAATGTCTACCCTAAAATATGGTGGAACTACCGTGTCTCCATCTACTTTCATTTCCAATTTTTCCAAGGTCTTTACCATATCTTCTCTCGCAATATCCGTCCCCAACAAACGATTAATTTTCTCTGGATTAAATTCCACTTGGTTAAACGTTTGCTTAGTTGGATAAACATCAATTTTCCCCGGAACCGCCTTTCCTGCGCCAATCAATTCAACCAACTCGACCGCACGATTAATAGCTCTTTCTGCATTTTCTTGTGGCAAGCCCTTTTCATAACGGCTTGACGCTTCTGTGCGAAGCCCTATTTTTTTCGCTGTTTTTCTGATACTTCCACCATTGAACACCGCTGACTCAAACACAACGGTTGTTGTATTCTCCTCAATTTCCGAATTTTGTGCGCCCATCACACCAGCAATGGCAACCGCTTTTTTCTCATCAGAAATGACCAACATATCACTACTCAAAACTCTTTCTTGGTCATCCAAAGTCGTAATTTTTTCGCCATCCTCAGCACGTCTTACCGTAATATGTTTGCCAGCAATTGAATTAATATCAAAAGCATGCATTGGTTGCCCTAATTCTAGCATCACATAATTTGTAATATCCACAATATTGTTAATCGTTCTTACACCACATGCCTCCAAACGCCTTTTCATCCAATCTGGCGACTCGCCAATTTTGACATCTTTCACAACTCTTGCCATATAACGATAACACAAATCTGGCGCCGTAATATCAACCCTCAAGCCTTCTAACTCGGTTTGATTTTCAATGTTCATTTCCGTTAAATTTTTGCGTGGATTTTTAAAATCTGTGTTCAAAGAAATGGCTGTTTCGCGCCCCAAACCTTCAATGGAAAAACAATCTGGACGATTAGACGTAATTTCAAAATCGAGAATTTCCTCCTCTAACCCTAACACTTCCACAATATTTTCGCCAAGGTGGCTTTCCATTTCTTTTGGCAAAATCATAATCCCATGCTCAATTTGGTTTGGGTAACGGTCAACTGGAATGTTCAATTCCGAACAAGCACACATCATTCCATTGGACTCCACGCCGCGAAGTTCGCCTTTTTTGATATGCACATCATTTGGCAAAGTAGAACCGCTTTTTGCAATCGGCACAATATCGCCAACACTTACATTATCTGCACCAGTCACAATTTGCAAAATTTCGCTTCCCACATCCACTTTCGTCACAATCAATTTATCCGCATTCGGATGTTTTTCAATTTCCAAAATCTTTCCGAACTACTACATTTTCAATATTTTTTCCACGCTCTTCAATCGTTTCCAACTTTGAACCAGTCATAGTCAAAATGTCCCCTAACTCTTTTCCAGAAACATTGATTTCGCTAAATTCCTTTAGCCATTCGATACTTGCTTTCATACAATTTCCTCCTTACAATTTCTTAAAATATCCATTTTCCTTTTCATATCCTAAACTTTGATAAAAGCTATTTGCTTCTTCTGTATTGACCGCAGTCAAATCAATAAAATCAACATCTAATTTTCTCAACTCATTTTCCATATATTGAAACATTTTTGTCGCAATTCCTTGCCTTTTATACTTTGCTCGCACATTCCAAACTGTCGCAAAATCTTTACACTCTTCCACAATATCCTCATGCAAAATCACATTCATAAATCCCACTAACTCGCCATCACTTGTCACAGCAGAATAAAATAAATAATGTTCATCATTTTTTAACTTATCAAACTTTTCATACATTTTCTCTACATTCGTGTCTTTCCCAAATCCGCTTTTATACAAATCCGGTAACTGCTCCAAATCTTCTATCATCGTTTTTCTAATTTTAAAATCCATAGTTTCCTCCTAAAACTGTTTCAAAAATCTGACATCATTTTCATACAACAAACGCAAATCGTCAATCCCGAATTTCGCCATGGCAATTCTCTCCACACCAAAACCAAACGCAAATCCAGAATACTCATTTGGGTCAATTCCGCAATTTTCCAACACCTTTGGATGCACCATTCCACAACCCAAAAGCTCAATCCAGCCTTCTTGCTTGCACACGCGACAACCTTTTCCACCACAGACAAAGCAAGAAACATCCGCCTCTGCACTTGGCTCTGTAAACGGAAAATGATGAGGGCGAAAACGCACTTTCGTATTGGGTCCCAAGCAATTTTTCGCAAACATCTCCAAAGTTCCCTTCAAATCTGACATCGTAATATTTTTGTCAACCACCAAACCCTCGATTTGATGGAAAACTGGCGAATGAGTTGCATCCAACGTATCAGAACGATACACCGCTCCCGGGCAAATAATCTTAATTGGTGGCTTTTGATTTTCCATCACACGCGCTTGCACTGGCGAGGTCTGTGTCCTCAAAATAATATCCTCTGTGATATAAAAAGTATCCTGTAAATCCCTTGCTGGGTGATCCGCTGGCGTATTCAACTTATCAAAATTGTAAACTGCTGTTTCCACTTCTGGTCCATCTGCAATGGAATATCCCATTCCCAAAAAGATTTCTTCCACTTCCTGAATGACCTGTGTAATCGGATGAATAGACCCAAGCTCAATGTTTTTTCCGGGCATGGTCACATCAATTTTTTCCCTTTGCAAACGTTGCTCCAAAATTTTCTCTTTGACTTGATTTTCGCGCCTTTCCATTAATTTCTCAAGTTCTTCCCTTAACTTATTTACTTTTTGACCAAAAATCGGTCTTTCCTCAGGCGCCATTCCTCCCAAACCTTTTAGCATAGAAGTTACCTCGCCTTTTTTCCCTAAGTACTTAACCTTCAACTCTTGCAATTCCTGCAAAGTCTTAATTTCCCCTAATTTTTTCTTGACAGCTTCTGTCATTTCTTGAATTTTATCTCCCATAAAAATTCCTCCTTATTTCTTAAAATATTTATTTTTTCACATTCAATCCCACTAACACTATGGTAAACACAGCAATTACAATTCCATATAAAGTAGCGGTTATTTGGACTGCATTCCAAGCTCCTAGGCTCCACTCTGGATGCATGGAATATTCATAGCAAACTTTCGGCAAATGAATTACCATAATAATGGTGGTCATGATGCTTCCCAAGCCAGCCAGAACCGACATTATTTTAAACTTATTCATAATATACCTCCTTTAATTTTTAATGTTCTTTAATCTTTCATATAACTTATTAACATTTTCTCTTGCTAACTCATCTTCTATCATTTTTTCTTTGGTTCTTCTTTGACAAAATCCTTCCAATTCTAATATTGCTTTATCTATATTTTCCTGATTAACTTTATCCTCACAAACTTTATTTGCTGTATTCATATAACCACATATCGCACATGCTGTCATGGCTCTAAAATACGATTCTGTTGGAAGTTTAGAAGCTAAATACAATTTCATTGCCAAATCATCATTCATTTTTTGTGGATTTTTAAGAATAATCTTCTCAGCTAAATAAATTCCATTTTCGCTTCCTGTTTTATATATTTTTTCATTTTCTGGAATGATAACTTCACACAAAATGTCTCCCCTAATTAACCATCTAAAAATAAATTCATAAGTAGATAAGCAAAATCCCCCCATTTGAGTTATGTCTGTTGCTTCTAAATTTATTTTATGATCACATACAACTATTTCATTGATTGGAAACCTGCGATCATCAGGATATTCTTTTTTGGTTTGAATAAATCTATAATATTTTTCATTTTTATCTGCTTCACATTCAAAGAACTTTCCTAACACTAAAAATTTCTCCTCTCTATTTTTGAATTTCTTCCTCTTTTTCTTTTGGAAAAAATCTTCCAATATCTCTATAAATTGCTGTTTTCTCTCCAATGATTTCAGCACCAGTACTCAAATATGTCTGCATCGCCACATCATCTACTATTCCACATACTTCTAAATCTTTGATTCCCTTTTCATTCAGATATTGAAACATTAACTTCATTAATAACGTTGCTTTCCCTTGCCTTCTATACTTTTGATCCACATATAAAGCAGTATCATGTCTTTCAAGCAAATTTCTATATTCACTTAATTCATCAGGTAATTCTATGGCTCTAATTCCAGACATGATTAAACTTGCTGTACAATCCTCATATAAATTAGAACTTATATGTCCTACATAATCTTTTCCTTGCCTCAAAACAATCATAGCCATACTGATTGGTCTTCTAATATTATTAATTTTTATCCTCAAATTAGACTTATTATTTCTTTTTAAGTTTGTATTATTTTCCAATGCTTCTTCTGCAAATTCTTTCTCAATTAAACAATACTCGTCTCCATTTTCCAATTTAATTTTATTCATTTGTTAAGTTCCTCCTCATTTTTACAATTAGAAATATTCTATCCAACCAAAAAAGCACCTCATCCATAGGACGAAATGCTTCCGTGTTACCACCTAACTTCATTAAAAATAAATTTTAACCTCAATAGTTCTATCGTAACTACCGCTCATGCCTACTAAATTTTCAGCACAAGAACCTCAAAAGTGAAATTTCAACAAGTAATATTTTAAACAAACTTCCAGCCATGATTTGTTCTCTCTGAAAAATATTCTACTCATCTACTTTGCTTTTTCAAACGGTTTCTATTTTATTTTTTAATTATATCACTTTAAATTTTAAAATGCAAGCATTTTTTACTAGAAATTCCCTCCGAATTTTCTCTCTCCATTGTTCCTCACGAAATCCAACTAGCACAAAATCTTCTCCAATCAAGATTGGTCGTTTAATTAGCATGCCATTGCTTGCCAATAATTGCAGTTTTTCTGCATCCGTCATTGAAGGCAATTTTTCTTTCAAGTTCATATTTTTATAAACCAAACCACTTGTATTAAAAAACTTTTTTACTTCTAAGTCACTTTTTTCAATCCATTCCTTTAATTCTTTCACGGTCGGCGTTTCTTCTACAATATGCCTTGCTTCAAAATTTACATTTTGATTTTCTAGCCACTTTTTGGCTTTTTGACAAGTGCTGCATTTCGGATATTCTATGAATAAATATGACATCATTTCTCCTTATTTTACCTCTGCTTCCCACAAACCATGTTTGTTACAATACGCATACAATTTTGAATTTGGAATATAAGGCAAATGCGCCTCAGCATTTTGCTCTGGATACAATGACACAAAATACTCTTGATTTTCAGAAACAAGTGCAATCCACTCAATAAAATGCTCTTTTTCCATCACATGGCTCACTGTTACAAAAATACCATCATCCATTTTTTCAAACGTTGGAACATGCTTTTCAAATGCTGCATCTACTGAATTTGGCACCAATGTTTCCATTGGCTCGCCGCAGCAAACAATGCCACATCCCTCACATTTGCAATCCTCTATGACACGCACCAACGCACCACACTTCTTACATTTTTTAATCACTAATTCTCTTTTCATAATTTTATCCTCCTCAAATTTATTCCCACTCAATCGTTGCTGGTGGTTTTCCTGTAATATCATACACCACACGGTTCACGTGCTCGACTTCATTCACAATTCTGTTTGACACCTTTTCCAAAACATCGTATGGAATTTTGCTCCATTCAGCTGTCATAAAATCAATGGTTGAAACTGCACGAAGCGCAATTGTGTAGTCATATGTTCTCTCGTCTCCCATGACACCAACACTCTTCAAATTTGTCAAAACCGCAAAATACTGATTAATTTCTCTATCCAATCTAGCATTTGCAATTTCTTCTCTAAATATACTATCTGCATTCTTCAAAATCGTCAATTTGTCGTCTGTGATGTCTCCAATCACACGAATGGCAAGCCCCGGCCCCGGAAATGGCTGACGATACACCAAAAACTCTGGCAAGCCTAACTCCAAACCAACAGCGCGCACCTCATCTTTAAACAAATCACGAAGTGGCTCAATGATTTCTTTAAAATCCACACAATCAGGAAGTCCGCCAACATTATGATGACTTTTAATTTTAGAACTGCTGCCAAATCCGCTTTCAATCACATCTGGGTAAATTGTTCCCTGCACTAAATAATCAACTGCGCCGATTTTTTTGGCTTCTTCCTCAAAAACACGAATAAACTCTTCCCCAATAATTTTTCGTTTTTGCTCCGGTTCTGTCACACTTGCAAGTTTGCTTAGGAAACGCTCTTTGGCATCTACTTTGACAAAATTCACATCAAAATTTTTCGTAAATACTTCTTCTACCTCTTCTGCTTCATTTTTGCGAAGCAAACCATGGTCCACAAAAATACAAGTTAACTTTTTACCAATGGCTTTATTGATTAAAGCTGCTGCAACAGAAGAATCAACGCCACCAGAAAGCGCACAAAGCACTTTGCCATCTCCTACTTTTTCTTTGATATTTTGAATGGTTTCTTCTGCAAAAGCATTCATTTTCCAGTCGCCTTGGCAACCACAAATCGCAAAAACAAAATTTCTAATCACTTGAATTCCATTGCTCGATAAATTGACTTCTGGATGAAACTGAATGCCATACAGATTTTTTTGCGCATTTTCCATGGCCGCATTGGGGCAATCTTCCGTTGAGCCAATATTCTCAAAACCTTCTGGTAAGCTTGCAACAAAATCTGTATGTGTCATTAAAAAATTGTTTGTTTCGCCAAAAGTATTAAATAACTTTGACGTATTGTTGATTTTCACATCCATGACGCCATATTCACGCTTTTCGGCTCTTTGCACTTTGCCACCAAAAATATGTGTCATGAGTTGCATGCCATAGCAAATTCCCAGAATGGGAATGCCTAATTCAAAGATTTCTTCGTCTACACGAGGGGCACCTTCTGCATATACACTCGCAGGTCCACCTGTAAAAATAATGCCTTTTGGTGCCTTTTCTTTAATTTTATCCATCGAAATCGAAAAAGGCACAATTTCAGAATACACATTACATTCTCGCACTCTTCGCGCAATCAATTGATTATACTGCCCCCCAAAATCCAAAATTAAAATTTTTTCTTTGTTCATAAATTACTCCTATTTTAATTATTTTCTCCATTATCAACATCTTTCAAAATAACATCATGGGCGCCACCTTCTCGAATGCTGACATTGGAAACCAGAACTAGCCTTGCTTTTTCGTGCAATTCTGGAATAGTAATGGCTCCACAATTGCACATGGTTGATTTAATTTTGCTAACTGTAATTGCCAAATTATCTTTCAAAGAACCCGCATAAGGAATATACGAATCCACGCCTTCCTCAAATGCCAATTTTTTCTTAGTTGGATCTTCCAAATAACGCTCCCAATTACGCGCACGGTTAGAACCTTCGCCCCAATATTCCTTCACAAAATTTCCGTTTCGCTTTACTTTGCGTGAAGGACTTTCGTCAAATCTAGCAAAATAACGTCCCATCATAACAAAATCAGCTCCCATTGCTAAAGCAAGCGTAATGTGATAATCATGTACAATTCCGCCATCTGCACAAATCGGAATATAAATACCTGTTCTTTCAAAATATTCATCACGTGCTTCCACCACATCCATCACAGCGCTAGCCTGTCCACGACCAATACCTTTTGTCTCACGGGTAATGCAAATCGAACCGCCACCAACACCGACTTTAATAAAATCAGCACCTGCGTCTGCCAAGTAATAAAACCCTTCTTTATCAACTACATTTCCTGCCCCAATTTTGACACTATCTCCATAATTTTGGCGAACCCAATCAATCGTGTTTTTTTGCCAAACTGAATAGCCATCTGAAGAGTCCATACAAACCATATCAACACCAGCTTCTACAAGTGCTGGAATTCTTTGCTCATAATCTCTTGTGTTAATTCCAGCACCAACAATGTAACTTTTATTTTCATCCAAAAAGGAATCTGGATTGTTTTTTCGGTCCTCATAATCCTTGCGAAAAACAAGATGTGCTAGGTTGTCATTTTCATCTAAAATTGGCAAACAGCTGATTTTATGTTCCCAAATCATATCATTTGCTTCTGATAAACTAATTCCTTTTTTGCCAAAGACCAACTTTTCCTTTGGCACCATATATTGGTCCACTGGCTCATCTAAATTAACCCTTGAAATGCGGTAATCTTTGTCAGTTACCAGTCCTAAAAATTTTCCATTTGGCGTACCATCTTCTGTTACCATAACCGTAGAATGACCTGTTTGTTCTACAAGTGCGATGACTTCACGAATGGGTGTACCACTTTTTACGTTAGAATCACTGTTAATAAAACCTGCCTTATGGCGTTTCACATTTCTTACCATTTGCGCTTGTGCTTCAATGGATTGTGCTCCAAAAATAAAAGAGCAACCGCCTTCACGTGCCAACGCTATTGCCATCTCTTCGCCAGACACAGCTTGCATAATCGCAGACACAAAAGGTACGTTTGCTTCATACTTTGAATTTTCTCCTTTTTTAAATTTCACAAGTGGTGTTTTCAAAGAAACATTGCTTGGAATGCATCTTTCGTCTGTTAAATTTGGTAATAAAAGATATTCGTTAAATGTTCTTGATACATCTGATAAAACTTTTGCCATTTTTTAAATCCTCCTTTTTATTTCTATTTCACGTTTTTATGATATTTTTATATTATACTATAAATCAACATAAAAAGTCAACAACAAATTTTAATTTTATCGACTTTTAAAATAATAACCGTTTTTTTGCAAATCATAAGAACTGCTATCTGACAAGTTATAATATAGATTATTATCTGGGTTATAGTAATAAATTTCATACCCATTTCGGTTTACTTTTGAAGTGTCCCCTATTTTTAAACTATCATCCAAATTTATCACAATATCGTTTTTTAAGTCATATGTTGCGGCTGCTGCAAATGTGTAAACCGTTCCTTCGATTTCTACTTTTTTTCCTGTTCCGACTGACCACAATTGTTCCTTTGTATAAATCGGAAGATTAGTCGTAGCATTGGAAATTTTTTGCTGATAAAGCGCTTGCTCTTCCCCTTCTGTATAATATTTTTCTTTTATCAACTCCACAGACTCTGTTTGCGTTTGTGCTCTTCTAGAAGCAATGGTATAAATCCCAACAATCGTTAACAAGAAAAATAGCATTGTTACTACAACAAAAACTGAAATCGCACCATTTTGATTTTTTTTCATAGTTCCTCCTCTTACGTAAAATTCTACATTTTTATTTTATCTCTATTTTTCCAATTTGTCTATCTTTTTTGAGAAAAAAATGAATTTTTTTACTAATTATTGATGAAAAAAATTTAAAAGAGAGGATAAATTCTCCTCTCAGCATCTAAATCTTTATTCACTTAAATCCCAAACCGTTCCATTCCAGTTCATTTTTGCATTGGCAGGTAACTTCACAAGTGGGCGGATACCATAACTCGTATTGCTAAAGTTAATATTATATACATTACCATTGTTGGATACACGCCATACACCTCCTGTATCAGCTGAAAATGTTGATGATAGCCAATATGCACTTGCGTTAGATGTGTTTATAATAATATATGGTGCAACTTGCTCTGAAACAGTAAAAGAAGAGTCATTACCTAAATCACTTGAATGTGAAGTCCCATATTTTGCATTATAACTTTGTACAAATTGTGGTTTAGTTGGTCCACCAGTAGCCGTTGCTCCACTCAAACCACTTGCATACGCGCTCCAGTTTGATTCATTTGTTAACCAATTTACTAATCCATCTCGGCTGTTTCCCTTTACACAATAATCATTTCCTTCTACTTTTGCTACATCACTTGTGACTGTCATTCCACTATTATGCACATAATCACTTGCTATCAAATACACATTACTCCCATCATTCAAGAATACTTTCCAATCACTCACGCCATTGGCAGAATAATTGACATTATCTCCATAATATTCTGCTTTAATTGCTGCTGTTCCAGCTAACGTTTCCCACACAGCATATAGCGTCACGCTTTGGCTCCCCATGGTAAAACTTCCTGAATTTGTATATTCTGGCGTTGTTGCTGTGCTGCTTATCGCCCAGCCCAAGAAATTCGCTCCTTTTTTGGTTGGTTTTGTCGTAAAGTCAACACTTACACTTTCTCCTGCTGCATATTTTTTGCTAGCTGGCACACCTTGTCCGCCATTTGCATTGTATGAAACTGTGTATTTCGTCACAATTTGATTGCCACTTAACTCGCCATCAATTGTCACAGTTCCGTCTGAATTGAATGTTCCTATTTCCAAACCTTCGTAACTCAATTTTCCACTTTCGTCACATGAAACTTCTGCCCCGTTAGAAAGTTCTACACCTTTTTGTAATTCTGCTTTGACGTACTCATTCGCACTTGCAAAATTGTTGTCTGTCATGTAGTAATCCATTTGCAATTCTGCAATTTTTAATTCAATTTCTTCCTTAATTTGCGCCATATTGTTCACATCCACAGCCTTTTGAGCTCGTCCTAAAATGCCATTGCTACCGTGCCACAAGATTAATTGACACACCTGCCAATATTAACAACACAATGATTGTAATCACAAGTGCAACTAATGTGATACCCCTGTTATTCGTCTTTTCTGTTATCCAACTTAACTTACCTTCCATCTTTTGTTTCCTTTCATCAATTTTTAGATCTTTTTGCATCCTTTGTTCTCCTCCTTTTTCGAATTTTAATGTCTTTTTTGGTATTATTTAATGAAAATTCTATACACCTAATAATTAATGCATTTAAACTGATGTTTTCATTCTGCGCAATCGTCGCCAGCTCCTCTTTTGTTCTATGTGCCACTCTTAGTGTTATGCGTTCTAATTCACTATCTGCAAGCTTTTGAGGATCAAATTTTTCCAATATAACACCCCCTGTTTGACATCGCTAGGATTATTCTACACAAAAATGGAAAAAATTATAAGTTGTCAAAATAAATGACGCCATTCTCTCTGACGTCATTTTATATGATGTATAAAAAGTGAAAACTTTTTACTTGGAAATATTTACTTTTATTTTCTTGATTCTATAATTAGCTTTATCCCTGTTCTGTCTTCTCCTTCGACTTGAACTTCGGCAAAAGCTGGTATACAAACTAAATCTACACCTGCTGGTGCGACAAAACCTCTTGCAATAGCTACCGCTTTAATCGCTTGATTTAATGCTCCTGCTCCTATTGCTTGCATTTCTGCTCTTGTGCTCTCCTTCACTAATCCAGCGATTGCTCCAGCCACTGAATTTGGGTTTGATTTTGATGAAATTTTTAAAACTTCCATTTTTTTCCTCCTATTATTTTATTTTTTCTTGTGTTTGCGTGAAAATTTTTGTTTTCACACTTTCAAAAGCATAAAAAACTTTTTATATCTTTTGAACAAAAATATCTTATATTAAATTCTATTCGTTGTCCAGAGAAAAAGAACAATTTTTCCCAGTTTCGTGTGCCACACTTCGACACTATTTTCAATATTTTCAAAATATTTTGTCATAATTTGTCGAATAATGTTTACATTTGTATTTTTATACATGAAAAATATTTTGACTAAAAATAAAAAAACGGTTCATACTAATTTTATAACAGAAATGGAGGTCAAATTATGGAAGAAAAAAATCAAAGAATTAATTGTACAGTAGAAAGCTGTAAATATCATAATTATAATCACAACGTTTGCCAATTACAACAAATCGAGGTTCAGGCTTGCCAAAATTGCTCTACGGGAACCCCTCAAGATGAATCTATGTGTGGTAATTACTGCTGCAAATGTGAATAAGCAAAATACAAATTAAGAGGCTGTAAAAAACTCTAACTTCTCATGTAATCTACTAAGTTTTTTACAGCCCCTTTTTATTCATAAAATTTGTCACCTACAAATTGAAAATCCGTTTTTTTCAATTGTGTCAAAAATTGTTCATAGCGTGTTACATATGGCATTTCTTTATCCTTAGAAATCGGATAATAATTGGTATAAATTTGCTCAATTCCATCTAAAATAGTTTCTCCATTGCTGTTTAAAAGCCTCCAATTCATTTTGGCAAAACTATAATCATTAAACTCAATTGCTTCGTTCGTATTGGCAACAACATAAAGCCCTAAACTTGCCAAATATGGGTCCATGCAATCAAACTCTTCTTCAAAAATTTTGTTAAAATTCTGATCCAACACAAGATATTTGTGATTTGTGTTTTTAACAATATATCTGTCGTCCAAAATATAAATTTCTTGATATACTTCAGAAAGCATTTCCCCGTTTTCATCAATCCAATAAATGGTTTCATCATTGTAATTTTTAAGTAGAATTTTACCTTCCTTATAGTCTAAAATATGGGCTTTTCCCTTCATGACATTTTTCTTGCCATATCTCGTAAACCAGCCCTGTTCCTTGTTTGACACATCAAAAAACGGAATGGTTGCATTGCTGTATAAATAAACATAATTTTCGTCGTAGTCAAGATTTTCACAATCCAAGGTAAGACGAATATTCAAGTCATCTTTTTTAGCCAACTCAAATTTATCGCCTAGCCCCAAATTCGACTGGGTAACAAGAATATCATATTCTTCGTTATAATCATAACGATACGTGTAGTCCTCCGCAACTTCATCATACTTTTTCGCGACTTGTGTCATTTTCGTTTTAGGAACAACTTCAAATTCCATATCTTCTGTTTGCTCTAACGTATTTTTGTAAATATCTTCCAATTCCTTGGCTTTGGCTTCATAATTTTCTTCTGAAGTTTCTGAGCGGTAAGATAACACCATTCTCTTATTTTTCATGATAATTTTGGAAGTCCCATTCTCACATACTAGCGCCACTTGGAAATTCTTATCAAACTTAGTAATTTTCACAAATGGGCTTGCATAATCATAAATAAAATCAATCACCACATCGCCATTTTGATTGATATAGCCATATTTTCCGTCCTTTTTTACATTGATGTAAACATCTGTAATGTCTAATTCTGTTACATATTTAAAATAATCGCTAGAATATTCTTGATTATTCTTATTCTCCTGATTTTTAATATATTCTCCTATATTTTGGTAAAAAAAAGAAATTCCAATCAAAATGACAATTGTCACAATAATCACACCCACAATTGAAATTCCTGTCGTACTATCAATATCCACCACCGTATCTCTACCGGTTTCAATCATAACCAGTATGCCAGAAATTATAGAAAAAGCAGCAATGGCAGGTTCCCTAATCAAAATAAAACTCAGAGCAAAAAAGCCAAACAAATAACCAGTTTTTAGCTTGCTATTATCAGCACAATTTCGATACTGGACCACATCTATGATAACAACAAACGCCAAAATCATATAAATCGCTTTTTTTATCGCTGTTGTAACACTCAATTCCTGCATCGTCAAATCCACCAATTCTTGTGGTATATAAATCGTATAAACAAGGATTAACACGCCAAAAATAATATTCATACCACCGATACACAAATTAACAATTTTTCCCCTCATTTAGCTCTCCTCTATTTATATAAATTATTTTCTTTGATATAGTTTATAATTTGGCTCGGAACAAAATCTTCAAAATTTTCTTGTTTTTTTATCTTTTCCCTTACAATTGTAGAGCTTATGTTTTTAGTTTTTCCAGCCTTCCTGTCCAACACAATATATTGATATTTTTGCAATTTTTCTTGGTCTTTCCAAGTCTTCATTTTCTCATAGTTATCTGTTCCCATAATAAAAAAACGGTCTGCCTCTGGAAATTGTTTCTCTATTTTTTGAAAAGTGTCAATAGCATACGTTTTTTGTGTTGGATTGGCAAGGTCCAAAATCGCTAATTTCTCTTCTTTTTCCAAAGCAAGCTCTAACATTCTTTTACGATGTTCCAACGAAATCAGGTTTTTTTTGGGGTACCAATCTCCCATTGGAACAAAATATACTTTTGCTAAATTTTCTTGCCTAATAACTTGTTTAATCAATAAAATATGTGCCACTGTTAGAGGATTAAAGCAACCACCAAAAAAACCTATTCTCTCCATTTAATTCTCCATTACTACAAACTGTTTCGCCTTTTCTCTTAATTCCTCCAATGTTCCGTCATTCGTCATATAAATATCGTATTCGTATTGGTCAACATTGGCATCTGACTGATTGGTCAGAATTTTTTCCACTCTTGAACTCGTAATCAGCAAAGTTTTTGCCTTCAAAATTTCTTTGACTTTTTTAATTTCCGAAATTTCTCGAATATGCACAAACATAATTTGTTGTTCTGGATTTGCCAGAAAATCGTCTGCCTCATTTTTAATATACGTCATCGGATAATCGTTATAAGCGATACTGAGTTGCTTTAAATCCACTAATAACTTCCTACTCTTGTCGTCCTTTTCGCCATTCCAACCAACTAAAATTTCGGCTGCTTCCTTTACCTTATCCACAGAGGAAATATTTTTTACCTTAGCAAATTCACTGCAAAATTCTACAAAGGTATCTTTTCCAACGCCACCAGAGCCATTGATAACAATAATTTTTTTGTTCATATTTTCTCCATTTCTTACTTAAACTTTCATCGCATTTTGAATGAATTCGATTTCTTCTTCTCTGTCTTTTCTCATAAACAATGGCTCTCCTTTTTCAGCCACTTTTGTATTTTGTGGAATTTGTGTATAAGAATTTAGCGAATTCCATGTTTTCAATTCTTTTGCATTTAAGCCTAATTGAGCTAACATCTTTTCTGCTGTTTCGTTCATAAACGGCTTCAATAAAACCGCAATTTTTCTTAAATTTTCTGCCAAATGAAACATCACTGATTTTAATTTTTCTTTATTTTCTTCTTTCGCCAAAATCCAAGGCGCTGTCTCATCAATATATTTATTCGTTCTGCTGATGATTTTCCAAACATTTGACAAACTATTGGCAAGATATAATTCATCCATATTTTTCTCAAATTCGGCAATTTCATTTAAAGTGAATTTCTCTAGCTCTTCATCGACTTCGTTTTTTTCTGCAAATTCCGTTGGGATGTTTCCCTCAAAATATTTATTCATCATGCCAATCGTTCGATTTAAAAGATTTCCCAAATCATTGCATAAATCAAAATTATAGCGGTCCACAAAATCTTCTGGTGTAAATACGCTATCTGTTGCAAACTGCATGGTCCTTAGCAAATAATATTTCAAACTATCCAAACCATAGCGCTCTATCAAAGTTTCTGGATAAATCACGTTTCCCTTCGACTTCGACATTTTGCCATCTTTCATAACAAGCCAGCTATGCGCATAAATCTTTTTCGGCAACGCCAAGCCAAGCGCTTTTAGGAAAATCGGCCAATAAATCCCATGAAAACGGATAATTTCTTTTCCCACAATATGCAAATCTGCTGGCCAATATTTCTGAAACAAGCTATCATCGTCAGAACCATAGCCAAGTGCCGTGATATAATTTGTTAGCGCATCCACCCAAACATACAAAACATGTTTTGGGTCATTTTTCATTTTGATGCCCCAATCAAACGTGGTTCGGCTGATGCACAAATCCTCCAATCCCGGCTTGATAAAATTGCTAAAAATCTCATTTTTTCTAGAAACTGGCACAATAAAATCTGGGTTCTCTTCATAAAATTTGATCAGCCAATCTTGGTATTTTTTCATATTAAAAAAGTAAGATTCTTCCTGCATTAGCTTCACTTCTCTGCCACAATCAGGGCATTTTCCGTCCACTAATTGGGTTTGTGTAAAGTATGTTTCACAAGGCATACAATACCAGCCTTCATATTTACCTTTGTAAATATCGTCATTGACTAAAAACTTCTCAACAATTTTATCAACTGCCGCTTCGTGACGTGGCTCTGTTGTACGAATAAAATCGTCATACGAAATATCCATTTCGCGCCATAATGTTTGGCAAATTTCTGCCATTTGGTCAACATATGCTTGTGGTTCTTGATTGCATTTTTGCGCCACAGTTTGAATTTTTTGCCCATGTTCATCCAAACCTGTCAAAAAATACGCATTATAACCTCGTAACTGTTTATAGCGTTTAATCGTATCTGCAAGCGTTGTTGCATAGGCTGTTCCAATATGAAATTTGCCACTTGGATAATAAATTGGTGTTGTTACATAAAATTTTTTATTTTCCATCCTTTCATCCTTTCTTTTATAGAATTTTACATTTTCAGAATTTTCACGATTTACAACTTGTCCCAGAACCAAGAAAGTGCATCACTATAACTTTTCTGATTTTTATTTTTGGCATACATATCGTCAATCCACAAATACGTGATAAACCCCAAAAATAGCATTACTAAATCCACTGCAATTGAAAAGTAAAATGGCGATAAATTGCTATCCATTGGCGCACTATTTAAACGAATGGTGTGATACACCAATAGCCCCAATCCATAAGCCACTACAATAATCGACAAATACGGCGTCTCCAATTTTCTCCCTAACACAATCAAAAGTACTGTAATGAGCGAAATCATAATCAAAATCAATGGTTCTGATGTAAAAAATATCCCCTCCAAATTTATATTCCTCCTTTGTATTTATTTAAAATTCTCTTTTTCTTTTGCCTAGTACTTCCCATGCCTCAATTTCATCTTCCTGCTGTACTTGCTCATTTGTTTTCTCGTCAGTTGCTAAATTAATCGCTTTTACATCTGATAAATCAATATGGCATTCCTTTGCAATTTTTTCGTTATTACGATTAAACTTTTCGTTTGCCTCTCTATAGAGCTGTTCCCTCTGGGCATCGTCTAAAAATGGCGTCTCCTCAATTTTTGCCAACTCGTTCGAATAACGTTCTAATTCTTCCTGAATTTTTTCCTTATATTGTTTCAAATCCTCAGTCGATAAATTTATGGTTTCTTCCAATTTTTCTTGGATGACCAAACCTTGGCTATCTTCGTATTCCACATATTGTTCTTCATCATCAATTTCCAAAGGTTGCAACAATTTTCCATTACGCGTATTTTGCGTCCTTCTTCCGACCACTTGGTCGATTTCTTCATCTCGATTGCCCGGTACACATAATTTATCGCCTTGAAAGGCAAAATATTTATCTGTATTTTTCGTATCATCAGCCGCTCTTATCAGCAACACATTTTCGCCATTTTTATTTACATAGGGCACTTCTGTTTTGCTGGAAAACTCATTCGCTTTAGCATACATATATGACTTAATTCTTGTAATGCCAAGTTTTTGACAAGCCTTTACAACATCTTCTGGAATTTGGCTTTTGAGCTCATTCTTTTCTGTTTGTTCTGCCCCAACCATCACGATTTTTTCTTCTTTTTCTTGAGTTTCTGCCTTTTCTGACTTTGCATCTACCGACTTTTCTTCCCTTTCTACTTCTTTTGGTTTATCATTTTCCTTTTTAGGTTTTACTTTTTGAGGTTCTTTTCTACTCTTTTTATGCTTTTTTCTATTTTCCAATTCTGCATTTTCTCGGTCCTTTTGAACCACTCTTTCGCCTACCCACTTTTCTATTCCATACTGTTCCAATTTCTCCCAATCTTCTTGACTAGCCTGCTCCAAAAGTTCCTCTTGATATAAACTTCTATCTTTCTCAGAACGAAAATATAATTTTCCAGACTCGCGCTCAATGGTTGCTCTTAATTTTTGTCTGTTTTCTTCGTCTTTTTCCATAAATTAATCCCCTTATTTTAACTTTTGCTCAATTAAATCCACGAGCTCCTGCGCTTTTTTTGTAATATATTCTTGATTTTCTCCTTCAATCATCACACGCACTTTTGGCTCCGTCCCCGAAGGACGAATTAAAACTCTGCCATTGCCAGCAAACTCTTGTTCTAATTCTTTAATCTTTTGCTTGATTTCTTCGTCTTTTTCATAATCCATTTTTTTATCAAATGAAACAACAGCATTAATCAAAACTTGCGGATAAATGTTTACGATTTTTCTTGCTTCGGACGCTTTCATTTTTTTGTCCATTAGTGCTTTAATCAGCATTAAAGAAGTCAAAATTCCGTCTCCTGTCGGATTGTAATCTAGCATAATCACATGACCAGATTGTTCACCTCCCAGATTATAGCCATTTTTTAACATCTCCTCTAACACATAGCGGTCTCCGACTTTTGTCGAAACAAGGTTAATTCCATTTTGTTCCGCATATTTTTTCATACCAAGATTGCTCATAACTGTCACAACTAGGCTATCTTTTTTCAATTTATTCTGCTTCTTCAAATGTTCTGTCAAAATCGCCATAATGATGTCTCCGTCCATCACTTCGCCATTTTCATCAACAGCTAAACAACGATCACCATCGCCATCATACGCAATTCCTAAATCCAAATGATGTTCTTTGACATAAGCCGAAATGGCTTCCAAATGCGTAGAACCACATTTTTCATTAATATTTACCCCATTTGGGTTATGATTAATCACTTCAAAATCCAAGCCTAATTCTGAAAAAATCATGCCAGCCACGCTTGAAGTTGCCCCATTTGCTGTATCCATTCCAATTTTCAAACCACTATTTTTTAAATCATTTCCAAAAATATCTTTAAAAAACTGAACATACTCATATAAATAACGACTGGCTTCTTCTGAAACACCAATTTTGTCGCCAACCGCCATTAAGCTAGACAATTTTTCAGAGTCCATAATTTCTTCAATTTCTTCCTCGATTTCATCCGGAATTTTCATACCTTGATTACTAAAATATTTTACCCCGTTAAACTCAAAAGTATTATGAGATGCCGAAATTACAACACTAGCATCAGCATTCATTTTTTTTGTCAAATAAGCAACTGCTGGTGTTGGCATGACACCTAGCAATTTGACATTAGCCCCATAGCTTAAAAAACCGGCTGTCATCGCGCTTTCTATTAAGCTTCCAGAAATTCTTGTGTCTCTTCCAATTAAAATGGTTGGCACATGGTTGGAATGTTTTGTTAAAACATAAGCACCAGCCTTTGCCACTCTAAAAACCAAATCTGGCGTCAATTCCAAATTCGCTATTCTTCTAATTCCATCTGTTCCAAAATATTTTCTCAAAATTTGCCTCCTAACATTTTCTTAGTTTGATTTATATTATTATATCTTTATCTTAAGATAATTTCAACATTTTTGTTACAATTTCTTCAAAAAAAATTTTACATATTACAATTTTTGTGATATAATAATAAAAAAGAAGGAATATCTAAATATTTAAAGGAGGTGCCGGAAACTTAACATGAACGAATCAGAAAATCAAACTACACTAGCAGAAGATAAAATCTTAATTTTATATATTTTACGAAAAGTGGGAAAACCGCTTTCTTACAAAGAATTGTTAGAGTTGATTATTGCTGTCTCAGAAATCAATTACTTTTATTTTCAAGAATTTTTAAGTGATTTGTTAGAAGACCATTACATCACAAAAAATAAAAATGGAGAAATTGAATTATATGAATTAACCAAAGAAGGCACAAGTGCCTTAGAACTCACGTTAGACTTAATCCCGGGCATCACAAAATTACAAATTGATCGTGAATTTCAAAAAAGTTTTAATTCGATTAAAGATAAATTTTCGGTTTCGGCAGAATACAATCCTGTCTCAAGTAATGAATTTAGAGTCACTTGCAAAATTATCGAAAATCATGAAGTTTTGTTTAAAACAGAAATTTTAGTTGCCTCCAAAGAACAAGCCAGCCAAATTGTCAACAATTGGAACACGCATGCAGCTGACATTTATCCCAAAATTTTAGAAGATTTAACAAAATAAACATCAAAAAAGCGAGCAAAATTGGGGACCATACCCAAAATTTCGCTCGCCATATATTGAATGTCTATATTCCCTTTTGCCTATTCTTCTTCCACTTTACGATTTGCAATTTCAATTGCTTTTGTTACAATATTTCCACATGTTTTAGAGGGAATATTTCCCCATCCACCGTCTTTTTTCACTTGGTCATAAACACCTAATTCTTTTGCAATTTCATATTTTAATTTTTCAGATATTAATTTGCTATTACTAGACATTTTTAATAACCTCCAATTCAAGAGAAACATCAAAATTTCTCTTAAGATTATTGTATCCGAAATCCTAAAAAATACTTTTTTAATTTTTTCCAATTAAATTTCAATTACTTGTTTGACATCTTCCATTGAAATTAATTCAGACATCACTTGATTTTTGCTAACTTTTCCTCGATATAATCCAGAAACTTTTATGTATTCTTCATCTTCTAATATCTTCATTTCAGTCACTTCAATTTTATGTTCGTCAAAAAATTCTTGCATTTTTTCCAAAATTTCTTTTTCATTTTTGACTTGAATTTGCAAATTAAATTCATTGGAATGAGAAACTTTTTCAGAAATAAATTTAGAATACGTCAGCACGAAATAAACCACAATTGTCGCAACAATTCCTGCAAAATAAAAACCAGCACCAACAATTAAACCAATACACGTCACAGCCAACAAACTAGCTGCAGTCGTCAAACCTTTTACCGAAAAACCATCTCGCAAAATCGTTCCTGCACCCAAAAAACCAATTCCAGACAACAATTGCGCCGCAATTCTCGTTGGATCTGCATTCATTTCATATTGCAAATAAATGCCACATTCCATAACCAAAACCGCACTAATTCCAACCAATACATGAGTGCCAAATCCAGCTGGTTTGCTCAGTGCCGCCCTTTGCAGACCAATTAAGCCTGCTAAAACAAAAATCAAAATCAATTTAAAAAGCAATTGAACGTGCAAAGTTCCAACAAAAGCCAAAATTAAATCTAACATAATTCCTCCTCACTTTTATAAAAAACGAAACGATCAATTTGACAAAACTGATCGTTTTCCCTTCTCATTTTTTAATCGCTAAAACTTTAAATTTCAAAACACCAACTGGAGCTTGCACATCTACCACATCATTCACTTTTTTACCAAGCAACGCCTGCCCAATTGGAGATTCGTTTGAGATTTTATTTTGTGATAAATCCACTTCTGTTGAACCAACAATCGTATATTCCATTTCTTCATTAAATTCCATATCCAATACTTTCGCTACATTTCCTACTTGCACCGTTTTTGTATCAATTTCAGACTCATCAATAATTCTGGCATATTTTATTTTATTTTCCAATTCTGCAATTTTTATTTCATTCGCAGCTTGCGCATTTTTGGCTTCGTCATATTCTGAATTCTCAGACAAATCTCCAAAGCCCAATGCCACTTTAATTCTCTCCGCAATTTCATATCTTGTTTCTGTTTTTAATTTTTCCAATTCTTTCTCTAAATTATCATAACCTTCTTGTGTCAATAAAAACTCTTTTTCTTCCATTTTATTTCCTCCTTAAAGTACTAGATAATATCATAAGATTAAATTACGATTTTGTCAAGTGTTTTTGGCAAATTTGCCTCTAGGTTTTTCATTTTTTCTCCATTCACATCCAACAAACACAATATTTTTGCGTCATCCTCCGCCAATTCTTTTTTGATATTGCGATAATTCGTATTTTTATAAATCAAACTTTCATACAAAATACTAGAATCAAAGCCCTCTAATTGCTCCTTATATGTCTCATATTTTTCTGGCAAATCCATTTCAAAAAACGTGATATTTTTTCCTTCCCAATACTTTTTAGAAATCGTCACATTTTCTTTTGCATTAATCAAAATACTGTCTTTGGCAAACATGCATTTTTTCTCCAAATCCTTTTTAGAAAAATCAAAATTAATAATCATACTTGACTTCAAAAGTGCTTTTTTGTAATTGCTAGAAACATTTAAAATCACCCCATGATTACGATAAATTTCTTGTTCCATTTTCTGAAATTGTTTCATCTGACTTGTCAGAATATTGCAAACTTTTACTTTCACACAAAGTTCCTTAATTTTTTCCATCATCGTATCATCCAATTTATTACACAAAATGGAAATTTCCTTATTTTCTAATTTTTCGCGTTTGGCTTCTGCCGCAAATTCGACCACTTGGTCAATGATATTTTTAAAAAGCCATCTTCCATCCATCACTTTTAATGAACTTTGGCTTGCAAATGTCAAAAAATCCGGATTTTCCAGTAAACGGTTAGAAACACAAATATTTTTCCAACAACGAATATCCGCTAAAATTTTTAGCTTTTTTAGCATTCGTTCATTGATTTCTGGCACAACCAAACATTCCATATCGTCTATTTTTTCTAGCGCAAATTTTCCATTTCTGCATTTGGCTTTAAACATCAATTTCTTCAAACTTCTTGGCACATTAAAATGGCTCATAAACTTGTCCATATCCTCTTCTAGTTTTATATAAATCACAAAAATCACCTCTATTATATATATGAGGCGATTTTTAAAATATGCTACTTTTTATAATTTTTTTAATCATGACTGGTTCATATTTTTTTCAAAATATGAACTAAGTTATCTGTAATTCGCTTCGCTCAAACACCTAACTTAATATGAGATGATTTTTAAAATATGACTATTTCTTAAAAAAACAATGAATTTCTTCTAATTGTTTTGGTGTGACTTCTGCAGGTGCCTTCATAAGCAAATCTTGTGCCTTGCTATTCATCGGAAACGCAATCACTTCACGAATAGATTCCGCCCCTGTCAGTAACATCAGCATTCTGTCAATTCCGGGCGCAATTCCCGCATGTGGTGGTGCACCAAACGCAAACGCATGATACAATGCCGCAAACTTACTTTCAATTTCACTTTCCTCATAACCTGCCAACGCAAAAGCCTTTTTCATAATTTCTGGATTATGATTACGAACCGCTCCAGAAGAAAGCTCGATTCCATTACACACAATATCATATTGATACGCCAAAATGTCAAGCGGCTCCTTTTTCTCCAAATCCTCCAGCCCACCTTGTGGCATCGAAAATGGATTGTGACAAAAATCAAGCTTGCCATTTTCTTTGATTTCATACATTGGAAAATCCACAATCCAACAAAAAGAAAACTCATTTTCATTTGCCAAATGCAAACGATTTCCGATTTCCTTTCGGATTTCGCCAGCCAATTTTTCAACCATTCCGCTATGTTCTGCTATGAAAAAAATACTGTCTCTCGGTTTCGTATTAGTTTGTGTAAGCAACTCTTTTTGCACTTCTTCCGGAATTAACTTCGCAATAGGCCCCTGCAAACTTCCGTCTTCCAGCACTTTTAGCCAAGCCAACCCCTTAGCTTTACACTCATTTATAGCAAAATCTGTCATACCATCATAAAACGTTCGCGTCTGACTTGCGCCATTTGGAAGCGTAATCGTGCGCACAATTTTGCCATTAAAAACTTTAATATCCAATTTCTCAAAAATATTGGTCACATCTTCAATTACCAACGGATTTCTCAAATCAGGCTTGTCAGTCCCGTATTTTAGCATCGCTTCTTGGTACGGAATTCTTGGAAATGGAGTATTGGTCACTTTTTTCTTTGAAAATTTGGTAAACGTATTGTAAATCACTTTTTCCATGACTTCAAAAACATCTTCTTGCGTCGCAAACGCCATTTCCATATCCAATTGATAAAACTCGCCAGGACTTCTATCTGCCCTTGCATCTTCGTCACGAAAACACGGCGCAATTTGGAAATACTTATCAATTCCGCCCACCATCAACAATTGCTTAAATTGCTGTGGCGCTTGTGGCAATGCATAAAATTTCCCCGGATACACACGGCTTGGCACCAAATAATCACGTGCCCCTTCTGGCGAAGAACTTGTTAAAATCGGTGTTTGAACCTCTAAAAAACCTTGTTCTATCATTTGAAGGCGCAAAAATTGCAACAATTCTGCACGCAGTTTCAAATTCTCTAAAATTTTTTGAGAGCGCATATCCAAAAAGCGATACTCCAAACGCAAATCTTCTCTTACATTTTGGTTATTAGAAATCTCAAAAGGCAATGGTTTAGTCCTTTTTCCAAGTACTTCAATATTGCTTGCAACCAGTTCCACTTTTCCAGTCTCAATTTTTTCATTAATCGTGTCACTTGCTCTCAAACGCACTTTTCCGTGATACGCAAACCGTTGACTCTACTGGAATTCTAGCTGCAAAATCAACAGCTGACTCGTCGCTTGAAACGACCACTTGCGTCACACCATATTGGTCTCTTAAATCCATAAATAAAACGCCGCCTAAATCTCGCACCGTATCGACCCAGCCTGCTAATTTTATCTCTTCTCCTACCTGCTTCTCTCTTAATTCTGAACAGTTATATGTTCTATATTGGTTCATACCATCGCCCCTTTGTTAAAATTATACTGTATATTGTACTACATTTTGCCACAAGTTGTCAATATTTTTATGTTACCTGCAGAAAAATATTGCCTATGATGTTTAAAAAAATTGACAAATTATGTAAATTGTTATATAATGTAAAAAAGAAATTTTGCAAAAAGAAACTCTCATAAAGAAAGGAGAAATACGATGGAAGAAATGACAGTTAAAACAATGGCAACTACTCTGATCAATGAATTTCGCTCTGCTCATGTTGGACTTCACTATATGTGGCGGCTAAAATTTTGGTTACCGGAGCAATGTGATTCTGAGAAAATTGCAGAATACATCAGAAGCAATTTCTCAAATTACGAAGCTCATCAAAAAAGTGATGTAGCCATCCATGGAAGAATTTTTCCATCACTTTCTATGGGAACATCTCATGGGTTATTCTTTAAAGGCAACCAAAAAGAACTGCCAAAAATGTTAGGATTCTTATGCTACGAATTGATGACAGAATATGACTTTGCAGTGTCATTGCCTCATTTTTACAGCATCCAGCTGAGAGTTCCTGAATGGGCTGATGTAAGCGACGTTGCTGATTTTATCACAACTTATTATGATAAAACCGCTTATGTGAAACGGCAAAATACAATCGTCATTAGCATTGAATAATACTATCCGTCTCTTTCTATCAATTCTTTTACGAGTGGGCAATGCAATATCGCCCACTCGTTTCTTATGTCCCTCAATTCCATTTGACTTTTTATCCAAAATATGATATACTTTTTTTATTCAGAAACTGTTGTAGCACTTTAAGTGCATGTCTCTCCATTGCTAAAGGAGGTCTTTCTATGTATGGAACATATCCTATACCCGAACCTATCATTTTCATTTGGGTAATCATCGGAGCAATCATTTTTTTCGCGGCTATCATTTTTTTAATGAATAAGTCTGAGCGGTCTGATAATAAAAAGCAAATTGCTTTTACAGAAACAGCTACAAATTTCCGTCTGTTTCGGACCAAAAACATTGACGAATATCATTCTTTTCTGAAAAATTTCGATGAAACTCAGCATGAACTCGTGGATGTTATGCTCCCATCTAAAGAGGAGTTCGATAAGGACATCATTATCATTTATCGAACAAAATAATTTTAGGCAAGCTCCAGTTTTCACTGGAGTTTTGCCTTACGCCACTTTCACTTCAAAATAAAATTCCACTCCGTCTTTCTTATTTTCCACGCCAAAATCAGTTCCATATTGGTTCATAATCGCTTTTACCAGCGCCAGCCCTATTCCAGTTCCGCCACTGTTACGATTACGCGATTTATCCACTTTATAAAACCTTGTCCAAATACGGCTCAAATTCTCCTCCGCAATACGTTCTCCTGTATTAAAAACCGAAACTTTCACCGTATTTTTTTCTTTCACTTCCTTCAAAGAAATTTCAATTTTCTTTTTGCCATTCATTTTTTTTATATTTTTAATCGCATTGGTAAAATAATTTCGCACTACTTGTTCTATGTAAAAACTATCCGCAAAAACTAAAACAGGTCCTTTCGCTTTAAGCTTCACTTGAATATTTTGCTCTTCCAACATAACTTTGGAATTTCGAATAATCTCCTGAATTAGCTCCAACAAATCAAATTGGCTATCGTGAAATTCCCTTTCGCCATATTCCAACTTCATTAGCTCCAACAATTTTTTTACCAGTTGGTCCATTTTATTTGCCTCATCTAAAATCACATCTGCATAAAATTTTCGACTTTCTTCATCACGGTTTACATTTTCAATCAAACCTTCTGAGTATCCTTGAATTAAGGCAATCGGCGTTTTTAATTCATGTGACACATCCGAAATAAATTGTTTCCTCATTTCATCAATTTTGGACTTCTCCTCAATATCACGCTCTAGCTCCATATTATAATTTCTCAGTTGCCTAATCGTATCTTCCAGTTTCAAAGACACAATATTAATACTGTTCCCCAGCTCGTCAATTTCGTCATTATTATCTTGAATTTTATATTTTTTAGTAAAATCCAAATTCGCCATTTTGTTCGCGATATCGTTCAATTCCTCAATCGGTTTCGTAAATCTTTCTGTAATCCATGTAATCGCAATTCCGCCAAGCACAACCGCAATAATCGCAATCAAGTACAATAACTTATTAGAAATTTCCACACTTTCTTTAATCAAAGTAATCGGCATACGAATGTACAGTGTATTTCCATTATTCAAAGTTCCCATCAACAAAATAAAATTCAGCCCATTTTTCTTATCCTGCAATTTGCGAATACTAAGATTTTGATTAGAAAACATAATATCATCTTGCCTGAAAACATTATAAGTGACATCATATTTGACCTCTGGAATCTCTCCAAAATCCCCCGAAAAGTCCTGATTGGTCGCATATACTTTTTCTTCCCCATTCTTAATGATTATGTCAAAATTATTGGTCAGAGACAATTTTTCTAGCTCCAATCCAAAATCATGAATTTGAGGATTTTCAATATTTTGATTAATAAAATCAAATGCTTCCAAAGAAGCATTTTTTTTAGAATAGTAATAAAAGCTCTCTAGCACCGAATTATTAATAATCACTAGAAACGCAATAATCATAATAATCACAACACATAATGTCAAAAATAATTTTCCCCTCACAGATTGAAAAAATTTCTTCATATTTATTTTACCTCAAATTTATAACCAATCCCACGAATGGTTTGAATGTATTTTCCTTTTTTCCCCAATTTATGACGAACTTTTTTAATGTGGCTGTCAATGGTTCTTGAGTCGCCATAATAATCATAATTCCAAACAGTGTTCAAAATTTTATCACGTGATAGAGCAATATTTTCATTATCCACCAAATATTTCAAAAGCTCATATTCGCGAAAACTTAGCTCAACATTTTTGCCATCCACTGTTACGGTTCTGGCATCATTATCAATCACAATGCCTGCATGATTTTTGAGTTCCTTTTTCTCTGGATTTGCTCTTTTCAAAATCGCTTCTACACGAGCCACCAAAATTTTCGGGCTAAATGGCTTGGCAATATATTCATCCACGCCAAGTTCAAACCCAAACAATTCGTCTTGTTCTTCGGCCCTTGCTGTCAACATAATGACTGGAATATGAGAATCTATTTGCCTAATTTGCCTTAAAACTGACCAACCATCCAATTTGGGCATCATAACATCTAGCAAAATCAAGTTAACACGATTTCTGTTTTCATCAAACACCTTCAAAGCTTGTTCTCCATCTTCTGCTTCCATAATATTATAATTTTTTTGCTTTAAAAAATCCTTAATTAATTTTCGCATTCTTTGCTCATCATCTACTACTAAAATATTTGAATCCATTTTCTTCTCCTTTAAATTTTAATGGCACTCTCCAAAGCTAATTTTATCATCTCATGCAAAGAGTTTTCCCTTTGCTGACTGGTCAGAACCTGTTTTTTGCAATTGGAATCAACAACCGTCAACAAACACGCCGCCTTTTTGTTTAATATTTGAGCTGTATAAAACAAAGCAAAGGCTTCCATTTCAGAACATGTAATATGCTTCTCTGGCGGTAAATTTTTCACATAATTTTCCGGATTGACCATATAAGCATCAAAACATTCTGTACAAGCCACATTGGTTTTAACACATTCGATTTCTAAGTCCTTTGCAGTTTCCTCAATTACTGCATTGATTTCTTCTGAAGCCTCTACTGTATCACATTTTTGCCCACTCAAATTTTGCGCAAAATTACCAGTTGTATAACTTTCGTTAACCAACACTAAATCTAACAAGTCCAAATCCTCTACATAAGAACCACAAGAGCCAATACGAATAATGGTATCCACCTCATAAAATTGATACAACTCATAAGCGTAAATCCCCATGCTTGGCATTCCCATTCCAGAAGCCATTACCGTGATTTCTTTATTTTTATACTTGCCTGTATAAGCCAAAACATTTCTTGTTTGATTGACAAGTTTGCTTTCTTCCAGAAAATTCTCTGCAATATATTTTGCTCTTAAGGGATCCCCCGGCATTAAAACTACTTTTGCAATTTCTTCTTTTTTGGCCTCATTATGAATCGCCATGCTTTTATCCTCTCTTTTACCAACTAATCTTCTTGCGCGATTAACGCGCAGCATAATCGCAATATGTATGGATTGGGCACTCATTACATTTCGGCTTTCTTGCATCACACGTTTTTCTTCCATGCCATACAAATAAATGATTCACATCATAATAATGTTTTTTTGAGAACACTTTTAGCAAATCCTGCTCAATCTTAACTGGCTCTGTCTGGCTTGAAAAACCAACCTTGTTGGAAATTCGCTTGGCATGCGTATCCACCGCAATCCCAACCGGATTTTGAAAAGCCTCCAGCATAATTACATTCGCACTTTTTCGCCCAACACCCGGAAGAGTTTGCAATAAGTTGATATCATTTGGCACAACGCCCCCAAACTCGTCCAACAATTTCTGGCTACAAGCCTTTATGTTTTTTGCTTTATTTTTATAAAATCCACATGGATGAATGATTTGCTCTAATTCTTCCAAGTCCATACTCGCGATTTTTTCAGGGGTATCGTACTTAGCAAACAAGCTTGGTGTTGTTTTATTCACTCTTTCATCTGTGCATTGCGCAGACAGCATAACCGCTATCATCATCTCAAAGGGATTTCTGAAATCCAGACTGCACTGACAGTCTGGATAATAACTTTTCAGAATTTCTATAATTTCTTCTGCTTCTTTTTTAGTTTTCATTTTGAATTTCCTTTTTATTTCTTTGTAAGATAAGGCTTGCAAAAACACCAAGACCAATTAGACCAATTATTATTTGTACAAGACCACCAAATGTTGGAATTAATCCTATGCCCCAAACAACAAGTGAGACTAAAACAGAAACTCCAATTAATTTCGCATTTTCATGATTTTCTGTTTTGGTTTTACTTAAAATTCGGTTCGCAATTTCAACAGCTGCTAGTGCCTTTGAAACATATAAAATAACCATATATAAGAACAATGTAATAACGCCAAGTCCTGTACCAAGAATACTAATCAACAATACCACAATCACAATTGGAAAAACCACAAACGCAGCCAAACCTTTTCCTGCATCTTTTAATAAATCCAATCCAACATTGTCTGTTCTGTGTAAATTTTTGAATTTTGTAACTACAAATATCAAAACCAAACCAATTATCAAAGTTTTAAAAGCAACAGTAAGTGCATCTAACACATAATTTTCGTCTTCAAAATCACTTTCTTTTGGTTGTGTTAAATGAAATTTAACTTCGCCAATTTGGGCTCCCTCTGGAAGCGTTTCTTCCTTTTCTGAGCTATAATCTAATGTTCCATGAATGATGGCATTTTCTGCAACTGACAACTGATTCACACCAGCATAGACATTTCTAAAAACACTTCCCTTTAAGTTAAGTGTATCTGCTACTGCTCTGATATCTCGTAACACATAAGATTCTGTATCGAAATCTATTTTGGCACCACAGCTATAAACGTCATAAGCTGACCCTGAAAAATGAATTTCTTCTCCGATTACGTAAACTGAACCATTAATTTCAGCATTTAAAATATTGATTTTTTCAGCAATAATATACACATTTCCATAAATCATTGCTTGATCAATGGTTGCATTTTGAGCAATGACATAAACATTCCCATTAATCACTTCCTTAATATTGACGCTATCTTCACATAAATATACATCATTATCTGTAATATTTAAGTTGGTTTCTTCCCCACCTTCTAACGAAATTGGGTTAATTCCTGCGTCTGTATTTTCTTCAGAAATCGTTTGCAAATCCTCCAATTCTTGGTTTTCTAAATCCTCTGGGTAAGCTGCAAACACAAACGTTGCCAACATCATCATTAGTAAAAATAAAATTCCTATTCTTTTTTTCATTTTAATTTTCCCCCTTTAAAATTTTGACAGCTTCAGCATAATTTTCTGAATCTGTGATATAACTTCCTGAAACCAATCTATCACAGCCAGCATTTCTGACAGCTTCAACTGTCTCTTGATTAATTCCGCCGTCTGCTTCCAAATCAATTTCTAGGTTATTATCCATGATATATTTTTTTAACTCTTTTATTTTTTGCAATGTTTGTGGTATCAACTTTTGCCCACCTTTCCCCGGCACCACAGTCATGACAAGCACCTGATGAATATAGGGCAAAAACTCTTGAATAGCTTCAATTGGAGTTTCTGGATTAATGGCAATTCCTACTTGAATATCATTTCTTTTTATTTCGTCAATTATTTCCATCATTCTATTTTTTTCTTTGATGGCTTCATAATGAAAAGTCATAATTTTAGGCTCTAAGTCCAAATATTCATCAATAAATTCTTCTACCTTTTCCACCATAAAATGCACATCTAAGCCAATGTTGCTAATATGCGAAATTGTTAAAGCATTTTCTTTCATCCATTCTAATGTATTTTTCTCAACAAATTTTCCATCCATCACATCAATATGAAAATAATCCACTTTTGCAGTTTCTAGGTTATAAAACATAGAAACTGCATTCTCCTTTGGAATAGACAAAATAGATACCGATACTTCTGACATATTTTTCTTCTCCTCTAATTCGTTTTTTATTCTACAGTTACTGTTTGGTCTCCGCCTGAAAAATCAACAGATTTATTGAATTTTACTACATCATCCACATACACTTTGACATCTTTTACACCTGAAGATGTGTAACTTGCTGTAATATCGGTTGTTGTCAATTTCTTCGTTTCCGAATAAATCGTGTCATCTCCCACTTTAATCACTACTTTTGATGACTTTACTTCTGGTTTTGTTTGTGTTGTTGTTACTGCATTATTCGTCTCATTCGTTGTATTATCTGTTGTAGTTGGTGCACTTGGTGCTTCTGGCTCTGTATAATTCATCAAAGACTTTAAATTTACATTAACAGTTACTTTTGATTTTTTCGGTTGTTTATTCACCACAAGCGAAATACTACTTCCTTCTTTGACTGTTTTATTAGCATTTACACTTTGTGAAATAACGATTCCATCACTCTTATTGGCATTTTCTTCGTATGTCACTTCTACTTTTAGTCCTAATCCATCCAAGGCGCTTCTTGCCTCTGCTTCTGATTTATTGACAACACTTGGGACTGTCACATCCTTAAATTGACTACCTTTACTAACTGTAATATTTACAATGGTGTCTAATGTGATTTCTTTACCACCTTCTTGGTCAACTTCTGTTACAATTCCAGCTTCGACTTCCTCATTGAATTCCTCCTTGATTTCATATTTTACCACTAAATCCTCGTCATCTAAATCTTCTGTCAATGCCTCTAACTCTTTGATTAAATCTTCTTTCTTCTTGCCAATCATTTTCTTTGGCAATTTTACTTTTGTGCTTTTCAATTTTTCTGCCAAAGCCTCATCCAAACTGCCTTGGCTCACAGTCAAAACAAAGGCTTCTTCTTCTGTTACCTTATAATTTTCTTGATACACTGGTTTTTGATTGATTATATGGTCCTTTTCCACTTCATCGCTATTTTCATATTTGACCTCATAATTCGTAAAACCTAATTCCTCTAATAATGCTTTAGCTGCCTCCAACGTCATAGCATTTCCGTTTTCATCTGTCACTAAATTAGGGATTTGGATTTCCTCTGGCTTGCCTGAAAACAATGCCAATGTGCCAAACATCGCGCCAAAAAACAAGGCAATCGCGATGACAATCATAACCACTATTTTCAAAATTTTATGTTTCGCAAAAAAGGCTCCTATTTTTCCTTTTGGTTTTTCTGACTCGTTATTTTCTGATTTTTTGGCTTTTCGCTCTCCATTTTTCTCTAATTCCATATCATAAATAGTCGGTATTTTTTGTGTTGGAGAACTGCTTGAAGATGCCTGTATCACAACAAAATTTTCATTTGGTTCTTTTAAACTTCTCGTTAAATCTTCTAACATTTGAGTGGCGTTTTGGTAACGGCAATTTGGATCTTTTTGCATCGCCTTCAAAATAATCATGTTCACACTTTTCGGAATTTCTTCATTATATTCGATTGGCTCAACTGGCTCTTCTTGCACCTGTTTTAACGCCACTGAAACAGGCGTATCTGCATCAAATGGGACCCTTGCAGTCAACATTTCATATAGCACAATTCCTAGTGAATACAAATCAGATTTTGCATCTGTAAATCCACCTTTGGCATGCTCTGGCGAAAAATAGTGCACTGAACCAATCGTTGTGCCAAATGCTGTAATCGTCGAATTGGACACTGCTTTAGCAATTCCAAAATCTGTTACTTTGGCAATTCCGTCTTCTGTTATGATAATATTATGTGGCTTAATGTCTCTATGTATGATGTTATTTTTGTGTGCAACTTCTAAGGCTGAAGCAATTTGGATGGCAATATTAACTGACCATTTCCAAGACAAAATTCCGTCTTCCACAATGATTTCCTTTAGCGTTTTTCCTTGGATTAACTCCATGACAATATAATATAAATTATCTTCGTTGCCGACATCATAGATTGACACAATATTAGGATGCGTCAAACTCGCTGCGGCTTGGGCTTCCGAATTAAATCTCTTGATAAAATCTGTATCAGTTGTAAATTCGTCTTTCAAAATCTTAATCGCAACAAATCGATTTAGCACATGACATTTTGCTTTATAAACTGTCGCCATTCCACCATTTCCTATTTTTTCTAAAATCTCGTATCTGTTATCTAACATTTTTCCAATAAGATTCATTTTTTTATCTCCTTTTTTCCTCTTTATTTAAGCCAAACGTCAATTACCAGTGGCATCAATGATAATGGTTGTAATATTGTCAATTCCGCCTTCTCGGTTGGCGCTATTGATCAGCGCCGCTACTGGATTTTCTGGATTTTCCAGCAGAATTTTATAAATTTCTTCATCTTTTAACATGTTGGTTAGTCCGTCTGAACACATTAAAATAATATCATCTTCCAAAAATCCTTTGCACATCACATCAGGCTCCACCAAGGAATTACAGCCAACTGCTTTGACTAGCATATTTTTCTTTGGATGTGTCTGTGCCTCTTCTTTCGTAATTTTTCCGTCTTTTACAAGCCCTTGCACATAACTATGGTCTGTTGTCAGCCTTCGCATAATTTTTTTACGAATGCGATACACGCGGCTATCTCCCACATGACCAATAAATGCCTTATTATTATATATTAAACACACGTCCAAAGTAGTACCCATATCTTTTAATTCTTCTGCTTCTTTGGAACGTTCATAGACCATCAAATTCGCATATTCGATACTGTCTGTAATGAGTTTCATAATCTCTTCTTTTTCTTTTGCAATTCCTTCAAAATTATTGCAAATATAATTTTGTGCGCTATAAACTGCAACTGAACTTGCAATTTCGCCACCTTTATAGCCTCCCATTCCGTCTGCTAAAATAAACAACTTAATTTTATCGTTATCTTGTGCTGCATAAAAATTATCTTGATTCATGTCTCGTGCCTTACCAATATCTGATTTTGCTAAAATTCTCAAATTTATATCACCCCTTATCTTAGAAGTTTCTTTCTAGCTTTAGCTCAAATTTTGCCTCCTTAATTGGCCACATGCTGCATTAATATCTGAGCCTAATTCCCTTCTAATGGTTGCTACTATACCATGTTCATTTAGATAATCTCTAAATTTTATGATGTTTTCATTTGTACTTTTTATGTAATCTCCATCTTGAATTGGATTAATTGGTATCAAGTTCACATGTGCCAACATTCCTTTTAACAATTTCACAAGTTCCTTTGCAGCTTCTAGCTGGTCATTATTATCCTTCGCCAAAGCATATTCAAAGGAAATTCGCTTATTCGTTCTTCCTATATAATATCGGCAGGCCTTTAGTAGCTCCTCGATTGGGTATGTCTGGTTAATCGGCATCATAGAACTTCTTGTTTCGTTATTTGCGCTATGCAAGGAAATCGATAATGTGCATTGCATTTGTTTATCAGCTAATTCATAGATTTTGGGAACTAAGCCACTTGTCGAAATCGAAATATGCCTTGCTCCAATATTTAAACCTTTTGGATGGTTCAAAATCGCGATTGCTTTCATCACATTTTCAAAATTATCCAATGGCTCGCCAATTCCCATAAACACAATATTAGAGATACGAATGTTTTCATCTTTTTCAATTTCCAAAATCTGCTGGACAATTTCACCTGAGCTTAAATTTCTCACAAACGGAATGCCTGTCGAAGCACAAAATTTGCATCCCATTTTGCAACCTATTTGTGAAGACACACACACAGTAAAGCCATGATGGTACTGCATCAAAACAGTTTCAATTAAATTATTTTGGCTATCACACACATTGAACAAATATTTTTTGGTGCCATCTTTGGAAATCAATTTATGTTCAATTCGAAATTTTCCAATTTCGTAATTTTCTTGCAATTTCTTTCTCAAATCCAAAGACAAGTTCGTCATTTCGTCAAACGTTTCTACTCTTTCTTGATACAGCCATTTTATAATTTGTTCTGCACGAAATGGTTTTTCGCCTATATTTTTCATTTCTTGCTTTAAATCGTCTAAATCAAAATCATGTATATTTTTTTTCAACTATTCTCTCCTATTTTATATCATAAACTCATTTTTCATTCAATAGCTATTTTAATTTTTCTTTACAATATAACATCTTTTTGACTGATGCAATACTTCAATTTGGCTTTGTTCTTGGTTTTGGGCTAAATATTCATCCAAATCTGCTGTTTCATCTGTCATTCCTATTTTCACAATATATTTCACATCTTCTCTTGCCAAACCATCTTTTAATTCATATCGTGTGCTATCTTCCAGAATCTCATTATATTTTATCCCGTCTGAGCGCATATCACTAATCGCCAAAGTCCAAGCCCTTTCATAATTACTTCCTGTTATCAATAAAACATTTTCTGCTTTCGCATCTTCTATTGTTTTCAAAATTTCTGCTGTTTCTATTTGGTCTTTGGCAAAATTGTTAAATGCAAAAATCAAACCTTTGTAATCATAATTTTGTTCAAAATACACCCCCACATAATTGGGCAATTTTTCCTTTTTTTCTTGTGGCAAAATCGTTCCTGCTTTAAAAATAATCGTACCAATCACAAGTAACACCCAAGCTCCTTCATAAATTGGAAGCACAAATTTCCATATTTTTTTCTGTGCATATTCGTTTACCAATTTTATCGTAATCGCCAAAATACAAACCCACAAAATATAGTAAAGTTTGAAAAAATAATAATCGGAAACAAAACCTGCCACCATAGCTAACCAAACTACCACAAAATAAGCTCCAAACACCCAAGAAAAAATATCTAAAAATTCTGGTTTAAACTCTTTTCTGCGAATTTTCAAAATCATGTCAATCACATATAAAATTCCAAACAACACATAGAATTCAAAATTCACAAACAATTCTGTGTACATTCCACCCGGATTTTTCAAGGCATCTACCAAATTACTTTGGTCCGCAATAAAAAAGGTCGGCACAAACAAATAGCCAATTCCTAAAGCCGTAATCACAAGCAAAATCCCTGTTATAATCAATGTTTTTTTCTTGAAAAATTTCAAGAATACTTTGCCTTCTTCTCCAAAATCCTTAACAAATAAATAGATACAAACTGCCGCAAAAACGCCTGGCACAAACAAACAATACGAAAAGATTACACCCATAGCAAGTAGCGAAACTAATATAATCGCGAGTGGTAATTTTGTTTTTAATTCTCCATATAAGGTTGGCACGACTAAAAGTAAACTCGTCACAAACATCACACCAAGTGACAAATATGAAAACCCATACAGATACGAATTATAAGGATAGGCAAACATAAATAGCCATAGCAAAAACATGGTTAAAGTAAAACCAAGTTTTCCCTTAATTTTATCCATAATTAACACATAAAAAACTAGGCTACTTATAAATAGTATTCCAATATCAAACATTTCATATACATAATATTCTGGTATGCCAAACAAACCATTCATAACATTCATCAAAAGTCCGTCATTAATATAAGCTCCTGTCTGCATGACATTAAAATTATAAATGGTTTTGTCTTCGCAATTTACAAATATCATTAAATTATCTGAAAAGTGTTTCGCAGCTCTGTAGTGTATCGCAGAGTCAATGGCTGCATATTTCAAACCACCATCTTGAGGCTTAATTTCTTTCACTACAATCACTGCAAAAATGGCACACAAAATCGCAAGTCCTGCTATCTCCTGTTTTCGAACTGTATATTGTTGAAAATCTTTATTTTTTACAGCCTTGTACCCTAAAACAACAGCAAAAATCGCATTAATAATTGCTAATAGCCATAAATGGCATGTGATTTTTAGCAATCCTAAAATCATACAAACTGTAATATTGTATCCCATAAAAGTCACAATAAAAATCGTTAGCCACTTAATCATATTGAGTTTTTCGTCTGACTTTTTAAACGCTAAAAATCCAGCCGCCAACAAAATAATCGAAAATACATAAATAATTTGCATTACTTCTTCCTCCTTAAAATCCAGTCTTCTTGCACCTGAGCTGGCACACGCAAAATCACTTTTTGCTCTGCCTTTCCCGGATTTACTGTGTCAATTTCTTCCCCTGTTTCATCATTCCATAAGTGCTCTATCGTAAACACAAGTGGCTGAATTTGTCTTGGAATAATTAGCTCTAAACAATCCCCCACAGACAATTTATTACGAATTTCAATCAAAACTTTTTCGTCCTCCAAAGCTCGAATTATCTTTCCGCCAAACTCATAATCACTGTTATACTGACGCCCTGAATAATCTTCAAAATCGGTATTTTCTCGATCATTAAAATAAAAAGTCGTCAGCCCACGTGTCTTTGTTTTCTCCAATTCTTTCAAATATGTTTCTGCCTCATAATTTTCTGGATTTTTCTCAATCGCATCTATCGCGTTTCGATAAGCGTTCACCACACTTGCCACATAATATTCTGTTTTCAATCTACCCTCAATTTTTAGGCTGTCCACACTCATTGCCATAATTTCTGGCAATTCTTTAATCAAGCACAAATCTTTAGAAGAAAAAATATAAGTTCCCTTTTCGTCTGTTTCCACTGGCATCAATTCTCCTGGACGATTTCTATCTTCGGCATACAAATTAAAAGCCCAACGACACGTTTGCGCACAATCCCCCAAATTTC
Source organism: uncultured Clostridium sp. (assembly GCA_947571115.1). GTDB lineage: Bacteria > Bacillota > Clostridia > TANB77 > CAG-508 > Scatovivens. The sequence continues at coordinate 131,039 of CANOWW010000004.1, forward strand.
CGTGAACGATTAGCTAAAAATTCACTCAAGAAACAACGCCCCGAATAACCAAAACATAGTGCACCATGCACAAACATTTCTATACTCAAATCTTTCGGCTTGTGTTCCATAATCTCCTGAATTTGCTTTTTGTTTAGTTCACGCCCCAAAATCACTCGCTTTGCACCATTTTTATGCCAAAAATCACACGTATGATAACTAACTGTATTGGCTTGGGTGCTAATATGTATTTCACAATCTGGCGCATATTGTTTGATAACGTCAACCACGCCACCATCTGAAACAATAATGCCATCCACTTTTAAATCATTTAACATTTTAGCTTGCTCTTTGATTTCTTCATAAGTTTCGTCCCAAGCAAAAATATTGATTGCTACATATACTTTTTTTGAAATCGAATGCGCATATTCTACCGTTTTGACCAAATCGTCCTCTGTTACTTCAGAACGAGAGCGAAGCGACAATTTAGGTGTCCCACAATAGACTGCATCTGCGCCATACAAAAATGCCACTTTTGCTTTTTCAAAAGAACCGCGCAGGCGCCAATAATTCAATTTTTTTCATGTTTTTTCCTCTTTTAATAATAGATATTTCCGAATTTTCTTTTTTCTAATCCTCTATTGCTCTTTAATCTATGTCATTATAACACTATTCCAAAAAAAATTCAAGAGAAAAATAACTAATATTAATACGAAAATCAAAAATAGTCTTGTAATATTTTAAATTTTATTATATACTAGTTATATTATTTATTTTTATTGTTTTTAAATTCTTAAAAACGTTTTTCCAATTTTTTAAATTAACTTTTAGTTACCTATGGAAAGGAGGTGATGCCAATATGTTAAAATTCAATATTTGTACAGAAGAAAAAATAACAAAAACTGAAAAGCACAAAAAATTATCAATAGCATTTGAAAAGAAATCACATAAACGAATTACATACATTTTCAAATGGATTAAGTCTTTGTTATAAAAGTAAAAACAGGTAGCTGCAACTACCTGTTTCTTTTTTGTTAAAATTCAATATTTTTTATAAATTAGTGTTTCATCTACACTTAATTTACTTTTTATATTTTTATTATAATCTTTTTATTTTGATTTGTCAATTATTTTTTCATATTATTTTGAGCAAAACTCATACTCGCCATTTTCTACATAAAAATAAATATACTTCTCGTCTTCTGAATCATAAGAAATTTTCTTATTCTTCTCGGTTTTTCCATTTTGGTAAAGTGCTTCATCTCCCCATAAAATCTCTGGGTTATCCGACATTTTTTCAATTGCTATTTTAGTTTTGGTTGGTAAATCAACTTTTAATGTAATCTCACTTTCTGACTTTTCAGCCTCTAATCTGATGTCCCCTTTTATCGTTGTAACTGAACTTGTTATTTTTGTCAAACTACCAAAATTTGGTTTAACTGAAATGACCTCATACCCCTTTTCCAATGGCTCAATTCCTGCAAAATATTTTGACATAATAATGAGTGGGCCGCCTGCCCAAGCATGATTTTTCGTGGCAATTTTCGGATTCCAATTTTCCCAAAGTGTTGAACAACTTTCTTTTCCATTTACCATTTCATCATATCGCTTTTGAATACGCTCTTGCGCCTCTTCTATTTTTCCCATCTCACACAATGCTTGCAAGATATATTTTTCCATGTAAACCGTACATTCAAAAGAATTTTCCAAAATATTAGAAATCGTCTCATACTGATTGCTATTTGCCAAACCAGAAATTACTGCCACAGCATTGGCCCTCTCATCAACGTAATTACACTCCGCTGTTTTATAGCCTTTATCTGTCCACAATTTTTGATAATTCTCTTTTAAATCACTAAGACGTTTTTTGAAATCTTGCGTGTCTTCCTCGTATCCCAAAATTTCTGCCATTCGGCAAGTTTTGTTCATCGCCAAATAATACCAAGCATTCTCCAAAGCCTCATAATCCACATTTCCGCTTGAATCGCCCCATTCCCAAATTGGATACGAAACACTGCTATGGACCAAACCACTGTCTTCCTTCACATACCACAAATTCAAATAATCTTTCACATGTGGATACACATATTCCAAAAACTCGGTTTTCCCAGTATATTCGTAATAATCATACATCGCATTAATACCAGCTAACATTTGGGTTGGCAAATGCAAAAGGTCGTCCGAATTCGGAACAACAGTCAGTAAAACATTGTCTTCTCGTTTCCAACCAATTGTGGTTCTAACTGCCTTTTCATATAAATCATATGCCTTTGTATCAAGCGCATACATGGCTTCTAACATCTCTGTACTCGTATCGCCAAACCACTGTGCTCGTTCACGATTTGGGCAGTCCATATAACTATCTCTCATATTGACATACAAGGTTCTATTTGCCATTTTCCATAATTTGTTAAAAAATTCATTATTGCACTCAAAACTTCCCGTCATTTCTGCATCATAACCCGTTTCGCGATAGCCTAAACTGATAATTTTGACGCCAGCTGGAATTTCATAATAAACCATTTCGCCATTCATCCAAGCAGGAGACTCAAATTCCTGCTCGCCCGCTTTTGTAAGGTAGGTGCATTTCACAGAATCGCCACTGACATCTTCATAAAAATCCGTTTTTATCGTAATTTTTTTATCTTTCTCGGTTTCGATTTTCAAATATGGCGTAAATTGCGCATTATACGGAATTTTTAAAGCCAATTTTTCTTTCTTTTTGGTCGTATAGCCTTGATAATCTGCCATATTTTCATACTCTTTTAACCCATAATCCTTAAATTGTGGAATTTCTCTTTCGACCAATTCTCCCCAAGGCTCGCTTCCTGCAGGACCTAAAATCGTGCTATTCGCCCAGCTAGAATCGTCAAAATCTGGTTTGTACCAATCTTGATTTGCCAAATTCGCATCATAAAAAACATTATATTCAATCAAGCGTTTATTAGGTCTTAACTCATCTTGCAAGTAAGCTTGATTTTTTGCTACTTTCCAAGTTTCGTTACTAACCAAATAATTGTCTCCAATTTTGGCTTGGAAAAGCAAAGCCCCTTGCCCGCTAGAATTATGAGAATAACTAATATCGCCCCAATACCAAACCAGCACCGCAATTGTATTTTTGCCTTCCTTTAAAAAATGGCTCAAATCCACTTCGTCATAATACGTAGAATTCCTCGTTTGCCCACGTTTTAAACCACCTTCACGAATGACCATTTCTCCATTTATATACAGCCAATATTTGGAATCCACTGCAATTTGAGCCACCACATTTTCCAAATCATTTTGCTTCAAATCCACTGTTTTTCGGAAACACATCCACTGGTTATTTTCTGTTGTGCCATCCCAAATATAATTTCCATGCCACTCTACTGGCTCCTTTTTGACTGCCGCAGACGAAATTTCTTGTACTTCTTCGGCTGGTTCATTCCTTGCTTTCTTCATAAAAAATACTGTAAATCCAATTCCTACTATTACCATTATGATTACAATAACTCTGCGTTTCATTTTTAGTCCCCCCATCATATAATAGAAATTCTTTTATAATTTCTTTCTAAAATTTTCTCATAATTCCCCCAGAATTTCTATTATATAAGTAAGCGAGCGAAATTTTGCTATGCAAAATTTCTCACGCTTATTAACTTTCTAAATTTTTATAAATTCTCTCCATAATGATTTTCATTCCCTCATTATTTGGATGAAATGCCTCTTCTCTCGTTCCCACTGTAATATCCTCTCCTTTTGTACCTGTTCTCTTTTCGCCAATGTGTGATTGATATTGCTCAGTTACCAAGTCCGTGATATTAATAAACTCAATTCCATATTTCTCACATATCGTTGGTATCATAGCTAATCGTTCTTCATTAATAAACCACATCGCCACCCAAATCATTTTGGCATTTGGCGAATGTTGTTTCACTTTTTCAATCATTTCCTCAGCGCTTTGCTCAAAGCTTTCCGTTGGCACGCAATTATCCCCCAGCTGAAAAATCACTAAATCTTGATTAGAAATTAAGTCCTCTGTCAAATGTTCCTTTAACCAATCTGTTCTGCTCGAAATAATACGATTTTCTTCCCAATCAATAGCACTAATACGCTTCATAGCAACGGTTTCGTATTTCTGCTTTAATTTCTGTTCCAATAAATAATAATAATCATGTTCTTTGTCTGTCGCAGCCATGCCAATTCCGCCTTTTTCAAGGGTAATACTATTGCCAATCACGAGGGCGTTATACGCATTTTCTTCTTTTTCGTATGGCATCATGTCCTTTAGTTTTTGCGCCAAAATTGGCATAATTAACTGATAACCTGCATCGTTCATATGAATCCAGTCATCTTGCTTATACGTATTTCCCGTGCCTACAAAATTTTGTGCCAAATCCAAATACTCGATATTCCACTTCGCACACATTTTTTGAACTTCTGCAAAAAACGCATCTCGCCTCAGTTTGATTTCGGCTCTTGCATTTTCGTCTTCTGTTAAATGAGAAATGGTTTCATCATCTAATAAGAATGGTTGCACATAACAAATTTGGGCATTCGGCAACTCTTTTTTCAGTTTTTCTATCACTGCTTCTAAATCTGCAATCACGCTTTCGCCTTGTGTCACGCCCTCAACATTTTGATTTACTTCGCCAATTTCTTTTTGCAAATCGCGGTTTAGAAAGCCCAAACTATATCCCATAATATCATTGGCACCACCATCTAGCACAACGATTTCTGGCTTTGGTTCTGCCTTTAAACTTTCAATTTGGTTTAGCATAATGATATCGTCTGTGCCAGTATTACTCGTAATCGTGCTGCCACTTTTTGAGCTATCCACAAAATTCGTATTTGGTAATTCCTGTTTTAAATAATTCGCAAATCCACCTTTTTCGTTTCCATAACCTTTGACTAAAGAATCGCCAAAAAGTCCAATTGTTTTACCTTCTAAAGAAACTTTTTTTTGGGTTTTAATTTCTTGACTTTCTTGCGTATTTGAAACTGTCTCCACAATATCCGCATTTTTGATTTCATTTTGTTCCTGCCCAATTTCAATATGCCAAGCAAACCAAACAACCAGAATAATTACTAAAATTCCAATAATTTTCTTCATAAAATCTCCTTCTAATCTAGAAATATCTCGCTGACGGCTAACTTAAAATTGAAAATACAAAAATTCCTGTGCCTTTCTGCCTGCTAGCATTATGACTGCAAACATGGTAACACTGTAAATCGCCCAACGAAAAATAAAAGGCACTTTTCTGAATTTTTCATAAATATCAATTTTGCAAATTGTCAAAATATCAAGAATGAGCAAAATCACAGTTCCAATTGCAACACAAACAATGCTCTCTTGCTTCATGTTTAAAATGATTTTATAGCCGTCAAAATTATTTTTGAACATGTTAGTAAACATTTGCATCGCCTGACTGAAGGTCCCTGTGCAAAACAAGAAATAACCAACTAGCACCAAGCAAAATGTTCTCACAATTTGAAAAGCCCCATAAATTTTTGTTTTTACAAAAGGCGCAAACGTCTCATGGAATTTGTCATAAACTGGACTAAGCAAAGTGGAAACAATGATAATACATCCATGATACATGCCATACAAAAGGAAGCACCATGTCGAACCATGCCAAAAACCAATTAAAATCCACAAAATCGCTAAAGCAAAAACAGTTGGCAAATGATTGGCTAAATATTTATTTTTGTTCTTAAAATATTTCCTGATTTTTTGCGCGAAATTTCCACGTAAAATCGGATAATATACATAATCCCTAAACCACGCCCCCAACGAAATATGCCATCTTCTCCAATATTCCGCAATGGATTTTGAAAAATAAGGCGCATCAAAATTCTCGGCAATGCGAATGCCTAACATCTTCGAACAGCCAATCGCAATATCCATATAACCCGAAAAATCAGCATAAAGTTGAATAGCATAAAACACAATTGCAATCAAAATATTGATACCATAATATTGGTCAAGGTTTGTGATAACAATGCCGACAATTTCTGATAATTTATCGGCAATTAACATTTTCTTAATCACACCAATCACAATTCTGGTGGCGCCTTGCACCGCATTTTCATAATCGAATTTCTTGCCTGCAAATAAATCCTCTGCTAAATCATTATATTTGTCCATTGGTCCCTGCAAAATATGCGGAAAATATGACACAAATAAAAAATATTTCAAAAAATTCTTCTCTGCTGGATATTCGCCTCTGTAAACATCAATCGCGTAGCCAATACTCATAAAAGTATAGAACGAAATGCCAAGTGGCAAAATAAATTTCCATACTGGACTTTCAAAATTAAAACCAAATATATTAGCAATTGCCGAAATATTTTCAAGCACAAAACCTGTATATTTCATCACAAGCAGCATCGAAAGCGTTCCTAAAATTGTAACTGTCATCACGATTTTTTGGCGTTTTTCCATTTTGGCTTGATATTTCTTTTTCTCTTCTTTGGCTAAATTTGCTTTGTTTTCTTTTAAATAGTTAGCTTGCTTTTGCTTAAGTTTATCAATAATCATGGCTCCCAAATATGTAATCAAACTTGCCGCAAGCACAAAAACTGCATATTTGACAGACGCACACAAATAAAAATAAATGCTAGCTGCCAACAAAACAAGCCATTGCAATTTTTTTGGCACAATATAGTAACCTAAGAAAACTAGGCAAAAAAACGCCAAAAATTTCAGAGTTGTAAAAATCATTCTTTATCCTCCATTATAATATCCACCATTTCGCCAACATTTTTCATGCCAATCACATCTTTCATAGCAAATTTAATATCAAATTCCTCCTCCACGCTAGAAATCAAAGTAATGTGTGTAAGTGAGTCCCAATCTTCAATATCGGCTGCACTTGTTGTCTCTGTAACAACAATGTCGTCATCCTCAAAAACCTCTCTAAAAATTTCATTCAACTTTTCAAAAATTTCCTCTCTTTTCATCCTTTTATCCTCCTTTTTATTTTTACCCAACCTTTTATTATACCACATTTTCCATTTTTTGTCAGCTTGACAAGCATCGCAAAATATGATATAATGAAAGGTTAGGGGTATTGTGTTTTTAATTTTTCATGTTTTTGCTCTATATCAATATACAACAAACTGACGTCCATTTCCTTTTTATTTGCCATCATTTTTTCTTCTTTCTTTTTGAATATTGGTTTCATTCACTTTAAAATTCTGCACATCCGCCTCAAATGTGCCATTGCCCAAATCTTGAAAACCAAGTTTGGAATAAATATTTTCTACCATGGCATTTTTTGGTGTCTGAATGTATTCGCCAATCACTTTTGAAAAGCCCTTTTCTTTGGCGGTTTCTATGATTTGGTTAACAATAAATTCTTCCATGCCTCTTTTCAAAACACGGCAACTCATCAGCCAATTCGTAATAAACAACGTATCTTCGCTTTGCTTTTCCATAATCACAAGACTTATCAAACCATAATCTCCAAATTTGTCTTTGAGTGAAAAACTAAGAGTCAAATAATTTTCGTCTTGTGCAATTTGCTCAACTTCTGCTTCCGTGTAGCGAACCGTGCGCAAATTAAATTGGTTCGAGCGCTGTGACAATTGCGAAATTCTTGGAAAATCAAATTCTTCAAATGGATGAACCGTTGCCCTCATTTCCAAACTTTTTAGATAATCATTAAAATTTTCAAAGTTACTTTGAAGCGTCGTTCTACCAACTTCTGCCTGATATTGCTTGGTTCTATCTTTGTCATTTTCAGAATGCGAAGCAGTTTCAAACAAATTCATTGATTTCAAATAACTCAAATAAAGCGCCGGGTCCTCTGGCAATTCTGGAACTGTAATATCTGGTATCATGGCTTTTACAGAATTTCGCTCAAACAGATTATCGTCAATAAAAACAATGCTATCCATACCAATATTAAGTGTTTTTTGAATATTCAAAATATTGCTGGCCTTATCTTCCCAGTTTGCCACAAACATGGAAATATCGTCCAATTTCAAAATCATTTCAGGGTGCTTTTCAAAAGGTTCTTTGGCAATATTTTCATTATTTTTACTACAAACCGCCAAAATAATACCTCGATTTTTCAATTCTTTCAGCCACATTTGAAATTCCGAAAACGCATGTCCCAAGCCCAATTCCCCAATTTGAATCGACTTTAAGCCGTCATCTCCAATTACGCCGCCCCAAAGCGTGTTATCTAAATCCAAAATGGCACATTTTTTAAATTTCCCATTCAGCGATTTTATCAAATCCAAAGTTTGTTTGGCTACTTCTGGCAAAATCGCTGTCGAAAGCGGCATTTTGGCAATATAATATAATTTGTCATCATGCATACAGTCTCTGCCATAGTTATTTTGAAGATGGCTTAGGTCAATTAAAAACGCATTTTTCGTCTGACTGACAAGCTCCATTAATTTAAAATTTAATTTTCGCAATTGATAAATGAAAGAACTTTGAATTTTGTTTCCATAATTTCCAAAAATGCGGTCATCGTTTTCTACAAAATTAAATTGCAAAATATTGGTTTTGATTTTGCTGTTCAAAACAGCCCAATTTTGAGCGATTTTTTCGATGGTCAAATCCGCAAAATGGGTTCTGTTTTCCAAAGCCGTCTCGCAAAATTTTTCATATAATTTTTCAGTAGACATGTAAATCAAAACTGCGTCTGGATTATGTTTATATAATTCTGATTCATCGTCCATAATTTGGCTATCAATTTGATTATAGTCACTATCAAAGATGTTTAAATAATAGCCTTCTTGGTAACCATAACCTTTCAAGGCTGTTGCCAAATGCTGCGTAGAACAATCCCCCACAATCGCAATTTTATATTCTTTTAAGCCAGACATATCCTGTTTGGCATTTTTCTTTAATGTCAAAAAACTTGTATTCTCCATAGTTAGTCTCCTTTCTTTTCTTCTAAATCCTTCTTATATATAATGTATAATCACTTGGGTCAAATTCGTCCCCATAACCTCTATCAATTGCTTCTGTAAATCCAAATTTAAAATAAATATGTTTTGCTTTTTCATTGTCCTCCTCCACACCAACCGTAAATTCAGTATAGCCCTGCTTTTCTAAATCTGATAAAGCAAAGTGGATTAACTTTTGCCCAAGTCCTAGTCCCTGATATTTTTTATTTAATCTAAAAGCCTGAAGGTAAACTCTTTGATTTGGTATTGCCTCAGACATCAAATCATGACTGATATAATTAATTGTTAATTCTCCTATAAAAGTATTATTTAATTCAATTACATAAACATCAATTTGCTTTTGAGCAAATTCTCTCAATCTCATGTCTCGATATTTTAGCCACATTGTTTCATTATCAGGAAATAAGTCATACAATTTATCAAATTCATCTTTGGTAATTTTTCTAAATACATCATTCATTTTATCTTCTATATCCATTTTTTAGCTTCCTCTATAAACATCATTTTCATTAAAATAATTTATCTGCTAATTCTCTCATTGAACTACATTTTTCAGCATTTTTATCTTGAGAATAAGTATATGAGACATATTTTTTTGCTCCTATAATTTCATCATTTTTTATATCCTTTTCGATTTTTTTCAAATCAGATTTATTTCTAATTTTCCCAAAACTAATTTCTTTTTCTTCACTAGGACCTGCTATCGTAATCTCACTTTTAAACTTTGTATATCCATAAATATTATTTTTATTTAAATAAATCCTATAAGTATATTCTGTGCCTGCATCTATTCCCAGCATTTCACTGTGATATATCGCAGCTTCTAAAATCTTTGAGTTTGACTGATACTCATTTTTAGTATTTATAAATCCCACAACACTCACAATCAATAACATTATAATTGCAATAAAAATTTTCTTTTTCATATTTTCTCCAATTTTCAATAGCATACTATTAATGGTGTGCTATTGTTTTACTTTTTGGCAATTTTATATCAAATTCATAATTCCATAACTTATCAATGGGCTAGCATATATGGTTATATAGATTAAAGTTATCCAAGGTTGATAGTCTACATAAAATTCTTTGAAAGTCAAAGACCAAGGATGCTTAATTAATACCCATCCAACTAAATCAAATATCACTGTTATGCTTCCCCAAATAATAGATGTTGCTATCACATTGGATACAGTTACTATTTCTAAACTTTTTAAATATAGATAGGCAAATATAGGAAATACAATTATATTATAAAAAGGATGCCAAGGTTTCGTTTTCTCATATCCTTCTCCCATTCCGGGACTGTCCTTCATTGACTTCATATGTAATACTACTATATTAAATATTGTATGCAACACGCCTATTGCTGTAACAATAAAATAGGCCCCCCAATAGCAAATCATTGAACATCCAAATTCTTCCACTTTATCTACTCCATTCTTAACTTGATATTTCAATCTTAAATATCAATAGCATACTATTAATAGTGAGCTATTGTTTTACTTTTTGACAAATTTTGTTAAATCTTACTTCAAATATTCCCCATATTTTTCTTTTAGCTCAAGTGTAAACTTCGTAGCTCCATTTTCATTTAAGTGCGAGAAATCGCCAAGCCAATCATCATCACAAATATTATAATCTGTGTGTACGATAATCTCTGGATATTTCTCAGCCAAACTTTTCATATAATCCATATATTCTTGCTTATACTCGCCACTCATATTCGCAAAAGTGGAAGCATTGATAGGATGCTGTTCAATAATTACCTGAATTCCATTTTGCGCACATTGCTCGATGCATTTTTGCATATACACATCAATAATCGGAAGCACTTCAAAATGCTGTTTCCCCGTAATTGTTACATTGTTTGGCGCAAAAGAAAGCTCTGTCCCAAAATAATGCTGCCCTTTGTTTTGAGCCGATGTCTCATATTCCGTTCGGTTGACATCATAACGATTTTCAAACATTGCATTTTTGATCGCCGCATAATACATGCTTGGGCTACATAATTTATATTGCAAAAATCGCACAATCGCCTCTGTTTTTTCATTTTCTGCAAAGGCCCCATTTTGTACAATTTCCTTAAACTGGCTCGTTTTCAAACAATTAAAATACAACGTTCTATGCCAGAAAAAATCATCAATGGAATCATTGGCACCGATGAAATACATCATAATCAGCGTTTTTGGTGGCTCGTGATGTTCCAAATAATCCTGTAACATATAATATTGCTCAATGGTCGTCGCTCCCGCCATCGAAATATTATAAGTATCTTCTGAAATAAGATTTGGAATAATTCCTGCTTTTGCTACCGAATCGCCAAAAATTAGAGTGTGATTGTAGTCATGGTTTGTATTTATGTAATCTAAAGTTTGCTGATAAGAAGCATATTCCTCATCATAAATATACATGCCAAAGTTGCGAGCAATTACGGCAAAAATGCCCCATATCAAACAAATTAATAAAATTATTTTTCCTATAAATTTAAAAAACCCTTTATTCATTTATTTCCTTTCTTTCCTTTAAATTAAATCTCCGCCTGTCATTAATAAATTCAACCCATTAATATACGCAGCCTCATCTGACATCAAATATTCAATTCCACTTGCTACTTCTTCGACTTTTACATTGCGTTTTAAACTCGAATTTTGGCTTGTCATTTCGACAATACGCTCGTCAATCTCGCTTAAAAAATTCGTTTCCACCATAGTTGGCGAAATAGCATTTATATTAATTCCTTTTTCTTTATATTCTGAAACCAAACTCGCAACAAGTCCCATTAATGCATATTTTACAAGCGTGTAACTTGCCAAATATTTTGGTGGAACTCCTTTTGTCACACTACTTAGCATGACCACAATTTTGCCATATTTTCGTTTTGCCATAATGGGCAAAAATATTTTCATGAGCTCTGCAAAACTGTGAACTTGAATTTCCAAATCCAAACAAACGCTTTCCCAATTGAATTTCGAAAATTTGACATATTCAAATTTTCGGGCTGCCAAATGCAAAACATGTGTTGGGGCCTCGTATTTTTCTTTGATATACTCAGCTGCTTTTTGAACCTCTTCTACTTTCGACAAATCACATGATACATAATCTATGGTAAGGTTCTTCCAAGATTTTGCTTGTGTCTCCAATTTTTCGTGATTTCCATTGTACATGGCAATTACTGTGGCTTTTTCATTTTGCTGATTTAATTTTTGCAAATATGCCATTCCAATATCCGATGTTGCACCAATTATTAAATAAATTTTATCCATTTTTCCTCCTTTATAAAACACCAACCATCAATTTGGCAGAACACACTTTTTTGTTTTCTTGGTTGCGAATTGTCGCCTTAATGGTAATACGCCCAAATCTCTCGTCCATTTCAGTGATTTCACCTTTCACAGTCAATTCATCTCCCACAAAAACGGGACTGTGAAAGCGAATGTCCTTGCACTCTTGAAAAAGGCAATTCTTCCCCGGCAAATAAACACCTACCAATTTTGAAAAAAACGAAGCTGTCAGCATACCAAAAACAAGTTTGTCCGAAAAACCTCGTTGCTTTGCAAATTCTTTGCTACTATGCATCGGGTTAATATCGCCTGTGATTTTGCGGAAATCATTTTGCATTTCTTCTATCATTTTGACAGAAAATTCTTCTATCATTCCAATTTTCAAATCTTTGAATTCATATTCGTTCATTTCAATTTTACTCCTATTACAAGATTTTATTCCATTCTAAAAATCAAATTTTAAAGCTTCCATTAAACGATTAGAAATCGTCTGCATTGCTTCATTATTCGGATAATACAGCAATCTTTCTTGGTCTACAAGTGACTGATAATCTGTTTCATATAAGTCTGCAATGCTCATAAACTGGACTTGCTCTCTCTCACAAATCGCAGGAATTGTATTCAAAATGGCTCCTTGCATATTCCAACCACTCATCCAAATGATTTCAGCATGTGGAGAATATTCTTTGATATATTCAATCAAATTTTTCATTTTTGTCTCAATGTCAAAAGCAGAATTCAAATTTTCGCCCAATTGAAGAATAACCAAATCTAAATTTTTCAAAGTATCACTTTTCAAAATATTTTTGTCTATTGCCGTTTCTGAACTTTTTTCCCAAGTGGCTACATTTACGCAATTCATATTTACTTTTTCAAAAATTTTTTCCAACCTTGTTTTTGTTATATGAAAATAATCATGTTCCATATCAGTCGCATTCAAGCCTGGTGCATTTGCATTTGTTGTGATTTCATTGCCAATAACCAAACAGCGATATTCGGCTATTTTTTGCAAGGTATAAGAAAACGGCAAAAGATAATCACTTTCTTGGACTGGCATTTCTCCTAAAACTTGGTTGGCTTCATTTTGCACAAGCGATTTCGCAGAGGAGCCTTGTTCTTTAAAAAGTGTATCTTGCCCATTAATATCCATCCATAAATATTCGCCTTTTTTCAGCATATATCTCGCATTTAGCAAATCGAACGTATTTTTTCCTTGCTTGCAATCTAGCTCAAATGTCATTCTTTCTTCTATCCTAGAATTTTCATTCACAGCGCCAATGACAAATTTCACAGGTCCTTCGCTTGCCGCTTCCACTTCTAAATTTTGGATAAAACTATGCTCGTTGGCATCTTGCGCATAGGTTACCAAATGATAACCTGTCACTTTTTCAGGTTGCTTGCCAACCAATGTATCACGGTCAGTTTCTTCGATGATTTCAAAATCATCAGGCTCATTCTTTACCTGTAATGCACTTCTAACAATTGTCCCTATTAAAATCAACATAATCACAATGGCAACTGCTACTATCATTATTTTCTTTTTATCTTCCATTTTTCTCTCCTTTGTAACCTAAATTTTATGAGCAATAGGTGCACAAAACGCTTTTTAACGCCACATCCAAATCCACCAAACCATTTTTAGATTTATAGTCCATTTCCACAAATTCTTTTAAAATTCTTCTTAAATCCTCCTGCTTAAAATAAGAAACTTGTTTTTTATATTTGCTTACCAAAAAAGTCTGATTTGGTTTTAAATTCAGCACTTTTGTGATATCTTTATTTAGCCTTAACGCAATGCTACATAAAAACAATCTTTTAAAGTGGTTATAAAGTGTAATCAAAATTTTTTGAAGTGGCTCTTTTTGATAAATCAAATTTTCCAAAACTTCCATGGCTTTGTCAATTTTTTTATTGCCTAAATTATCGGTCAACTCAAAAATGACACTTTCCATTTGCTTGATTGCCAAACTGTCCACGCTATCTTGCGTGATGTGTCCCCCTTCGCCTGCATATTCAATCAATTTCCTAATTTCATTCATCAAAATTTGCAAATTGGTTCCACAAATTTCAACTAAATACTGCAAAACATAATTTTCTACTTTGACTTGATATAACTCACAAACTTGCTTCAATTTTGCCACCAACTGTGGAACTTTCAATTCTGCGATTTCACAGACAATTCCCTGTTTGCAAATCACATCATAAACGATATTTTTATCAACCGTGTTTTCTACAAAAACCACAACAAGTGTTTCTTGCATACTGGGCAAATTTTCTACTATATATTCACTTACTATCTTTTGAAGATGCGTGGGCTCTTTCTTGCGTCCATCTTTCTTGAATAAACCAGAATTTTTTATAATGATCAATTTTTTATCATAGCCAAATGCTGGAACTTCCATGTTAGCAATAAGCTCATTAGAGTTATTTTCGTCTATCATAACAAAATTTATTCCTTGCACAAGCTCACCAAATTTCTTTTTGATTTTTTTTAAGACCAAATCAATTAAATAAGTTTCTTCTCCATACAACAAATATAACGGTTTTAAATCACTTGAGTTTAACTCTTTTTCTAATCCCTCATATTTTATATCCATTTTTTACCTCTTTTTGTATTATATCAGATATATTTTAGAAGCACAACCAAAAATAAAAAAATATTGAAAAAAACAGACTATTTTTAAATAAGTCTGTTTCTATACAAATAAAGGCATATCATCCTAAAAAACAAGATAATCTGTTCCTTGGTTTTGCTATATGTGCACACCGTTGTATGGTCGTGCGAAACATATTTGAACAATCGTAAAAGTATGCTGAAAGGTACCTATTTTCTTAGAACCCTTGAAAAATGGCAAAATATAGGGCTTTCACGGTTGTCCAGATACCTTTCACAACTGTTCAAAACCCCCAATTTATGGCTCCTCGTGTAAGACTCGAACTTACGACCCACTGGTTAACAGCCAGTTGCT